>JAOPYI010000296.1 GCA_025964675.1 Sphaerisporangium sp. | reverse complement strand
GCCCGCGCCGCGGGCCGGGCTCTCCCGCTGTTCGGTCACGAGGTCTCGGACCCGGACCCGGAATTTGACGTGCTGCGAGGCCGCTCGCCCGACACGGCCGTAAATGGGGTGTGAACATTGGTGGTCGGGAAGAAAGCTTCCAGCTTACCCTGCCCGACTATTCCTTCCGACTTCTTCTGCTTCTTCTTCTTGGGAGGGGTCTTCTTCGGTTGGTTCTTCTTGGGAGGGGTCTTCTTCTGTTTGACGACGGGAGTCGGTGTCGACTTGGTCCTCATCAAGGGCCGGGAGGCCGTGGGCTGGATGACCGGTGTGCTGATGACCGGGGTGGTGTCGATGGGGGTGATGGTGGTGATGGTGGTTGTATTCACCGTGTCGGGCGTTTGGATGATCTGACTCCCCTTGGTGGGGGCGTTGCTCGTTATGATGCCGCTGCTCGCCTTAGTCGGTGTGCCGAAAAGATTTTGCTCCTGCCCGATGACTGTGGTGCTGTTTCCCTCGGTGAGGTAGAGCTTCTTGCCCGCGCTCTCCAGTCGACGCGCAGCGGCGCCAAGCATACTTTGCACCCACTTGGGAGCCCGGTTCGGGAAGACGTACCGGAGGTGACAGGGCTGGTCCGGCTGCGAAAGAAATGTGACGTAGTCGTTGAGCTGTTCGCTGAAAGAAGTTTCGAAGTCCCTACTGGGCTTTTGTTCACTGCTGTACGCCTTGTACTCACAGAAGAAGGGTGTAGGTTCGGGCTCATTGTGAATGAATACGAGCTCGACGCTGTCCACGGATCGCAGTTTGTTTTTGGAGTTCGGAATCTTGATCGTTCGTTCGACGTCACTGAGGAGATAATTGCTGCGCGCCGCCATGGCCCGGTTGATCTGGAAAATATACCCGTGCAGCTGCGCCCATTCGGCAGGAGTGGCCTTGTCCGTGCTGATCGGGGTCAGCAGCTTATCGATTTTCTTTCGCTGCCACTCCAGTTGGCCGGTGTCGTCGAAGCCGTCGCGTTCGAGGACGGCCTGCACCGAGTTCAGCCATTTGGTCGTGGCGGCGGCCTGGGTCTCCACCGGGACACTCTCCAGGCTCTGTTTCTTCCGTCCGGCCAGCTCGTAGGGGGCGTCCGGCGGACGGGACGCGATGAGGAAGTCGCGAACCGTGGCGGTGAGCGTGTCGATTCTCGGATCGGCATCCTTGATGGAGTGCGTCGGTTGTCCGCGGAAAATCTTCGCCATCAGGGTCAGCTGAGCGGTCGAGAATTTCTTCATCTCCTGGAGCGCGGACAACGTGACGAGCTCGTCCAGACGCTGCGCATATTCGTACGTCGCCGACTCCTTATCGGACTCGTACATGATTTGCGCGGCGAGTGACTGGGCATCGCCGGCCAGGTCGTCCTTGGAGTGCTTTTGTTTTTTGACGGGCTTGGGCTGCGGGGTGTCCACGTCCGACATCGGCACTGGAGTCGTCAGGGAGATGGTCGGGGTCATGAACGACAACGTCTGGCTGGGCTTGGTGATCGTATTGACCGACGAAACCGGGACCCTGCTCGGTGACGGAGAGGTCAGCGAGATCGTGGGTGGCGGCGTGTCGGTGTCGAATCTGGTGCCGGATGTGTCCGTATCGGTCGTGTGGGTGATGACGGGCACGCGGTTCACGGGGTTCACGGGCTGGAAATTGAGCTGGCTTTGCTTCTGTTTCTTGTTCGGCCCGGTCGGCGACTTGCCTTTTCTCTTCATTGTCGTGGTCCGTCCTGGTCAGCGGGCGCGGTAGAGGAGGGTGAGTCTCAGGCCGCGGAGGGTGGCGCGGTCACCGGTGAAGGTGAGCGCCAGGGGAGCGGTGGCGGGGAGCCCGGGGGTGGGGAGGAGACGGCCGTCCACCAAGGGGTTGCCGTGTACGGCGAACTGGGCGGTGCCGGGCGTGTCCAGGTCGTACGCCGTATAGATGCCGGTGATCTGCGGGTTGTACAGGTCGGGCAGCAGGGCGGGGGACAGGGGGATGGTGAGGGTGTCGGTGAAGGACTCCCACTCCTCGGGGAACTCCGCGGCGACGTCAATGAACCGCGCCGCGTCGTACGGCTGCAGCAGCCCCTTCACGCTGGCCGCGAACGTCTCGCCGCCGTGGTCCGCCTCGTACCGCAGCGTGATCCTGGCGTCGTACAGGTCGGCGGGGTGGTCGGCGGAACGCAGGCCGGGCAGCGCGAGGCGCCAGGTGGAGACCGCGCCCGTGCCCTCGAACGGCAGGTAGCGGTCGTCGTCGTAGCGCAGCTCGAACAGGCCGTTGTTCTCCCAGCCCTCGGGCGGCTGCGACAGCGCGATCTGCCGGCCCGCCCGCCAGTCGGTACGCACGCTGCCTGGCGGCGTACCGGTCGGGGTGAGCAGGTACTGCACGCCCTTCGGGTCGGGGGTGAGCACGGTATGGTGCGTGACCTGGCCGAGCGTGGCGTTGAGCGGCAGCGTCGTCCCGTCCGCGCCGACGAACGTGATGGCGATGGTGCGGATCTGGCGGCGGTAGTGGCCGGGGAAGTCGCGGTCGAAGAAGTCCTCGGTGAGCGCGAACTCGCAACTGCCCGTCGTGCGCAGCGTGAGCAGTGCCACCGGATCCAGCTCCAGCAGCGAGATCTGCCGCGTGATCTCCAGGCGCCGCCCGTCCCCGGCCGTGTACGCCTGCCCCAGCCGGTCCAGGTCGTGCGCGAGGAGCTGCCCGGCGAGCAGTCCCTTGCGCCTGCTGTCCCAGTGCGCGGAGGTGATCACGTTGTCGGTGGCGCCGCGCTCGTACTGGTAGGCGCGTTCTGCGGCGCGGGCCAGGTCGGCCGCCATCCCGTACGTCTGGAAGTACAGCCCGGCGAGCCGGCCCGACATCCACTGGTACAGGTCGGTGCCGGTGAACTTCTCCCGCAGGAACGCCGTCACCACCTCCTGGTTGGCGATCTGCCGGCTGAGGATGTCCCGTTCGCGCCGCGCGATGGCCAGCCGCGCCTCGGCGCTCGTGACCTGGTGTTCGATCTGGACGGCCTCGTTGGTGGCGATGGCGAGCTGCAGCTGGTTGTCCTGCATGGCCCGCTCCTGCTCCGCGCGCACGCCGAGCAGCTCGCCCAGCACCGACAGCCCTTCGCCGAGCGACTCGGCGACCCCGGCGACGCTGTCCAGGGCGTCGCCGACCTCGTCGCCGCCGGCCATCGTGCCCAGGATGAACGGGCCGACGAGGATCTGCGGCGCGCCGTGCGCGAAGGAGGCGCCGATCCGCAGCCCGCTGGAGGTCAGGTGGGCGGTGGAGGCGGTGGCCATCATGGCGAGCTGGGCGGCCTGCAGCGGCGTGACGCCGGCGTCGATCACCTGCTGGAAGTGGGTCATGCGCCCCCGCGCCCCGGCCAGCCCGGTCTGCAGCGCGGCGAAGGTCTCCTCGGCGTCGGTGATCTGCGCCTCCTTGATGGCGCGGGTGAGTTCGAGGATGCCCGTCTCCTGGGTGGACTGCAGCATGCTGAGCGCCTCGGCGTCGCAGCGCTCCAGCACGTCCAGCAGGTTCGCGCCGAACTGGCAGACGCGATCGGTGAGCTCCTGCGCCCTGCGGTATAGGTAGGCGAACCGGTGCTGCGGCACCTCGGCGGCCGGCGCTGCGGACACGCCGTCCAGCTCGCCCGCGTACGCGCCCGCGACCAGCGTCATCGGGTCGATGGGCGGTTCGAACAGCGGCAGCGGCCGGCTGATGCCCATGATGTCCAGCGACGCCCTGATCTTGGTGAGCCGGTCGGCGACCAGGTCCCAGTAGCCGAGCAGCATGGCGTTGACCGGCGCGAAGAAGTAGGGGTGCCCGATGCTGGCGTGCACCCGGGCCAGCTCCCCGAACAGCTCGTCCTCGGCCGAGACCTTCTCCAGCTCGGCGAAGCTCATGGTCGCGTCCAGGAGCATCGGTCCCAGCTCCTGCGGACGCCGCCCGAGCAGGTCGTAGGCGAAGATGTACAGCATCCGCGCCTCGTCCACGCTCTCCGGGGTGTAGCGCCGGTAGAGCTGGTCGCCCCAGTCGAGCAGGTTGTCGATGTACCCGGTGACCACTGCCCGCCGGTACGCCACCGACCGCAGCGCCGCGATCGCGTGCGGATCGAACGGATCATCCCGGTACGCCCCCCGCAGGCTGTCCACGTCCCCTGTCACGTCGTACACGCGGAGCAGCTCCATGGCGATCGCGAGCTCCTCGCTCGGCGGCAGCGCGGCCAGCGCGGCCAGGTCCTTCCGCTGCTCATCGGTGAGCGCCGCGCCGCCCCGGAAGACCGGCACGAGCGAGTCGAGCAGCGCGATCGCGTCGGCGAGCCCCGGATCCCCGTACGCCCGCAGCGCGTCGGCCAGCGCGGCCGGGTCGGCGCCGAGGAAGGGCAGGAACCGCCACGGCTGACCCGGCTGCGTGGGGTCGAAGATGTACTCGTACCAGGTCCGCGCCTCGTCGAACCGCTGCGCGGCGTTGAGCGCCTGCGCGATCAGCAGCGGGGCGTGGAAGAAGATCTCCCAGTAGTAGATGCCGTTCGCGCTGGTGAAGTCCAGGTGGGACCGGCCGGGCAGCCACGCCTCCTTGACCCGTTCCTTGCGGACCTTGATGGTGACGGCGTCGGAGTTCTCGGTGTCGAAGGCGGGCAGCTCGTCGGTCTCCTGGGTGTAGGTGTCCAGCAGCGCGGGCACGCCGCCGGCCAGCAGGCGCTGGTTCAGCTTGTACGCCGTGCTGGTGGTGAGCCGGACGATCTCGTGCGGCACCTCGGTGTACTCGTACGGGCGCGGGACGGCGCCGCCCTTGGTGTACACGGCGTACTGGTCGCCGATGAAGAGGTACACGTCGGTGTTGGTCTCCAGGGCGCCGGTGATCCCGGCGGGCAGCTCGCCCCAGTTGCCGGCGAGGGGCCGCCACGACCACGCGCCGACTCCGGCGTACTCGGTGCCGCTGATCGCGTAGCCGCGGAAGACCGCGTCGATCGTGTGGGTGAGCGTCTGCGGGTATCCCCGGTCGACCACCTCGGGGATGCTGTATCCCGGGCCAAGGGTGTAGCGGGCGAGCTGGGTGCCGCTGGTGATGAACAGGTACGTGTCGTCGACGACCCACGCCGCGTTCACCGAGGTCCAGCCGGGTCCATCGGACGAAGCGGGCTGCCCGGAAGAGCCCTTCTGCCCGGAAGAGCCACGCTGATCGGACGAATCACGCCAATCGGAAGAGACGAGACGATCGGGAGGGCCATGCCGATCGGGAGCGTCGAGACGGTCGAGCTTCCCGGATCGTGACCCGCCCCGCGAGTCGCCCTTCACCGACGTGGGCGGCGCCGGCGAGGCCACAACGTCCGGCTCGGCGTCCGGATCCGGCTCGACTCTCGACGGGTGCGACGGATCCGACGGCCGGAGCGGCTCGGTGAGACCCCAGTGCCAGGAGATGTACTTGCTGCTCTCCGCCGTGTTCGACCCCGGCGCCATCCGGGTGAACCGGCCGCCCCGGCTGTTGTTGAAGAAGTAGCGCGTGCCGTCGGGCAGCGCGAAGGCGGCGTCCACGCGGACCCAGTTGGGCAGCCCGGTGGCCCCCTTGATCGGCGCCAGTGCGGCCTGCTCTTCCTCGCCGGGCATGATCGGCCGGCACAGGAAGCTGCCGCCCTTGTGGTCCACGCTGAACCAGGACCCCTCGCCGATCCCGAAGCCGGCGGGCCGGTTGAACCAGATCACCGACGCAGGGTCGATCCCGCCCGGCTCATCGAAGATCGTCGTCACGTCTCCCGTGGGCGGCTGCACGACGATCCCGGGCACGGGCACGGTGTACAGCTCGGGAGTGAGCGCGAACGACGCGCCCGCGCCGCCGCCGCCCGCGGTCGTGGCCGCGTACGAGACGATGATCGCCTGGTGGTCGCTGCCGGGCAGCGGACCGGGCCGCACCCCGAGGGTGACGCCGAGGATCGGGTCGTTCGTCGACGCCCCGGTGGCCAGCAGCTGCGCGGGCACCCACTCCTGGTTGAGGTTCACGTACGAGAAGTAGATCTTGACCGCGTGCCGCATCGGCGCGGACACCTGCTGGGTGTTCCCGGACTCGACGACCGCGATGGTCGTGGTGCCGGTCCGCTCGGGCGGCAGGTCCTCGACGGTGGCCCAGAACACGAAGGTCCGGTCGAAGGCCCGTACGGGCTGGACGCGGTCGGCGTCGATGCGCACGTCCACCTTCTGCCAGGGACGCCAGGTGGCCGACAGCTTGTCGCCGTCCCGGAAGATGGCCGTGCGGTAGTAATAGCGCCGCGGATCGCTGCGCGTGCGCCCGAACAGGACCAGGTCGCGCGCCCCCGCGTCAGCGGCGTCCACGTACCCGCCGGCGATCTCCAGCCGGGACACCTCGGTGTACTCGTCCAGGTAGCGCTTGTACGCGCGCTGCGCGGTGGCGGAGGTGACGCCGCTCTGCAGCAGGTCGCTCTCCAGGTCGGCGAAGCCCGGCGTCTTGGTGTCGCGCAGCTCGGGACGCAGGTAGTTCTCGGGGTACAGGTAGACCTTCCGGTTGGCCTCCCACACCCGGTAGTTCTTCATCCACGACCACCAGCGGCGCAGCCGCGCCCGCGTCTTCGGGTCGGTGAGGCCGGGGGCCTGCTCCAGGTCCAGCAGGCAGCGGTGCAGGTAGAGCTGCACGGCCGCGATCGCCTCGCGGATCCGCGAGGCGACGCCCTGGCCGCCCATGTCGACGTCGATGAGCTGCCGGTCGAACAGGTCGGTGGAGTCCGCCAGGTCCGGGTCGGCCGCCAGTACGACCGACAGCAGCGCGTCCCGCCGCAGGACGCTGTCCCGCTCGCCGGTCAGGCCCGGCAGCGTGGACGGCGGCACGCCGGCCTTCCGCGCGAGCGCGAACAGCTCGCGCGCCGCCAGCACGAAGCCCATGTTCGACTCCGACGGCATGGTGCGCTGCGCCCACATCAGCTCGGCCACGTCCCAGCCGAACAGGGCCGCCATCGTCGTGTACGGGTCCTCGTCCGCGGCGGTCAGGGCGTCGGCCGGGGCCGGGCCGAGCGCGGCGAAGCGGATGATCGTGAACAGGTCGGCGAGCCGGTGGTCGGCGGTGTCGGCGAAGCCCTCGGCGATCGCGCGCACCAGGCCGGCGTCGCTGACGTACTCGCCGCCGCGCACCAGGTACAGCCGTCCGGCCAGGGTGAACGCGGCGTCCGCGCCGGCCTCGAAGGCGGTCGGCACGGCGCCCCAGTCGTCCTTGATCGTACGCGGGAAGCCGGGGTCGGCCAGATCCAGGACGCCCGCCTGGTCCCGCACGGCGGGCACTGCGTCGTCCGCCGGGCTGTCCAGTTCGGCGTCCGGCTCGATCGTGTAGCGGACGTACTGGTCGCCGCGGAAGGCGTACACCTCGTCCCCGATGGCCACCACCGCGTCCACCGCGCCGTCGAACGCGTTGCGCACCCGCCCCCACACCGGTGGCGGCGTGCCCGGGGCGTCGGCCCGCAGGTAACTCGTACCGGCGAACAGATGGATGCCGTTCCCCGCGAATCCCGCGTCCACCCCGTCGCGGAACTCCTCGGGCAGTGGCGATACGCCGAGGTCGTCCGCGAGCCAGGTGAAGATCGCCCGCGGGTAGCCCTCGTCCGGCCGGGTGTACTCGTTGCCGGTGTAGCGGCTGTAGCGTCCGCCGGACAGCAGGTAGGTGCGCTCGCCGACGATCAGCGCGGCATCCATCGGGCCGCCCAGCGGCCGGGTCCGTCCGGCGATGTCCTCGTAGTCGGCCTCGTACCCGGCCTCGTGGCCGGACGCGAAGGCGGCGTCCAGGACCGCCTCCTGGCCGGCCGAGACCACGTGGCAGCGTCCGCCCATGAACAGGTACAGGCTGCGCCGCCCGGTCACCGCGGCGTCCACCCTGGCGTCCGCGGCGGTGAGGGCGTCCTCGAAGGACTCGGCCAGCCCCGGAAACTCTTTCCGGAAATTTCGGGACATGGGTTTGGGGTAGCCGGGGTCGGCGTAGGCGTACTCCTCCGTGGAGTACCGCGCGTACCGGTCGCCGCTGATCAGGTACGTGCGCCCCGCCCAGGTGAACGCCGCGTCCACCCGCCCGAACGACTCCCCGGCCGGGTTGGTGAGCGGCCCGAAGACGCCGTCGGCGTACCGCCGGTACTGCTCGCCGAAGCAGAAGTAGGTCGCCCCGTCGCCCCCGACGTACACGCTGGTCAGCGTGCCCTCGAACCCCCGCCACAGCCGGCCGATGGGTCGCGGCGCCGACCCGTCGGGCAGCGTGTACGTCAGCCCGGACAGCAGCACCAGCGTGTCGCCCACCGGCAGCACCGCCCGCGGCACCTCGTCGGCGTTCCAGTACGACGCGTCGGTGACCTGCGGATACCCGGGATCGGGCGCGGCGTAGTCGTCGCCCGAGTAGACCACGTACCGCATGAACCCGTCCTCGTCGGGCTTCTCGAACAGATAGGTCGCCTCCTGCCACACGTAGGCGATCGCGACACTGGTCAGACCGCCCCACGCGGCGGCGGTGTCGCGCGGCCGTCCGCCGTCCACCGTGTACTGATCGCCGCTGAACAGGTAGGTCCGTCGGTCGCGCCCGGTGAACCCGGCGTCGATGGCGCCGAGCCCGCGCGGCCTGCCCCACGCCTCGGCGATCGGATACTCGCGATCGACGAGCGTGTCGTAGCAGGCGTCGCCCTTGAACACGTAGGTGACGCCGTCGGTGCCGTACAGGACCGCGTCCAGGCCGGTCCGGAACCGCTCGGGCACCTCGCGCAGCAGCCTGGGGCGGGCCGGCGCGGTCACCGTGCCCAGCCCTTCCACCGACCCCTGCCGGCGCCAGCCGCCCGCCCCCTCGACGATCAGCTGCCCGTCCGCCACGAAGGCACACGACACATCGGGTACGTCATACGTCCGGTGCAGCGCGTCGGACACCACGTGACAGGTGTGCTCGCGGAACAGGTAGACGTTCCCCCGATCGGCGAAGGCCGCGTCCACCGCGTCCAGCTCCACCGTCAGCTTGCCCAGCCGCGGCTCCTCCTTCAGGTCTGCCAGCGCGCGCGGGTACCCAAGGTCGGGCGTGGTGCCGGTGTAGCGGATGAACTGGTCCCCGGAGAACAGATAGGTGTGCCCGTCCAGCTGCAGCGCCGCGTCCACCCGCCCGGTACGCACCAGATTATTGCGCGTCCGCCCCCAGAAGGCGGCCACCGGCGCGGGATAGCTGTCGTCGGTCCGGCTGTAGTCACCGTTGGAGTACCGCACGTACTGCTCGCCCGAGAACACGTAGGTGCGCCCGTCGCGCCCCACGAACGCGGCGTCCACCGAGGCGAACGGCACGCTGTCCCACTGCTCGGCCAGTTTCCGCGGCGCCGACCACCAGCGCCGCCTCGCGTCGAACTCGACGTACCGGTCCCCGCGGAACAGATAGGTCCGCCCGTCGGCCGAGGTGAACACCGCGTCGACCTCCGGCCCGAACGTGTCCGGCAGGTTCCACCAGTTGCCCGGCAGCGTCTGCGGATAGCCCTCGTCCGGCTTGGTGTAGTCCCCGGTGGAGTAGCGCACGAACCGGCCACCGCCGAACAGGTACGTCTCGCCGTCCAGCACGAAGCCGGCGTTCACGCTGGTCAGGCCGCCCCAGTCGGGGGCGATCCGGCGCGGGTAGCCGAGGTCCACGCGCGAGTAGTCCGTGCCGGAGTAGCGGATGTAGGTGTCGCCGCTGAACAGGTACGTCCGCCCGTCCAGGCCGACGAACGCGGCGTCGACCCGGCCGCTGGGGAACGCGGCCGGCATGTTCCCCCACCGCTGCACGGTCGGCACGATCCGCGCGTCCCCGGTCAGCGCGACGGTACGGCCGTCTTTGAACAGGTGCACCACGCGGCCGGCGTCGGCGAAGGCCGCCTCGATGTCCCTCTCGAACTCCGCCGGCACGCCCGGGAACTGCGTCTCGATCTTCAGCGGGTAGCCGTCGTCGGCCTGCGCGCCCTTGTTCTCCAGGGACGCGGTGTGCAGGACGACGCGGTCGCCGCGGAAGACGTACACGCCGGTGGGGTCGGCGTACGCGGCGTCCACCAGCCCGTCGAAGCCCTGCCCGTCGAACCCCGGCGCACCGGAATCCGACTCACCGGGCTTCTCCTCGTCATCGGCACTCGGACGCGTCCCGCACCAAAACTCCGCCTCGTCGTCGAACGCGTGGAACTCCCCGTCCCGCCCGAAGAACCCGGGTTCGCCGAACTCCTCCGCGGGCCGCGGGAACCCCTCGTCCACCACGCTGAAGTCCCCGGTGGAGTAGCGCACGTACTGGTCCCCGCAGAACAGGTAGGTCCGCCCGTCGTCGTCCACCAGCGCGGCCGTGATCTTCCCGCCGCCGGCGAACTCGTCCCGGAACCGCCCCCAGACCTGCTCGTGGGCCACCCACCGAGCGCTGCCCGGCTCGCGCACGTACGCCCGCGACCCGCTCACCAGCCAGTCGGCCCCCGCCGGGTGCCGGAACGCGGCGTCCACCCGGGTCAGCCCGGCCGCGAGCGCGGCCAGCGGTGCGCTGTCCGCCAGCCTCCCCTCGCGGAACCGCCAGTACCGCTCGCCGCGGAACACGTACACGTCCCCGTCCGCGCTCTCCAGCACCGCGTCGATGCCGTCGGCCTGGGCCGGCAGCGCCAGCGGCTCGGGATAGCGCGCGGCCAGCCGCAGGTCGCCGAAGGCCAGCGCGACCCGCCGCTCGTCCATGCCCAGCTTCGCGGCCAGCCGCGCGAACGCCCTGATCCGCCGGTACGCCGTCGTCGGCGGCTCCAGCAGATCGGTCAGCTCGGCGCCGACCCCGGCGCAGATCGCGGTGACGACCGGGACGGGCACGCCCAGCGCGTCCTGCGCGACCGCCAGCAGCGCCGCCGCCTGCGCCTCCTCCTGCGCGGCGAGCACCGCCTCGATCTCCGCGACCCCGTCCTGGGTCGCCACGGCGACCGCGTTCAGCAGGCCGAAGACCTGCGCGCTGTAGTCCGCGATGTCCTGCAGGTAGAACTCCACCACGCTGTTCGGCTCGTAGAAGAACGGCAGCCGATCCTCGGGCACGGCCAGCCCTTCGTCCAGGTCCCCGCCCTGGATCAGCGTGTCCAGCACGGCTTGCGCGCCGGCGTCCCCCAGCCCGAGCGCGATCAGTGACTCACGGTCGAGCCGGTACGGCCGCTGCTCCTCCGCGATGGCCCGCAGCCGCTCCTCGACGACCGGATCGTCCCACTCCAGCCCACCGGCGTCGATGATCCGCCGCGCGACGGCCAGCTCGGCGATCTCGACGAAGGCCTCCGGCGGGAAGACGCAGATCTGCGCCCACAGCTCGGCGACCTGCTCCTGCATGATCGCCAGAATGTCCACCTTGTGCGGCTCGAACTCGGCGGCGAGGGCGAAGTCCTCCACCGCCAGCTCGGTCACCGCCTCCTTGTCGCGGTAGTTGCCTTCGGCGTCGATGAACCCGTTGTACTTCAGGTTCTCCAGCAGCCCGTCCGGCGCCGCGCCCAGCTCGATCTTCAGCGGCTCCTTCAGGTAGGCGTCGCCGCCGGCCTTGATCAGCTCGATGACGTCGCCGGCGACGTCGCCGAGGTCGGCGTTGAGCTCGCCGATGGCGGCGTTCAGCACGACGCCCTCGGCGTCGATGTAGCCGTTGTAGATCAGGTTGTCGTACAGCTCGGCGCGCTGCCCGATCGACAGCCCGGTCAGCTCCTCCAGGTGCGACGGGTAGCACATGTCGCCCAGGTCGCCGAACAGCTCCGCCACCTTGTCCCGGTACGGGGAGAAGTCCGTGGCCAGCTCCGACGGGACCTCGACCAGCTCGCCGTCCGCCGTGAGGCTGCCGCGCAGCACCAGGTTGGTGAAGATCTTGACGGCCAGCCGGTCGCCCAGCCCCAGCCCGGTGAAGTCGGCCAGCGTGATCTGCGCCAACCCGATCAGCGCCCCGTACGGCTCCGCCTCGGCCAGCCCGTCCCAGATCGCCCGGGACGCGCGCTCGCTGAACCGGTCCGACACGAACATCTGCGGCCCCGGCGCCGCCTGCGCCAACGCCTCGCCCAGTGCGGCGGCGAACTCCTCCTCGCCCTCGACCGGCTCGCCGGGCTCGGCGCCCGGCGTGGGCCCGCCCGCGAACTCGGCCAGGTCCTGGGCCGACAGTCCGCCGTCGCGCATCCACCGCACCACCAGCGGCAACGCCTGGGCCAGCCACAGCCCCGACCCCGCGTCCGGCGCGGCTAAGATCCGCCGGCAGTCGCCCATCGTGTGCGGCGACGCGAACGGCACCGCGATCGACCCGTCCAGCAGCCGCAGCAGATCGAACAGCTCGTCCGCGGTGAGTCCCAGCACGGCCATCAGCCGCGCCGCCCGGTGCAGCGCCGATTGCCCGGCCTCGCCCGGGACGACCTCGCCGAAGCGCGCCCGCAGCCGCTCCAGCTCAGCGGCCCCGATCCCGAGGCCCTCGGCGACCGTGACCCCGGCGAACGTACGGACCTCCAGCTCGGCCGGCATCGGCGCGGCCAGGCTCACCGTGACGTCCATCGGCAGCCCGAGCGAGCGGCTGACGTGCACGGCCGCGGCCAGCACACCCAGCGCCGCCGCGTTCAGCCGGTTCTCGCAGCAGCTGCTCAGCACGAGGTCCAGATCCTCGAACGACACCCCGGTCCGCCGCGCGAGGCGGACGAACCGGCTGAACCGGTCCAGCCAGGCGAGCAGCTCGGCGCCCTCGGGCAGGCTCAGCTGCCCGTCCACCACCGTGACGGCCGCGCCGCCCTGCCCGACGAACTTCGCGCCGAGGACCTGCGTCAGCTCGACCTCCGACAACCCCGCCGTCCGGCGCAGCCGCGCCGCGTCCGCCAGCACGCCGAGCTGCTCGTCCTTCCCGAGCTGCTTGTTCTGCCCGACCTGGAAGGACGCCCGCAGCTTGGCCTCCTGCGGCCGCGCGGTCTCCACCATGCCGACCACCTCGGGCGACAGGCCCAGGAACTGCGCCGCCAGCTCTGCCGCCTGCGCCCCGAACAGCCGCGGGATCTCCTCCCGCCCGATGCCGTGCCGCTTCAGGAACGTTCCAAGCTCCTCGTAGGCGAGGTTGAAGGGCTTGTCGAACGGGAAGGGCATGGTCTTCATGCGCTCGTACGGGTCCGGCCCCGCCAGCCGTTCGAGGATCTCGACCACGATGTCGATGTACAGAAGCTCGGTGGTGGTGTGCTCGGCGTCCAGCGGGATCTCCCGGATGTCGGGCCGCCGCTCGTGCAGCCGCGCCCCGCCGGCGTCGACCTCCTCGTCCAGCAGTCGCAGCAGATCAGCCAGGTACGCCGCCGGCGAGTTCACCGTCCGCGCCTCGTCCCCCGGCCGGAAATCCAGTTCCCCGAACAGCAGCTGATAGTTGGGCAGGCTGTCGCCGACTCGCATCTGAATAACCTCCGAATCGCGGGCGCGCGCCATTCAAGGCAGGCGGGCAGCGCGCCGCATCGCGTACAGGTGAAATCGTCGTCCCAGGTAGGGGAATTGGTTTCGACAGCAGGGAAGAACCGTTGTGATGCAAATCCCCATCGTCCTGTTAGCCGCCCCCCGTTGGCGCGACCGTCAACAGCCAGGCCCCCCAACAGCACCGGCTCAAAGCGCCGCCCGGCCCTCGCCACGGCAACGCACCGGACTAGGACAGGCAGTAGCAAGAATGCATCGAGTTCAAAGTCACGTCAATGCGTTACGGTAACGTAACTTCTGCGAATTCCGTCGCGCATGCGGGCGATCGCCGCGGGGGATCTCGGAAGTTAAGCGGGGTCGTGCTGTCACTTGATCACCGTTCGTGATCGCGATGTGTGACCGTGTGTGATGTGCAGCCTGGGTTGGTGCGTGTGTGGCCGTGCGGTTGCGTGAAGATCAGGGTGCCCGTGATCGCTGGGATCATGGTTTTTCTCACGAAACGATGATCATGCAGAGAGCACGGGCACTTGCAGCAGGATGTGGCAACCGAGGGCTCCGACGATCCGGCGGTCCTCGATGGCGACCAGGATGGGGCCGTCTGCGTGTCCGGCCCTCATACGCCGGGTGAGGAAGGCAAATCCGTCCACGCCGAGTTGTTCGGCGAAGGCAGGGAAGGTCGGCGGCGTCGCAGTCATCCAGCTGCTCGATGCGGTGGGGTCGTGCGTGTCTTGGTCACTGAAGGTCTTGAGCATGAGCCGGCCCCGTGCTCCGTTGGGAGCGTGCTGAAACCACAGCAGCCTGCTGTTGGCCGCTCCGTAGGTGGCGCACCAGTGGCGAGCCCAGCAAGTGACTTCGGATGGGTTGTCGCAAGCGCCCTGAACTGCGACCGTGGTTCCATGGCAAATCAGATGTTGCGGGCGATCTACTATCCTTTCTCTCGCACGCTTCAGGAAGCCACTCTCAAACGTGCCATTCTGCTGTATGACGAGGTGCTGTTCATCGACCCAAAAACATCACGGGTCCGGGCGGGTCTGTACGACGTGGAGCACCATCAGCAATATCTGCCCGACAATGTCGCACATCGCCTCAGCGCAGAGTGGGCATCGATCGCGAAGCGCTACGCCTTCTTGGAGTCCGAAGGTCTGGTCAGATTCATCGATCCCGGGCCGATCGTGGAACGGGCGGCCGTCGACAGCGTCATTACCGGAGCCATGCAGGCGGACATGCTCGACCAGCATGTGGTCGATCTATTCGCGGAGCATCCGCCCACCTGGAGCATGCTGCGCAGTCGCATCCCTTCCGCGGCCCTGCAATTCCTCAGCCACCAGTACACCCCGAGGGTGCTGTATCCGGAGAACACCCGCCGTGCGTTCGAGGTTGTCGACGGATACGGTCACGCCCTCTTCGCCGACGGCAAGCCTCACCAGGAGTTCTCCCTGCCAGGCTGGACCAAGCGGACCGCAGTCCCCGATGAGCGAGAGTGGGCTGCGGTGCTCCCGTACTATCTGGGGTCGTCCATCGCGACCAGTACGGCTCTGGCGATGGCGGTCCAGACCGAAGCCGTGCCGTTGACCGACAGCGACACCCATTTCCGGCTGTTGTCGGCCAGGTTCGCCCGCGCCGCCGCGATCGCTCCGAGCATCTCGGAGATTCCCGGCTTGAACCGGACGGTCTCTCCAGCCGCCGCCCAGAAACACGCTCTGATCGAACAGCGCATCGTGGATTCGGTGCTCGACAAGGAGGCGTTGGACGCTCTTTCGCTGGAGGACTGCCTGCGCTATCGGGAAGAGACGGCGGATCAGCGGAACCAGTTTCGCTCCTACCTCACAAGCGTGGTCCGCAAGGTCAACGCCGAGCCGTGGTCGCCGCAAATCGAATGGGAAATCGCGGAAGAGATCCAGGCTGCGCAGAGAGAGCTGGACGAGCATGCGGGGGAGCTTCGAAGCACCTATCGAAGCCTGTTCAAGCGCACGGTCGTCGGCATCAGCGTCGCATCCGCTCCGGTACTTCTCACCGCTCTCTTCCCTGGAGTGTCCCCATTGTGGGCTCTCCTCCTGGGCGGCGGCACGTTCAGCGGAATCCTCGCCGACCCGATCAAGGAACTCGCCAATATCTGGCTCGACCGCACGAAAGACACCAATGGCCTCACCTACCTGATGGAACTTCCCCGGGAGACGGGTCGTCCGCAGCTCCGGCACATCGACGGGGTCGGGGAGGATCCGCGCAGGATTGAACGGTAAGCGTCACCGCAGCGTTGTTACCACCCGAGCCGATCTCCAGAACCCGCATGCCACGTGTGATCCCGGCCTGCTCCACCATCCGCGCCTGGATCTGCGGTGCCGACACCGAGCTCATCGTGGTCCCGTCCGCCTATCATGCGATTCATGGCCAATTCACGGACCGGCCCAGCCGGGGAGTTACCCGACAGCCGCCTCGCCTCTCTACTTCGGGCCGCCATCGAACTCATCGCCTGGATCGTGACACCCGGGGCCCTCTGGGAGATCTCCGTACCCCTGGCGCTCTTATCGCTCATACTGCTCCTCGGCCTGTCGACGGTTTTCACCACCTTCAGCGGCAAGGCCCACGGAGTGGTACGCGTACCCGGCCTGGTGACGATCGCACTGTTCGTCCACGTGGCCGCCGCCGTGATCCCGCCTGGGTGCTCTTGCCCGTCCCCGCCGCGATCGTGGTCAGCGCCCTCGCGGTGGCCTGCCTGATCACACAGCGGGCCCGCTGGCGCTCGCTGCTGACCAGGATGCCAGGCCGGGCCGGTCCGTAGCGAACTCAGGAGTTGATCATGAGCGGACCGGGCGATGCGGCGGTGTTGCCGGACATGTGGTTCAGCGTAGAAGCGTTTCCCCTCGCCAGACCTTACGAGACCATGACGGTCTCACGGGCACGCAATCTCGCGGCAGGTGATCACATCCGGTTCGTCCTGCGTCAGGTTGTCATGTGAGTGGGTGGCGGACAGGTGATTGCCTAAACGGTGCTGAGCGGCAGGCCCGCTGGTGAGTAGTTCGGGTTTCCCGGGTTTCCCCATCCGCCACTTTCCACCTGTGACTCGCCCAACCCGTGAGTTAGCCTTAGTTAGGTTCCGATGCCAGGGGAGCCCGTCGGCCCGACACGTTGAATGGTACGCTCAGCCTCCGGAGAGATTGAAGTTTTACAGCTCGATGCAGATATTTCAGAGGTATTGGGATGTCAATGCCCTCGAAGAGGATGCCCGCTAAAGGGCGGGAGACGGACGCCCAACTGCTCTCTGAGCGGGCCTACGAGGGCATTCGCAACAAGCTGGTGACGCTGGAGATAGCGCCCGGTGCCGCGATCGACGAAGAGCGGCTCGCTGCTGAGCTGGGAGTCGGAAGGACTCCAGTCCGGGCGGCGATCAAGCGGCTCGCCTACCAGAAGCTGATAGTCGTCTATCCGCGGAGCGGGACCTTCGCCTCAGAGATAGACATCGCAGACCTCAAGGCGATCTGCGACATCCGAGAGCGCCTCGAGGGACTGGCCGCCGAGCGCGCCGCCCAGGTCGCCCGCTACGAGGAGAGACAAGAACTCCGTCACCTCCTGGAACGTCTCGAAGTCGTCTCCGGAACCGACCAACTCCTCGACCTCGACACAGCGGTTCACCGGACTGTGTACCGGCTGGCTCACAACACGTACTTGCTGGACGTCCTGACGACGAGCCTCGACCTGTCTTTGCGCATGTGGCACCTCGCGCTCGAACGTCTGCCCCACCTTGCCGAACACGTCGGCAATCAGAGGGAGGTGATCCAGGCGATCCTCGACCGTGACCCAGCTCGCGCTTGTGGCGCCGCTGAGAAGCACATCCGGGCGTTCGAAGAGGAAGTACGGGAGATGTTCTAAGCCCTCCCCAGAATCAGAAGCGGCGCCGCACCTGAACAGCTGCGGCCGCCACGTACACCCGGACGCGCCTCTCACAGCACCAGGCAGAGTCGATATGCGTCGTATACGGCGGCGTGGACGTTGCGGCTGTTCACCGCGTCTCCGATTCGGAACAACTGATAACGCCCTTCGGCATTGTGCCGGACACTTTGCGGGCGCAGGGCAAGCAGCGCCTCCTGGTCGACTTCTCCAAGGTTGTACGAGTCGGTGACAAGTGAGAAGTACAACTCATCCTGCGGCAAAGTTCCATGCTCGACCACCACGTGGTCGACCACCCGCTCCTGAATGGTGTCGGCATATTCGTTGTGCAAGCGAGCTACCAGGCGGCCGTTGCGCCGCTCAACGGCCACGAGGCGATGGCAGAGCGTGACGCGTACATCGTGCGCCGCGAATGCCTTGAAGTACCCGGGATAGTTCATGCCCCCCACGTCGGGCGCCAAGGTACGTTCCGGCGTGACGAATTCCAGGCGTGCACCGCCGTCAACCAGCGCCTCGGCTGCGTCCATGCCGGGATGACCGCCGTTGTCGTCGTAGAGCAGCACCGCTCCGCTCGCACGGAAAGACCTGGTGAGCACGTCCCAGGCATCTGACACGAGCTCCGCCCCCTCCGTAAGAAATCCGCTGTTCGGCAAGCCGCCGGTGGCCACGATGACCACGTCGGGTTTTTCCGCCAGCACGTCTGCGGCCTCGGCGTACACGTTGTAGCGAATGTCGACGCCGAGGTGCTTGCATTCAGCTACCCGCCAGTCGATGACGCCCATCATGTCCCGCCGCCGCGGGAGGTAGGAGGCCAGGCGCACCTGGCCGCCGGGAAAGGCGTTCGCTTCGAACAGCACGACGCGGTGACCGCGCTCACCGAGGACCCGAGCCGCCTCCAGCCCCGCCGGGCCGGCACCGACAACGACCGCCTTCTGGGGCGGGCCGGCTGCAGGGGGGACCACGTGAGGCAGCCGGTCTTCACGGCCGGTAGCGGGATTGTGGATGCACTTGGCGTCACTGGCTTGGTAGATCGCGTCGAGACAGTAGCCCGCACCCACGCACGGGCGGATACGGTCCTCCGCGCCGGAGCGAATCTTCGCGACGATGTGCGGGTCTGCGATGTGGGCGCGGGTCATGCCGACGAGGTCGAGCAATCCCTCACGGATGGCATACCGGGCGGTCGCGACGTCGTGGATCCGTGCCGCGTGCATCACGGGCACCCCGACGGAACGCTTGACCTCTCCAGCGAACTGAAGATGGGGTGCGGAGGCAGTCCCCATGGGTGGGATGACACGGGACAGCGCCTCATCGGTGTCGATGCGACCCCGGATGATGCTGATGAAATCGACGCCTTCCTCGACGACCCGATGCGCGATGGCGAGGCCTTCGTCCTTGGTCAGACCGCCCGGCATGCCTTCATCGAGCGACATCCGGATGCCGATGACGAAGTCGGGTCCCGCGGCCTCGCGTACCGCCCGGATGACCCGCAAAGGGAAGCGCAGCCGGTGTTCGAGGCTGCCGCCGAATTCGTCGTCACGATGGTTCGTGGCGGGAGACCAGAAACCGTCGAGGAGGTGGCCGTAGGCCTCGAGCTCCACACCATCGAGGCCGCTCTCGCGACAGCGTATGGTGGCATCGGTGTATGCGCGGACGACGCGGTCGAGGTCCCACCTCTCAGCGGCCTTCGGAAAGGCGCGATGAGCGGGCTCCCGCAACGGGGAGGCCGCGACCACGGGCAGCCAGTCCCCCGTGTAGTTGCTGGTGCGACGGCCCAGGTGGGTGATCTGGCACATCACCCCGGCGCCCGCCTCGTGCACCGCATCCGCCAGTTCAGCAAGCCACGGCACGATCTCGTCTTTGTAGATGTGCAGGTTCCCGAAGGCGGCCGGGCTGTCCGGGGCGACAATGGCGGAGCCGCCGATCATCGTCAGTCCGATTCCACCCTTCGCCTTCTCCACGTGGTAGAGGCGGTACCGTTCCTTCGGCATCCCCTCTTCGGAGTAGGCGGGCTCGTGGGAGGTGCTGACTACCCGGTTGCGAAGTTGCAGGTGCTTGAGCTGGAACGGCTCCAGGAGCGGGTCCATGAAACGCGGGGTCATGTCCACTCATACCTTTGGCACACGCAGCGAAGTTGGGGGTAGCGCACAAGTTCCGGCCGCGGGAGCCGGTACGTCGGCTCCCGACGGTAGTGCGACGACGGCGCCCGTCGTCGCGCGGCGTGGCTCACTTACTCGGCGCCCTGTGGGTGGCAGCCGGATCGCCCTCGGCGCCGAGTGCGGCGTCCTTGGTCTCCTCCGCCCAGGCGATGCACACCACCAGGCCGATCAGGGTGATGACGGCACCGACCAGCATCGTGGGACCGGCGCCGATCTTGATCAGTGACTGAGGGAGCAGATAGGTGCCGATCGCTGCCCCGATGCGGCTGATGCCGGTGGAGATGCCGACCGCCGTGGCCCGGACGTTGGTCGGGAACAACTCGTTCGGATATGTCCACTCCAAAATGTTGGGCCCGCCCGAAAACAGCGCGTACAGACAGAAGCACGTGATGATGACGGCGGCGGGCGCCGTCGGCACGATACCGAGCACCGCGAGCGGGATCACCATCAGCACGAAGGACCAAATGATCAGCGGACGGCGTCCCCACACGTCGACCCAGCGCAGTGCGGGCAGGCAACCGACGAGGAACAGCAGGCTGATGAGGGCGGAGCCCAGGTAGGCCAACGTTCCCCCGTTCAGGCCGAACGCCTCCAGGATGATCGGGCCGAACGTGTAGATGGCGAACAGCGGGGTGACCTGGCACAGGTAGAACAGACCGCAGAAGGCCATCCGGCGCAGATATTTGCCTCGGAACACATCACTGAGCCGTCCGCGATGCCCCCCCGCGCCCGCGGTCTCCGCGGCCAGAACCGCGTCGACATCTACGGAGTCGCCGAAGACCTGTCCGATGACCTCCCGGGCCTGCTCGATCCGGCCATGCTGAGCAAGCCAGCGCGGGGACTCGGGCGTACCGATACGCATGAGCAGGATGACCAGGCCCGGCACAGCCGCGCTGGCCAGCATCCACCGCCAGAGACCATCCCCTCCGAGCTCGACCATCAGGTAGCCCACGGCATAGGCGGCCGTGGCTCCGACGTACCAGAAGAGGATGAGTTGCCCCAGCATCTTGCCGCGCTTAAGGCGGGGGAGCCACTCGGCGAGGAGCGCTGTGGCGATGGGATAGTCCGCGCCAATGGCGAGGCCCAGGAGGAAACGGAGCAGGATGACCTGCCAGGTCGCAGTCGCGAAGGCGCTGAGGATGGACGCCACCACCAGCACGATGAGATCGACCGTATACATGACCTCTCGGCCGATCTTGTCAGTGAGCCGGCCGAAGACGATCGCCCCGACGAAGATCCCGACAAGTGCGGACGCGCCGACTGCGCTCAGCGCGGTGACGCTGAGTTTCAGATCGGCTGTCATACCGGTGGCCGCGACGCCAACGATGCTGAGGATGTAGCCGTCCAGGAACGGCCCGCCGGAGCATCGATACATCAGACGCCGGTGAAAGGGGGTGAGCGGCGCGTCGTCGATGCTGGTTATGGGAGTGGCGATAGCTGCCATCGTGGCTCCTCGATCGCTCGCGAGGCATGGAAGGAACTCAACTGAAATATCTGGGCCCACATCTAATACTTCAGATTGGGGCGACCGTATTTCAGCGCCTATCGCAAGTCAAGGCATCTCACACGAGAACCGGCCAGCGCCCGCTTGACGGTGTTCTTCGACATGCCCATCCGCCGGGCGATCCACTTCCCCGACACCGGCCAACGGTGCCGGCGCAGCAGCGTCCCCGGGCTGACGAGAAGCACTCGCCGTAGTTCGCGCGGCCTTGCCAGCAATGGGAAGTTTGGCAGGGGTAACGTTGAATTTGGGTCGGCGCACTCTCATGTGCGACGTCCCGGAAGGGGCGGCCCCGGCGTGAACACGCCGGGGCCGTTTGGCGGGTAACGGTGGGAAGCTCCTCGTCAACCGGGCCGCTTCGCGAGGGGCCGCATGTCCCTGCGTACTGAGCTCGGCCCTTGGCGCCAAAGGATCTCCAGGCAGACGGTCAGGCCGTACGGACCGGGTGGCGGAGAAGCGTGCGGATCTTTGCGGGATCGGTTTCTTGGACGTCGGACAGGTAGATCTCGTGGTGCAGGCTGGCCCAGGCGCGGGGATGGGCGCGGGCGTAGCGGTGGAGGGCCGCGATCGATCCCGCTGGCGGCATTGGGGTCGCGACCGCCGGGACGTTGCGCCGGGGGCCGCAGGAGACCTTGACGTTGGGATTGGCCAGCACGTTCCGGTACCACTGGGCGCGCTCGCCGAACCCTGAGACGATCACATATTCGTCCGGGCTGGGGTGCTCGACCACCTCCAGACCACCCACGACCAGCAACCGCACGACAGCATCATCCCGTCGGGGCTGGAGAATGGCGAGCGACGGCCAGGAAGCCGCCGGGCCAAGCCCGAGCCGGGGTTGAGCGCGCATGCCTTCAAGAAGGCGAGGGCCTGGGTCACGATGCGCTCGGCGTGGTCGGTGGAGACGAGCTCCTCGCGGGCGATCCGGTTGGTGAGCCGGCTGAATAGCGACGCGGAGATCAGCTCCCTCATCGCAGTGCCGCTATGTGTCGGGGCCGGCGACATGTCTCCAGTTGGAACAGGTCCAGAACGCCGTCGGGTGCTGGTAGTCGCGGCGGGCGAACTGCACGTCATCCAAGACGATCCAGCAGTCGGGGGAGAAGAGCTTGGCCAGGGT
>JAOPYI010000264.1 GCA_025964675.1 Sphaerisporangium sp. | reverse complement strand
CGTCCCGCCGTCCGTCAAAGCGATCTCGACCGTCCTCGGCCCCGTGAAATGGGCCTCGCCTTCGATCACGTCAAGCCCGTCCTGCGCCAGACGGCTCACGTAGTTCTGCCGCGCGCCGGCGACCATGGCCCGTTTACGCTCGCGCACCGCGGCCAGGTCCACCGATACCGAACCAATACGCACGCCGTACTCCGTGCCGCGGCGCGCCTGGTAGGCGAGGCGCGCGCTGGCGACCATCGTCTTGGTCGGGGTGCACCCCCTGTTGACGCAGGCGCCGCCGAGCTGGTCACGCCGGCCTGATCGGTGTCACTACCTCTCGTACCCACCCGCGGGGCGCAGGGCCGCCGGCGGGGAGCCCACGCCCCCGTCCCCACCAGACCTTTGTCCGCTTGCGCGCGATGTACAGTTCTCGGAGCCGCCGATGGCAGACGGCCCACTCGATACGGCTGCTACCAGCATCGGCGAGAATGACGCTCGCGGACACACAAGCTTTTAGGTGTAGGTGCAGCAGCACGACAGATGATCATGCCGTTTCCGGTGCAGCTCTCGCGACTTGCAGACGGGAGCACGTAATCGTCCGCCACCCCTGCGACCTGCACGGATGAATTTTCGGCACCCGCAGTGTCAGTGAGATCGAGTCGTCGCCTGTCTGGTTGGCATACTTCTCCAGTGGACACATCAAGGGCTTCCTGGCGTAACACGACGCACGATTGGGCGAGCGTCGTGGACTTCGATCACCTCGCGCGCATCCGTCAGAACCCGGACACATTTGCTCCCGGTGCTGTTCGGCACTTGATCTTTGAAGTCGTCGCCTATGCGGCCGACGAGGCGGAGTGCAATGACGGGGGACGCTGTGTCGTCACACTCCACCCCGATGGCTCAGTGTCCGTAGCAGATGACGGGCGAGGGACTGACACCCGTCTCGACGATCATGGACAGGCCGTGAAGAAGCCCATTATGGCGTCGAAAGACCTCCGGTTCTTCGATCAGCCTGACGCACAGCTGCTTCCCGATGGCCATCCGCGCCGCGGCATGTCTGTCGTCGCGGCGCTCAGCGAGTGGCTCGTCCATACCAACCGCCGCCGAAGCGGAGCCTGGATTCAGCGTTACGAACATGGCGCGCCCGTGACTGATCTGGCACCGATCGAGGATGACGGCACGACTGGGACGGTCGTCCACTTCCGCCCGGAGGAGGCTTTGCGTGCAGCGAGCGGGGTGGCGGTCGGCGATCTGGTGCCGTTCGCCATGCCCTGGCGATGCCTGTCCGTCGAGGTCGACGACCGGCGTGCCAGCTGATCTGATGAGCAAAGCGTCGCCCCCGGCTCGCTCTCGCCCTGCCGGAGCGCCAGTTGATGCATGTGCCTGTAGGACACCACCGCTGCGATCACCGCCAGGAGCACCACAGACGCCGTCGTCGTCCACCGGATCCAGCGGTCCGCAGACGAAAGAGAGCTCGTCACTCACCTGCGTGCGCGCCTCAACAACGAGACGCCCACGAGAAATCGCAGGTAGAAGCGCCGTAGATTTGCGGCGTGCCGGGCCGGGGGCACGCAGCCCGACTCACCTTGCCGCTGGCTACCGTCCTCATCCTGGCCGGAATCGCCCTCGTTCGCGACCACCGTCCTGTCGGAGAGACCGCAGGGCGGCGAGAGGTGCCGCGTTGGCCTCTTCCAGTATCAAGGCGGCGCCCTGCTGGCGCCGCGCCGGCACGTCCCGATGCAGCGCAAGCGCTCGCGCGAGGCGTGCGGCCCTGCCGGCCGGTTCCCGCGCGGCGCGCGGCTGCCCGAGGAGCCGGCACGGTGCTGAACGGAACCGGATACCGGAGCCAGGGGCAAGAACAACAAGAACTGCCCTCGCCGGGCGGGCAGGCCTCGGGGATGCCCGCCCGGCGGGAGCAGTAGCGCTGTGGTGAGGTGCGGGGCGCGCGGGGTGTGGCATCCCCTCACCTCCCAGAGGTCGGGCGTTGCCAGGTCGATGCCACACAGTCACCGATATGCATGGTCATGCTCCCTGGACGGCGTGAGCCGGTTCATCTTGTGCTCGTTCGCACCGTGGCGGCCCATGCGGCTTTGCGGCTTGGTCCGCGATCGCCGAGCGCGATCAGGGCACAGGTCCGACCCTGATCAAGTAGCGACTGGACGATTGTGGTGAGGCCTTCTTGCCTCGCGTCCGGATCGTCGTCCCAACCGGCGACCGCGACGTCATCGGGGACCTGGAGTCCTCGGCGGCGGGCGGTGTCGAGGACGGCGAAGGCAAGTTGGTCGCTCATGGCAATCACCGCGTCGGTGTCGCAGGAGTCAAGTAGCACGTCGGCCATGGCTGCGGCGTCGTTGCGGTCGTTGCGGGCCACGACGGCCACAGGTAGGCGACGCGGATCGAAGCCCGCTTCCCGGCAGTGGTCGTAGATGCCGAGGAGGCGTTCGCGTGTGACCGGGAACTCCACTCGTTCAGGGTCTGGTCCGGTTTCCAGCCGCGGTCTGCGGTCGCGGCCAAAGGGAAAGCTGAGCACGGTCGGACGGCGGGCCCCGGGGAAGGTGCGTGCAGCCAGCTCGCGGGCGGAGGCGCGGTTGTCGATGCTGACCACCTGAGCGCCGGGGACAGCGGGACCGCCGTGTATGGCGACGGGCTTGTCGAGCCCACTCACAACGGCGAGCACGGGGTCGGAGTCGACGGTGGTCCAGACGATGTAGCCATCAACGGATGCTGACCTCACGCGGTCGACATCCTTGTCCTCACCGGTGGTCGGAATGAGGTTCAGTCCGACCCCGCGCTCGCGGCAAACCTCGGCGACGCCGGCCAGGAAGCGGCGGGCCTGCGGGTCCTCGAAGGCGTAAGCGAGGTGCTCGCCAAGCACGACGCCGATCGCGCCGCTGTGGCGACGGCGCAGGGACCGTGCGGTCGGGTCCGGTCCTCGGTAGCCCAGCTCGGCGGCCACTTCCCGGACCCGGCGCAACGTGTCCGGGGCGACCCGATCCGGCTGGTTGTAGCAGTACGACACCGTCATGAGTGAGACGCCGCAGCGGCGCGCCACCTGGGCCATGGTGACGCGCGATGACCCGGGGCTAGACATGGACCTAGCCTACCTGTGTATCGTTACACAATGCGCGGCTGGAGGTTGTCTCGGACGGGCGTGGCCCTGGGGGCGCTCAGCGCCGCCTGCTTCGTGTCTGTAACATCGGAGAACCTGCCGGTTGCACTGCTGCCCGAACTTGCGTCCGGCTTCGGTGTGTCCGACTCGGCCATCGGCCTCCTGGTCACTGGGTATGCGGTCGTTGTCGCGGTCTCTGTGGTGCCGCTGGTTTCCATGACGGCTGGCTGGGATCGTCGTACGACCGCCCTAGCAACGGTGGCGGCGATTACGGTGTCCAACCTGCTGCTGGCCGTCGCGCCAGGTTACAGCGTCGCTGTGGTCGCCCGGCTGGTCTCAGCTGTTGGCCACGGGGTGTTCTGGTCGGTCGTCGCGCCGATGGCCGCACGACTGCTCGGGCCACAGCAGGTCGGCCGTGCCACCGCAGTAGTCTTCTCCGGGAACTCACTCGCCTTCCTCCTCGGGCTTCCGCTGAGCTCCTGGCTCGGCGCGACGATCGGCTGGCGACCTACTGTCCTTGCCGTGGCCGGCGTCGCGGCGCTATCGGCAGTGGTAATCCGCGCCACGATTGACCCGCTGCCACCAGAGCACTCAACGCCACAGCAAGGACCATCAGCGGTCCGATGTGCCGTAACCAACCGGTCCCTTGCCCCTGTCAACTTGGTCACGGTGATTGTGGTATTAGGTCACTTCGCGGCGTTTACGTATATCACCGCGATTATCGCCGACTACGTCCACCTCACTGGCCCCGCAACATCGAGTCTTCTACTCGCACACGGGGCAGCAGGTCTGTTCGGCCTAATGCTGATCGGCCGACAGGTAGACAGTCATCCGCAAGCCACCGCCCTGATCGTCACCGGCGGCGTCGCCGCATGCATGCTCGTGCTGCTAGCCGTCGGCTCGAGCTCCAGTTCCATCGCGGGAGCTGCTGTCGTGCTGTGGGCTGTGCCGGCCGGCGGGATGGCCGTGGTGCTGCAAGCTGCGGTCCTGCGCACCGCCGCCGCCCAGCAAGACCTCGCATCCGCTGTCTACATAGTCGCCTTCCAACTCGGCATTGCCCTTGGAGCCGGGATCGGAAGCGTCTGTCTCGACCACGGCATCCTGCCCGCCGCGGTGGCCACCGCGGCGATATGTGGCCTCGTCGCCGTCATCGTCGTCCGTCGGTCCGCCGCTTTCTTCGATTCCCGGTCGACCAGTTCAGGAGCGCGATGATCCGCGGAGCCAATACCCACACCACTGCTACGCGACTGGCCCGGCCCTGGTGGCACCGCCGGCCGGCATCAGCGATGACGCCGGCATGAGCGAGGAGGGAGTGTCGCTCAGCGGTGGGCCGGGGCCAGGTCCCGTGGACGACCATCAAGCCGCCGCCGACCTGTCCGCGTACCTCGCGCTCAACCACGGCCCCCATCGCGCCGAGTTCGAAGCCCACGCCCTCGAGCTGATGCCGTCTCATCGAATCTGACATGTTCGGCGGTTATCTCATCACGTACGCCTTCTTATCAAGTGGCGCATAGTGCACGATCGATCAGAGCGGCGGAGGTCTTAGCCTGCTCTAGCGGGGATTGGCCGGGTTCGAGTTGGCTGGAGAAGGAGATCGCGACGCTGCGGCTGCCGTCAGAGGTGGCGGCGTTGTCGGCGATGGAGTTCCAGCCGCCTCCGCCGTGGAACCAGACCCAGCCACCGCAGGGCAGCCGTCGTTTCATCAGGCCGAGTCCGTAGCCGGGGTCCTGCCAGATGTCCTGGTACGGCTTGGCCGGAACGGCCTCTTGCATCTGCGTCAGCAGCGCCGGGGGCAGGAGCCGGCCGCCGAGCAGGGCGCGGAAGAATCGATTGACGTCACCGGTCGTGCTGATGATGGAGCTGTCGGAATGGCCGGCGGCGAAGTTGGAGACGTCGACCAGGGGTCCGCCCGGACGAAACCGCTTGTAGGTCGTTGCATGCGGCTGCGGTAGATAGGCCGAGGTGCCCGGTGTGAGGGTGTCCCGCAGGTCGAGCGGCTCGATAATGCGTTCATGGACCTCCTGTTGCCAGGGGTTGCCCGTGACCTTCTCAATGATCATTCCGGCGAGGACGTAGTTGGTGTTGGAGTACGACCAGTCCGCACCGGGGGCGAAGACCGGCTTGTGCCGCATCGCCATCGCGACCAGTTGCTCGGGCCGGTAGGTACGGAAGCGTTCGCGCTGAAAGGTCTCGGGCGAGGTGGCCTGCTCCAACGGCACGTCGTCGGCGTACTCCGGAAGACCGCTGGTCTGCCCGAGCAACTGCCGCACAGTGATCTTGGCACCGTCGTTGCCGTTGCCCTTCACTAGGCCGGGCAGCCACCGCTCCACCGTGTCGGTCAGGTCGAGCTCACCTTCACCGAACAACTGCAGGGCGACGGTCGACACCAGGGCCTTGGTGGTGCTACCGGTCCGGTAATAGGCATCCCAGGGGACGGGCCGGCGGGTCTTGAGATCGGCGACGCCGCTGCGCGCGACCAGTCGCCCCGATGGGGTCGTCACCTCGGCCAGCACGCCAGTGGCGCCCGTGGATCGGATGGCGTCCACGTCGCGTTGCAGTTGCGCCAGTCCGTAACCGGGCTGATCTTGGGCGCGAGCCGCCGGCGGGGTCAGCACGCTCGCGAGCACGACTACCCCGGCCACGCCCGCCGCCAGGCCAAACCGTTCCTGCAGGCGGGACTTTCTCGTGGGCGGCTCATGAATTGTCATGCCTTCGACCTTTGTCGTCGCAGACAGCACTCCGCCATCAGGGATCGCCCCAGTCCACCCCTGACTCGTCCCCAGCCTCACAGTGGTGGGCCGAGGCAGTCCACACCGACCACACCGACCACACCGCCCGCATCCCGCCTCCTCACGCCGGTTGCTGGACATCTCCGAGCCCTCGCCGTAGCGCGGGAGTCGACGTAGTCGCCCCACACGCTCATCGTCGTGCCCGTGCCGGATGGCGTCCCTCGACCATCGCGGCGACCTTCGACAGATCATCATCCCGTTCTGGTGCAGCTCTCACGACTCCCGGACGGGAGCATGTGATCGCCCATTACGCCTGTAATCTGCACGGACAAATTTTCGGCACCCGCAGGGTCCCCCTGGATCGAGGTGGCCGACCAACGCCTGCAGGGGCGGATCGTCACCAAACCAGTCCAACCAGAGTTGATCACTTCAAGATCGTGAAAAGCTGAGCTAGCGTGGGTCAAGTACGTGCAATAAATTCTCGAATCACTCGCCGAATATTGATGGCGAATTTCCAGCGCAGAGCACTAGGTGGTCGTTGTGGAATTGCGCGATATAGAGACTTTCTTGGCATTGTCCGAGGAACTGCATTTCGGACGGACCGCCTCACGGTTACGCGTCACACCGGGCCGGGTCAGCCAGACCATCCGGGCACTTGAGCGCGAGGTGGGAGCACCACTGTTCGAGCGCACGAGTCGGCGCGTGCGGCTGACCGTACTCGGCAAGCAGTTTCATGACGGTGCACGGCGCGGCTATGACGAGCTCATCCGGACGCTGCAGGATTGCCGGGTGGCGGCCCGCCACATCAGTGAAACGTTGCACATCTGCTATGCACCGACCATTGGCGGTGACTTTGTCACTCGTATAGTGGCGGAATTCGAGGATCGCCACGCCGGATGCACGATCACTCTCAACGCTATTCCGACCGATAGAACCGGGATTCCGAGAGCCTTACTTAAGGACGGCAAAACCGACGTGGCCCTGGTGTGGGCACTCGGCGATGACGGGAGTGCCATGCAGACCCCGGAGCTGACCATTGGGCCCGTGCTCGCCACAGTGCCTCGCGGTGTACTCGTTCCGGCCGGCCATCCGTTAACCGAACATCAGAGCGTGAGCCTGGAAGATCTCGTCGACTACGAGTTGCTGAAACTTCCGGACGCCGCCGATCCGGCTCTGCGCGACCTGTGGACACCGCGATTCACCCCATCCGGCAGGCCCCTGAAACACACCACCGATGACCTGGCCACCATGACCGGGAGGACGGAACTGCTCGCCGACGACGTGCTAACCCTCGTCGCACGTGGACATGGCCTGCACTGCACCGTGGCATCGCTGCTCGAACGGTTTCCCTTTCCCGGTCTTGCTGTCATTCCGATATACGATATGCCACCTATGGTTGCCGTCTCGGTATGGCTGACCGCAGCAGAGAACGCCACCATACGCGCCTTTGCCAGAGTCGCCGCAGCCTGCCGCCAGCATCCCGGCGTGGTCGCATCGGCTGATTCCGGCCGGTGAATGTGAGCGAGGTCCTCTCGTCATCGCCGATCGGCACTCGGTCACCCGGCTCGTTGAAGACGCCACACGCGTGCGCACCGGCCAGGCCCCACTCGTCATGGCGACCCTGCGGTCGCCGGCCATCAGCCTGCTGCGACTTGTCTGCTGGGAGAAAATCACCGAGGCCAACCGGCACATGACTGCCCACCCCGTCAACGCCCTCGGCCTCATCGGTCTCACAGTGTGAGAACGCACGAGTCATGCGCCATACCCAGCTCCGCAAGGGCCGGCGGCCTCAACGGAACTTCCGCGGTCGAAGGATCACGCGACGGCCGATCCACCGATATATCGCAGCCGCACCTTACCGTTTCCGTTCTGTTCGCGACACGAAATATCAAGGTTTAGTCTCACTAATCGCATGATTAGCAATCTGGCGTTGTTCGCCGATCGAGCTTCCCTCATACTGGAGTTGCCAAAAAGGCATATCGGGCGCAAACGCAATTCCATACGTCCTGGATGGGCGCTACGTCTGTATGCATCGCCCGGCGCTAGTGCGCTGGCCATGAACGTTCACGAGGTTGAGCGAGCCGCGATCTCTGGTCGTGGGCTTGGCTGGAGCGATTATCACGAACCCGGCGAAGATTCGTGGTCACCCGCACTAGATATTGAGCTGGCGCCGAGCTTGTGAATTTACGAGGCCAATGAAGGTTCTTTCGGAAGGAAATACATGCTGAAGACTCGGGCTCTCGGTATCGCAGCGGCCGCTGTGACGGCGGCGCTGATGCTGAGCGGCGCTCCCGCCAATGCCGGCGTTGTCACGAGCGCCGCCGACGCGGAGGCGGTCCCGACGGCGCTGCTCGTCGAGATGACGACGCCGCAGAACCAGGGGGTCTTCTACACGGCGAGCCCAACGGAGGCGGCACGGGCCGAGCAGGTTTACGGCTTCAAGAGGACCCTCACCCCTGCGGTGAAGGTTGCGACCAAACCGTTCGCGAACAGCGTCCCGCTGTATCGCCTGAAGTTCAAGGCGGTGTCGTCGTACATCCTGGCGAATAGCAAGGCCGAGCGCGACCGCCTGACCGCGTCGGGTCAGTTCGTCTACGAGGGCGTCGCGGGCTACCTCGGCAAGACCGGTGACGAGGGCAAGCGGCTCTACCGGTTCCACCTCGACAACCAGTCGAAGTGGCGGGTCGCCACCTCGGCGCACAAGGACATCATCCTGAAGAGCGAGCCCGGCTGGACCCTGGACGGCCCGGTGGGCTACCTCCGGTAACGCAGGGGTTGAGTTGGGGTGCCGTTAAGAATCGGCACCCCAACTACCGTGACCCCTGTCGCTCGGATGCGGAGCGAAGGTCCTTGACGTGGGAGGACCGTGACATCCTTGGACGTTTCCTGCGAGGTGAGGTGACAGCAGCACTGACAGCAACGTCCCCTTACAAGATGCATCCTTTAGCAGTCATCCACCACGCTCTAAGTGGTCAGCGCCGGAAGTCCCTCGGGGGTTGACCTAAAAGCTGATCATGTGCCGGGCTGGCTCAGCGGTCAGGCGTTCGTGACGTAGATGTCGCAGACGAGGTCGAGGGACTCTTCCGGGCTGCCGGTGAACCAGATCTGGTCCTCATAGCCGTCCTTACCGGCCGAATAGATGGCAAGGCCCCAGCGGTGAGCTGAGCCTCCGTAGCGCAACCGCATCAGCGGCAGCATTTCACCGTCGGCCAGCTCCCCTTCGACGTAGCCGAAGGACGCGCGGTAGCGCACATGGACGGTGGTCAGCTGGGGCCAGGCGTCCTTGGCGTGGGCACGAAGCCGCTGGGCCAGGGCGCGGGTTGATCAGGGTACGTCGGCCAACGCGCTGCATGGCGGCAGCGTTGTCCAGGGAGATGACCTGGGCCTCGGTCGGGGCGAGTTCAAGGATCGCCTCGGCAGTCGCGCCGGCGTCGATGGGATCGCTACCCCTCGTGCGGACACAGTATGTGACGCCCGGCGCGGGGAGATTCTCGGACACCAACTGTGCCAACACCCGCGAGCTCCCGTATCCCTCGGCCTGCATGTGGGGCGTGGCCCAGGGCCCCGGCGTATCGAGGATTTGATCGGTTGAGGGTTGGTTGGTCATAGGGCGAACAGGGTGAGCAGGCGGTTTGGGGCGTAGCCGTAGTGGCGGCGGGCGTGGGCGATGTTGGTGTGGCCTTGTTGCCGGAACGCGCCGATCACGAGGTTGCGGATCGCGGCCATGACGTGCGGGAGTTGCCCGGTACGGACCTGGCTGGCGTCCTCGCGGAAGGTGACGTCCCGGACGTAATGCTCAGAGTTTTCCACTCCCCAGTGCCAGCGGGCGTAATGATTGAGATGCTCGGGGCCGGCCAGGTCGGCGGGCAGGCTGGTGATCCCGAACACCACCTCCTTGCTGGTGCGGACCTCGTCCAGACCGCCGCGGTAGCGCAGGATCCAGGTACGCGGCGGTTTGCCGGTCCACCTCGTTGCCGTCGACGTCGGCCAGGACCCGGCGCAGGGTCCGTTCGCTGGGCGAGCAGTTCTCGGCGGCAGGTCTGCACCCAGCGTTCTATGATCGAGTTCATGCGGGGCATCCGGACGCCACTGAGCACGGCCTCGATCCCGGCGTCCTTCAGGACAGTGTCGAACAGCTTGGGGTACTTGCCGTCCCGGTCCCGGATCAAGAACCGCGCCCGGCAGCCTGCGTCCTGCAGGTCCATGA
>JAOPYI010000249.1 GCA_025964675.1 Sphaerisporangium sp. | reverse complement strand
GCCCGCGTACCAGGACAGGGACCCGGTCCGGTCACCACCGGTGATCCAGGCGTCCAGCATCCCGGCCTCCCGCACGCCGGGCGGCTCCCCCGCCTCCGGCCGTGGCCCGTCCAGCGGTCCCCGCGCGACCGGCCCGTCCGGCGCACCCTTGTCCCGCGCCTCGGACCCTCGCGGCCAGGAAGCCTCCTGCGGAGGGCTGGTCAAGTAGAGCAGCGGGCACACGGGACGCATCCCCTGCCTTACGTACAGCCCCAGGGCCCTCGGGTCGTCCGACGCGAAAGTGACCCGCGGCGTGTCGGACGGCAACAGCCGGCCCAGGATCATCCGGCCCACCCCGGACGACTGGTGCTGGGGCAGGACGAACAGGTCCCCCAGGTGGGAGACCCGCCCCCGGCGGAGCACCCCGCCGAAACCCACGATCCGCCCGTCGACCTCGCCCACGATCAGCGTCCCGAACGCTCGCTCGGCGTCGAGGAAGTCCGGCATGCCCGTCCAGTCGTCCAGAAGCTCGAAGTGCGAGGCCACCTCCCGTACGCCAGGCATGTCCGCGTCCATCGCGACCCGCACGACCGCTTCCCCCATCGGAGCTCCTCACCTGCGAATACCCGCAACGTTCCACGTACCCCAGAACTCGTTCACTCCCCCTTCTTCCGCGGAGGGGATCGCAGCGTGTGCGTAGCGGATCGCACACCGTCGTACCTTTGGGCAACCTCGCGGTGATCCGAGCGGTGCTGCCGCACCTGCGCGCACCCCCCAGCCACAAGACGGGCACCGTTCATGAGCGCCAGTGCCGGTCATGTGGCTGGGGGCGGTGTTCATCCGCCGGTGCCGGCCTCCGTGCCGATTCCGGCCAGGCGGAGGCACAGGGACTTCACCTCGGTCGCGGCGTACGAGTCCTTCTCCAGGGGCTCGCTGCACAGCAGGACGGGGGCGTCACGGGAGTCGGAGGGGAGGCGGCCGTGGCTGCCTCGCACAGGGGCGGGGTCCAGGGGGACGACCGGCATCGTGTAGCGGAAGCCCAGGGTCTTGCGGGCCAGCGCCATCCCGGCCTTGGCCTTCACGAACGGGTCCTCCGGGTTGAGGAACAGCTCGGCCGGGTCGTAGCCGGGTTTGCGGTGGATGTCGACCAGCCTGGCGAAGTCCGGGGCCAGGTCGTCGTCGAGCCAGTAGTAGTACGTGAACCAGGACTCCGGCGACGCGACCGCGACCAGCTCACCGGCCCTCGCGTGGTCGAGCCCGTACGCCGCCTTGCCGGCCTCGTCCAGCACCTCGTCGATCCCCGGCACGGCGGACAGGATGGACCGCACCTTGTCCACGTCGGCCGGGTCCTTCACGTAGATGTGGGCGAGCTGGTGGTCGGCGACGGCGAACGCACGTGAGGTCCAGGGGTCGAGATACTCCATCCCGGCCTGCCGGTAGACAGACAGCAGGCCTTCCTGGCGCAGGACCCGGTTGATGTCCACGGGGTGGGAGACGTCGGTGATGCCGTACTCCGAGAGCACCACCGTGACCGCGCCCATGGCCGCCGCGTCGTCGAGCAGCGGCTTCAGCGCGGTGTCGACCTGCCGGGCGGCGGCCACGGCCTCCGGCCCCGACGGGCCGTACCGCTGGAGGTCGTAGTCGAGGTGCGGGATGTAGACGAGGGTGAGATCGGGCTTCTCCCGGGCGAGCATGATCCTGGACGCGTCCACGATCCACTGGCTGGAGGCGATGCCCGCCTTGGGGCCCCAGTACGAGAAGAGCGGGAAGCGGCCGAGCTCGCGGGTGAGGTCCACGCGGAGCGAGGGCGGGTTGGTGTAGCAGTCAGGGGACTTGCGGCCGTCGGCGTGGTAGATCGGCCGGGGTGTCACCGTGAAGTCGGTGTCGGCGCCCATGGCGTACCACCAGCAGATGTTGGCGACGCGGTAGCCGGGGTGGACCCTTCGCGCGTCGTCCCAGATCTTGGGCCCCTGGACCAGGGCGTTGTGCTGGCGCCACAGCATGATCTCCCCGAGGTCGCGGAAGTACCAGCCGTTGCCGACGATCCCGTGGTCGCGCGGGAGCGCGCCGGTGAGCAGGGTCGACTGCACCGAGCAGGTCACGGCTGGAAGCACCGTCCCGAGGGACGCCGGGCGGCCCAGCTTGGACAGGTTCGGCATGGACTCCAGCAGCCGGGGTGTCAGGCCGACGACGTCGATGACCACCAGCGGCTTCACGGCGCCTCCTGTTCTGATCGTCACGGGGTCTCCTCTTTCAGTCCAAGGTCGATGAGGCGGTCGCGGATCCAGGCGAGTTCCAGCGCGATCCCCTCGGCCAGCGCCTCGTCGGTCTCCGGGCGGCGGTCCTCCGGCAGCGCCTGCCAGGTGTAGGTCTCCACCTCCACATGGCGGGTCAGCGCCGACGGCCCGGCGAGCAGCGCGCGCAGGGTCTCGTCGAGCACGCCCTGGGTGGAGGTGAGGGGCGGGACCGGGGTCGCGTGCAGCGGGACGTGGAAGTGAACCCGCCACGGCGCGTCACCGGGCAGACCTCCCTCAAGTGCCTCCCCGAGATCGTCGGTCCCCCACAACTCACCACCGTGGACCTGGCCGAGGTCGCTCGTCCCTCGTACGCGACCGTGTGCCATGCCGGGGTCGCGCGTTCCCTCTTGGACGTGCCGCTCGCGGGTCTGGTGCAGGAAGCGCGGCTCGGCGAAGGCCGCGAGCGCCTCCCGGGCGGTCGCGTCGGCGGGACGGCCGACCTGGAGCGCGCACGACGCCTGGAGTTTGACCACCGGCAGTCCGGCCACGGCCAGGCGCTCCACGGCCTCGCCGGGATCCTCGAACTGCACGGCGAGGTGGCAGGCGTCCAGGCATACCCCCAGGTAGTCGTGATCGACGCCTCCCAGGTGGTGCACCGCCTGTGTGGTGTTCTCCACGATGCAGCCCGGCTCGGGCTCGAAGCCGACCCGGATCGTACGGCCGGTCGTGGCGGCGACCTCGGCGAGCCCTGCGGCGAGCCGGTCGAGCATTTCCATCGCCGTGGCGGAGCGCTCGGGCGTCCAGGGGGTACGCCAGGCGAGCGGAAGGGTCGATATGCTTCCCGACGTGACGTCGGCGGGCAGCAGTCCGGCGAGGACGCGCGCCAGGTCCAGCGTGTAGTCCAGCCGCTCGCGTGTGGTCCAGTCGGGGTGGTAGACCCGCTGCTTCGGCGCCCCGGGTACGGCCGACCCGGCGTCACTCACGCCCTCGTAGTCGTGGAATCCCTGGTAGGGGAAGCCGTTGAGGGTGACGACCTCGAGGCCGTGCTCGGCGAGCGCGTCGCGCAGCCGTACGATCTCACGGGGCTCGGCCACCAGCGTCTCGCACACCGGTCGCGACAGCCACAGCCCGAGCCCCAGCCTTGGAACTCCCAGCCGCTCGCGTACGGGACCCGCGAAGCGGCGCAACTGGCCGAGCACCCCGGCCAGATCCTCCGCCGGATGAACATTGGTGCAGTAGGCCACGTGGACGGTCGACCCGTCCGGATGGCGGAACCTCATCGTGACACTCCTTGGTGGACGCCATGGGCCGCCCTGGACCGCCCGCCCGCGCGAACCGGCATCACGCCGGCACCCCGCGCTTGATGCTGTTGCCGGCGTAGGACTCCTCGGCCGTGGGCTCGCCCAGCTCCAGGCGCCCGCTCTGGCCGTAGAAAGCGACCGGGTTGGCCCAGAGCACGGTGTCCACCTCGGCCCCGGAGTAGCCGGCGGCGAGCATGGCGTCGCCGACCTTGCGGGTCTTCAGCGGATCGCTGCGCCCCCAGTCGGCCGCAGAGTTGACCAGCACGCGCTCAAGCCCGTACTCCTTCAGAATGGCGATCATCCGATCCTCGTCCATCTTGGTGTCGGGGTAGACCGAAAAGCCCATCCAGCAGCCGCTTGAAGCGACCAGACCGACCGTCATCTCGTTGAGGTGGTCCACCAGCACCCGTTCCGGCGGCAGGCCGGACTCACGCACCACGTCGAGCGTGCGCCGGGTGCCCGCGGCCTTGTCACGGTGCGGGGTGTGGACGAGCACCGGCAAGTCGTGCTCCGCCGCCAGACCCAGCTGGATGGAGAGGACCTCGTCCTCGGCCGGTGTCATTTCGTCGTAGCCGACCTCGCCGACCGCGACGACCCCGTCCTTGGCCAGGTAGCGCGGCAGCATGTCCAGTACGGGACGCAGGCGCGGGTCGTTGGCCTCCTTGGGGTTGAGCGCGATCGCGCAGTGGTGGGCGATGCCGAACTGCGCGGCGCGGTAGGGCTCCCAGCCGAGCAGGCCGTCGAAGTAGTCGGCGAAGGTGTCGGGGGACGTGCGCGGCTGGCCCAGCCAGAAGGCGGGCTCCACCAGGGCGCGCACCCCCGACTCGTACATCCGCTCGTAGTCGTCGGTGGTCCGTGAGGTCATATGGATGTGCGGATCGAAGATGCGCATGAGGAATCCTCTTCAGTCAAGGGTGTGCTGCCGGGTCGGGACCGTCCCGGGGGCGGGATGCCCGGGACCTTCGGCGAGAAGTGCCCGCACCTTGGTGAGCACATCGGGGTGGTCCTCCACGAGCGGCCAGATGTCGGGTGGCACGGCGCGTCCCGCGAGCAGCCGCTCCTCGGCGAAGTCGGCCAGCATCCTGGCCAGCTCCCTGTCGCGGCGCCGGTCGAGCCCGGCCACCACGCTGAGGGGAACGCCGGTGAAAACGCACTTGAGCACGGCCTGCCGGTAGGAGTCGCCGGGCAGGTGGGCGGCGGTGTAGGGGCCCATGGCCGCCGCGATGAGCCGGGTGTCGTTGGTGCGCAGCGCGTCCCGCACGATCGGCAGGCCGGCCTCACCCAGCCGGCCGTCCGCGGCGAGCGCCGGCAGCGCCTTGAGCACCGCGAGCCGCTCGGCGGCGTCCCCGTGGGCGTAGAGGTCGAAGAGTGTCTCCCCGAGCGGCTTCCCACCGGCGGGCAGGGCGCGCAGCAGCCGAACCCGCACCGCCTGGTCGACGGTCCAGCCGGGTTCCCCCGGGACGGGTCCGCGACCGCATCTCCGGCCGGCCGCGGGGAACAGCGCGGCGAGCGCCCCTCCGTCCGCGCGGATCCGCTTCTCCGCGTCGTCGAGCCAGCCGGCGGCGTCCTCTCTCAGGACGGGTGCGGGCACATACGAGTCGTTCATCGTGCGACCTCCGGGTGCCGGGGGGTGGCCGCTTCACGCAGGAAGCGCAACGAGTGTTCGGCGACCAGGGGGGCCGCGTGGCTGTGCCGGGGCAGTTCCACGCTGACCAGGCCCCGGTACCCGACCTCGTCCAGAGCGGCGAGGACCGGCGGGAAGTCGATCTCGCCTTGGCCGAACTCCAGGTGCTCGTGCACGCCACGCCGCATGTCCTCGATCTGCACGTTGACCAGGTGTGCCCCGGCGCGGCGCACGCAGTCGGGCACCGGGTCTGGTTCCAGGCAGCGGCAGTGGCCGATGTCCAGGGTCAGGCCGAGCCGTTCTGGCCTTCCGGCCAGCTCGTACAGGCGCTCGAACGCGGCGATGGTGTCGACGAGCATGCCGGGCTCGGGTTCGAAGCCGAGCGTGACCTCACGCGCGCCGGCCTCGCCGAGCACGGCCGCGACCCCGGCGGCCAGGTTCCGCCAGGCCTCGTCCTCCCCCACCTCGGGCGGGCGTATCCCGCTCCAGAAGGACACCGCGTCCGCGCCGAGGTCCGCGCCGATCCGGACGGCACGCAGCAGCAGGTCGATCCGGGCGGCCGCCGTCTCGGGCGGGTGGAGAAGGGTCGGGTAGTGCTTGCGGGACGGGTCGAGGACGTACCGGCCACCCGTCTCGATCACCACGGCCAGGCCGAGCTCGCCCAGCCGTTTGGCGACCCGGTCGACCTGGTGGCCGATGTCCGGCGCGTAGGGGTCCAGGTGCCCGGTGTCCAGGGTGAGCGCGACGCCGTCGTACCCCATGTCGGCCAGCACCGCGAGCGCCTCGTCGAGGCGGTGGTTGCCGAACCCGTTGGTGCCGTAGCCGAATCTCACGTCGGGGAGACCTTCCTGGACAGCTTCCTGGCGAGGGGGTGGGCCGCGGCCAGGGCGACGGCCGTGGTGAGATGCCCGCGTCCCGCGGTGAGGGCGGCCTGCAGGGGGAGCAGTCCGAGGATGCTCTGGCCCACGGCCGCCCGGGTCCGGCCGGCGTCGGGATGCCGGGCGGCGTCGAGCTGCGCCCGCCCGACGAGTCCCGCGTACACCGCCGTGAGCCCGTACCCGGCCAGCCGGCGCGCGGCGAGCGGAACACCTCCCGTACGCCCCCGGTGCACGACCGGATCGGTCTTCGTGAGAACGCCTGACACGGCGGGTTCGGCGGTGATGGAGGAGATCTGCGCGACCGCCAGGCCTGCGGCCAGGGCCGTCGCGGTGAGTGCCGTGGCGGAGCGGGCGGTGGACCCTCCCCCCACCTCGCCGCGGCTCAGCGCGGTGACGCCGTACGTGTGCGCGGCCACCGCTCCGGCCGCGAGCAGGCGCGCCTTCCTGTCTCCTGCGGGGACGCCCGGGCGGGCGGTGCCACCGAGCAGCACGTCCAGCCCGCGTGCCGCGGCCATCGCGAGCGGGCCCGCCGCCGTGTTCTTGAGGGCGAGGTCGTACGCCCACACGACGGCGGCGAGCCCGGTCGCGACGCCGAGTGCCCCGCGCCCGCCGGTCCGGGCGGCGGCGACGAGGCCTGCGGCGGTCAGCCCGGCGGCGAGGCCGAGCGCCTGCCCCGGCCGTACGCGACCGGACGGGATGGGCCGCTCGGGCCGCTCCTCGGCGTCCAGCTCACGGTCGGCGTAGTCGTTCAGCGCCATGCCGGCCCAGTAGAGGCAGACCGACGACAGCGCCAGGCCCGGCGTGACCGACCCCCCGGCGGCGACGTCACCGGGCACGGTCAGCGCGGCGGGCGCCCGGACCAGCTCGGCGAGCGTGGCGAGGTCAACGGTCATGTCAGCGTCCCGGCGCAGGCCGGGCATCGCGAGGTCCGTGGTCACGCGAGCGTCCCGGCCCAGGTGCGGAGCAGGTCGTACTGGGTCTCGAGGCGGTGCTCGTCCAGTGCGAGGGGGTCCTTGAAGAAGAATCCCAGTTCCTTGACGGCTCCGGCGTGGCCGCGTTCGTGGGCGCGGGCGAGCAGCCGGGCGAGGTCTAGCACCAGTGGCGCGGCGAGCGCCGAGTCGCAGCCCTGCCAGGTGAACTGCAACGACATGCGCACGCCGAGGAAGCCCTCGAAGGTGATGTGGTCCCAGGCCGTCTTCCAGTCGCCGAGGTGCGGCACGTGGTCGATGTGGGTCTGACCTTCGACGGAGTGGCCGAGTATCCCCGGCAGGGCACGATCCTTGGAGATCCGCTTGCTCTCGCCGGCGGCGGGGTCGGCCAGCGTGGCGCCGTCTCCTCCGCCGAGCAGGTTCGTCCCCGACCAGGACCGCACGGCCAGGGCGCGGGCGGCGAACATCGGGGCGAGCGCCGTCTTCACCAGGGTCTCACCGGTCTTGGCGTCCCGGCCGGCGTACGGGACCCCCTGCGCGCGGGCCAGCTCGTCGAGCGCGGGGAGGGACACGCCGGTGGACGGGGTGAAGTCGACGTAGGGGCAGCCGGCGCTGAGCGCGGCGAAGGCGTACAGCGAGCTGGGCGGCAGCACGTTGCCGGGCCCTTCCATGGCTCCGGTCAGCGCTTCCAGGCTCTGGTGTGCCGGGTGCGGCACGGCGGGCGGCTCGGTGGAGGCGACGTGGACCACGACCACGCGGGCGAGCCCGCGGCGCTCGCGGAAGTCGGTGATATCGCGGATCAGCCTCCGCGCGATGGCGGCCTGGGTCTCCGCTCCGTACACGGCGCCGATCTCCGTGCCTTCCGCGGCGCCGGGCGCGGTGTCCGTCGCGCCCGCGGCGCCCGGCCAGGTGTCCGCGGAGGCGGCGATGCCTGGCCGGATCTCCGCGTCGGCCGCCTCGAGGTCGTGGCGTACCAGCTCGGCCAGCGGCGGGGGGACGACCCCGGCTCGGCTGAGCTCCTCGGCCCTCTTCGGCAGCGGCGTGCTGGCGATGTCGTGCCCGCCGAAGACGAGCCTGTCCAGCGGCGGCAGACCCGCCGCGGTGAAGTCAGGGCCCTCGGTCACGCAGCCGATGGGCGCCGCTAGCCCGGCTCGTAACGCCGCCGCGCCCGTGACGACCGTGGTGGCCACCGATCCTCGTGCCCCGACCAGCCAGACCCCGACGTTCATGAGCTTCTCCTTCTTTTCACGAGCCGGCCGCCGACAGGCCGGCCTCTTGCGGTCGAGCTGGGGCGGTCTCCGCGGATACCCTGACGCCGAAATTCGTACGCCCGGAATACCGCGGACGCCCGGAACACCCGAATTTCGGGTGTTCCGGGCGGTAACCACCCTCTAGGGGTTTTACTTGGTTAGCGTGAAGGTGTCCACGTCGAACAGGGAACCCCCGTTACCGGTGAACACAAGGAACAGGGGTCCCGACGCCGAGCCGCTCAGCGTCGTGGACACGTTCTGGAAGGTGTCGAAGCTGCCGGTCGACGGGACCGTCACCGAGCCCAGCAGCGTGCCCGTCGCCGAACCCGAGCGGACCTGGATCGCCCCGCCGGCCCCGCCGGAGGAGATCCGGGTGGTGAACCCGGTCGCCCCGGCCGTGCTCACCGACGCGTAACCAGCCCAGTCACCGTTGTCGATGTAACCGACCGTCTTGCCGCCGCTGGCCGCCGCGTGGTTCGCGACCTGCACGCCGAACTGCGACGAGTACGACTCGCCCTCCACCGGGGTGGGGACGGTGGACTTGGTGAGCGTGAAGGTGTCCACGTCGAACAGGGAGCCGGCACCACCGCTGAACACCATGAACAGCGGTCCCGACGCCGAACCGGTCAGCGTCGTGGACACGTTCTGGAAGGTGTCCCAGCCGCCGGTCGAGGGAACCGCCACCGAGCCCAGCACCGTGCCCGTCGCCGAACCCGAGCGGACCTGGATCGTCCCGCCCGGCCCACCGGACGAGACCCGGGCCGTGAACCCGGTCACGCCCGCCGTGCTGACCGACGCGTAACCCGCCCAGTCACCGTTGTCGATGTAACCGAGCGTCGTGCCGCCGCTGGCTCCCGCGTGGCTCGCGGGCTGGACGCCGAACTGCGAGGAGTAAGACTCCGCCTCCACCGTTCCGGTAGGGGCCGTCGGAGGAGCGCAGTTGGCCTGGACCATGCCCGCCGAGTACCTGATGCCACCGAGCAGCAGCGCGCGGAAGCCCGTCTCGGCGTAGGACGCGATCGTGTGCCCGAGTCCGGTGTAGAACGACCGGCCGGAGGCCTGCGGGTGGCACCAGGTGATCGGGTGGTCCCCGCTCATCTCGCCACCGGTGTAGCTGGTCTCGTCCAGGCTCTGCAGCACGTGGACGGTGGAGCGGGGGTTGGTGCGGTAGTTGTACCACTCGTCGGTCCGCGTCCAGGTCGCCGCGAGGCCGGAGGTGGCGGGGTGTGTGCGGTCATCGTTCTTGATCGTCGCCTGCTGGATCGCGGGGTGGCTCTTGAACCAGGCGCCGACGAGCTGGCCGTAGTACGGCCAGTCGTACTCGGTGTCGGCCGCGGCGTGGATGCCGACGTAGCCGCCGCCACCGTTGATGTACGAGGTGAAGGCGGTCTGCTGGGCGTCGTTGAGCACGTCACCTGTGGTGCTGAGGAAGACCACCGCCTTGAACTGCGCGAGGTTGGCCGTCGTGAAGGCGGTCGCGTCCTCGGTGGCGGTGACGGTGAAGTTGTTCGCGGTACCGATGTCGCGGATCGCCTGGATGCCGGTGGGGATGGAGTCGTGCCGGAAACCGGCGGTCTTGGAGAAGACCAGCACCTGGTAGGCGGGGTCCGCCGCCTGGGCGGCCGTGGGCGCGAACTGGGTGGCGATCAGGATGGCGGCGATCAGTGCCAGACCACCCCGTATGGCGCGGAGCATGGCATGTCCTTTCGTCTACGGCTCACCGGGGCGCGCGGGGAACCGTGCGCCTAGGCTCGCCGGTCGCGCGGCGCGGGCCCCTTCAGGGGAACCCGCGCCGTGCCGGCCGTGCCGCTAGCGGGTGATGGTGAAGGTGTCGACGTCGAGCAGCGAGCCCGAGCCGCCGGTGAAGGACAGGAACAGCGATCCGGTGGCCGCGCCGGTCAGCGTCGTGGACACCGTCGCGAAGGTGTCGAAGCTGCCGGTGTTGGCGACGTTGACCGAACCCAGGAGGGTGCCGGTCTGCGAGCCGGAGCGGATCTGGATGGTGCCGCCGGGGCCGCCGGAGGACACCCGGGCCGCGAAGGTCTTCGCGCCCTGGGTGTTCACCTGCGAGTACCCGGCCCAGTCGCCGTTGTCGATGTAACCGAGCGTCGTGCCGCCGCTGGCCCCCGCGTGGCCGGCCGTCTGCACGCCGAACTGCGAGGTGAACGCCTCGCCCTCCGTCGTGGTGGCGATGCCGCCGGTGGTGGTGTCGATCGTGTAGGCGTCCAGGTCGAACAGGTTGCCCTGGCCGGTCACACCCTTGAACACCAGGTACAGCGTCGTGGTGCCGCTCGGGACGTTGGAGAGCGTCCCTGTGACGTTGACGAAGGTCTCCCAGCCGCCGGTAGGCGCGACGTTCACCGAACCGAGCAGCGTGCCCGTCGCCGATCCGGACCGCACCTCGATGGAGCCGCCGACGCCGCCGGAGGAGACCCTCGCGGTGAAGGTCTTGGCGTTGGCCAGGTTGTAGGGCGTGAAGGAGATCCAGTCGCCGTTGTCGGTGAAGCCGACCGTCTTGGCGCCTTCGGCCGGCGCGTGGTCGGCGATCTGGACGCCCGACTGTGCGCCGAAGTGCTCGGCCTGGCGGTGCCGTGGCTGCAGCGTGCGGGTGCTGGTCGAGGTCAGGCCGCCCTTGTCGGTGTAGGAGGCCTCGAAGACGCCGTAGATGTTCGCCGCCGCGTCGTGCTCACCGTCGGTCGGAATGGTGATCGATCCGGTGCAGCCCGTCTTGGAGGTGATCTGGTGGCGGTGGCTGTCGTGGCCCAGGAAGTAGGTGACCGTCGCCTTGGTGCAGTCGAGCGCGCCGTCCTCCGGGTCGCTACCGGTCACCTGGAAGGGCACGGTCTCACCGAAGGAGAAGAGCTGGCCGTCCACCGGCTGCGACAGGGTCACGTTGGGGGCGGTGTTGCCGACGGTCACCACCAGGCTGGCGGTTCCCGTAAGCCCCTGGGGGTCACGGACGGTCAGCGTCGGCGTGTAGGTGCCGTTGGTGGTGTAGGTGTGGGCGGGGTTGGCCGCGGTGGAGGTGCCGCCGTCCCCGAAGTTCCACGAGTACGTGAGCGCGCCGCCCTCGGGGTCGGAGCTGCCGGCCGAGGAGAAGGTCACGGCGAGCGGGCTGGGACCGGAGGTCTTGTTGGCGGACGCCTTGGCGATCGGGTTGCGGTTGGTCGAGCCGACGTACTCGATTCTCCAGAGGGCCTGGTTGTTGCTGCCCGTGCCGTAGTCGAGCACGTACAGCGCGCCGTCCGGGCCGAAGGCCATGTCCATGACCTGCGTGCCGGTCCACGGGAAGGCGCCGATGTCCCCGGGGGTTCCGTCCGCGTTGACCTGGATGGCCTTGATCCACTTGCGGCCGTACTCGCCTGCGAAGAACCTGCCGTCCAGGGACTGCGGGAACTTGATGGCGGAGTTCAGCGAGGCGTTGTACCGGTAGACCGGACCGCCCATCGGTGACTCGGAGCCGCTCCCGAACTCCGGCGGGGACCCGGCCTCGCCGCCGTATCTGATCCAGCTCGGCTTGGCCGCGGGCAGGGTGGCCAGACCGGTGTTGCGGAAGGAGTTGTTGGTCGGGCCGCCCGCGCAGTTGTACTTGGCGAGGGATGGACCGCTCGGGAAGGTGTACTCGTTGTAGGTCTCCGCGGTGGTGTTCGTGCCGGTGCAGTACGGCCAGCCGTAGTTGCCGGCGCTCGTGATCCGGTCGAACTCCACCTGGCCGCCGGGGCCGCGGTTGGGGTCGGGACCACCGGCGTCCGGGCCGTAGTCGCCCAGGTAGACGATGCCGGTGGCCTGGTCGACCGACATGCGGAACGGGTTGCGGAAGCCCATGCCGTAGATCTCGGGACGGGTCTTGGCCGTTCCCGGCGCGAACAGGTTGCCCGAGGGGATGGTGTAGGTCCCGTCCGGCTGCGGGTGGATCCGCAGGAGCTTGCCCCGCAGGTCGTTGGTGTTGCCGGCGGACCGCTGGGCGTCGAACTGCGGGTTGCGGTCGGTACGCTCGTCGATCGGCGAGTAGGCGTTGGACTCGAACGGGTTCGTGTCGTCACCTGTGGTGAGGTACAGGTTGCCCGCCGCGTCGAAGGCGATGTCGCCGCCGACGTGGCAGCACTGACCGCGGTCGTTGGCGACCGTGAGCACAACCTTCTCGCTCGCCATGTTCAGCGTGTCGTCGGCGTTCAAGGTGAAGCGCGAGAGGTGTAGCTCGCCCTTCCACGCGTCGAACTGCGCCTGGGTGCCGCTGGTCGGCGCGTCGCCGGCGGGGGTGTTCAGCGCGGGCGAGAAGTACAGCCACACGTAGCGGTTGGTCGCGAAGCCCGGGTCGACGGCGACGCCCTGGAGACCCTCTTCGTCGTGGGTGTAGACGTTGAGCTTCCCCGCCTGCTTGGTGTTACCGGCCGCGTCGGTGACCCGGACTGTGCCGTCACGGGCGGTGTGGATGACCGTGCGGTTGGGGAGCACGGCGAGAGACATCGCCTCGCCGAGCTCAGCGCCTCCGGTGGCGAGGTTGACCTGCTGATAGTCGGAGGCGGGGATGACCGACGCGTTGGCCGCCGAAGAGGTGGCCGTCACGGTCGCCAGGCCGCCGGAGATTACCAGCGTCATCGTGGCGAGTAATCGTGTCCACGGCCGAGGACGTGGTGACATGGGGGGTCCTTTCCTGACTTGGGGGGTCAGTCAGGCAAGGCGCGCGCCGCCGCGCTTGTTGCCGAGTATCGCCAATGGTGTTGTGAGCCTTGCCGCGGTGCGCTGGAGGAGTGCCGCCTCCAGGGTGGTGCTTCGGACCTGCCGGGTAGCTCTGCAAAAAGTGTATCAAATCATGAAAGAAATCGTCATCGACCTGCCAGATTTGTTGGGGTTGTCGCGAGCGGTGCCGAGCCGATCGCGGTGGGGTCATTGATCACCCGGTCGATCACCATGCTCGCGGCGCCGCGCGAGGCGGCTCCGAAGCCGAGACCGGAGGCCACGAACCGGCAGCGGGCCGCGGGACCGGCGATGACCAGCCGTTCCAGCTCCGCCTGAGCGGGCGGGATGAGCCGCTCGGCCAGTTTCGCGAAGTATCCGCCGAGCACGATGACCCGGGGGTTGAAGAGGTTGACCAGGATGGAGCCGCCGAGCCCCAGCCAGCGTCCGACCTCCGCGACGGCGGCCAGCACGCGCGGGTCGCCTGCGGCGAGACCGCGGGCGATCTCCGCCACCCTCTCTTCTGGATCGGGCGTCGGCGCCGTGCCCAGCTCGTACGCCAGCTCGGGCGTGGCCGCCCTGACCAGCGCCGCGAGCCCCACCTTGGTCTCCCAGCAGCCGGTGCGCCCGCAGCCGCACCGGCTCCCGGTGGGGTCGACGGGCATGTGCCCGACCTCCCCGGAGAACCCGTCCGCGCCGCGCAGCAGCTTGCCGCCGACGACGATGCCGCCTCCGACGCCCACCTCACCCGTGAGGTAGACCATGTCGGGAGTGCCGGCGGCGACGCCGCCGGTGTACTCGGCGAGGGCCGCCAGGTTGGCGTCGTTGTCCACCATCACCGGCGCGCCCACGTCGCCGATCTCGGCCCGGAGCCGTTCCGCCAGCGGAAGGTCGCGCCAGCCGAGGTTGGGCGCGAAGGCCACGGCGCCGCGGGCGACGTCGACCAGGCCGGGAACGGCCACTCCGATGCCCGCAGGGAAGGCGCCGGTGCGGGTGAGGTCGGCGAGCGCGTCCTTCGCCACCCGGCCCAGCTCCTTGAGGGAGCGGTCGGGGCCCATGCCCATCGCGTCGAAGCCCACCCGGCGCTCGACCAGGACACGTCCGCTGAGGTCGGTGCCGTAGACGGCGACGTAGTCGACGTTGATCTCGGTGCCGAGGACGCCGACGTGGGCGCCGTCCAGTGCCACGGCCCTGCGGGGGCGGCCGATCGCGCCCACGTGCTCGATGCCGACCTCGCGGACCAGCCCGCGGTCGAGCAGCTCGGCCATCAGGCTGGACACGGTGGCCCGGTGCAGGCCCGTCGCGTCGGCGATGTCGGAGCGGGAGCACGACCCCTCGTCGCGCAGGTGGCGAAGGACCAGGGCGAGGTTGGCGCGGCGGAGCGAGGCGTGGCCCAGTGCCTGCGGGCCGACACCGGCCGCACGGGTCGAGGGCTGCCTCGGTGCCACGCCATCACCGTCCAAGTTTGTATGTATCCAAGAACAATTAACCGAGTTCTAACACGGACGGATCGCTGCGTAAATCCCCGCAGGTGGTAACGACTTCGCATCCACCGGTTCGCCCGAGGTCGGCGCGACGCGCCCGCTCACGTTACAGAAGCGTTACGAAAGACGAAGCGCTTCGACACTTGCACCCTTGACGAAGCGCGCTCTTTAATTCGACAAGCCCTGCAAATAGGTTCCGCAAGCCCGCAAGTTGCTCGTTGATGTATGAAATTTCACGAGGAGGGTTGCGGCATCACTTCCTGATCTCCCGTCCGTCCGGCTGATCCAGACCCGTGACGGAGCCGTTCCCGCCGACTTCGGCTCCGCCGCGGTGGTGCCGCTCGGATCGGCCGGATGGACGGGACCCTCTCTCCGGCCGGCCATGGAAGGACAGGACCTGCCATGGCCGGCCGGCATCAATGAGCAGTGAGCGCGGCCCCGAGGGAATCTCGTCAACGCGGCACGGGCGGGTCCCCCCATCGACGCGAGGAGTCAGCACTTATGCCAAACTGGCGCAGCGTGACAGCCGCTGCCGTCCTGCTCGTGACGTCCGGCCTGATGTCGGTCCCGGCGCAACCGGCCCTCGCCTCGGGGGCCGCCGCCCAAGCCGCCGCCGCGCACACCAGCACCGACGTCCACCTGTTCTACTACCCGTGGTACGGCTCCCCTGCCGTGGCCGGCAGCTACCGGCACTGGCCGCAGGGCGGCCACACGCCACCGAACGACATCGGCGCCGACCTCTACCCCAAGCTCGGTCCGTACGACTCCGGCGACTTCGCCGGCGCGGTGACCCAGCAGATGCGCTGGGTGCGGCAGTCGGGCGCCGGCGTGATCGTCTTCAGCTGGTGGGGCCAGGGCTCGTACGAGGACAAGCTCGCCGCCGGGGTGCTCGACACGGCGGCGCGGTTCGGGGTGAAGGTCGCCTGGCACCTCGAGCCGTACACCGGGCGCACGGCCGCCTCGACGGTCGCCGACATCAACTACATCAACTCACGGTACGGGAGCAGCCCGGCGTTCTACCGTGACGGCGCGCACGGCAACCGGGGCGCGTTCTACGTCTTCGAGAGCCTGCGGATCACCGACTGGACCGTCCTGGACCAGGTGAACTCGAGCAGCATCGTGCTCGCGCAGACCACCGACACCTCCAAGGTCGCCCACTTCGGCGGCATGTACACCTACGACGGCATCGCCGGGGCCACCGCGCCCGGCTGGAAGAACGCGAGCGACTTCTGCAAGGCCAACGGCCTGGTATGGGCGCCGTCGGTCGCCCCCGGGTACATCGACGACCGGGCGGTCCCGGGCAACACAACCCCGACGCTCGGGCGGAACAACGGCGCCACCTACGACACCGAGTGGCAGAACGCCCTGGCCCCGGCCACCGGCGGATCGCCGAGCTGGGTCTCGGTCACCTCGTTCAACGAGTGGCACGAGGGATCGGTGATCGAGCCCGCGAGCTCCACCCCGCCTGCCGGGTTCGGCTACCAGACCTTCAACGGCGCCTACGGCAAGACGGGCGCCGCCGCGGAGACCGCCTACCTGGACCGGACCAGCTACTGGGTGCGCCAGTTCACCGGGATCACCAACCCGCCGCCCGCCAACCCGAACCTGGCGGCCGGCAAGGCGATCAGCTCGAGCGGCAACACGCAGAACTACGTCGCGGGCAACGCCAACGACGGCAACGCCGGCACCTACTGGGAGAGCGCCCACGCCTTCCCGCAGTGGATCACCGTGGACCTGGGCGCCGCGACCAGCGTCGGCAAGATCGTCCTTAGCCTGCCTCCTGCGTGGGGCGCGAGGACCCAGACCCTGTCGGTGCTGGGCAGCCAGGACGGCTCGGCGTTCTCGACGGTCGCGGCGTCACGCGGCTACACGTTCGCCCCGGGCAGCGCCAACACCGTGACGATCACGTTCCCCGCCACCTCGCAGCGCCACATCCGGCTCAGCTTCACCGGCAACACCGGCTGGCCCGCCGGGCAGCTGTCGGAGTTCCAGATCTACCGCACCTAGGGGCGCCCGGCCCCTCCCACCATCGCGGGCGCCCCGGCCCCGCGAGCCGTCACATGGACCGCATGGCCCGTACGGCTCGCGGGGCCGTTCCGCGTGCCCGTGGCGAGCCGCCTGGACGGGCAAAGACGGCGACCCGTGCGCTTTATCCGGCTGTGACCTGATCAAGCTACACTTTTGTCTGATTTGCACCCTTTTGGGGTGTCTGCTACGTTTGCTGCTGTCCTGAAGAGTCACCCCCGGCTCACGCGATCACGGTCCGTATCGACCTCGCCCGCCATCACCGGCAACCGCAGGCCCGAGGCGCCGGTAGCTCCCTGACCAGGCCACATCACCCCTTGTGATCAGCCCCCGACGATCACGCCGTGAGGAGGACCCCCGCGTGCGTCCCGCAGTCCTGTCGTCACTTCGTCTACTACGGCGCGCTCTGCCGCTGTGGCATCCCCGGTCGATCCGCGGGCGCGTCACCGCCCTGGTGGCCATCCTCGCGATGCTCCTCCTCGTGCCGTCGGGAGTGCTGGCGGGCATGGTCGCGCGCCAGGAGCTGACGAACGCCGGATGGCTCGACGCCCGTCGCGCGGCTGACCTCGTGGCCGCAGCCGACCGGGTCGGCCGGCTGACCGGCCCCGAGATCACCAGCAGCGTCCCCGGCGTCGACCTGGTGCAGGTGGTCGCGCCCGGCCACCGCGTCATCGCCTCCTCACCCGGCGCGCACAGGCTTCCGCCGCTGACCACGGTGTGGCCGTCACCCCGGGACCCGCAGAGGGACGTGCAGACCTGCGCGAACCCCCGTCTGGGGTGCGTTCGCGTCTCGGCGCTTCGAGTGAGCCAGGCCCCGGACTCCAACGTGGTCTACGCGGGCGGCCCGGTACGCAGCGTCATCTCGACAGGCGTGTTCGACGCCCTCTTCGCGATCCAGGTCGCCGTGCTGATCTCCCTCGCGATCTGGGCGACCTGGAAGATCACCGGCCGGACGCTGCGGCCGGTCGAGGCCATCCGCGCCGAGCTGGCGTCGACCAACGTCAATGACCTGAGCAGCCGCGTGCCCGAGCCCGGTGGCGACGACGAGATCGCCCGCCTCGCTCGTACGGTCAACAGCACGCTGGAGCGCCTCGAAAACGCCAAGGGGCGTATGGATCAGGTGCTCTCCCAGCAGCGGCAGTTCGCCTCGGACGCCTCCCACGAGCTGCGCACCCCGGTCGCCGGTCTGCGCGCCCAGCTGGAGGAGGCGAAGATGCACCCCGAGGACACCGACCTCCCCCGCCTGCTCGACCGTACGCTCGGCGACGTCGACCGGCTCCAGGCCATCATCACCGACCTGCTCCTCCTCGCGAAGATCGGTGGGGGCATGCCCTACCCGCTGGAAGAGCTGGACCTCGCCGACTCGGCCCGCATGGAGGTCTCCCGGCGCTCGGACCGGCTTCCCGTCAGGCTCCGGCTCGCCCCCGGGGTGGTCGTCAAGGCCGTCGACACCCAGATCGCCCGCGTCCTCACCAACCTGCTGGACAACGCCCAGCGGCACGCCAAAGGCCTCGTGATCGTCGAGGTGCGCCGCGACGGGGACAGCGCCGAGCTGGTCGTCGCCGACGACGGGGACGGCATCGCCGAGGCCGACCGGGAACGGATCTTCGAGCGCTTCACCCGCCTGGACGCCTCCCGCTGCCGCGACCGCGGCGGAACAGGCCTCGGCCTCGCGATCGTCCGTGACATCGCCCACGCCCACGGCGGCACCATCGAGGCGGGGGCCTCCGAGACGGGCGGCGCCCGCTTCGTCCTGCGGCTGCCCCTCGCCGGCGACGTCGCGGCACCGCCCCCCGGCGCCGCGCTTTCACTGGCGGCCTTCTCGGCCCGCTGAGCCCGTCCGCCTTAGGCAATGAGTTTGCGACCGCATGAGATTCGGCCCGGGATGTCCAGGAAATTGTGAGGTACAGGCGGATCTCGGGTGCGCGTCTAGTTTTGTGACGATGCTGTCCTGCTCATCACGGAGACCGCGCAACAGTCGAAAGCACCGTCGCTGACGGAAGGTGTATGGCGTGGCAAGCGAGGATACCACCAGGAACAGTCGCCAGTCGGAGAAAACAGTCACGGCCGCGGTCGGCCCGGGAAGCGCCGGAAAGGTGGTGAGTGGAAGCAGGAAATCCGAGACGGCCGCCGGAGGATTCCTCACCTCGGAGCCGGCGCAGCGGACGCGGGACATCCTCGAGATCGGAGGCCTGTGGAGGCGGGACGCGAAGGCGCCGACCTACGACGAACTGCGGCCGTACGGCCACCGCGAGACGTCGGGATTCCCGGTCTACAAGGACCTGGAAAGGCGGCTTCTGAACGCCGCCGAGCATCCGGACCCCCAAATCGCTCATGTCATGGCGACGTGCGCCGCATACGCCTATTCGGACGCCGAGACCGTCTCCATGATCATGGCCAGAATGGGGCTCGAGGACAATCAGTGCCGGATGATCCAGACATCCGTGGACGCGATGCTGATCTCCTCGACCGCCTTCCTCATCCAGAGCAAAAACGGCCGGGTCGGCATCCTCTGCTATCGGGGCACCGAGCCCCTGAATTTCATCAACTGGCTGAGCGACATCGATATCGAGCCGGAGCGGATCGGCTACCAGATCAGCGACCCGTGTGCCACCGTGCACGCCGGCGTCTACCGCAACGTCCGGGCGACACGCTACGAGGTCATGAACGCCCTGCGCAGCGCCTGCGACCGCCGGCCCATGCGTTCCATGCACGCCAACGGCAGCTCGCAGAGCGATTCCTACGGCGCCGACATGTCCCGGTTGGACGGGAACCTGGAGGCGCTTTACATCACCGGGCACAGCATGGGCGGCGCGATGGCCGCGCTCATGGGTGTCATGATGAGGCACGAGCGCAAGTACAAGGAGGCGTTCGGGGACCGGCTCAAGGCCGTCTACACCTACGGCCAGCCGATGATCGGTGATCCCAGCTTCGCCGAAGCATGTGAGACCGACGAGTTCCTGCGCGAGAACGTCATCCGCTACGTCTACGACAGCGACGTCGTCCCGCATCTCCCGTCCACCGCGTCGGGACCCTTCCGGCACTTCGGCCGCGAGTACCACTACCGGGTGTCGCACCTGCGCAACAGCATGTTGAACATGCTGACCTTCCCGAGGTGCGCCTCGCAGGCCAGGAAGGGCCAGTGGGAGGCCAGGAGGCACCCGACGCCTCAGATGGCCGGCATGCTCGGGATCCCGCTCTCGGCCATGGCGTTCATCGCGCGGAAGTTCGAGGCGACCCGCTCGCTGCCCGTCGTGTACTCGGTCGACGACCATCTGCCGCAGCACTACATCTCGGCGCTCACCCCGCCCGGAGTGCAGAACGAGTTCGGCGACTAGGCGCGGCCGGTCTCTTTGCCGCTGATCGCCGATCCGCCTCCGGGCAGGTCGGCGATCTTCATCCCGGGCCATGCCCATGCCGCCAGTGTGAAGCCCGGGGCCTGCCATCCTGAGCCGGGCGTCAGACGTTGAAGTATTTGGCCTCGGGGTGGTGGACGATCAACGCGGAGGTGGCCTGCTCGGGATGCAACTGGAACTCCTCCGACAAACTCACCCCGATCCGCCCCGGATCCAGCAACT
>JAOPYI010000241.1 GCA_025964675.1 Sphaerisporangium sp. | reverse complement strand
TCCTGGCGAGGCTCCGATACCTACCCGAGTTCGACCTCCAACGGCTGAGCGACGCGTTCACGGCCGCCGCGCCCAGCTACGTGGTGGTGTGGCGCAGCCCGGACCCGCCGTCGCCCGTCCCGGACCTCGAGTACGACTGAACCCGGTCAGCTTCCGTGACGGCCGGCTCCCGAGCGGAAGCGCTCGGTCACCTCGTCTCGCAGCGAGATCACGCCGTGCCGGAGCTCGTTGCGCAGGGCCTCCTCCTCAGGGAGCCCTTCCTGCTCCAGAGCCGAAAGGCGATCTTCCCGCATGCACGTCTGGGGAAGAGCCGCCAGGTGGCGGGCCAGTTCCTCGGCGCGGGCCCGCGCCGTACCCGCCGGCACGACCCTGTCGACCAGGCCGATCCGCAGCGCCTCCTCCGCGCCGACCTCGCGGCCGCTGAGGATCATGTCCATGGCACGGCCCGCGCCCACCAGCCGCGGCAGCCGTACGGTGCCCCCGTCGACGAGCGGAACGCCGAAGCGGCGGCAGAACACCCCGAACGTCGCGTCCTCCGCGGCCACGCGGAGGTCGCACCAGATCGCCAGCTCCAGACCGCCCGCCACCGCGTAGCCTTCCACCGCGGCGATCACGGGCTTGGACAGGCGCATCCGGGTGGGACCCATCGGCCCGTCCCCGTCCTCCCGCACGCGGTTGCCGCGCTCGGTGCCGATCGCGTGCAGGTCCGCCCCGGAACAGAAGGTGCCGCCGTCGCCCCACAGCACGGCGACGGCCGCGTCCGATGCCTCGAAGTCGCGGAAGGCGTCCGCGAGCGCGGTGGCGGCCGGGCCGTCCACCGCGTTCCGTACGCCGGGCCGGGACAGCACGACGGTCGTGACCAGGCCGGATCGCTCCACACGGATGCCAGACATGTGCTGAATCTAGCTGGAGGGCCGTGGGCACACAGGTTTGGACCGTTCCGTCAAGGGAGCTGCCGCCAATGGATGAAGGCCGATTGTGGCCAATGCCCTGCTATATCGCTTGGTAAAGGGGATCTTTAGTATCTGAACCGGAACCCGCGCTCGCGATGTTTGCGCCAGGTGTCAACCAAAGGGACGCAACGGCCGTCTGTTATCTGCACGGTGTAGCAGGAGCAGGGCAGGAGCAGGGGCAGGGGAAAGTATGAGGGTGGGGTTAGAGGAGCGTGGTGTCGCGTTTCTCGACGCGAGCCCGCTGACGGCGTCCAGCATTTGGACGCGCTCCTATATGCGGGCTCTACTGGCGGGCGACATGGCATGTGCCATGATCGCCTGCGAAGCGGTCATGGGATTCAGGCTCTGGGTGGGCGCCTACATCCCGTGGTCGGAGTTGTTGTTCGGTTTCGGTCTCGGACTGCTCTGGCCCGGTGCCATGGCGCTGGCCGGGGTCTATCGCGAGAGGAGCCACGGAGAGGGCAGCGAGGAGTTCCGCGCGGTCTTCAACGGCGGGGCGGGGCTCACGGCAGCCGTGGCGATCGGCGCGTACGCCACCCAGACCATGATCGCTCGAAGCTACGTCATGGCGATGCTGCCGCTGGCGACGGTCCTCACGCTGGTGTTCCGCTACCGCATGCGCAAGCGGCTGCACCGGCGCCGTGCCGACGGCGAGTACCTCCGGCGCGTGGTGGCCGTGGGTCACCGCACCGCCGTGCTGGACCTGGTCATGCAGTTCCGGCGTCAGCCGTACCACGGCATGCGGGTCGTCGCGGCGTGCCTGCCACCCGGGCAGTACCCCGGGAACGGGCTCGACATCGACGGCATCCCCGTCTACGGCGACTTCGCCGACGTCGCCACCGTGGCGGACAAGGTCTCGGCGGACGCCGTGGCCGTGCTCGCCTGCCCCGAACTGGACGGCGCCGCGCTGCGCCGCCTGGCCTGGAGCATCGAGACCAAGGGCACCGAGCTTTTCGTGGCCCCCGCGCTCATGGACATCGCCGGCCCGCGTACGAGCATCCGCCCGGTCGCCGGGATGCCTTTGCTCCACGTCGAGCACCCGGAGTTCGACGGGACGCGCCAGATCGTGAAGAGCCTTTTCGACCGGCTCCTCTCGACTGCGGCGCTCACCGTGCTGGCGATCCCCATGCTGGTGATCACGGTGCTGGTCCGGGCCACCAGTTCGGGGCCTGCGCTGTTCAGGCAGACGCGGGTGGGCCGCGACGGGCGCGAGTTCCAGGTCTTCAAGTTCCGCACGATGGTCCAGGACGCGGAGAAGCTCAAGCTGGACCTCCTGGCTGACAACGAATTCGACGGCGTGTTGTTCAAAATGCGGAACGATCCAAGAATCACCCGCGTGGGGGGCTTCCTGCGCCGTTACTCGCTGGACGAGCTGCCGCAGCTGCTGAACGTCGTCCGCGGGGAGATGTCGCTCGTCGGGCCGCGCCCCCCGCTTCCGGAAGAGGTCGCGCTGTACGGCACGGACGTGCGCCGGCGCCTCGTCGTCAAGCCGGGCATGACGGGTCTGTGGCAGGTCAGCGGACGGTCGGACCTCTCGTGGGAGGAGTCGGTCCGGCTCGACCTTCGCTACGTCGAGAACTGGTCTCTCATTCTCGATCTGCAGATCCTGTGGAAGACGTGGTCCGCCGTCACCCGTGGGGGAGGGGCTTACTGATGAAGGCGCTCGTGCTCGCCGGCGGGTCCGGCACGCGGCTCCGGCCGATCACCCACACCTCCGCCAAGCAGCTCGTGCCGGTGGCCAACAAGCCCGTGCTCTTCTACGGGCTGGAGGCCATCGCCGCGGCGGGGATCCGTGAGGTCGGCATGGTCGTCGGCGACACCCAGGCCGAGATCGAGGGCGCCGTCGGCGACGGGTCGGCGTTCGGCCTGGAGGTGACCTACCTCCGGCAGCAGGCGCCGCTCGGGCTGGCACACGCCGTGCTGATCGCCCGTGACTACCTTGGCGACGACGACTTCGTCATGTACCTCGGCGACAACTTCATCGTCGGGGGCATCGAGCCGCTGGTGAAGCGGTTCCACGACAACCGTCCCGCCGCCCAGATCATGCTGACCCGCGTCGGCGACCCCCGGCAGTTCGGGGTCGCAGAGCTGGACGCCGCCGGGCGGGTGGTCGGGCTGGAGGAGAAGCCCCAGGAGCCCAAGAGCGACCTCGCCCTGGTCGGCGTCTACATGTTCACGTCGGCGGTCCACGAGGGCGTCTCGGCGCTGAAGCCGTCGTGGCGCGGCGAGCTGGAGATCACCGACGCGATCCAGTGGCTTCTCGACGCAGGGCACCGGGTGGAGTCGACGGTCATCTCTGGCTACTGGAAGGACACCGGCAACGTCACGGACATGCTGGAGGTCAACCGGCTCCTTCTGGAGCGTCTGGACCAGCGGCTGGACGGCACGGTGGACGACGCGAGCGAGATCATCGGCAGGGTCGTCGTCGAGGCCGGGGCCGAGGTGGTCCGCTCACGCGTGGTCGGCCCCGTGATCATCGGCGCCGGGGCCGTGGTGAGGGATTCGTACATCGGCCCGTTCACCTCGGTGGCGCAGGAATGTCAGGTTGTGGAGAGCGAGATCGAGTACTCGATCCTTCTGCGGCGCGCGTCCATTCATGGGGTCCGCCGGATCGAGGCGTCCCTGATCGGGCACGACGTCGAGGTCACGCCCGCTCCCAACATGCCAAGAGCCCATCGCCTGGTGCTCGGCGATCACAGCAAGGTGCAGATTAGTTCATGAGGGTTCTGGTAACCGGCGGTGCCGGTTTCATCGGGTCGCACTATGTCCGCACTCTGCTCTCGGGCGGCTACCCCACGGCCGAGGGGGCCGAGGTCACCGTGCTGGACATGCTGACGTACGCGGGCAACCTCGCCAACCTGGAGCCGGTCGAGGGGCGCTACGGCTTCGTGCGCGGCGACATCTGCGACGCCGCGCTGCTCGCTGAGGTCGTCCCGGGCCATGATCTGGTGGTCAACTTCGCCGCCGAGTCGCACGTCGACCGGTCCATCGACGGCCCCGCCGCGTTCGTGCGCACCAACGTGCTCGGCACGCAGACCCTGTTGCAGGCGTGCCTGGACGCGGCCGTGCCGAAGGTCGTCCACGTGTCCACCGACGAGGTCTACGGGTCCGTCGACGAGGGCTCCTGGGCCGAGGACGCCCCCCTCCAGCCGCGCTCGCCGTACTCCGCGGCCAAGGCGGGCGGCGACCTGATCGCCCGGGCCTACGCCGTCACGCACGGAATGCCGGTGTCGGTCACCCGCTGCGGCAACAACTACGGGCCGTACCAGTTCCCGGAGAAGGTCGTCCCGCTCTTCGCGACCAACATCCTCGAAGGCCGAAAAGTCCCCCTTTATGGTGATGGTGGCAACGTGCGTGACTGGGTCCACGTCGACGACCACTGCCGTGGCATCCAGCTCGTGGCGGAGCGCGGCGAGCCCGGCGAGGTCTACCACATCGCCGGTACGGCCGAGCTGACCAACCTGGAGCTCACCCAGCGGATCCTCGACGAGCTGGACGCCGACTGGGGCATGGTCGAGCGCGTGCCCGACCGCAAGGGGCACGACCGCCGCTACTCCCTGGACGACTCCAAGCTGCGGAGCATGGGTTACGCCCCGGCGACCGGGTTCGACGAGGGCATCGCCGCGACCGTCCAGTGGTACGCCGACAACCCCTCCTGGTGGAAGCCACTCAAGGGCGCTCGGTGAACCGCGTCCTGGTCACGGGCGCGAGCGGCATGCTCGGGACCGCCCTGCTCGCCCAGCTGGCGAGCGACCCGGCCGCCCCCGACGTCCTGCCGTACGGCCGTGACGGCCTCGACCTGCGCTATCCCGACGGTGTGCGCGACGTCGTGCTCCGGGAGAAGCCCGATGTCGTCGTCAACTGCGCCGCCTGGACGGCCGTGGACGACGCCGAGACCCACGAGGTCGACGCGCTCGCGGTGAACGGCAGCGGCGTGCGCGCGCTCGCCCTCGCGTGCGCAGACGCGGGTGCGAGCCTGATCCACATCTCTACCGACTACGTCTTCGACGGCACGGCGCACACGCCGTACGCCGAGACCGCCCCGACCAGGCCGGTCAGCGCGTACGGCCGGAGCAAGCTCGCCGGCGAGCGCGCCGTGCTCGGGTTGCTGCCCGAGACGGGGTACGTCGTGCGGACCGCCTGGCTGTACGGCTCGGCCGGGCGCGACTTCGTCAAGACGATGATCTCCATGGAGAGCGCACGCGCGACGGTCGACGTCGTCGACGACCAGCTCGGCCAGCCCACCTGGGCCGCTGACCTCGCCGCGCAGCTGCTGCGGCTGGCGCGGGCCGACGCGCCACCCGGCGTCTACCACGGCACGAGCTCGGGCGAGGCGACGTGGTACGACCTGGCCCGGGAGGTCTTCACGCTGCTCGGCGCCGACCCCGGCCGTGTCAGGCCCACCGGCGGCGCGGCCTTCGCCCGCCCGGCCCCCCGGCCCGCCTACAGCGTGCTCGGCCACGACCGCTGGGCCGCGGCGGGCCTGTCCCCGATCCGCCACTGGCGCGACGCACTGCACGCCGCATGGCCCTCCATGGTCGGAGTCCACGCCTGATGTACCTATCGGAGACGCGGCGGGCCGACTCCCAGAAGGACTCCTTGCCCGTCGCGGTGGAGAACGGGGCTCCTCGAGGCCGTGGCGGAGGAGGCGCGCTCGGGCGCATCCTCACGGGAAACGTCGTCGCGCTGGGCGCGGTCAGCCTGTTCACCGATGTCTCCTCGGAGATGGTGACGGCGATCCTGCCGCTCTACCTGATCTACCAGCTCGGGCTCAGCCCGATGCAGTTCGGCCTCCTGGACGGCGTCTACACGGGTGCGACCGCCGTACTGCGTCTCGCGGGAGGGCACGTCGCCGACCGCTTCCACCGCCGCAAGCTCGTGGCGGGCGCCGGCTATGCCCTGTCGGCCGTCTGCAAGCTCGGCTACGTGCTCGTGGGCCGTTCCGTACCGCTGATCGGCCTGGTGATCGGTGTGGACCGGGCGGGCAAAGGCCTCCGCACGGCACCACGGGACGCGATGATCTCGCTGAGTGCCCCGCCCGAGGCACAGGGCCGCGCCTTCGGGCTGCATCGCGCCATGGACACCGCCGGTGCGCTCATGGGACCGCTCGCCGCCTTCGGCGTGGTGGCCGCTGTGGGCAGCGCCAACGACTACGACGCGGTGTTCGTGGTGAGCTCCTGCGTGGCCGTGATAGGTGTGCTGGTCCTGGTGCTGTTCGTGCGTGAGCCAGGCGGTGTGGCCATCGAACGTACGCGGGCCGGTGGCCGTCAAGCGGCGAGCGAACGCGCACGCGCCGGAGTCGGCGAGCGGCCGAAGGTGTCGGTGCGCGGGGCGCTGGACCTACTGGGTGAGAGGTCGTTCCGCCGGGTGATGGTCGCGATGCTGCCGCTGTCGCTCGCGACCATCAGTGATTCCTTCCTGTACGTGATGCTCCAGCGCAGGCTGGAGATCGACGCGGGCTGGCTGCCCCTGCTCCCCGTCGGGGTCTCGGCCGCCTACCTCGTCGCCGCGGTGCCGTTCGGGCGGCTGGCGGACCGCGTCGGCCGGTCCACGGTCGTGATCGGCGGATACCTCGCCCTTCTGGCCTGTTACGGGCTGCTCCTGCTCCCGCCCGGCCCGGCGGTCCTCGTCGTGGCCCTCGCTCTGCGCGGCCTGTCCTACGCGGCCACCGACGGCGTGGTCAGCGCCCTGGCCGGACCTCTGCTGCCGGAGGAGCGGCGGGCCACCGGCCTGGCCGTCGTGCAGACCGGCCAGGCACTCGGCACGATGGTCGCCTCATGGGCCTTCGGCCTGCTGTGGATGGCCGGCGGGCCGGAGACCGCCGTGAAGGTGATGGCGGCCGGCCTTGGTGTCGCGCTGGCCGTCTCGGTTCCGTTGCTCAGGAAGGCGCGCGGATGAACCTGTCTGTGATCATCGTCACCTACCGGAGCAGCGGGTACATCGCCCGCTGCCTCGCGGCGGTGGAGCGGGCGGTCAAGGCCCTGGACGCCGAGGTGATCGTCGTCGACAACAAGTCCCCCGACGACACCGTGGAGGCGGCCAGAGCCGCCGCTCCGTGGGCCAGAGTCGTCGCCAGAAACGTGAACGGGGGTTTCGCCGAGGGCTGTGTGGCCGGAGCCGAGGTGGCAGGAGGGCGCTATCTCGTCTTCGTGAACCCCGACGCGGAGGTCCAGCCCGAGGCGCTGACGGAGCTGCTCGACTGCGCGGAACGCCATCCCCGGGCCGGGATCATCGGCGGTCGCTGCGTCACCGAAGCCGGCGAGAACGACCCCAGGTCCTGGTGGGGGCGGCCCACGCCGTGGTCGGTGTTCTGCTTCGCCACGGGCCTGTCCACGGTCTTCCCGGGCCGGCCCCTGTTCGATCCGGAGTCCCCGACGACGTGGGATGGCGAGCGGCAGGTGCCGATCGTCACCGGGGCGCTGATGCTCATCAGCCGCCGTGCCTGGGATGAGGTGGGCGGGTTCGACACCCGCATCTTCATGTACGGGGAGGACGCCGACCTGTGCCTGCGGGTCCGGGGCGCCGGCTACCGGCCCATGGTGACCGACCGTGCCGTGTTCGTGCACCCAGGTGGCATGTCCTCGTCGAGCCTGGACAAGCTGGCGCTCCTGTTCACGGGCAAGGTGACCGTGGTCCGCCGGCACTTCCCTCGCGGGCTGCGAGCTCTGGGTGCCTCCATGATGCTGTTCGGCGTCTGGCTCAGGGCGACGCTGAGCCGTCGCGTGGCCCCTCCGGATATCGAGCGGCAGGGACGTCCCATGGCCCAGCGCGGAGACTGGGCCGAGTTGTGGGCGCTCCGCGACACCTGGCGCGGAGGCTGGGATGCCCGGAAATCATGAAACGTCATCTTCACAGTCACATTGGGTCTCTTAATGCAAGTTTGGGGGGTGAGTGATGACTCGCCATGAGGGTCGTCTCGGTGCGCTCGCCGAGATCGATGCACCCGCAGCCGAGCTCGTCGGCCGTATGGTCGACCTGTCGGTCCGCGGGCTTCCTCCCGGTTACGTCAATGGTGAGTTCGTCTTCACCAGGCGAGGCAGGCTGGAGGACGACGGGCGCTGGACGGCCGTCCCCGAGGGGCGCAGCGTGCGCTACAGCGCCATCGTCGCCCTCGGCGTGGCGGCGCTGCCAGAGGAGGCGCAACGAGTCGCTCTGGCGGGGGACACCGTCCTCGACCTGGTCGGGAACCTGATCAAGGGCCTGCCGGACGTCGGCAACCTGGGTGACGCGGCGCTCATCGCGTGGGCGGCGGCCGAGGCCGGCCACCCGGAGCTCGACAGGAGCCTCCACCGGCTGGCGGAGCTCGAAGCCAGGCTGCACGCCGGTGACCCCGTCTACACGGTCGAGGCGTCGTGGGCGCTGGCCGCCCTGGTCGCCGCACACCGGGTGGCCAGCGGTGCCCCGGATCTGGACAGCCGGCTTGACCACGCCCAGGGCAGGCTGCTCACCGGCCTCGGTGACGACCGGCTCTACCGGCACGTCATCGGCCCCGCTTCCTGGTACCGGGCTCACGTCGGCTGCTTCGCCGACCAGGTGTACCCGCTGCAGGCCCTCGCGCGCCTGCACGCCCACACCGGCGACGACGCCGCACTGAAGGCCGCCGAGCAGATCGCCGCGGGCATCTGCACGGCCCAGGGGCCGCAGGGCCAGTGGTGGTGGCATTACGACGCGCGTACGGGGGGAGTGGTCGAGGGCTACCCCGTCTACAGCGTTCATCAGCTCTCGATGGCCCCGATGGCGCTGCTCGACCTCGCTGACGCGGGCGGCACCTCTTATATGAAGCAGATCGCGCTCGGCCTTCACTGGATGACGTCCCGGCCCGAGATCGACGACGAGCTGATCATCGAGGAGCTCGACCTGACCTGGCGAAAGGCAGCCAGGGACGACCCGAAGAAGATCGTGCGAGGCGTGCGGGCGGTGGCCAGCGCGATCAACCAGGGCTCGCGTATCGGGGTCCTCGACCGCATCTACCCGCCGCTCGCCGTCGACCGCGAGTGCCGTCCCTACGAGCTGGGCTGGCTGCTCTACGCATGGCGGTTCTGGCTGCCCCGCGACACCCCCGGGAAGCGGGCGTGAGCGGCGTGGCGCCGCGCAGGGCGCTTCTGGGGATGTCCCTGGACGCTCTGACCATGGAGCAGACCATCGCCCGGTGCGTTGAGGCCGTCGAGAACAGGGAGAGCCTCACCATCGGCGTGGTGAACGCGGCGAAGGCCGTCAACATGAGCCACGACGAACTGCTGCGCGACTCCGTGACCTCGTGCGACCTCGTCGTGGCCGACGGCCAGTCCGTGGTGTGGGCCTCCCGGTTCCTCGGCCGACCGCTTCCCGAGCGGGTGGCCGGCATCGATCTGTTCACCTCTCTGATGGAAGAGGGCGCCAGGCGGTCGTACCGCGCGTACTTCCTGGGGGCCCGGCCCGAGGTCCTCGAACGGTTGGTCGCCGAGGTTGGCCGTCGCTATCCGGGCCTGGAGGTCGCCGGGGCCCGTGACGGCTACTTCACCGATGACCAGGCTTCCGATGTCGCCGCGCGGATCGGGGAGGCCAAGCCCGACCTGCTGTTCCTCGGCATGACGTCTCCGAAGAAGGAGATCTTCCTCGCGCGGTTCGCCACGGACATCCACGCGGGGGTGATCCACGGGGTCGGCGGGTCGTTCGACGTGCTGGCCGGGAAGGTGCGCCGGGCTCCCGCCCTGTGGCAGAAGCTCGGCATGGAATGGCTCTACAGGTTCCTGCAGGAACCGCTCCGGCTCGGGCCGCGCTACGTGTCGACCAACACCAGGTTCGCCTGGATGGTGGTGAAGGAGTACGTCCAGGGCCGGAGCAAGGGCTGAGAGCTCAGGTCCTGCTGCTCTCGTCACGCAGCCATGTCGTGTAGTCCTTCGCCCGTACGGCACGGCGCGCCCTGGCCCGGGCGACAAGCGTGATGGCAAGGAAGACGCCGAGGTGGGGCAGGAGCCACGGCGCGCGCCCGCCGATGGCAAGCAGGTCGCGAAGCCCCGTACGGGCCTCCTGCCCCGCTATGGGGCCCTGCTCGATCTCCGCGACGACCGTCACGGCGCGGACCCGGCGCCTCATCAGGTCGCCGAGGGTCCGCGGCGGGTGGATGACCGCGTGAGCCGTGCGCACCACCTTCCGCTCGCCGGGCGTGAAGGCGAGCGAGGCCGCGAGGTCGTCTCCCATGACCGGAGGAAGGTCCATGATGCGGCGGTTGCCCTCCTCGGACACCGCGATCACGCCCCTGCCGAACAGCCCTTCGCGTACGGCGGGGAGGCGGTTCCACACGGCGTAGTAGGCGCGGACCGGCCATGGCCGGTCCTGGAGTACCAGGGCCCTCTCCGGAGCGGCCGCAAGTGTCCCAGTGGAGCGGTCCAGGAGAGCGTCACGGAGGGCGCGGACGTCGGCGGTGCCCACCTCGACATCGGCGTCCACGTAGATCCGGGGATGGCTGTCGGCGGCCTCGTCGCCGAGGCGCAGCGCCTCCCTCTTGGAGGGGATCGCCGTCTCGATCACGCGGACGCCGTGGCCACGGGCTACCGACGCGGTGTCGTCGTCGCAGCCGTTGGCCACGACCACCACGTCGAGCTCGCCCGGAGTCGCCTGCTCCAGCAGGCGCGAAAGGAGCCGGCCGATTACCCGGGCCTCGTTGTGGGCCGGGATGATGACGCTCGCGCTTGGCATAGTTCCGAAGTATTCACCCTCAATGGAGTCTCGATGACCGAAGCGCGAATAGCGCCCACCGCCGACGTCGACCCGAGCGCCAAGATCGGCTCGGGCAGCGTGATCTGGCACCTCGCCCAGGTCCGCGAGCAGGCCGTGCTTGGCGAGGGATGCATACTCGGGCGGGGCGCGTACGTCGGGCCGGGCGTCCAGATAGGCGACCGGGTCAAGCTGCAGAACTACTCCCTGGTGTACGAGCCCGCTGTGCTCGAGGACGGTGTCTTCATCGGGCCGGCCGCCGTTCTCACCAACGACGTCTTCCCCCGCTCGACCGACGTCGAGGGCGGTCTCAAGCGCGACGGCGACTGGACCGCCCAGGGCGTGGTGGTCCGCGCGGGAGCCTCCATCGGGGCACGTGCCGTGATCGTCGCCGGGCGTACGATCGGCCGCCACGCCTTGGTCGCCGCGGGAGCCGTGGTGACCAGAGACGTTCCCGACTTCGCGCTCGTCGCGGGCGTCCCCGCCCGCCGTATCGGCTGGGTGGGCCGCGCTGGGGTGACGCTGCGGGAGGCGTCTACGGGGAGCTGGCGCTGCCCGGAGACAGGCGAGATGTACGCCGAGCACGACGGCCACCTGAGTGGGCCGATATGAACGTGTCAGCTCTGTCTGGGCGCACGCGGGTCGCGATCCTGGTGATCGCTGTGCTGTTGTTCGGGGCCGCGGCGGTGGTTTACGTCCTGCGGGCCAGGTCGGCCGCGGCCGTCGCTCCGCGGGCGGCCCCGAGCTCCAGCCCGGCGCCGCGTGAGACGGCTCTCGAGCGGGGGGATCTGCTCATGGTGCGGGCGGGGCCCTCGCCGGACAGCGGGTTGGTGCTCGCGGTGCCGGCGAGCGGAGAGGGGCAGCCGCGCTCCACAGGCCTCCGCTGCAAGCGGTTCTACGCGGCGGCGGGTACGGGTCTGTGCCTGCGCGTCACCAACGGGCTGGTCACCCGGTCCGAGGCCATCGTGGTCGACGACCATCTCCGCGAGGTGCGGCGGGTCGCTCTGTCCGGAATCCCCAGCAGGGCGCGGGTGTCCGCGAGCGGGCGGATGGTGGCCTGGACCTTCTTCGCCGCGGGTGACTCCTACCTGAGCGTCGGCTTGTCCACGCGCGCGGGGATCCTCGACACCCGTACGGGCACGCTCGTCAAGAGCCTGGAGGACTTCACGCTTGAGAAGGACGGGCGTAACTACAGGGCGCCAGACCTGAACTACTGGGGTGTGACCTTCGCCTCGGACGACAACCGCTTCTACGCCACGGTGTCCACCGAAGGCAGGACCTACCTGGTCGAGGGCGACTTCGCCAAGCGGCGCGTGCGGGTTCTCCGGGAGAACGCCGAGTGCCCGTCGCTGTCCCCGGACGGCACCCGGGTGGTCTACAAGAAGCGGACCAGTAGCTTCACCGACCCATGGCGCCTGCACATGCTCGACCTCCGGACCGGCCGTGAGAGGGCGCTCGCCGAGCCGGCGAACGTGGATGACCAGGTGGCATGGCTCGACGCTCAGACGGTGATGTACAGCAGGCTGCGGGGCGACAGTTCGGACGTGTGGAGGGTGCCGGCCGATGGTTCAGGACGGCCGGAGCTCCTCCTGCGGGATGCGTACTCGCCCGCTGCGACGTGATCAGGGGGCGATGGGCTCGCCTGTGCCTTCCCATACGTTGTTCTCGAAGAGGTTTCCCTGGCCCTTGGCGTCGAAGTAGGCCAGCGGTCCCCAGAAACCGCCCTTCGGGAACAGGCGGCGGGTGAAGACGTTGCCCACGATGCGGATGTTCGTCGGCGTGCCGAACTTCCCCTTTCCGCCGTAGATCGTGTAGCCCCCGCCGCCGAGCAGATTGCGCTCGATAAGCACGTCATGTGCGCGGCTGAAGTCCTGATAGATCGAGATCGCCGACGTCTGCGAGATCTGGTTCAGGATGGTGTTGTGGCGGATCGTCAGGGTCTGCCCCTTTTCGGGGGATCCGTTGATCTGGGGTCCGGTCACATGATCGCCGGGATACTTCTTGAAGTCGTACATGTAGGAGTCTTCGATCAGCCCCTGGCCGGTGCCGATGGAGTTCGCCACGGTGTGGATGTTCGCGCGCCGCACTGTGATGTCGCCCCCCTGGTTCAGGACACCCCACTGGGCCCTGACGACACCGTCACCGGAGATCTCGCAGTCTTCGATCACCGCGCCGGACGCGCCCTTCGCCTGGATGATCGACCAGTCGCCTTCGCCGATCACCCGCACGTTGCGAACCGTCACGTTGTCGGCCTTGATGTTGAGCTTTCCGTGCACTTCGAGGTTCTCGACCACGGCTCCCGGCCGCAGGACGTTCACTTCGCCGACCTTCCTGAGCGAGGGACCCGGACGCAGGCCGGTGGTCTCCGCGGAGGGGAAGTCGTCCTTGGCCTTGGGGGATTCCGACGGGGGCGTGTGCCCAGGAAGGGGGGCGCGTCCGTCGTCCGCCGTGCCCCTCGTGCAGCCCGCAGTGGCGGCACCGCTCAGCACGATGGACGCGACGAGCAGCGCGAGACGACGCGGCAACGAAGAAGACACGAAGAACTCCAGATCATTGATCTGCGGAACGCTCCAAACCGGGTCGCCCGGAGCGCGGTCACCTGCTTGCCGATCACATCAGAGATTGGGGCTCGCTCCGAGGCGGGCAGGGTGCGCCCGCCTCGCCGGTCCCCTGGTGTTCACCTGGCTTCGCGCAGGCGGCCCCCCGAACTGGCCGCCACTCCGGTCGCGGGTGGCCGAGAGCATCGCCGCTGAGGCGAGCAGGGCCATGAGCGCGATGCCGACGATTGCGCGACTCCTCTGGAGGCCCTGGTGCTCTGGCCCCGTGATCGAGCCGATGGGCTCCGACGTGATCATCACTTGGCCGCTGGCTCCCACCGAGGTTTGCATGCGCTTGACCTTCTGGGTAAGCATCTGGAGTGCCAGGTTGAGCGTGTCAATCGATGCCTTGGGGTCGTCGGAGAGAGCCTGCAGCGTGGCGTACGGCTGGCCGTACACCGGGAGCTCCTCATTGCCCCAGTGCGCCACCTTGTAGTGGAAGTCGGCGGTGCCTCCCATGCTGCGGAGACGCTCTTGCGTGCCGGGGTTGTCGAAAAAGCGGGCGCTCGCCAGCGCCATATAGATGTGGTTGTCGGTGAAGTGGTCGTAGACCTCACCTTGGTAGTGGTTCGTCTTGGTTATGAACGCAACGGTGACCGAACTCTGGTAGAGAGGTGATCGATATCTTACCCAGAGCACCGCCCAGGCGGCGATCAGGAAGATCAGCGCCAGGCAGCAACTCCGCACAACCAATCGCCTTCGCACCGACACATCGTGGCACAGGCGTGCTTAGTCTTGGGACGAGGCTAGTAAAGGAACCGCCTAGAGGAAACACTTGAGGCGATGACAACGCGCCGAGGCTCTCGCGCGTCCTACCTTCGCGGCCCGGCAGGGGTGGGAATGACAGATGTTGGTCGGCCGGGCGGGGGTGAAGGGACATTATGGACCTGCTTGATTCGCTGCGTGCGCTGCTCCGGCGGTGGCCGGTGACGGTGGCACTGATGGCCGTCACGCTCGCGGCGACGGTGGGGGCGCTCATAGCGATCCCCTGGCAGTACGAATCGAAAGCCACCGTCGTCTTCTTGTCGTCCAGGAAGGGATCACAGCCGGTCGGCGGAAACCCCTGGCTAGCCTTCGACGCGTCGCTGACCATCACGGCCGAGGTCATCGCGCGAAACATGAGCGACGAGCGCACTCTGCAGAAGCTCAAGGACGAGGGCAATACAGCCACTTTCACCGTGGGCCTCGCCCAGGACTCCCGTGGACCGCTCCTCGACATCACTGCCACAGGCCCCGACCCCAAGGTCGCCCAGGCCACGATGGACACGCTCGTGACGCTGAGCCAGGCGCGGCTCACCGAGATGCAGCGGAAGTCCGCCATCGTGCCCGATGCGACGATCCGGGCCGAGCTCGTCACCTCCACCGACAAGGCCCAGGTGACCCCGCAGGCGAAGATCCGGCTCCTAGTGATCATCTTCGCCGGCGGCATGCTGCTGACCATCGGTGTGCCGCTGTTCCTGGAGTCGATGGCGCAGAAGCGCCGGCGGCAGGCTCAGTCCGGCCAGGTGACCTCGGGAGCGGGGCACCCCCCAACGGGCCCCTCGCACCCGCAGCGCGCCTCGCGCTCGGCCGGTGGCGCCGCCCCCCGCCCCGGGGGTGGCCCCATGCCAGGCAGCAGGCCCCCCGCACGGCCCCCGAGACCGATCGAGCCGCCCCCCGCTGGGCCCTACGACCGCCGGGTGCCTTCCACGGCGAAGAACGCGCCGCCTCCCGAGCCGCGTGACCCGTGGGCGAACCAGCAGCGCACAGAGGAGAACCTCTACGTCTGGTCCGACGACAAGGAGCGGCCCCAGGGTGCCCCTCCGTCTGGCCCCGCGCCCCGATCGAAGCACGCGGCAGGCAACGGAGGGAAGCCGGGGCAGGGGCCACAGCCCGCCTCCAGGTCGGGAAGGCCCACCTTGGGGGGCCCTGATGATGAGCCGTACGTCGTGTTCGATCCCACCAGGCCAGGTCGGTGACCAGCACGTCGCATGCCGCGCGGGTTCACAGCCCCGCTCCCCGGCCACCTGAACGCCGGATCAAGCTGCCGAAGGCCCGCGTCGACGCGGTGTCGATCATGACGTTCTTTCTGGTGATCCTGTTCGTAATGCCGGCCCGGTACGTGGTAGGCCCCCTCGGTGGAGCGGGCTCCCCTTCCTCGATCGTTGCCGTGCTGCTGTTGGTCTGGTATCTCCTGTCCAGGCTTTCGCCGCAGTGGACCCCCATCCGCGGCCGGCAGCCCGTCCGCCCGGTCATCTTCTTCTTCTGCCTGGCCCTCCTCGCGAGCTATATCGCGGCGACGACCCGGCCGCTGTCGGCCGAGGAGGTCAACGCCGCCGACCTGGGGCTCGTGCTGGCCGGCGGGTGGGCGGGGATCGCTCTGGTCACCGCTGACGGCATCAACAGCATGGAGCGGCTGGAGACGCTCCGGCGCCGCATCGTGATCGGGGCGTCGTTCCCGGCGTTCATCGCCATGATGCAGTTCTTCACCGGCATCGAGGTCACCCAGTACCTCGCCCTGCCCGGGCTCGTGCAGAAGGGCTCGGCCGTGCTGTTCGAGCGCGAAGGCTTCTTCCGCCCCGCAGGCACCGCCACCCATCCGATCGAACTGGGAGTGGTCCTCGCCGTCGTGCTGCCGCTCGCCCTACATGGAGCGATCTACTGCCGCGTTCCCCAGCAGCGCAGGAAGCGGTGGCTGATGGTGGCGCTGATCGCAAGCGCGCTGCCGATGACGGTCTCGCGTTCGGCCATCCTCGGCATGTTCGTCGTGATGCTGGTGCTTCTGCCCACTTGGCCCTCCGAGTGGCGACTGAGGGCCCTGCTCATCTTCGGTGCCGCCTCGATCCTGATGCGCTTGTTGATTCCCGGTCTCATCGGCACCGTGCTGAGCCTCGTCTCCGTGATCGGGTCGGACGAGAACTCCACCACACGCACCGGCGACTACGACGCGGTCGTCCTGGCGGTGTCGCAACGTCCGCTTTTCGGGCAGGGCTTCGCCACGTACCTTCCGCGCATCTACCGCGTGATCGACAACCAGTACCTCATGTCAGCGCTGGAGACGGGCCTTGTCGGCGTGCTTGCGCTGATCGTCTTCCTCCTCGCCGGATGGTTCCTGGCCCGAGGGGCCAGGCGGGCTTCGGCCGATGATGAGACCCGCCACCTCGCCCAGTGCTTCGCCGCCGCGACAGCGGCCGCGACCTTCGGCTTCGGAACCTTCGACGCCTTCAGCTTCCCAATGATCACGAACTTGATGTTCCTGATCCTCGGGTGCTGCGGCGCGTTGTGGCGGCTGCAGACGCAGAGGTCACCCGAGGTGCACGAGCCTGCTGTCTAGAGCTTTCCTTCCAGGCTCGCTTCTGAGGTGACAGCCCTAGATCTGCCGGAGCATCTTGTCCAGGGTCTCGGCGACCTGCTCCTGCTGGCCGGCGGTCAGGTGGGGGTGCATCGGGAGAGACAGGATTTCCCGGGCCGCGGCCTCGGCCACCGGGAAGTCGCCGGGGCCGTGGCCGAGGTGGCGGAACGCCGGCTGGAGGTGCACGGGCAACGGGTAGTGGATCTGTGCCTGCACTCCGGCCTCCTGGAGTCCGGCCAGCACCCTGTCACGCTCGGGCACGCGGATGACGTACAGGTGCCAGACATGGGCGTTGCCGGGCGCCGTGCGCGGCAGTCGTACCCCGTCGATGTCGGACAGGAGTGACTCGTAGCGGTCGGCCGCCGCGCGGCGCAGCTCGTTCCACCGTGCCAGGTGCTTGAGCTTGGCCCGCAGTACCACGGCCTGGAGGGTGTCCAGGCGCGAGTTGAAGCCGAGGGTCTCGTGCTGGTACTTCACCTCGCTGCCGTGGCTGGTGAGCATCCGGAACGCACGGGCGAGCTCGGACGAGGAGGTGAGCACGGCTCCCGCCTCGCCGTACGCGCCGAGGTTCTTGCCCGGGTAGAAGCTCGTCGCGGCCAGGCCGACCGGTGGGCGCCCGGCCTGCTCCGAGCCCTGGGACTGCGCGGCGTCCTCGACGACGGTGAGGCTGTGCCGCTCGGCCAGCGCGTGTACGGCGGCCATGGGGGCCTGCTGGCCGTACAGGTGGACAGGGAGGATCGCCGCGGTGTCCGGCCCTACGGCGGTGGCGGCCGATTCCGGATCGATCAGGAGGAAGTCGTCGTCGCAGTCGGCCAGCACCGGTCGCAGGCCGGCCCGCACGACCGCCTCGGCCGTGGCGACGAACGTGTTGGCCGGCAGCACCGCACCGGCGCCGGGCGCCAGGTGGCACGCGCGAAGGGCCAGCTCGATGGCGTCGGTGCCGTTGCCGGCGCCGACGCAGTACGGCACGCCGGAGAAGGCCGCGTACTCCTCCTCGAAGGCGGTGACGTCCGGCCCTTGGACGAAGGCCGTGTTCCGCAGCACCCGGTCGAAGCCTTGGAGCACCTCCTCGGCCACCTCGGCGTGGGCCGCTCGCAGATCAACGAAGGGAATCATGTCAGTGCTCCGTGGTAACTGTGGCTGGACGGATGAAACGGGCGGGTACGCCGGCCCAGACCTCTCGGCGAGGGATGTCACGGGTGACGACCGAGCCCATGCCGACAAGGGCGTAGGAGCCGACCGTGAGGGCTTCCCGGACAAGCGCGCCAGAACCGACGTAGGCTCCCGGCTCGACGTGGACACCACCGGCCAGCCGCACGCCCGCGGCGAGCGTGGCGAAGTCCCCGACGACGTCGTCGTGCGTGAGCGTCACGTGGGGCATCACGCTGACGTGCGCTCCGACGGTGACCGCGGCGGTCAGCACCACCTGGGCGAGCACGACCGAGCCCACACCGATCGACGACGACCGGGACAGGCTCGCGCTCGGGTGGACAAGCGTGGCGTACCGTTCCTGAGGCAGGCCGAGACGGGCGACGATCCGGGCTCGGCTGGCATAGTCGCGGGGACTTCCCGTGCAGACTACGACCTGTGCGTGGTCCTGCTTCACCGCCTCGTCGGACCCGGCCAGCACCGGCACGCCATCGACGACGGTGCCGTGTTTGGCCGGGTCGTCGTCGAGGTGGCCGAGCAGCTCCCACGTGGGTGAGTCGTCGTTGATCGCGTGGACGAGCTGCGCGGTCTCCCGGGCGAAGCCACCCGCGCCGACGATGAGCAGGGGAGTCACGTCGCTTGCCCGACGCCAGGCCTGGCCCGGGGTGATTCGGTCACGCTCGTCTCCTTGAAGCTTCGCAGGACGTGCCGGTTACGGTAGCCGTACAGCGCCGCCGCCCCAACGCCCACCAGACCGGCGACGGCCAAGGCGAGCAGGTCGACGGGTATCAGGCGTACGGCTAGCGTGCTGGCTCCGAAGACCACCACCGCGGTGAGCGCACCTGGCAGGAACCTGCCGAGCAGCGACACTGTGCCGACGCCCGTGCGGCCCACCGCGAAGATGTACGCGGGGATCACCACGACCAACGAGACCGCGACGAGCGCGATCGGCGCTCCCCGCAGCCCGCCCACCTGGATGCCTGTGTAAACCGCGGGGGCCACGGCGCAGAGCCACAGCACCTGGATGCAGAAGACGGCCCGCGAGCGCTCCAGCACCACCAGGTAGTCGTACATGAGTTCCGACAGGATGCGCAGGCTCGCGAACACGCCAAGCCACACCAGCACGTCTGCGGCCGGCCCCCACTGCTCGCCGTACACGAACCGGATCAGCGCCGGAGCGCTGCCGCTGAGCAGCAGGCACACGGGCGCGGTGAGCCCCACCAGCAGGCCCGCGGTGCTCAGGAAGGCCCGGTTCAGGGATGGCCGGTCATGCTGGAGCCGGGCGAACGCGGCCGGGGCCACGGCGCGCACCGGCTTGGAGAACACCGTGATCGGCCACCCGGACAGGTTGAACGCGATCCCGTAGAAGCCCAGGGCGACCGGGCCGAGCAGGTGCCCGACCATGATCTGGTCGACGTACCCCGCGGCGAACACCACCAGCGAGGAACCGGCCAGCGGTATCCCGAACGCCAGGAGCCGCCGGGCCACCTCTGGGTCGAAACCGAAGCGCAGCCGGTGAGGAGCGAACACCACGCAGAGCAGGCCGCCGGCCAACGAGCCGCAGAGGCGGCCCACGGCCAGGCTCATGGCGCCCCAGCCCAGCACTGCCAGGGCAAGCGACACCACCGCGCCGAGCCAGTTGTCGGCCTGGTCCACGATCGCCTTTCGGCCCTGCATGAAGTCCCGCTGCATCAGCGCGGCCGAGGTCGAGACGACCCCGTTGATGAGCACGCTCAGCCCTAGCACCCGCACTGGCCCGGTCGCCGCCGGATTCCCCATGGCCTCGGCGAACGCGGGAGCGACGATCATTACGCCGACGCAGATAACCAGGCTCGACGCCGTGGCCATCGTCGTGACCGTGGGGACGATCCGGCGCGGGTCGCCTGGCCATCGCACCACCGCGAGGCTGACCCCCAGCTCGTTCATACTCAGCATGGCGAGCAAGGCCACGAGCGCGACGGCGTAGGTGCCGAACTCGAGGGGCCCGAGCACCCGGGCGAGCACGATGCCGATGGCCATCGTGCCGAACCGGGCGCTGATGGTGCTCAGCACGCTCCATCCCACGGCGCGGCCCGCCCGCGCCTTCAGCGAGGCGTCTCCAGGTTCGTCGGATGTGGGCTCGGAACCGGTCACCCGCGGTCCTTGGCGACCGCGTTGAAGTCATCACGCGAGTGCGTGCCACGCATCCGCTGGTAACGGCGGCGCAGCTTGTACGCCACCACGCCTTGGACGGTGCCGAGCGCGTCACGGGCCGAGGGAGGCTCGGTGATCGCCTGTTCGTAGATGTCGACCTGGACCCGGGCGGCTTTCTCGAGGCTGAACCGCTCGACCACCAGGTCCCTGCCGTGCCGGCCCAGTTTGCCCCGCAGTTCCGGGTCGTCGTACAGCTTGCGCACGGCCGCCTCGAACCGGATCGGTCCCTCGTTTCGCCCTGCGCCCTGGCCGTACCAGCCTTGGTTGAGGAAGAACGGCTCGCTGTCGGGCGTGAGCAGCTCGAAGAAGCCGTGCTCGCCCTGGACGATCAGCGGCTTGGCGAAAGCCAGGGAGCGCAGTGCCGAGCCGCCCATGCCGAGGCAGACCGTGGCGGCGGCGTAGGCGGGGCGCGGGTCGGCGAGTTTACCGGTGAGCACCACCACCCGGCGGCCCGCCGCCGCGTTCGCCGCCGCGGCGTGCTGCTCGACCTGCGCGCGGGCCGTGCCGTCGCCCACCACGATCAGCCGCAGGTCGAGGTCGGCCGCGAGCCGCCCCACAGTGTCGATCGCGGTGAGTATGCCCTCCAACTTGAGCTCGGGCACCAGCCGGCAGACCACCACGATGTCCAGCGGTCCGGGAGCCAGGCCGAACTTCTCCCGGAACTCATCCACGGGGTGGTCCGGCGCGTTGGCGGAGACGTCCACGGGGGGCTCGATCAGGTGGACCCGGCGGTAGTGGGGCAGGGTCCGCTCCTGGATCTCCCGGGTGCCGACCACCAGGGTCAAGGACGGCGGCAGGAAGGGCGCGACCACTAGGGACATGATCGTGCAGACGGCCGTGACCGGACGCCGATCCGTCGCGGACCCGCCGGCGTCACGCAGGGCCGAGTAGTAGGCCTCGACTCCGGGCGGCCATTCGTAGCCGTGCACGACGTCGATCCCACGCGACTCGACCAGGGACCGCAGCCGGCGGATGGTTGTCCGCGACGGGCGGCGCCGGTGCGGGTCCAGCTCGTGGTGCTCCAGGCCGGCTGCCTTCACGTTGCTCACCAGCGGGCCCGGCTCACTGATCACGATTACCTCGTGGCCGAGTTTCTGGACCGCCGCCGCCAGCTCGACGGCGTTGAGCTGGCTGCCGCCGATTTCCATCGAGTGTGGATAGACCACGATGCGGCGTGTCATCAGGCTCGCACCGGCCTCCCCGCCGCTGCCCCGTGCATCGCCTCGGCCACGTGGTCCTGCTCGGCCTCGGTCATGGCGTGGAACAGCGGCAGGACGAGCGAGTTGGCGGTCAGCCACTCGGTGGCGGGCAGCTCGGTGTTGGACATGCCGGCGTAGGCCGGCTCCAAATGGGCGGCCATGATGCCGCGCCGCGCGGACACGCCGCTTTCTGACAGGAAAACCATCAGCTCGTCGCGGCCCAGCGGGAAGTCCTCCGGCAGCGCCACCCAGAATGACTGGTAGTTCGTCCGGCCGTAGTCGGGGTCGGTGACCATACGCACTCCGGGGATGTCCCCGAGCAGCTCGTGGTAGCGCGCCGCCAGGGCGCGCCGCCGCTCGATCAGCTCGGCCAGCCGGCCGAGCTGTACCAGCCCGACCGCCGCCTGCAGGTCGGTCATCCGGTAGTTGAACCCCACCTCGAGGTACTGCTCGGGAGTGGTGACGCCCTTCGCGTGCCGCTCGGCGGCGCTGACGCTCATGCCGTGCTCGCGAAGCCGCCGTGCGCGGGCAGCCTGGTCGGCGTCCTCCATCGTGAGCATGCCGCCTTCGCCGGTGGTCAGCAGCTTGCGCGGGTGGAACGACCAGGCGGCGAGCGGGGACCCCGCGCCGACGGGGCGGTCCTTGTAGAGGGATCCCGCGGCGCACGCGGCGTCCTCGATGATGGTCAGCCCGGGGTGCGCCGTACGGACCTCGTCGACGTCGGCGGGTACCCCCGCCTGGTGGACGAGGATCACCGCGCGGGTGCGCGGGGTGAGGACGGCCTCGATGGTCTTGGCGGTGAGGTTGCCCGTCACCGGGTCGATGTCGGCGAACACCGGGTCGGCGCCCGCGTGCCGCACGACGTTGGCGGTCGCGATGAACGACAGCGACGGCACCACCACCTCGTCGCCGGGGCCGACGCCGGCCAGCACCAGGGAGAGGTGCAGCGCCGTCGTGCATGAGGAGACGGCCACGCCGTGCAGGGCTTGTACGTGTTCCGCGAAGCCCCGCTCGAACTCCGCCACTCGGGGTCCCTGCGCGATCCAGCCCGAAGAGATCACCTCGGCCACCGCCGCCTGCTCCTCAGGTCCGAGCCAAGGCCGCATCACCGGGATCATCGTCCGGCCACCTCCTCTGACGCCTGCGACGTCGTGTTCTTGATCATCAAAGGTCGACCCTTTTGCCGTCATTTTGGATGCTTTCACCGGCGGCTTCCAGGAGTGCGAGCACACGCAGCCCCGAATGCCCGTCGGTCAGAGGTGCGCGCTTCTCCTGGATCGCGGAGGCGAACTCGCTCATCACGCCGCGAAGGGCCTCGCGCTCCGGAAGGGCGGGTACGACGACGTCACCCGTTCGATAGGAGATGAGGGCCGCGCGGCGCTCGTCCGCACCGACGGCCGACAGGTCGACCCCCCGGTCGTACACCGCGAGGCGCTGGGCGGGGTTGACGTCGTCCCACACGATCGTGCGGCGGGAGCCGCCGATCACGGTCGTGCGGATTTTGGTAGGGCTGAGCCAGTTCACGTGGATGTGCGCGATCGCCCCCGACGACAGCCAGAGGGTCAGGTAGGCCAGGCACGGCCGTCCGGCTCCGATCGGGTCGGAGGTGTGCGCGGCCACCGCGACAGGGGTGACGCCCTCGGGGAGCACGAAGTCGAGGATTGACAGGTCGTGTGGCGCGAGGTCCCAGAGCACGTCCACGTCCGGCTGGACCAGGCCCAGGTTGATGCGTACCGAGTCGACGAACAGCACGTCGCCGAGCTCCCCGGACGCGATCAGGTCCCTGATCCGGCGGACCACCGGCGTGTAGCAGAAGGTGTGGTCGAGCATGAGCACCCGATCCTTCTCCTCTGCGAGGGCGACGAGCTTGGCGCCCTCCGCGTACGTCGGAGTGAGGGGCTTTTCCACCAGCACGTGCTTGCCGGCGGCAAGGGCGGCCTGGACCAGATCGAAGTGGGTGCGGGCCGGGGTGGCGATCGCCACCGCGTCCACCGCCGGATCCTGGAGCACCTGCTCGAGCGAGGTGGTCGGCCTCACTGTGGTGTAACGGCCGAGCACCGCCTTCGCCCGGTCCTCATCGAGGTCGCACAGCCACTCAAGGCGCAGCTCCGGGGTGGCCATCGCATTGCGAACGAGGTTGGGGCCCCAGTAGCCCGCACCGATCACGGCAAGGCCGATCGACGTCACTCAGGTTTCCTTTCGTTGTCCCGGTCATCCACAGCACTCAGGTGGAGGCGTCGGCTGGCTCGGGCGAACGGCACGCCCGCTCCGCTGCTCACGCCGCGGAGCGTGGTCCCGACGAATGACGTTCGGACAGTGAGCTGGGTTTACGTGACTTCACCAATTGCCGTCGCATCGGTCACAGCAGGACGGGCGGGTTGTGGTGCGAGGGTCGGGTGCCGTAGCGCAACGAAGGCGGTCGATCGCGCATCGTGACGGGCGCGGCCGCTTGCCGGTATTGAAATTAATCGAAAAGGCGAAAGGCGCGGGCTCCCGGCGCCTTTTCCCGCTACTTCTCCTTGATGGCGATGACCGACTTCACCAGCCCGGCCAGCCGCTCGAAACGCATTTCAGAAGACGAGAAGTAGTGCCGCATCTCGGTAATGCTGAGCAGCTCCACTTCCATGACGATGTTCAGCGCCGCCTCGCGATCGGAGGTCGGGGTGTGCATGAGCGGCCAGCGCCGGAGGAGGGCCGTACGTGCGGCGATCGGCATGTACTGGAAGCCGGGGAACAGGAAGTGTGGCTCCACGGGGAAGTAGCGGTAGGGCGTCTGCACCCAGTGGCGTTCCGCCAGCCGGTGCACGGAGTCGGCGAACATCTGCCGACGGATATGTCCTCCGACGTGCTCGATCACTGCGTTGGAGAACACCAGGTCATATTGGGTGTTGAGAATTTCCGAGGGGAGATCGCAGGCGTCGGCCACATCGGCCTTCAGCCATCCCGGCAGATCGGTCGGCGGCGTTTCCAGGTTGACGATCTGCACGTGCGCGGGTCGTACGGGGGCGCGGAGCCACGCGCTGGCCGTGCCGCCGAGGTCGATCACCGACATGCTCTCAAGGCCCGGGAAGTTCTGGGCGAACCAGTTCCAGCGGCGGGCCCGCGCCTTGGCACCGAGCGAGTCGGGGGCGTCGACGAAGCGACTCCGAAGAGCGTTCAGACGGCTCATGGTCTCTCCTTGGCGGGGAGTGCGAGGGGGGCACAGCACCTGGTGGTCGTTGATCTTCTGATTTCGGCACGTTCCAACGAGGCCGCCCAACTATCGCAGACGGCGTCCGGCCGCGGTGTGGACAGGCTTGGTTCGATAGCACACTGAGATCAGAAGATGCGACCCTTGGCCTCGTGGAGCAACTGAGAATCAACGACGCCTACGTTTTCACCCCGGCCCTCCACGAGGACGACAGAGGAACGTTCCTGGAGTGGTTCCGGGCCGACCGGCTCGCCGCGGCAGTCGGCCACGACCTGAACCTTGCCCAGGCGAACTGCTCCGTCTCGCGACGGGGCGTTCTGCGCGGCGTGCACTTCGCGGACGTGCCGCCGAGCCAGGCGAAGTACGTCACCTGCGTGAGCGGAGCGGTGCTCGACGTCGTCGTGGACATCCGTGTCGGGTCGCCGACCTTTGGCGAGTGGGAGGCCGTCGAGCTCGACGATCGGTCCAGGCGCGGGCTCTACATCAGCGAAGGATTGGGCCACGCGTTCATGGCGCTGACGGAGCAGGCAACCGTGATGTACGTGTGCTCCGAGCTCTACGCCCCGGGCCGGGAGCACGGCGTGCACCCGCTCGACCCGGACGTGGGCATCGCCTGGCCCGAGGACGTCGAGCCGTTGCTGTCCCCGAAGGACGCCGCGGCCCCGACACTGGCCGAGGCCCGGGAGAAGGGGCTCCTGCCTCTGTACGATGACTGCCTGGCTTATTACGCCAAGCTGCGTGGAGCCGAACATTCGCGGATCTGAGCGGCCCAGCATGGTGTGACGACGTGGTCGATCCGCCGATTTTGTTGCCAAAATCCGAGTATCTATGCCGAATTAGGCCGAGTAACCGGATAAAAATGAGATCTGGTTGTGTCATCGTTGCCCAACCGCAACAATAGCCTCGCACTGAAACATGATCGGAGTCCGGCGCCCGCAAGTGCCGGAGGTGGAGGCTTGTGCCAGTGAGCAGTTCCCGGTACCCGGATGGTCGACGCCCGCGGCGTCGATCGTCGTCCGAGAAAGCCCGGTCCGCTGGGTCGTCCCGGCTGCCCATGGTCGGACGGGTGTCCTTGTTGGGCGCCGCCGTGTTGCTGGGGGCAACCGTCACGGTGGTGGTCGTCAACCGGGCGCCGTCGCCCGCTCATCCCGCGAACGTCGCGCCCGTCTCGGCCGAGGTGACGCTGGAGTCCAGCCTCTGGAAGTCGGCGAAGGCCGTGAAGGGCAAGACGCAGTCCGAGCACACGCCGCTGGAGCTGGGGACGCGCTTCAAGGCAAGCCGTAACGGCGAGGTCGCCGGCGTACGGTTCTACAAGCCCGCCTCCGAGCGTGGCGCGCACCGCGGCAGCCTCTGGGACTCGGACAAGAAGCTGCTGGCCAAAGTCACATTCAGTGGCGAGACGCGTAGCGGCTGGCAGCAGGCGCTCTTCTCCGAGCCGGTCCCCATCGTCGCGGGCCGCGTCTACACCGTCTCCTACCACACCCAGAACGGCGGGTACGTCGCCGCCGCCGGAGCATTCGACGCTCCTGTCACTGTGGGCCCGCTGACCGCCCAGGCCGGAGTGTTCGCGCCCTCCGCGAAGGCCGCCTTCCCCTTGCGCGTGCATCCCGCGAAGGTGAACTACTGGGTCGACGTCATTTTCCGGCACAGGGAACGCCATACGTTCCCCCGCCCGACAGGGCGACCCACGGGCGACGTCACGGCCGCCCCTACCGAGACCCCGACGACGTCCGAGCCGAACGGTTCCGCGACTCCCACGCAGACCCCCACCGTGACCGACTCGGGAAAGCCGTCCAGCGGCGTGACCTCGACCCCCACGGCGACCGAGTCGGAAACCACCCCCCCGACGTCGACTCCGACGAAGACCCACACGTCGAGCCCCGAAGGCACCCCGTCGGCGAGTCACACGCCGGAGCCGTCGGACACCGCTATCCCGTCGAAGCAGCCGACCGAGGTCCCCCCGTCCACGAAGCCGACCCAAACGACGATGCCTCCGTCTACCGGCGGCTTCCCCGGGGCGTCCAACACCGGGGTGCCCTCCGGTAAGAGCCTCCAGCAGAGCAACTCGGTCAGGGTCACCAAGGACGGCGCGGTCATCGACGGCCTCGAGGTGCACGGTGAGATCAACGTGCAAGCCGACAACGTGACCATCCGCAACACCCGTCTGGCCGCGGAGCCCGGAGACTGGGGAATCATCCAGCGGAAGGGATACAGCGGCCTCAAGGTCGAGGACAGTGAGATCTTCGGCAACGGCACGCAGCGGACACAGTTCGCCATCCTCAACCAGGGTGGCGACCTGACCGTCAGGCGGGTCGACATCCACACCATCAGCAACGGCATCCTGACCGAGCAGGGCCTGATCGAGGACTCCTACCTCCATGATCCGGTCTACTACTCCGGCGACCACACGGACATGATCATGTGTACCAGTGGTCCGCCGTCGGGGGCCACGCTGGTGATCCGCGGCAATACAGTGATCAACACGCTCCAGCAGACCGGCGCCGTCGCGTTGTTCCAGGATTTCGGTGTGGTCCGCAACGTGACGGTCGAGGGCAACTTCCTGGCCGGTGGCGGCTACTCGCTCTACGGCGGCGCGGGTAAGAAGGGCACCTCGTCCAACATCAAGGTCGTCGGCAACGTCTTCAGCCGCGACGTGTGGGCCAAGGGCGGATACTACGGGCCCGTGGCCTACTGGGACGAGAACGGGTCCGGAAACGAATGGAAGGGCAACGTCTGGGAGGACGGCAAGCCCCTCCCCGAGGGCGGTTGAGCCGGCCACGCGGGCGCTTGACCAGCGCAGGCTGACCGGGACCCGATGAAGCCGACCAACATGAGCTGAAGACGATCCGAAAACAGAGTGGGAAAGGCGCCGGAGTTCCGGCGCCTTTCGCTATTTGTTGCCACGGCTGATCCGAAAATCCGACAGTCGGCGGTCAGGCGGCAGCGGCGTTCCGACGTCGGCCACCTGGCACGATTCACTCTGTTCACGTAAACCTCTGCGACCGCTCCAGCGTCGTATTCATCAGGTACCACGCTCAGGGCGTGAACCGTCTCGGGGTCGATAAACCGGCCATCTCACGTTGGAGCATCATGAACGGGCATCGTGCCGCTACGCGCAGCCGTTTTGCCATCTTCGCCTTCCTCGCCACGCTGGCCGCCGGCCTTGTCGCGCCGATGTCCCCGGCTCAGGCGGCGGGGCCGTGCGACCCGGGCGGCAACGCGATCATCTGCGAGAACAGCCTTCCCGGCAGCCCGCCAAGCGAGTGGAACACCAACCCACGTGGCACGGTCGAGGGATACGGCGACCAGATGAGCGTCAACGTCGGCGACCCCATCGGCTTCAAGGTCCGCTCCGCCGCCACCGCGCTCACGCTGGACATCTACCGGATGGGCTACTACCAGCAGGGGACCGGCGCGAGGAAGATCACCTCGCTGTCCCCTGACACGTCGGTGGCGCAGAACCAGCCGAGCTGCCCGAACAACACCACCACCGGCACCGTGTCGTGCTCCTGGGGAACCGTGGCCAGCTGGACCGTTCCTACGACGGCCGTCTCAGGAATCTACTTCGCCCACGTCGTGCGCCCCGACACCGGCGACGACGCGCACATCATGTTCGTCGTGCGCGACGACGCGCGGCACTCGGACGTGCTGTTCAAGACCTCTGACACGACCTGGCAGGCGTACAACACCTGGGGCGACATCCCAGCCACTACCGACAACCCGAACAAGGTGCTCAACAGCTTTTACCATGGAGACAGCACCGTGGCCCCCGGCCGGGCCGTGAAGCTGAGCTACAACCGCCCGTTCAACAGCCGCGAGAGCACGCCCTGGGGGCGCGACTTCGTCTTCGCCAACGAATACCCGATGGTCCGCTGGCTGGAGGCCAACGGCTATGACGTGGCCTATGAGGCGTCGCACGATGTGGACCGTTCCCCCGCGCTCCTGCTCAACCACAAGGCGGTGCTGTCGGTCGGGCACGACGAGTACTGGTCCGGCGAGGAGCGCGCCGCGTTTGAGAACGCCCGGGACAACGGAGTCAACCTGGCGTTCTTCAGCGGCAACGAGGTCTACTGGAAGACCCGCTGGGAGGACGGTTACCGCACCCTGGTCACCTACAAGGAGACCCAGGCGAATGCCAAGATCGACCCGGCGGCGAACGTGTGGACCGGCACCTGGCGCGACCCCCGGTTCAGCCCGCCGGCCGATGGGGGGCGCCCGGAGAACGCGCTCACCGGCACGTTGTTCACGGTCAACTGCACGACGACCGACAACGGTTGCAATGCCATCGACATGAAGGTGCCCGACCAGGACGGCAAGATGCGCTTCTGGCGCGACACCTCGGTCGCGAACCTGTCGGCCGGACAGACCGCCACCCTGCCGGGCATCCTCGGATACGAGTGGGACGAGGACGTCGACAACGGTTACCGGCCCGCCGGCCTGGTGCCGCTCTCCTCGACCACGGCGACCGCCGAGCAGAAGATGATGGACTTCGGCACCAAGGTCGGTGTCGCCAGCGCCACCCACCGCCTGACCATGTACCGCGCGGCCAGCGGCGCGCGGGTCTTCGGCGCTGGGACCGTCCAGTGGTCGTGGGGCCTCAGCGACACCCACGACGGCATCTCCGGCGCGGTCGACACGCGGGTGAAGCAGGCGACCGTCAACCTGTTCGCGGACATGGGCGTGCAACCGAAGTCGCTGGAGTCCGGGCTCGTCGCCGCGACCGCGTCCACCGACACCACCGCGCCGACCGCGGCCTTCACCTCGCCGGAGGTGAACACGTCGATCGCCAACGGCTCCAGCGTCACCATCACCGGCACAGCCTCCGACACCGGCGGTCAGGTGGGCGCCGTGGAGGTCTCCACAGACGGCGGCACGACCTGGCACCCGGCGACCGGCCGAGGCGCATGGTCGTACACCTGGAACGCCACGGGGGCCGGGACGGTCACCCTCAAGGTGCGGGCCACGGACGACAGCGGCAACATCGGCACGCCCGTCACTCGCGACGTCGTCGTCACCTGCCCCTGCGGGCTGTTCGCCGACGGCGCCACCCCGGCCACCGCGGCCGTGAACGACAGCACGGCGCTGGAGCTCGGCGTCCGTTTCCGTTCCACGGTGCCCGGCTATGTCACGGGCGTCGACTTCTACAAGGGAACGGGTAACACCGGCACCCACACCGGCACGCTGTGGACCTCCACCGGCACCCAGCTGGCGACCGGCACGTTCGCCGACGAGACCGCGACAGGCTGGCAGCGGCTCACCTTCACTAGCCCTGTTTACATCAGTGCCAACACCGACTACATCGCGTCCTACTACGCACCGAACGGGCACTACGCGACGGACGCGAACTGGTACAGGTACGCCTCGACGGTCACTCCGCCGCTGACCGCCCCGCAGACCTCTGGCACTACTGCCAACGGCGTCTACCGGTCCAGCGCGGGCTTCCCGAACCAGACGTACAACGGCGGCAATTACTGGGTCGACGTGGTCTTCGCCATCAACGACACGTTCCCGCCCGCGGTCACCAGTGCCTCGCCGTACTCTGGGTCCTCCAGCGTCGCCACCGGCACGCAGCCGTCGGTCACGTTCGGCGAGCCCATTAAGACGGACACGGCGACGTTCACGCTGAAGAACGCCGCCAACGACCCGGTGGCGGGCAGCGCGACGCTCGACTCCACCCGCACGGTCCTCACTTTCACCCCCTCGGCCGCGCTGACGGCAAGCACCACGTACACAGCGCAGGTGAGCGGGGCGGCCGACGACGCGGGAAACATCATGACCGCCCCGTTCTCGTTCACCTTCACCACCTCGAAGGCGTACACGGCGGGGGTGTGCCCGTGCACCGTCTGGCCCGACAGCTCCTCGCTGCCCGCTCAGCAAGCGGTCACCGATTCGGCCTCGGTCGAGCTTGGCATGAAATTCCAGTCCGACGTCGACGGCTACCTTGAGGGCATCCGCTTCTACAAGGGCCAGAGCAACACCGGCACTCACACCGCCACGCTGTGGACCTCGACGGGCACCCAGCTTGCGACGGCCACCTTCACCGGCGAGTCCTCCGCAGGCTGGCAGGAGGTGCTGTTCCCGACACACGTCGCGGTGACGAAGAACACCACGTACGTGGCGTCGTACCACGCGCCGAACGGGCACTACGCGTCTACCCCCTCGGGGCTGAGCTCCGCGGTGACCGCGTCACCGCTGAAGGCCCTCGGCAGTGGCCAGGACGGCCCGAACGGCGTGTACAGGTACGGCTCCTCGACCGTGTTCCCCAACCAGACATGGAACTCCACGAACTACTGGGTGGACCCCATCTTGATTCGGGCCTCCGACAACACGCCGCCCACGGTGACCTCGGTCTCACCAGGCTCTGGGGCGACCAGCGTGCCGGCAGGCGCGAAAGTCCTGGTCAACTTCAGCGAGCCGGTACAGACCGGCACCTCGGTGATCACGCTGAAGGACGCCGCCAACGTTACGATCACCGGAACGACCCAGCTCAACCCGGCCCGCACCCAGGCCATCTTCATCCCTTCGGCCTCAATGGCCGCGAGCTCGACGTACTCGTTCACGGTGAGCGGGGCCAAGGACGACGCGGGCAACCCCCTGACCGCGGCGGGCCCGTGGACGTTCACCACAAGTGGCACGGCGGCCTGCCCGTGCTCGATCTGGGCCAGCGACGCGACACCCACCAAGGCATCTGAGAACGACTCTTCGTCGGTGAATGTGGGGGTGCGGTTCACCTCCGACGTAGCCGGGACGATCACCGGCATCCGTTTCTACAAGGGCGCCGGCAACACAGGCACCCATGTGGGCAGCCTGTGGACCTCGACCGGGACGCTGCTCGCCAGCGGCAGCTTCATCGGCGAGACGGCGAGCGGCTGGCAGATGCTGACCTTCGCCACGCCCGTGACGATCAGCGCGAACACCACGTACGTCGCCTCGTACCTCGCACCGAGCGGGCACTACGCCGGCGACTCGGGCTACTTCACCTCCGGCCCGTACGTCAACTCACCGCTGCGGACAGCGAGCGGCAGCAACGGCGTCTACAAGTATTCGTCGTCCTCCGCCTTCCCGAACACGACCTACAACGGCGGCAACTACTGGGTGGACGTTCTGTTCACCCCCTGAGAAGGGACACTCGTGGCATCGGTCGCCCTCGCGGCCGTCGGTACCGGTTACTGGGGCCCGCATCTTTCGCGACGCGGGCCCCAGGGTCCTCTCCCTGCTGGAAGAGGCGCCGCAAAGGATCGAGAATGATGGCAAAACAACCGAACTCGGGGGGAACCTGTTGATGATCAAGGACAGCCGCTGTCTGGTGACCGGGGGCGCGGGCACGATCGGCTCCACCATCGTGGATCAGCTGCTCGACGCCGGAGCAGCCGAGGTCGTCGTGCTGGACAACTTCGTCCGTGGCCGCCGGGAGAACCTGCGACACAGCGACCGGCTGCGGGTGGCCGAAGGCGACATCCGTGACCGCGAGCTTGTCCGCTCGCTGACCCAAGGCATCGACTACGTCTTCCACCAGGCGGCCATCCGCATCACCCAGTGCGTGGAAGAGCCGCGCCTGGCCATGGAGGTGCTCGCCCAGGGCACCTACGAGGTCGTGGAGGCGGCGGCCGAGGCGGGCGTGCGCAAGCTCGTGGCCGCCTCGTCCGCCTCGGTGTACGGCCTGGCGACCACGTTTCCCACAACGGAGGACCACCACCCCTACGCCAACGACACGCTGTACGGCGCGGCCAAGGCGTTCAACGAAGGACTGCTGCGCAGTTTCCACGCCATGCGCGGCCTTGACTACGTCGCGCTGCGCTACTTCAACGTGTATGGCCCGCGCATGGACGTCCAGGGCCTCTACACCGAGGTGCTCATCCGGTGGATGGAACGCATCGCCGCCGGGCAACCGCCGCTCATCCTGGGCGACGGCCTTCAGACGATGGACTTCGTCTTCACCGAGGACATCGCACGGGCGAACCTGATGGCCGCGGAGAGCGCGGCCACAGACGCGGTGTTCAACATCGCCTCCGGCACCGAAACGAGCCTGCGAGGCCTTGCTGAGAAGCTGCTCGAGGTGATGGGTGCGGAGGACCTCGGCCTGGAGTTCGGCCCTGCCCGCGCGGCGGGCGGGGTCACCCGGCGGCTCGCCGACGTGTCCTCGGCAGCCACCTGGCTGGGCTGGAAGGCGGAGGTCAACCTCGACGAAGGCCTGCGGCGCCTGGTGGCCTGGTGGCACGCCGAGAAGGCCAGGTGACGGCCCCATGAAGATACGGGAGAAGGGCCTGGTCGTTTTCGCGAGCGGCAAGTCGTACGACGCGCTCAAGGGCACCGATCAACAGGTGGCCGAGCGGCTCAGCGAACTGGTGGACGTTCTGTATGTTGACGCCCCTGTATCCGTGCTGCGCCGCCGCGGCGGGGGCGGGCTGCGGCAGGTGGCGCCGTCCCTGTGGCGGCTCACTCCGGCGGCGCCACCGGGGGCGTACCGGCCGGGGATGAATCACCTGACCGCCATGCTGGCACGCCGGGCGATCCGGCGGGCCGCGCGGCGGCTCGGGCGGGAGATCTCCGCGATCGTGGTTTCCGGCACCGTGGACGTGCATCGGACCGCCCCCCGGGCGCGGAAACTGAGGTACATGACCGACGACCTGGCGGCCGGGGCCAAGCTTCTGCGAATGAACGCGGCACAGGTCGCCCGGGCGGAACGGCGACTGATCGCGGGCGCCGATGTGATCGCTGTGGTAAGTCCCGGCCTGGTAGAGCGCGTCAAGGAGTTCGGCAGGGAAGCGGTCCTGCTGCCCAACGGGTGCGACCTGGCGGCCGGCGCCGCGGTGGACGCCGCGCCGTGGCCGGACGATCTCCCGGCGACGCTCAGGGACACTCCAGTGGCGGGCTTCGTCGGACACCTTAACGCCCGTCTTGATGTGGGCCTGCTCGATGCCGTCGCCGCGGAGGGGCATCCGCTGGTGCTCGTGGGTCCATGCGTCTCCGGAGCCGAGCCGGAGGGCTTCGACGACCTGCTCGCCCGGCCGAACGTGCACTGGGTGGGGCCCAAGCCGTACGAGGAGCTGGGATCGTATCTACGGGTCATCGACGTCGGGCTGACCCCGTACACGCCAAACGCCTTCAATTCGGCCAGCTTCCCGCTGAAGACGCTGGAGTACCTCGCGGCGGGACGTGGGGTGGTCTCCACCGACCTGCAGGCCACCCACTGGCTGGACGCCGGGGACCTGATCAGCGTGGCAACCGGGGCCCAGGAGTTCGCCGCCTGCGTCAGCAAGCAACTGGCACTGCCCCGCACACCGGAACTCGCGAAGCGGCGACGGGTCTTCGCCGCGATGCACGACTGGAACAAGCGTGTACGCACACTCGCCGGGCTGCTCGGTGTCGGGGAAGTCGAGGAGAGGAAGTCACGCTGATTCGGTGATCGCGGCCGTGGTTCGGGCCGGAGGAGGAAGGGCCTCCCGCAGGGAGATCCAGGACTAGTCCAGCGGCTCGACTCGCAGGGGCAGTGTGCCCCCCTCGACGCACTTCCCGGTGGCGGCCTGCCACTTCCAGTGGTGACGGGGGCACTCGATGATCCCGTCACCGATGATGGCGTGGGCGAGGTCCTCCCCGGCGTGCGGGCAGAACCGCTGCATCCGCAGACCGTCGCGGTCGATGGTCTCGGTGTTCTGCCGCTCTCTGAGCATCTGCATGGTCTGCACAGGCTGGTTGCCGTACCTGAGCAGGCTCATGAACGTCAGGTCGAAGACATCCGGTTCCCGGTGCAGCCCCACGCGCATCGAGAGCAGGGCCTCCTCCCACCCGGTCCGTTCCTCGATGATCGCCCTCATCGTCCGAGGACAGAGCAGCAGGGTGTACTCGGGGTCGTACGGCTCCTCGCCCTCGATGACGAACCGCTCGGCCAGGAGGCCCAGCCGTACGTCCCACATGCGGCCCTCGGCGACGAGGCGGATGTCCTTGGCGAAGTCGCTCAGGAAGCGCTTGTTCCAGCTCTGCAACTTGGCGAAGTACGCCTCGATCTCTTCGCCGGTCACCGGCTCGGCGGATTGGTCATAGAACGCGCTCCACTCGTCACGGCGCCGTTCTCGGTAGGCAGCGAGATCTTCGGAGGTCCGCGTGCCCGGCGCGCGTTCCACCACGGGGCGGCCGTCCAGTCGTACGGTCTCACCTGGAAGTCGTACGGTGTCGCCGGGGAAGAGCCGTAGCACTTCGACGCCGGGGCACGCCTCGGCGAACTGGTCGGCGACGTCCTCCCATCGCGGGAAGATCGTCGCATCACGGTCGTTGTAGGGCTCCAGCACGGGGTCAAGGAAGCAGGGCGGTCCCGCGGAGGGCAGGTAGGCCCTGGCTCCGGTCATCCGCACCTTGCGGTAAAGCGTGTCAAGCAGGTCTCCGCGTACGGCTTCGACCTTCTTGCGCATGACATCGGGCGGATAGTCGTAGCAGTTGGGGTACCACATCGCCCCTGAATACTGCGCGGCAAGCACGTTGATGTCGCCAGGCAGCTCGGACATCGGGGTGTTGCAGTCGTTGAGGTCGAGGAACCGGAAACCGTCGAGGTCGAGCAGGAGCCCGCTGTCCTCCTTGTGGCTGGTGTCGAGGTACATCGTCACGGTGAAGCCGGGCGTGAGCTCGTAGGACTCCTTGTGACCAAGCGCCACGACGTTCTCGTATCCCAGCGCCGTGAAACGCTTCACCATGATCTTGGAGCGGTATCTCGGGACGATGACGGTGATCGACTTGTCGAGCATGCGCAGGAGACGTTCGTCGTAGTGGTCCTCATGGGCGTGCGAGATGTACAGGTAGTCGAAACGCTCGCCGAGCACCACGTCGAGAAGGGCGCGGTTGTCCGGGTAGGGGAACCACGAGTCAAGGAACGCGGGGTGGAACCAGGGGTCCATGAGCAGCCGCACACCCCTGTGCTCGGCAACGAATCCTGCGTGACCCAGATAGCGCAGAGCCGTCTTGGATCCGTCGCGGTACAGGTTCAAATGAAAGTCCTTCCCAGAGATCGACACTCGTCCGACCCCACCACCGTGCGGCCCGCCTCGACGTACGCCGTCGACGCCGCCGGATGTATGACGGATGGGAACACCCTTGGGAGTGCAGCCTCAGCAGGCCAATGAGCGACGTTTCGAGCAGGCGGTCCAGCGCAAAGCCCTCCACGGATGTCCGCGGAGGGCCTTCACCCGGTTCATCGGAACAGCGGGCTCAGCTGACGGTCGCTGCTCGCGGGCTCCTCAGCTGACCAGCCAGGTGTCGCCGCCGCGCAGCAGGTCGCCGAGCTGGCCGGGGCCGCGCTCGGCCACGGCCTCCTCGAGCTGCTCCGTCATCAGCGTGTCGTACGCCGGGCGGTCGACGGACCGGAAGATCCCGATCGGCACGTGCTCGAACGCCGGCTCGTCCAGCCGGGACAGCGCGAACGCCACCGACGGGTCGGGGTTGTGAGCGTCGTGGACGAGGATCTCGCCCTCCGCCACGCCCGCGCGGTCCACGACCTCGATGCCGCCGTTGGCCGCGCGGCGGACCGCCTTGGACGCGGACACGATCGGCAGGCCGTGCTCAAGGCGCAGGGTGATGTCGTCCCGCAGCCCCGGATCCTTCAGCGGCTCGAACGCGTTGTCGTTGAAGATGTTGCAGTTCTGGTAGATCTCGACCAGGCTCGTGCCCCGGTGGGCCGTCGCCTCGCGCAGCACCGACTGGAGGTGCTTGCGGTCGGAGTCGAGCGTGCGGGCCACGAAGCTGGCCTCCGCGCCGAGGGCGAGAGAGATCGGGTTGAACGGCTTGTCCAGCGAGCCCATCGGCGTGGACTTCGTGATCTTGCCGACCTCGGAGGTCGGGGAGTACTGGCCCTTGGTCAGCCCGTAGATCCGGTTGTTGAACAGCAGGATGTTGAGGTTGACGTTGCGGCGCAGCGCGTGGATCAGGTGGTTGCCGCCGATCGACAGCGCGTCGCCGTCTCCGGTGATCACCCAGACGGACAGGTCGGGGCGCGAGGCGGCCAGGCCGGTGGCGATCGCCGGCGCCCGGCCGTGGATGGAGTGGAACCCGTAGGTGTTCAGGTAGTACGGGAACCGGGAGGAGCAGCCGATGCCCGAGACGAACACGATGTTCTCGCGCTTGAGCCCCAGCTCGGGCAGGAAGCCCTGGACCGCGCTGAGGATGGCGTAGTCACCGCAGCCGGGGCACCAGCGGACTTCCTGGTCGCTCTTGAAGTCCTTGATGGTCTGCTTCTCGGTGGCCCGGGGGATGAGGGTGAGCCCCGTGCCACCGATCCGCCCGTTCGTCGCTATATCACTCACTGTCGATCACTTCCTGGATCACTCCGGCCAGCTCTTCGGCCTTGAAGGGAAGACCGCGCACGCGGTTGTAGCTGATGATGTCGACCAGGAAGCGCGCGCGGAGGAGCAGCGCGAGCTGGCCGAGGTTGATCTCCGGCAGCAGCACCTTGTCGTACGAGCGCAGCACCTCGCCGGTGTTGGGCGGCAGAGGGTTCAGGTGGCGGATGTGGGCCTGCGCGACCTTCCCGCCGGCCTTCCTCACACGCCGTACCGCCGCCGCGATCGGCCCGTACGTCGAGCCCCAGCCGAGGACCAGCACGCGGGCGTCGCCCTCGAGGTCGTCGACGGCCAGCGGCGGGATGTCCTGCGCGATGCCGTCGATCTTGGCCTGGCGGAGCCGGACCATCAGGTCGTGGTTGTTGGGGTCGTAGGAGATGTTGCCCGTGCCGTCGGCCTTCTCGATGCCGCCGATACGGTGCTCGAGGCCCGGGGTGCCGGGGACGGCCCACGGCCGGGCCAGCGTCTGCGGGTCGCGCTTGAACGGGAGGTATGTCTCGCCGTCGTCGGCGTTCGGCGCCACGGTGAACTCGATCGACAGGTCGGGCAGCTCGTCTATCTCGGGGAGCCGCCACGGCTCCGAACCGTTCGCGAGATAGCCGTCGGACAGCAGCATGACCGGCGTGCGGTACTTCACGGCGATCCGCGCCGCCTCCAGCGCCGCGTCGAAGCAGTCGGACGGGGTCGCGGGCGCCACGATCGGCACCGGGGACTCGCCGTTGCGGCCGTACATCGCCATGAGCAGGTCGGTCTGCTCGGTCTTGGTCGGCATGCCCGTCGAGGGGCCGGCCCGCTGGACGTCGATCACGAGCAGCGGGAGCTCGGTGGTGACGGCGAGGCCCACGGTCTCCGCCTTGAGCGCGACTCCGGGGCCCGATGTGGTGGTCACGCCGAGCGCGCCGCCGAACGCCGCGCCGAGGGCGGCGCCCACGCCGGCGATCTCGTCCTCCGCCTGGAAGGTGCGGATGCCGAACCGCTTGTGCTTGGAAAGCTCGTGGAGGATGTCGGACGCGGGGGTGATGGGGTAGGACCCGAGGAACAGCGGCAGCTTCGACTGGACCGAGGCGGCGATCAGGCCGTAGGCCAGCGCCTGGTTGCCGGAGATGTTGCGGTAGAGGCCCGGGGTCAGCTTGGCCGGCTTGATCTCGTACGACACCGAGAAGGACTCGGTGGTCTCGCCGTAGTTCCACCCCGCCTGGAATGCCGCGATGTTCGCCTTGGCGATGTCGGGCTTCTTGGCGAACTTGAGCTCGAGGAACTTCACCGTCGCCTCGGTGGGCCGGTGGTACAGCCAGGACAGCAGGCCGAGCGCGAACATGTTCTTCGCCCGCTCGGCGTCCTTCTTGGAGACGCCGAAGCCCTCGAGCGCCTTGACCGTCAGCGACGTGAGGGGGACGGCGTGCACGCGCCACTCCCCGAGTGAGCCGTCGTCCACGGGACTCTCGGTGTAACCGACCTTCTGCAGGTTGCGCTTGGTGAACTCGTCGGTGTTGGCGATGATGTCGGCCCCGCGCGGCAGGTCGCCGAGGTTGGCCTTCAGCGCCGCGGGGTTCATCGCGACGAGGACGTTGGGGGCGTCGCCCGGGGTCAGGATGTCGTGGTCGGCGAAGTGGAGCTGAAAGCTCGACACGCCGGGGAGCGTGCCTGCGGGGGCGCGGATCTCCGCGGGGAAGTTGGGCAGGGTCGAAAGGTCGTTCCCGAACTGCGCGGTCTCCGCCGTAAAACGATCACCGGTCAGCTGCATGCCGTCGCCGGAGTCGCCCGCGAAGCGAATGATCACGCGGTCGAGTTGCTGAACCTGCTTGGTCACAGCTCGGTCCTCCTCGACGCGCCTGGGCGCCGTCGCTCGTGGCACGTATTCATTTCCATGCTAGATCCCTTGGGGCTGCGCGGCTTCTTTACGCATGCGCGTCGAGCGGGGGCGTGGCCCATGTCCTCGCGACGGCATCGATCTTTCGTCACACCGCGGACGCGGGGCATCGGGGGCGATGCCTGCGGCGCGCGGCGCGTTCCGGGGCCGGGGCGGCCCAGGTCGAGACGGGAGTGGTGACCACTGCCCGAGGCGTGGTCACGACCGGAAACGGCTCCTCTTACACAGCCCCGAGGCGAGCCTGCACAGGTCAACGTGCAGGCGGGAGTAGAGCACGTTTCGGGTCACGGTGACTAACTATATGTCCCTCCCGCCGCTGGCTCCGAGTACCTCACCTCAGGGTGCAGTCTGGGCGCCCGGCATGGTGCTTCCGTCGTGCCGTGTTCGTGTCCGCCTCGACGATGAGCGGTTCCGCCCGGTCGCGGGTGCGAGGGTTCCCTTGTCGTAGATCTGCCCGGGTTCCATACCGCGCGAGCCGTACAGCTCGGGGACGGTCACGAAGGCGTAGCCCCGGGCCGCCAGCGCCTCCAGCACCTTCGGCAGGGCCGTGGCCGTCGCGGGACCGGCGTCGTGCATCAGGATGATCGATCCCGGCCGCGCGCCGTCGATGGCCCGCCGGGTGACGGCCGCGGGGTCGGGGTCTCGCGCGTCCGCCGTGTCGACGCTCCATCCGACGATCGGGAGCTTGAGCACGCGTGCCGCGTTCATGACCTGGGCGCTGACGTCGCCGTACGGTGCCCGCAGCAGCTCCGACGGCCGTCCGGTCGCCGCGCCGACCGCGATCTGGGTACGGCTCAGCTCGTCGGATATCTTGCGGGCGCTCAGCGTGGCCAGGTCGCGGTGGGACCAGGAGTGGTCGGCGACCAGGTGCCCCGCGGCGGTCATCCGCCGGAGCAGGGCGGGCTGCGCCTCGGCGCTCCCACCCACGGTGAAGAAGGTGGCGCGGGCTTTGTACGCCGCGAGGGTGTACAGCAGCCGGTCGGTCTCCGGGCCGGGGCCGTCGTCGAAGGTCAGCGCCACACATCTGCTGGTCGCGCAGTCCACGGTGCCGTCTCCGGGGCTTGGCGCGGGAGGTGCGCTGAACTCCGGCGGCGGGAAGGCGGGGATCGAGCCGGGGGTGGCCGAGTCGACGGCCCGCATGACCTCGCGGCCGAAGTCCGACAGCAGCGGTGTGGCCTCCTGCTTGGGTACGGCGACCGCCATCCGGCCCATCCGCGCCGGGGCCACCTGGCCGTCGTCGAACTCGACCACCAGATCGCCGTGGGGGTTGAAGTTCAGCGAGTCGAACATCGTCCGGTCCGGCTTGACCGCGCTCACCTTCATGCCCTCGCCGAGGCTCCACAGGCGGTTCTGGACCATCCCGCTCAGCGTGGTGAGGGCCTTGCCGTCCTTCAGGAGGTCGGCGGAGTCGTGCACGCGGCGGGCGTTCTGGTCGTACCAGATCGTGCTGAGGGAGTTCTTCCACTCGGAGCCGGTGAACGTCCCGGTGCGCATCCGCACGCCGAACACGCCGCCGGAGGCCGCCGTGAGCTGCCAGCCGACGTTGAGCTCGGGGGGCCTGCCGTACGTGGGGGCGGGCGTGGGTTGGGCGAACCGGTGTACGGCCGTCGAGGTCACCTCGCGGAGCTTCTCGGCGAGCGCGGGGGCCGAGGCCGGGGTGGGGTAGCTGACGAAGATGTGGGGGGTGCCCGAGTCGTCGGAGGTGGTGTGCACGGACAGCCCGTCCACCGTCGAGGGGTCGACAAAATTGATCACGGTCGGCTGCGAGGGCAGGGTGATCGGGTCGTCCCCGAAGGGCGAGGGGAGAAGGACGCCGCAACCGGTGGTGATCGCCGCGACCGCCGCGATCCCTCCGGAGAGCAGCAAACGGGACATGGCTGCCACACTAAGCACGCTAAATACTGATTTACCCGGACTTTGAGTGATGAGAGACTGGGCTTTGACCGCGACGGGTAACCCTTGAGTGACGGAAAGCGATTTCAAGGCTTATGACCGGACACGTCTTTTCGGAGTCGCGGGGCGTCCGGGGGGTTACGATCAGGCCAGGCCGGCACCGGTCACGCCGTACCGGAGGGCTCGTCCCGTCAGGGGCAGGTGGGGAGGCTGTGTGAACGGATATTTCGGTTCATACGCTGTCGTGGCCGTGATGTTGGCGATCGGCGTCGCCATCTTCGCCGGGGCGCTCCTCGTCAACCGGCTGCTCCGCCCGAGCCACCCCACCCCAGAGAAGCTCCTGACCTACGAGTGCGGCGTCGACCCCGTCGGCGAGGGCTGGGCCCAGTCGCAGATCAGGTACTACGTCTTTACCTACCTCTATGTCGTCTTCGCCGTTGACGCCGTGTTCCTGTTCCCCTGGGCGACGGTCTTCGCGGCTCCGGGCTTCGGCATGACCACGCTGGTCGAGATGTTCGTCTTCCTGGCCTTCATCGCGATCGGCATCCTGTACGCATGGCGCAAGCGCGTGCTCGCCTGGACGTGACGAAGAGGGGAGAATGACCCGTATGGCCGCCAGCGATCTCCCGATGCCCACTGTCGGGCCGGTGTCCCGGCTCGCCCCCAAACCGATGCGCTTCATCCTCAACTGGGGGCGGCGCTACTCGCTGTGGGTGTTCAACTTCGGGCTGGCCTGCTGCGCGATCGAGTTCATCGCCACCTCGATGAGCCGTCACGACTTCATCCGCTTCGGAGTGATCCCCTTCGCCAACGGGCCACGGCAGGCGGACCTCATGATCGTGTCGGGCACCGTGACCGACAAGATGGCCCCGGCCGTCAAGCGCCTGTACGAGCAGATGCCCGACCCCAAGTACGTCATCTCGTTCGGCGCCTGCTCCAACTGCGGCGGTCCCTACTGGGACTCCTACTGCGTGACCAAGGGCGTCGACCAGATCATCCCGGTCGACGTCTACGTGCCCGGCTGCCCCCCACGGCCCGAGGCACTGCTTCACGGCATCATGAAGCTCCAGGAGAAGATCGCCGCAGAGTCCCTCGGCGAGCGCTACGGGCCCCAGCCGGACGTGAGGCCGTGAGGGCCGAGATCGAGGAGCGGTACGGTGCGCGCGCCGAGATCTCGGAGGCGTTCGGTGAGATCACCGTGGACGTCGGCGCCGGCGACTGGATCGACCTGCTGACCTTCGCCCGCGACAGCCTCGGCTGCGTGTTCTTCGACTGGCTGACCGGAGTCGACGACCCCCCGGACGGCTTCTCCGTCGTCACCCACGTCTTCGACCCCGTCCAGCACGCCCACCTGCTGGTCCGCACCCGGGTGCCGCGCGACGACCCCCGGATGCCGAGCGCCACGGGCGTCTACCGGGGCGCCGACTGGCACGAGCGCGAGACCTTCGAGATGTTCGGAGTGATCTTCGAGGGTCACCCCCACCTCGTACCACTGCTGCTGCCCGACGGGTTCGAGGGCCACCCGCTCCGCAAGGACTTCATCCTCGCCTCCCGGGTCGCCAGGCCGTGGCCCGGAGCCAAGGAGCCCGGCGAGTCGGGGCAGGGCTCACCCAGCCGCCGCAAGACGCTACCTCCCGGCGTCCCCGCCGACTGGGGTCCGTCGGCGACCACGCCGCCGCCGACCCGGGGCCCCCGGGCCGTACGCGGCCCCGACCCTCAGGCCCGTCCCGGAGAGGCGCCCGCCCAGCCCGTGGATCCGCCGCAACCCGCCCAGCCCGGGCCGCCTACGCGCCCGGAGGAGGAGGGCGGCGATGGCTGAGGTGCTCGACGTCGCGATCCGTCTCGCGGTGATCGTCATCGCGTTCCTTACGCTGCCGCTGATCGTCGGGCAGACCGAGCACAAGGCCATGGCCCACATGCAGTCCCGCCTCGGCCCGATGTACGCCGGGGGGTTCCACGGCTGGGCTCAGCTCATCGCCGACGGCGTGAAGTTCGCCCAGAAGGAGGACGTCATCCCGGTGGCGGCCGACCGCAGGGTGTTCTCCATCGCCCCGGCCGTGGCGCTCGTGCCGTACCTCGTCGTGATGGTCGTCATCCCGGTCGGCCCGGGCCTGTTCGGCACCGACCTCGACGCCGGCCTGTTCTTCGTACTGGCCGTGATGGGCGTCGGCGTGCTCGGCTCGATCATGGCCGGCTGGTCGTCCGCCAACAAGTACTCCGTGCTCGGCGGCATGCGGGCGGCGGCGCAGCTCACGTCGTACGAGCTGCCGCTGGTCCTCGCGGCGTCGTCGGTCGCGATGGCGGCGGGCACACTGTCGCTGCCGGGCATCGTGGAGGCGTGGCGGTGGTGGTGGCTGCCGTGGCAGGCCATCGGCGCGGTGGTGTTCTTCATCGCCGGGCTCGCCGAGCTGCGCAGGCCGCCGTTCGACATGCCGATCGCCGAATCCGAGATCATCATGGGCCCCATGACGGAGTACACCGGCATCCGCTTCGCGCTCTTCATGCTCGCGGAGTACGTCGGGATCGTGGTGCTCTCGGCGCTGACCACCGTGCTGTTCCTCGGCGGATGGCACGGACCTCTGCTGCCGGGCCCCATCTGGACACTGATCAAGGTTTTCGTGCTGGCCTTCGTGGTGATCTGGGTGCGGGTCACCTTCCCCCGGCTGCGGGCGGACCAGCTCCAGAAGCTCGCCTGGATCGGACTGGTCCCCCTCGCCCTGCTCCAGCTCGCCCTCACCGGCGTCGTCAGGGTGCTCGCCGGATGACACGGTCGCGGCCCGTGGTCACCGGCCCAGTAGCGTGCCGCCGTTGATGTGAAGGATCTGGCCGGTGACGAAACCGGCCTCGGGGGAGGCCAGATATCTGATCGCCGCCGCCACCTCGCCCGGCGTACCCGCCTTGCCGACCAGCGTCCCGTCGACGCGGGACTTGACGAACTCCGGCGTCGCCCGGTCGCCGAAGAACTCGGTGTCGGCGATGTACCCCGGGGCCACCGCGTTGACCGTGACCCCGTCGGGCCCGAGGCGCTGCGCCAGCTCGTAGGTGTAAGCGTGCAGCGCCGCCTTGGCGCCCCCGTACGCGCCGGGGCCGCGGATCGCCGCGATGGAGGACAGGTGCACGATCCGGCCGCCGGGGCGCCGCAGGTAGGGCAGGAGGCCCTCGGTGAGCAGCACCGCCGTGAGCACGTTTCCCTCGAAGTTGCGCCGGTACGCGTCGGCGATGCCCGCCAGGGTGCCGTCGTCGTTGAAGGCGACGTTGCCGCCCGCGTTCGTGACGATCACATCGACCGGGCCCCGCAGTGCTATCGACTCCACCGCGGCCTGCACCTGCCGCACGTCGGACAGGTCGGCGGTGGTCCAGCTCACCAGGTCGGCGTCGTAGGCGGTGTTCAGCTTGGCGGCCGCCTCGTTCAGCACCTCGGCGCGGCGGCCGAGGATGACCACCTGGTCGCCCTCTCCGGCGAAGGCCTCCGCCGTCGCCAGCCCGATGCCGGTGCCTCCACCGGACACGACCACGCGTCGCTGCTCCATGCCAAGCCCCCTTGCCCTATGTCTCTCGTATGTCGCGCGTGCCCGGGTGGGCACCGTCCAAACTCTGGCTGGACCCGCGCCGGCGGTGTGCCTTCTGGCGGCACGCCGGGCCGCAGAACCTGGCGGGCCTGCCGGTGCGGGCGGCAGGTATCTCGCCGCCGCACACCTCGCAGCGGGCCTGAGCGGTTTCGTTACGAGTTGCCGCGCTAGTTTCGTTACGCCCTTCCGGGGAGCGTCGCGGCCGTGCCGCCGGATGGAGCGCGTCGTACGCGATGGAGGTCATGTGGCCGGGTGACCCTCGGTACTGCTCCATGGCGACACACCCGACCATGAAGGCGCGTACGTCGGCGACGTCGAGGTCGGGCCGTACCGCGTGCGCCTTTTGCGCGCGGACCAGCAACTCGCCGAGAGCCTCGGTGAAGTGCTCCTGCGTCCAGGAGATCTTGACGTGGACGCCGGTGCCCGCCGCCAGCGCGTCGCAGAGAACCCGGTTGAGCAACGCCCCCTCGACCACGCGGAACAGGAAGTCGAAGAACGCCTGGCCTGGGTCGTCGGCGCCGGCCAGGGCGCGGGCTTCATGGATGAGCTGTTCGAGTCTTTCGGACACGACCGCCTCGAACAGGGCTTCCTTGGTGGGGAAGTGCCGGTAGACCGTGCCGGCCCCCACCCCGGCCCGGCGGGCGATCTCGTCCAGCGGCACCGCGATGCCCTCCGCCGCGAACACCGCCTCTGCCGCCTCCAGCACCCGTGCCCGGTTACGCCGTGCGTCCGCCCGCAACGGCGTACCCGGCGCCGGCGCCTTCACGCCGGCGGGACCGGTCGCGGGCGGTGACGCCGGGGACGTGGCCCGGTCTGGGGGTCTCGTGTCCATCATCTCGGTGGACCTTCCTGCACGCGGCTCATCCTGTCGGCGTTGACAACCGGGGCGGTCGTTCCGTATCGTCCCTAAGCGGGTTGATCGTTCCGATTCTACCCCTCGACCCATCACATGTGGTCACCTGATCTCACCATGCCGGAGGCAGCCATGAACGACACGATCCTCGTCACCGGGGCCACGGGGCAGCAAGGTGGCGCGACCGCGTCGCACCTGCTCGCCCGTGGCTGGAACGTGCGCGCCCTCACCCGCGACACCTCGACCGCCGCCGCGCGGGCTCTCCACCTGGCCGGCGCGCAGGTGGTCGCCGGGGACATGGACGACCGCGCCTCGCTCGACGCGGCCACGCGAGGCGTCCAGGGGGTCTTCAGCGTCCAGCCCACCGAGGGAATGCCCGGCACGCCACCCGGCTTCACCAACGCCGACCAGATCCGCTGGGGCCGGAACGTGGCCGACGCCGCGGTGGCGGCCGGTGTCCGGCATCTCGTCTACACGTCGAGCAACAGCTCCGAGCAGCGTACGGGCCTCGGCAACCTGGAGAGCAAATGGGAGATCGAGGAGTACGTCAGGTCTCTCGATCTCTCGGCGACGATCCTGCGGCCGACGTCGTTCATGGAGAACTACGTGCATCCGATGTGGGGCCTGCGGGAGGGCGCGCTGGTCACCTCGATCCTGCCTGACGTGACGCAGCAACTGATCGCGCTGGAGGACATCGCAGCCCTGGCGGCACTCGCGTTCGAGCATCCGGAGGAGTACCGGGGCCGGGCCGTCGACCTGGCCGGGGACGCGCTCACGCCACCCCAGGTAGCGGACGCCATCAGCCGGGCTACCGGACGGACCGTCCCCTACGTTCAGATTCCCATGGACGAGCTTCGCCGGCAGAACGCGACCGCCGCCGCCGGGTACGAGTTCATGAACTCCGGCAAGGGCACCCAGGCCGACATCCCCGCACTCCGCGGGCTCCACCCCGGTCTTATGACCTTCGACGCCTGGCTGGAGAAGGAAGGCGCGGCCAGGATCCAGGCCCTGCTCGATTCCTGAGATGCCTCGGTAGGACTTGAGGGCGATCATCCGCCGGTCGGGCACTCCCGTACTGAACAGTGGCGTCAGACCAGATCGATGAGTACCTTGCCCACCACTTCGGACTCCACCGCCGTGTGCGCTTCGGCCGTACGTTCAAGGGGGAAACGGTGCAAGGGCAGACCGGCCGCCTTGCCGACCTGGAGCGCTCCGGCGGCCACGGCGGCACCGACGTCCTCGATGGCGGCCCTCTTGGCGTCATGGGGGATCGTGTAGACCAGCACGAACTGGTAGCGGACGTTCAGCCAGTACAGCGAGCTGACATGCAGCGTCATCTCGTCGCCGCCGTTGTTGGCGTAGACCGATATCACTCCGTTCGGAGCGATGACGGCCTGGTCCAACTCGGCGTTCTGGGCGGGGGCGACCTCGACGATGATGTCCATCCCGTCCGGTGCCACCTTGCGGATCGCGGTGGCGGCGTTCTCGGCGCGATAGTTCACCACGTGATGGGCGCCGGACGCGCGGGCCAGCTCGGCCTTTTCCGGGTTGCTGACCGTAGTCATCACGGTGGCCCCGGCCCACCGGGCGAGCTGGATCGCGGCGTGCCCCACCGCCCCCGCGCCGCCGGCGACAAGGACTGTCTGCCCCTTCAACGAGCCGGGGTGCAGACGGCCGGCCTTCCCCACGGTGAGGCATCGGTGTGCGGTAAGGGCCGGGATCCCGATGGCGGCTCCCAGGTCGTATGACGCGTCGTCCGGCAGAGGCACGGCGTGCTCCTCGGGCAGCACGACGTACTCCTGCGCCGTGCCCTCGGGGCGCTGCCAGGCGGCCTCCCAGATCCAGACCCGTTGCCCGACGTCGAGCCGCACGCCCTGGCCGACCGCGTCGATCTCACCCGCGCCGTCCTGGCCTGGCACCTGCTCAGGGAACGGGCTTCCGCCTCTCCTGGATTTCCAGTCCGTCGGGTTGACCCCCGAAACATGGACGTGGACCCGGACTTCCCCGGGCCCCGGCTCGGGCACGGGCCGATCGACCACGCGAAGCACTTCAGGCCCACCAGGCTCGGAATACACGACCGCTCTCATCCCGCTCATATGCCCTCCGCCGCTGCCCTCTAGTCCGCCCGTCGCCCCGCGGGCGGCGCCCAACCTGGTTGATAGACGACGGCCGGCATGACCCAGGTGCTCTGCTCAGGGGTACGGCCTGGTCAGGGGAGGTAGATGGTCAGCTCCAGCAGCTCGGCGGTGAGCTGCGGGGGAAGGTCCACGGCGATCGACACGTCCTCGGCCGAGATGAAGCTGCCGACGTTCGTCCGGGCCTCCACCACGCGTTCTGCGAGCTCGGTGGTCATCCCGGGCAGGCCGGCGATCACATCGACGGGTGCGTGGTTGATGTCGACCAGCCCACCGTCGTCGTACTGGCGGGGAAGGTCGGGGCGCCCGATGCGCAGCTCACGCGCCAGCGCCGGGTCGCGCTGCACCAGCTCGCGAGCCTGCTGCCTGAGCTCGCGGCGGTGCTGGGCGTAGGCCACGGCGTGGTCGTTGGGGGATTCCGAGCGGTCGAAGACCTTGTCTCGGATGATCAACGAGTGGATCGTGCCCCCGAGCCAGCTACCGGCCGACCCCAGGATCCCGAGGACAGGCAGCCACTCGCGTCCCCCGGCAGAGTCCACGAGACTGAGGATGAAGACGCACATGCCGATGGCGTAGATCGCCGCGGAGAGGCCGAGCATCGTGCTTCGCAGCTTCGCCGCCGCGTAACCGATGGTGAACGGCGTGGCGGCCCCACAGGTGAAGATCGGTGCGAGGGCCCAGAGGATGCTCGCCGCGCCGCTGGTGTTCGGAGGCGGAGGGACGCGGGGAGGGAAGGGCGGCTGGGGGACATGTCCGTGAGGATTGCCCGCACCCGGCCGGCCGTACGGGCCCGGCGCCGGCCGGTTGTACGGGCCCGGCGCCGGCCGGTTGTACGGCAGGACACCGTGCTGGTCGGGGTTCGGCGGAAGGAACGGCCCGCTGCCGCGCCGAGGGTCCGGCGCCGCGTACGGGGGACGTCCGTGCTCGGGGCGAGGCGGACCCGCGTACGGGGGACGCCCTTGGTCCTGAGGTGGCCGCGCCTGTGGCGTGTGGCCGGGCAACGGCCGACCGGCCTGGCGGGGTCGTGGAGCGGTCGGGCCGTTCGGATCACCGGGCTGAGGGGGTGGGCCTCCCGGTGGCCCCGATCCCGGGCCCCCGTGGCCGTCGGTCGGGTGCATAACGCGAAGAATACGACTTTCCCCAGCGTCTCGCATCGGCCACAAGGACCACATGTCATGGCGGAAAAGTCCCTAAAAGTCGTGATTATTGTGGAAAACCGGGAGACGACGTGGGCCCTCGCATTCACGGCGAGGCACATGTGCGCCATGATGTTGAACCGTGGCTCGTATACCAGGAGAAGGGCTGGCGAAGGGTCTGGCCGTCACCCTTCGCCACATGCTGAGCAAGGCGGACACCCAGCAATACCCAGAGGTACGGCCGGATCTGCCACCTCGTAGTCGCGGTGTCATCGCCCTGGTCGAGGAGAACTGCACGGTTTGCATGCTCTGCGCCCGGGAGTGTCCCGACTGGTGCATCTTCATCGACTCGCACAAGGAGACGGCACCGGCTCCCGAGGGCGGACGCCCGCGTGCCCACAACGTGCTCGACCGGTTCGCGATCGACTTCTCGCTGTGCATGTACTGCGGCATCTGCATCGAGGTCTGCCCGTTCGACGCGCTGTTCTGGTCGCCCGAGTTCGAGTACGCCGAGTACGACATCCGCAACCTCCTTCATGAGAAGGACAGGCTGGGGGAATGGGTCCAGACCATCCCGGTCCCGCCCCCGCACGAGCCGAACGCCGAGCCGCCCAAGGAGGTCGCCGCCGCCTCACGTCCGGCCCGCGAGCGCCCGGGCCCCGCTCGTGGCCCGGCGGAGCCTCCCGGGCCGGGCAAGTCCGGCCAGGTGGAGACGCCGCGCACCGGCGACAGCTCCCACGCCGCCGTGCGCGCCATCCGCCCTCCCGGCGCCCTGCCCAAGAAGCCCCGACCAGCCGAAGGCACGCAGCCTCCTCAAGCACCCGGGTCGCCCGCGGAGGGCACGGGACCACGCGACGGGGAGGAGCCGCCGGAGTCGTCTGGATCGGTGGAGGAGTCGTGACGTCGGCGGTGCCGGGCCTGTGGCCGCCCACCGCGCAGGAGATCGTCTTCCTGCTGCTTGGTGCGGTGGTTGCCGGGTCGGCGCTGCTGGTCGTCACCACCCGCCAGATCGTGCACGCCGCTCTGTGGCTTGTCGTCTCGTTCGGCGCTCTCGCGGGGTGCTACCTGGTGCTCACCGCCGAGTTCGTCGCCTGGGTGCAGGTTTTGATCTACGTCGGAGCAGTCGTCGTGCTGCTGCTCTTCGGCATCATGCTGACCCGCGCGCCGATCGGCCCCTCCGCCGACCTGGACTCCGGTAACAAGGTGGCCGCCGTGGTGGTCGCCGTGGCGACGGCGGCCGTCCTCGTCACCACCGTGGTCGACGGCTTCCGCACCGCCTACACCCCGCTGGTGCCGGGTGAGGGCGCGGCCGAACCGCTCGGGAGGAGCATCTTCAGGAACTGGGTGCTGCCCTTCGAAGCGCTGTCGGTGTTGCTGCTCGCCGCGCTGATCGGCGCGATCGTGCTTTCCCGTACCGACATCGGCGGGAAGGACTGACGTGCACGTCGTCTATCCCGCCGTGCTCGCCGCGCTGCTGTTCTCCATCGGGGTGTACGGCGTGCTCGCCCGGCGCAACACGATCCTCGTGCTGATGTCGGTGGAGTTGATGCTCAACGCGGTCAACCTCAACCTCGTCGCCTTCGACGTATGGCTCAGGGACAGGCTCCACGGCGGCCAGGTGCTGACCCTGTTCGTCATCGTGATCGCCGCCGCCGAGCTGGGGGTGGGTCTGGCGATCGTCCTCGCGGTGTTCCGCAACCGGCAGACCGTCGAGATCGACCGCCTCCATGATCTCGCCGAGCCCGACGACCCAGGGGGAGAGGGCCCGGCGACGGGAGATGCCCCCCCAAGTGATCCCCCGGCAGGCGGTCCTTCGCCTGACGGTCCGATGGCGCGGCCACAAGGAGCCGTACCGGCAAGGGACGGTGCGCCATGATCGCCGCGGCGGTCATCGTCGTCCTGTCGCCGTTCCTGGCGGCGGTGGCCGGTCTGCTCGGGACGCGCCGGCTGTGGAACGACGGACGCCCGCCCGGGACGGTCGACCCGGCCGTCTACCGGAGGGCGGCGTGGATCGCCGTCCTGCCTACCGCGATCTCCACCGTGCTGGCGATCTGGATGGTGGCGTACCTCTGGACGGGCGGCGCACTGCCGCGTGGCGCGGCATCCTACGGGGGCGGCTCCGCGTTCTGGAGCCAAGGCCTGCCCGGCGTCGTCCAGGGCACGCTGTCGGTGATCGGCACCGGCTCGATCCCCATCACGGCCGGCCTCAGGGTGGACGGCCTCGCCGCTCTCATCGCCGTGCTTGTGACCGTGGTGGCGCTGGCCGTACAGGTGTACTCCGTCGGATACATGCGGGACGAGCCCCGCTACCCCTCGTACAGCGCCTTCATCAGCCTCTTCACCAGCGCCATGCTGCTCGTCGTGTACGCCGGTGACCTGCTGGTGCTCTACGTGGGCTGGGAGATCATGGGCCTGTGCTCCTACCTCCTGATCGGCCACTGGTGGGAGGACCGCGCGAACTCGCGTGCGGCGGTCAAGGCGTTCCTTGTCACGCGCATCGGTGACGTCGGCTTCCTGTTCGGAATCTTCACGCTCGGGTTCGCCGCCGGAAGCTTCCGTATCGACGACGTCATCGGGAAGGTGCCGCAGATGTCCACCGGCACCCTGGTGGCCGCGACGATGCTGCTGCTCCTTGGAGTCGCTGGCAAGAGCGCTCAGGTGCCCCTGCACACCTGGCTGCCGGACGCGATGGCGGGCCCCACGCCGATCAGCGCGCTCATCCACGCCGCCACGATGGTCGCCGCCGGCATCTTCGTCGTCGCCCGTCTCTACCCCGCCTTCCTCGGCGCCCGGCCCACGCTGGACCTGCTCGCGGTGATCGCCTCGCTGGGGATGCTCGGCGCCGCGCTGGCGGCCCTGGCCCAGGACGACCTGAAACGGGTGCTCGCGTACTCGACGATCAGCCAGCTCGCGTACATGGCCGGGGCCCTTGCCGCGGGGTCCGACGAGGCGGCGGTCTTCCACCTGATCACGCACGGGGCGTTCAAGGCGCTGCTCTTCCTGTGCGCGGGCGCCGTGATCCACGCCGTCGGCTCGAACCTCATGAGCGACATGGGCGGGCTCCGGCGATCCATGACGATCACCTTCCCTGCCATGACCATCGGGTTCGCCGCCCTGGTGGGGCTGCCTCCGGCCAGCGGGTTCTTCAGCAAGGACGCCGTGCTGGCCGCGATCGAGCACGCGGCGGCCGGGCCGGGGCCGCTGACCGACGCCGCCGCCTGGCTCCTGTACGGCTGCGCGCTGCTCACCGTCGCCGTCACCGGCGCGTACGCCACCCGCGCATGGCTCCGGACGTTCTTCGGGGAGAGCCGGGTCCACAGCGTCGCGCTGCCCGAGCCCGAGCCGGGGGTGGCCCACGTCTGGGACGGCCGTGAGGCTCCGGCGTCGATGCTGTGGCCCATAGGCGTGCTGGCCGTTCCCGCGCTGCTTCTCGGCTTCGCCGGGGCGGGCACGCTGGAATGGTCGACAGCGGCGGTCAGCCTGCTGGTGGCACTCCTCGGCGCGGGTGTCGTGTACGCGGCCTGGCGAGCCGATCCGGCGGCCGACCCGGCCCGCGTGCTCGGGCCGTTCCAGGTGCCCTGCCGGCAGGCGTTCCACGTGGACGCGGTGTACTCCCGGCTCTTCGTCGCACCGGTCCTGTGGCTGGCACGAGTGGTGGCCCGTACGGATGACACGGTCGTGGACGGCGCGGTACGCGGCTCCGGCAGCCTCGCGGTCGGGGCATCGGGGCTCCTGCGCCGCCTGCAGACCGGCAACGCCCAGCTGTACCTGACGGGCGTACTCGCCGGCGTGCTGATCATCGCCGTCGGGGCGGTGGTGCTGGGATGAGCGCGATGGTGATCGGGCTTCTCGCCGTCCCGCTGGCGGGCGCGGCCATCCTCATACCGTTCAGGCGACCTTCGAGTCGCCAAGGGCAGTTCCTCCAGTGGTACGGCCCCGTCGTATCCGGTCTCACGCTGGTGCTGGCCCTCGTGCTGGCGGTCTTGTTCGACTACGGCCACGCCGCGCGGACACAGCTCGAGGTCGACCGGGCGTGGGTCCCCGGGCTGGACCTCCGGTTCCACCTGGGTGTGGACGGGATATCGCTTCCGCTCGTGGTCCTCACCGCGCTGCTGACGTTCCTCTGCTTCCTGTACCTCGTGCGTCACAAGCCGGAGGGCGGCAGGTTCCGGGCGCTGGTCTTCACGCTGCTGGTGCTCGAGGTCGGCATGATCGGGACGTTCCTCGCGCTCGACCTGCTGCTGTTCTTCGTCTTCTTCGAGATCGTGCTGATCCCGATGTACTTCGTGATCGCCGTCTGGGGCGGCGGGGAGCGCAGGGCCGCGGCGGTCAAGTTCATCCTCTACACGCTGCTGGGCTCGGCCGTACTGCTCCTCGGCCTGCTCCTGATCTGGGCTCACACCGGCACGCTGGACATGGTCCGGCTGGCCCACGCGCACGGCGCGGGGATGCCCCGCGCGGTGCAAATCGTGGCGTTCCTCGCGGTGGGGCTCGGCCTGGCCGTCAAGGCGCCGATGTGGCCGCTTCACACGTGGCTCCCCGCCGCCCACACCGAGGCTCCGACCGTCGGTTCGGTGCTGCTCGCGGGCGTGCTGCTCAAGATGGGCACGTACGGCTTCGCGCGCATCGCCGTTCCCGTGCTTCCCGAGGGGGCCGCGGCGCTCGCTCCCTGGCTGGGCGCCTTCGCCGTCGTGGGCATCATGTACGGCTCGCTGGCCTGCCTGGCCCAGCGCGACCTCAAGCGCATGATCGCGTACTCCTCCGTCGGCCACATGGGGTTCGTACTGCTGGGCCTGGCGACGCTGACGCCTGTCGGGATGAATGCGGCTCTATTCGGAAATGTCGCCCACGGTCTGATCACTGGCCTGCTTTTCTTCATCGCGGGGGCGATCAAGGAGCGGTATGGCACGGCGGAGATGCCCCGGCTCGGAGGAGGCATGCTGGCCCGCCTGCCCTACCTGGGATCGCTGCTGACGTTCGCGTGCGTCGCCTCGCTCGGCCTGCCCGGTCTGGCGGGGTTCTGGGGTGAGATGCTCGCGTTGCTCGGCGCCTTCCACCCGGCTCCCGGCCTGTCCCGGCCGCTGTTCCTCGTCTTCATGGCCGTCGGCGGCATCGGAACCGTGCTGACCGCCGCGTACTTCCTTCTCATGCTCTCCCGCGTCACCCACGGCAGGCCGGAGGAACCCGCCCCTTCGCTTGTCATCCCGACGGAGCGCGACGTGACCCCGTACGAGCTGGCCGCCTGGACCCCCTTGATCGTCCTCACAGTGGCGCTGGGGCTCTGGCCCAAGGCGCTACTGGCCGTGACCGATCCGGCGGTACAGGCCTTCCTGGGGGCCCCATGATCCAGTCGATCGACTACGCGGCCATCGCGCCACCCCTGATCCTGGCGCTGGTGGCCGGGCTGGTGCTGCTGCTCGACGCGTTCCTCCCGCGTACGCCCCGCACGCGCTCGCTCCTGGGCCTCGTCACGCTGGCCGGCGTGCTCGCCGCGCTGGCCGCCGTCGTGGCGCAGGCCGTACGGGGGACCGCGCTCCGTACCTTCTGCGTCCCGGCGGACCTCGGCGGCGTCGGGCGGGCGTCGTGCTCCTTCGTCGTGGACGACCTCACGCTCGTCTTCGGCGGCGTCGTGCTGGCCGCCGCGATCGTGGTGGTGCTCCTCTCGTGGGCCCAGCTCGCCGAAGGCGGGATCCCCACTGGCGAGTGGTACTTCCTGCTGCTGTGCACGCTGACCGGCGCCGTCACCCTTCCCGCTTCCCGCGATCTCATCATGCTGGTGGTCGCGCTCGAGCTGGTCTCGCTCCCGGTCTTCGCGCTGACGGCCCTGAAGCGGTACGACGCCCGGGCCTCGGAGGCGGCGATCAAGCTGTTCCTCGTCTCGGTCATCTCCACGGCCGTCATGCTCTTCGGCGTCTCGCTCCTGTACGGCCTGACCGGCTCCGTCTATCTCGACCGCATCGCTGCCCGGCTGGGCGGCACGCCACCCGTCGCGGACGTGCTCGCCCAGACTCTGGCCGGCGGGCCCGCCGGCGTGCCGAGTGGGGTCCTCACGGTCGCCATCGTGCTGGTGCTGGCCGGGTTCGCGTTCAAGGTGGCCGCCGTCCCGTTCCACTTCTGGGCCGGGGACGTCTACCAGGGCGCTCCCGTCCCCGTGGCGGCGCTGCTGTCCGTCATCTCCAAGGCCGCGGGATTCGCCGGTCTGATCGTCGTGCTGACTATCGCGCTGGCGGGCCAGGCACGGCTCTGGGCGCCGATCGTGGCGGTGCTCGCCGCGCTCACGATGACCGTGGGCAACCTGCTGGCGCTCCGGCAACGGCATGCCGTACGGCTGCTGGCGTGGTCGTCGGTCGCCCAGTCCGGATACATCCTCGCTCCGCTGGGAGTGGCGGGGAAGTCAGCCGCGGCGGCCTCCATCGCGTACCTGGCGATCTACGCGGCGATGAACGTCGGCGCGTTCGCCGTGGTGATGCTCGTGAGCCGTACGAAGGCCCGGAACGAGCTGGACGACTACCGGGGGCTGGCGTTCCACAACCCCGCCGCCGCGCTCGCGCTCGCGTTCTTCCTCATCTGCCTGGCCGGCCTGCCGCCGGGACTCGCCGGGCTGTTCGCCAAGATCGTCGTCTTCCGGGAGATCGTCCAGGGGGGCGGCGCCTGGCTGGCCGTCGTCATGGCGGTCAACACGGTGATCGCGCTCTACTACTACATCGCCTGGACCGCACGCCTTTTCGCCCCCGTGCCGGCGGCTGGGCCGAGCGCCGCCCGTACGCCCTCGCGGCCGGTCGCCATCGCCGTCGCGGTGGCGCTGGTGGTCTCCGTTGCCTTCTCCATCGCGCCGCAACTGGTCCTCTCCGCCGCCGGCTGACGCGCGCGCCCGCCGTGCCTGACCATGCAGGTGGGAACGTTTCGGCAGGCCGCGAACGTTGCCAGGGAAGAGCGCACCATCCGAGAGGGGGAAGGCGTGCACAACAACGGCCTGCGTACCGCCGTCCTTCTCGGCTCGCTTTCCACTCTGATCCTCGCGGCGGGAGCATGGCTTGGAGGCGGCCGGGGTATGCAACTCGCCGTCGTCGTCGCTCTGCTGACGAGCGGCATCGCCTACTTCTTCTCCGACCGCATCGCCCTGTCGGCCATGCGGGCACGGCCGGTCGGCGAGGTCGAGCAGCCCGAGCTGTACCGCATCGTGCGCGAGCTCTCGACGGACGCCCGGCAGCCCATGCCCAGGCTCTACATCTCGCCTACCATGCAGCCCAACGCCTTCGCCACCGGCCGCCACCCTCGCCGGGCGTCGATCTGCGTCACCTACGGCATCCTGCAGATCCTGAGCGAGCGCGAGCTCAGGGGCGTGATCGCCCACGAGCTGTCGCACGTCTACAACCGCGACATCCTGATCTCCTCGGTCGCGGCGGCGCTCGCCACGATCATCACGTACTGCAGTTACATCGCGGTCTTCTTCAGCGGCTCTGGGGACGACGACGAGGGCCCCGGGTTCATCGGCGCGCTGCTGATGATGATCCTCGGCCCGCTGGCCGCCGGGATGATCCAGATGGCGATCACCCGGTCCCGGGAGTTCCAGGCCGACGAGTCGGGCGCCATGCTGACCGGTGACCCGCTGGGGCTCGCCTCGGCGCTGCGCAAGATAGAGCTGGGCGCGCGCAGGTTGCCGCTGCCCGAGGAGAGCCGCCTGACCTCAGCATCCCACCTGATGATCGCCAACCCGTTCCGCGGGGCCGGGGTCGGCAGATTGTTCTCGACCCATCCGTCCACGGCCGCCCGCGTCGCCCGCTTGGAGCGCATGGCCGGCTACCGCCGCTGACCCACGTTTGGTGAGCGCTCGGCAGCCGACTCACACGCTCGGCGGCTACATGCCGGGACGTAGTTAGTCGCCTCCGGTGAACGTCGCGACGGTGGTAGGGCTCGCGCCGGGTCTTTCCTGCCTGCGGCGCGAGCCGTACCCGGTGGTCTTCAGGAGTGGTGGCTGACGGGGTCGGTCTCGTCGGCGGTCAGCCCCGGGAGGCCGTCGATGCTCTCCCTGTTGTGCTTGGCGCGGTAGGCGCGCTTCTCCTGGACGTCCTTGCGCT
>JAOPYI010000206.1 GCA_025964675.1 Sphaerisporangium sp. | reverse complement strand
ACCGCGACGTTTCTGGTGATCACGAAGTACATGAGGCTTTTCCCAGGCGTGGAGAGACGGAGAGGTGGTGCTCGGCGGAGATGGGTCTTGCGGCCGCCGAGCACCGGTGTCAGCTGACGCTGACGTTGGTCATATCCGAATAGCGGTGCTTACCGTCTACTCTCCCTGTGAGGCAGTGACAGTCATCAGCGTTCCTGGGCGGGACGCCGAGCCCGGATCGGCCAGGATATTGCGCAGCCGGCCCGCCTCCTTCACTTTTGGCGGAGTTCCGCCACCTCGGCGGCGGACAGCGGCCGGGCTGCGCTGCTCGGCAGTTGCCGGACTCTCTTGGCGGCGGAGGGAGCGGCCTCCAGGCCGCCGTTTGCTGGGATGACCCGGAAACTGTAGTTGGTGGGTCCGCTCATCAGTAATCCGGCCCTGGCGTGGGGACGGGATTACCGGGTCTCGCAGGCGCTGGATTCCTGGCGTCAGGACCGGCACTGGTGGGTGTCCGGCGCGGATCCGCAGGCGTTGCGGCCCAGGTGGTACTGGCGGGTCAAGGCCCTTGGCATCCGGGAGGAAATCCTGATCCTGCGGGACGTCGACCAGGTGTGGCACGTCATCGGGCGTCGAGGACTGACACGAGCTGGGCGCTTTGCTTGGAATGCCCTATAACTCACGAGAACGGGTTTCCCACAACCTACGCATCGGTAGCTTGGGCGTCGGCGGTCCGACGGCTGGTCGGCTACCCCGCGCACGCCCAAATCTCATCGGCGGTGTCGGCGTTGGCGATGCAATCCTGCCGTGCCTGGCTGTCATTGCTGATCTGATTGACCGTGTTACCGAACCGGTCGACCGCCGTCAAGACCACGCGAGCGCTGTGGAAGGCCATCAGCAGCGCCAGGATGCCGAGAAAAACGGCGATGTTCGTGCTGCGACTGTTGGTCGCGGCACCTCGCCGAACTCGTCCCATGCCGGTGATGCCCAACGCGATCGCGACGACGGAGAGCGGGCCACCCAGGATGAACCCGATGGGGACCAGGGCGCACAGCACCCCGACGATAGCGCAGATCAGCGCGGCTAAGCCCAGCCCGTTCCGCGGCTCGGGCGGCGGCATCATCATCCCAGCCGGCGGGTAGCCGTACTGCTGCGGCGGGTACGGCTGGCCCTGGGGCACCCAGTACTGCTGGGGCTGGGGCTGGGGCTCGCCGGGCCCGTACGGCTGCTGGCTCATGCGGCTCCTGATCAACGACGGCGCGTAGCGCCGTACCAGTCCCCCGACTTGTCGTGACGATGACTCTTGCCCGGTTGGCCCGGTTGCCAAGGGGGTGTACTTCGTTATGCAGCGGCTGGAGCTCGGCTTCGTCGTATGAGTTGGTTTTGTGATCTGCCGGCCAAGGATCCGCGATGTGCGGCGTTGCCTAAGCGCGGCCGGGTAGGCGGCAAGCATGGCTACTGCAGGCGAGTCCCACCACTCCGGCACAACAGTGCAGGAGAGCGGCATCTACGAGTGCGACGGAGGCGACGGCCACCGCTGGTCCACCGACGTCAAGGGCAACGTCTTCCCGCCGCTCCCGGACGGGTGCAAGGGCGGTGGGTGGCGGATGTTCACCAAGACCCCTAGAGATGGCCGGTAGCGCGGCCGGAGTGTAGACGCCTGTAGCGCATGGACCGTTCCCCCGGACGGTGGGACAGGGGACGCGGTGCACGTTCTGGGCGTGGTCGAGCCGATGCTCGCGCGCGTGGTCGACCAGCTGCCCCGGGGGCCCGAGGGAAGGTACTTCTACGAGCCCAAATGGGATGGCTTCTGCGCCATCGGCCTCGTGGATGACAACGGCGGCGTACAGCTGAGGTCACGGCGAGGGTCGCATTTGACCAGGCCTTCCCCGTGGTGGTCCAGGCAGTGCAGGTGTACCTGCACCCGGCCACGGTGGTCGACGGAGAGATCGTGCGCTGGGCGCCCGAGGGCAGGCTCGACTTCGCGGCGCTGCAGCGCCGGGACATCGCCGGGTCGCGGAGCTGGAGCGCACCGAGCCGTGCCACTACATCGTCTTCGACATCCTGGAAGCCAAGGCAAGGACGTGCGGCCGGCGCCGCTGAGCCTGCGGCGCCAAGCCTTGGAGGCGCTGTTCAGTTCCGTTCCGCCCGCCGCCACGCTGACCCTGTCCATGGCGAACACCGAGTGCATCAGGCATGCGTGTGATTCGAGTCCCTGCCCGCCACCGGAATCGAAGTCATCATGATCAAGCCCGCCGGTAAACCGTACCGGCCCGGGGCGCGGCCCGCGTGATGCTCGCACCCGTTCCGCCGCACACGATCCCCAATTGAACACCAGGGTCGCTGTCTATGGCGGCGTGGCCCAGGTGCCGCAGGTGGCGTTCGCGTTTTAATGCGGTGCTCCCGTGGAGCGCGCCAAATCGGAGACCCGGCCAAGCTGGCAGGCGTCGCTACCACCGTCTCGGCCACGGGATTGCTAGGAGGCTCGTCGGCCGGGTGCATATCGGGAGGCCAGCAGGGCGAGCGAGATCGCGGCCAGGAGCAGGCCGAAGTCACGTAGAGCGATGTCGTAGAAGCCTGGGATGGTCAGCAGGTTGATGATGATCCCGGCGAGCCACGCGGTGACGAGCCAGCTGCCGAACCGTGGTAGCAGGGCGACGGTGATCCCGGCCACCACCTCGACGACGCCGACTGCGTACATGGCCTGTTCAGCGCTGCCCGGGACGATTCGGTCGATCCACGGTGCGAGGTAGCGCGGCCAGTCGACGAGCAGGCCGGCGAACTTGTCGAGCCCGAACACGATCGGCGCCACGGTGAACGCCGTGCGCAGCAGCAGGAAGGCTTGAAACGCGGGATCGGACAGGGCGGCTCGCCGAGAGGAACCGAGCTGCGACACGTCGTGGGACATGAACTCTCCTTCTAAAGCCAAGGTTTGCTTCTGTTAGAAGGATCCTAAGGAGCCTCCGATATTTCGTCAATAGGAGTTGGCTATAGAATGGTGCGGTGGATGACCCCAGGGATGCCCGGATCGCCGCGGTCGCCGCGCTCGACGAGCCAACGCGCCGCCGCGTGTACGACCACATCGCACGCAACTCGGAGCCGGTGAGCCGCGACGAGGCCGCCGCGGCGCTGGAGATACCGCGCACGACCGCGGCCTTCCACCTCGAGCGACTGGCGGACCTCGGGCTGCTCGACGTCGTCTTCGAACGGCGCACGGGCCGCACCGGACCTGGCGCCGGCAGGCCGGCCAAGCTCTATCAGCGGTCGAAGTGCGAGATCGACGTGTCCTTGCCCGAGCGCAACTACGATGCGGCCGGGCTGCTCCTGGCAGCCGCCCTACAGGAAGCCGAGCAATCCGGGGAATCGCCGCGGGTCCTGCTGCACCGGCGCGCCTACGGGCTAGGCAGGGAGTTCGGCGAGACGGCACCTCCCGTCTCCGGCGATCATGACGCTCAGGCCACCACGCTTCGCGTACTGGAGATGCACGGCTATGAGCCACGCGTCGAAGGGCACGACATCGTGCTCCTCAACTGTCCCTTCCACGTCCTAGCCCAGGAGCACCCCGAGCTCATTTGCGGAATGAACCTGTGCCTGCTCGGCGGACTCCTGGACGGCCTGGCGATCGGCGAGCTGACCGCTCATCTCGATCCCGCCCCGGCCCGCTGCTGCGTACGTCTCAAGCCCACTGCCTGACAGGGCGCGCAGCCGTCGGAGCCCTACGGCTGGGCGTGCAGATCTTCGGAAGGCCCGGGCGTGGTGCGGCCCCGAGCACGCCTGGGACTACCTGCAGGTCCACGCGTTCACGAGGAGGGCGAGTTGCCGCGCAGGCTGTGGCGTGTCACCCAGCGCCGCCCCGGCTGACCGCCGCCCGGCGTCGCCTGCCAGGCAGGTCAGGGGCGGACGGCGGTGCCGCAGGGTGTGGAAGGAGAACGGGGTGCGGACCGGAGGGAACAGGTAGTGGTCCAGCGCGGCGATGGTGAACCGGGCCCGTTGGATCGTGGCGGCGGTGTCGCGGGCGCCGCAGGGCGTACGCAACTGGTCGACCTCCGCCTCCTGAGCCGTAGAGATCATCTTGGCGGGCTCGACGGCTTGCGGGTGCAGGCCATCGCGCTGTTCATCCCGCCGCAGCTGGATCACCCCCGGGTAATGCCGTCAGCGCTCGGCAGCGGACAGGCCCGTCAGGTCCAGGTGCTGGTCGCCCTTCTGGAACGCCTATTGTGGAACGAATTGTGGACCGCATGGTGTCCGTTGGTGTCTGAATTCGAACGGGTCGACGGTGATCCGCCGATGCCGTTCCACTTCTATGGATGCGGAACGGCCGAGCCGGAGTGGGCATCGAGGCTCACGGATGACGACCGGCGCGAGCTGACCGCACTGTTGGCGCGCACCGTCGACGAAGACGAGCTGATCGAACACTGGACCCTGGTCGGCGAGGAGCTGGAGCTCCTGGCCGGGGAGCGCGGGCCGACCAGGCTGGCCTTCGCGCTTTTGCTGAAGTTCAGCAGCTTTCCTCCGACCCAACCACTCCCCACCTTGCCGTGCTGAAATGCCTCGGCGTGAGTAATCTCGCTTGCCGCGGATTCCGGTGGGCCCCGTCAGGTCAAGCGTCGCGCTCGCAGGACGACGTCCTGCGTGTGGGCCGATCCGGCGCCGGTGGTGACGTTGCGGGGCCGGGTCTCGTCGACCTCGATACGCCATCTGTCATCAAGTAGGACGGCGACGTCGGCGGGGCTGACGTAATCGTCGGGATCGAAGCCGTGGGCGTTGGCCTGCTCCTTGCTGGGCGTGGGGTGATGCACGACGAGGAGCACCCCGCCGGGTGCGACCGCTTCGAGCAGGGCGAGCTCGGCATCGTTGTCGTCGGTTCGCAGCAGCGCGGGGTATTGCGCGGATACCAGGTCGTAGGACGCCGGTGGCAGCGCCGCATCGACGAGTCCGGCGTGCAGCCAGCGCACCTGAACTCCGACGCGCTCGCCGTGATTAGCGGCGCGATCGAGTGCCACCCGCGACACGTCCAGCGCGGTGACGTCCCAGCCGTGTTCGGCTAGCCAGAGGGCGTCGGCGCCCTCGCCGCAGCCGACGTCCAGGGCCCGTCCTGGACGAAGTCCACGGGTTTCGCTGACGAGCGGGGCGTTGGGCTGCCCGCTCCACATTTGCTCCATGCTGGCGTAGCGCTGATCCCATGTTCCTTGGATCGCGTGCCGGTCGCGGTAGGTCTGGACGGCGTGTTCTGCGTCGGCGGTGATCAAGTCGTTGTTGATCGCTGCCGCGGCGGCGAGGCCAGCGGCCGCCGAGCTGACGACCTGCGCCTGGATGTTGGTCACGTTGCCGGCGACCCACACTCCAGGCGTGGGTGTGGCGCCGGTGGGGTCGGACTCGACCTGAGTGCCCAGTAGGTGCCCGTCCAGGCGAACCTCGACCGGCTGCACGCCGAGAGGTGCCAGCAATTCGGCGCGGGCCCGGCAGACCGGCGCCACGACGAGCGCGTCGAGCTCGACGCTTCTGCCATCTGCGAACCGAACACCGCTCAGCCTACCGGCGGCCGAGTCGACCTGGGTCACGGTTCCGGTGACTACACCGATGCCCAAGGCGGCGAGTTGTTCGTGCTGCTCGGGTGTCGGTAGCGGCCCAGTATGGGCCACCAGGGTGACCTGGTCGCTGAGTTGGCGGAACATGAGCGCCTGGTGGACGGCCAGCGGCCCGGTGGCCAGGACCCCAATGTGCTGGTCGCGGACTTCCCAGCCGTGGCAGTACGGGCAGTGCAGCACGTCGATGCCCCATCGCTCAGTCAGCCCGGCGATATCGGGGAGCTCATCGCGCGCCCCGGTCGCGACCAGGACCCGGCGCGCCGTCACCTCCCGGCCCTGCACCTGAATCCGGAACAGGTCACCATCCCGTTCGAGGGTGTCGACATTGCCGTGCAGGATCCGGCCCCCGTAGGCCTGCACCTCCGTGCGCCCCACGGCGTAAAGGACATCGGGGACTGTGCCGTCCTGGGTCAGGAAGTTGTGAACGTGCCCGGCAGGCGCGTTGCGCGGGTCGCCGGCATCGACCAGCAACACCGAGCGCCGCGATCGCAGCAACGCGACCGCTCCGGCCAGCCCGGCGGCGCCGCCACCGATCACCACCACGTCATAGCCGTCATTGATCTCATCCATGAGCGCAGCCTGCCTCCGGATGCGTCCATTTGACAAATCCCGTTGCCGAAGCAGCAAAATGGCTCATGGGCGACGAGATCGAGGAAACGCTTGCCACGGTCGGTCCGCGGTTGCGGGCTGTGCGCGAACAACGCCAAACCACCCTGGCGCAACTCTCACAGGCAAGCGGAGTATCGGTGAGCACCTTGTCCAGACTCGAGTCCGGCGGCCGCAAACCCACCCTGGAGCTGCTGCTGCGCCTGGCCCGCGCCCACGACATACCGGTCGACGAACTCCTGACCAAACCCCCGACCAGCGACCCCCGGGTCCGGCCCGAACAGATTACTCGCCATGGCCGGACGATGCTGCCGCTGACCCGCCGCCCGGGCGGCGTGCAGGCCTACAAGATCATCATCGCTCCTGGCCAACGCCAACACGAACTACAAATCCACGAGGGCTACGAGTGGATGTACGTGCTCAACGGCCAGCTGCGACTTCTCCTTGGTGAGCTGGACATCATCATGCGTCCCGGCGAAGTCGCCGAGTTCGACACCCGCACCCCACACTGGTTCGGGAGCGCCGACCAGCATCCGGTCGAACTCCTTGTCCTGTTCGGCCCGCAAGGCGAACGCTTGCACGTCCGCGCCCGCCCGCGTACCACAACGCCCCCGTGACTCAGCCCGAGGCCACAACCTCACGGCCGGCGAGAAAGTGAACACGACCAGCCCGCTGGATGATCAGCAGGTCGGCGCCCGGAAGCAGATACCGATCGAGCCAACCGACGACCGAGCGACCACGAAGCACCTACCAATAGCGGGACCCCGTGAATTGATCCACGGCTTGTGAGAACACCGTGAAGGTCACCCGGCTCGACCGGCTCTCGCGCTCGGTCCTGCACCTGGTGACTCTCGGCGCCGACCTGCGCGAGCGCGGGATCGGCCTGCACGTCATCGAGTAGGGCATCGACACCCAGACCGTCGAGGGCCGGGCGATGTTCGGCATGCTCAGCGTGCTCGCCGAGCTCCAGCGCGCTCCCCCGGCGGCGCTGATCGGAGATCTCCAGCGCCGCCAGCAGCAGGACCTCGACGACCTGCCCGGCCGCACCGTACGAGCCATGGCCGGTCGGCTCGGCATGACCTGGCCCGAATGGCTCGAAACCAGCAGCGTCCCGTGGTCAAAGCGCAACGCCGACCAGTCGCCACCCGAACTCGACACCACCGTCGACGCGACCGTCCACGTCGCGCGCCGAGGCGGCCGGCCGAGCCCGGGCCGAGCCCGGGCCGAGGCCGGGCCGAGGCCATGGCCGAGGCGGCGAGAGCCAAGGCCCACGCCGAGCGCGCCGCCGAGCGGGTCGAACGGATCGAACGTGAGTCGGCGACCCGGATCTCTGACGCCGACGCGCGGGCCGGCGCGGCGGAGTCCGAACGTGACCTGCTGCGCATGGAGCTCGCCCTGCACAGGGCCAGGGCCGACGATCTGCGCGCCCAGCTCGAGTCGGCCCGGGCCGAAGCCGCCCAGCTCCGCGAGCGCGCCGTCACAGCGGAGCTGCGCGTGCCGCCCCAGCCGGAGCCCGGCCAGAAGCCCGGCGAGGTCCTATAGCGGAGTCCCCACGCCGCCCGTCATGCCCGTCGCGTGGTGAAACGCTCCCGATAGGCCGCGGGCGTGACGCCGAAACGCTGCTTGAACACCCGGTGGAGCGTCTCGACCGAGCCCAGACCGACCGAGTGCGCGATGGTCCGCAGCCCGTTGCCGGTGTGGATGAGCTGCCGCGCCGCGGCGTCGACACGGGCCGACTCCACGTAGTGCGCGGGCGTCACCCCGACCTGCCGGCGGAAGAGCCGTGAGAAGTGGCGGACGCTGAGGCTCGTGCGGCGCGCGAGCGTCTCGTTGGAGAGATCCTCGGCGAGGTGGCCTCGAATCCACTCCTGCAGGCGCGCGATACCGGCGTCGGTGGCCGACGAGTGCTCGAGGAGCTCGCTGAACTGGCTCTGACCACCCGGTCGCCGCATGTACATGACGAGCCACCGGGCGACTCGCCGGGCCAACTCGGCGTTGTGGTCGTCGGCGACCAGGGCAAGCGCGAGGTCTATGCCCGTGGACACGCCCGCCGACGTCCAGATGTGCTCGTCACGCACGAAAATCGCGTCGGGCTCGACGGTCACCTCGGGATGATCGGCGGCGAGCTGTCCCGCCGTCGCCCAATGCGTCGTCGCCCGCCGTCCGTCGAGCAACCCCGCGGCCGCCAGCATGTGAGCCCCGCCGCACACCGACGCGATCCGTGACGCGCCCCGGCCGGTGGGGGTGGCGAGCCACTCGACAAGTGACTCGGCCTGTAGCGCCTTCGCCCCGGTCTCACCGATCACGAGACCACCGGGCACGATCAACGTCCCGATCTCGCGAGGCAGCTCCGCCCAGGAGACGTCGGCGGCGATCGAGGTGCCCCCGGCGCAGCGGACGAGCCCCGGCCGCGGGCCCGCGACCAGTGTCTCGTAACCGGGTACGCCCTTGCCGACCAGGCGATCGGCGGCGGAGAACACCTGGAGCGGTCCGGCGACGTCGAGAAGCTCGACGCCGTCGAACACGGCGATCACGACGAGATGAGGAGTCATGCCGCCGACTCTGCAGGATCACCGAGATGTCCGCAACGGCATGCGCATGTCGTATCCGGACTTGCCCGGCGATCCGGGCCACGGCCGAATCTGACATGTACGCGTCCTTGCGGACATACGCAGGGCGGCCGGACGATGGTGATCGTCCACGTCCCGCTGAAAGTGGAGCCATCCGATGATCCCCTCGCTCCCCCACTCGCCTACGGCTCGGGCGGCCGCGGACCTCGCCGCCGAGGCCGCACCCGCCTACCTGCTCAACCACAGCTACCGCACCTACCTGTTCGGCCGGTGCGTCGTCGCCAAGCCGGAGGTCGACGAGGAGGCGGCCTTCGTCGCGGCGATGATCCACGATCTCGGCCTCACCGACACCTACGAGGGCGAGAGCGAGTTCGCGCGCGTCGGGGCCGACCTCGCGTGCCGCTTCCTCGAGTCGCGGGGATGGGACCTCGACCGCGTCCACCTGGTCGAGGAGGCGATCCTGCGGCACACCAATCTCGTCGCCGAGGAGGTGCCGGTGTGCCGGGTGGTCCAAGCGGGAGCCGCCCTGGACGTCGCCGGACTCGGCCGCGAAGAGCTCGAGCCAGACGATCTCGCCGGCATCCTGAAGGCCTACCCGCGTCTTGACTTCGCGTCGAGCATCCGGAGCCGCTTCCTCGAGGAGGTCAGCCGGCACCCGGACGGCGCGTTCGCCCATCTCGAACGGGTCGTCAAGCTCTCCGACCTCTTCGGCGCCAACCCGATCGACAGGCCGGGAGCGTGACGTCCCCCGACGGGGCCGGCCCCTGAGGAGGCGCCCGCACCTCTGTGGCCTCGTGGGACGCCCCGGGCAACTGGCTCCTGGGCACCTTTTGAAAACCCCTTCCCGCCGATTCCCCCGCGCACGTCGACCTGCACGGCCTGACGGGCGCGAGACGTCATGGACAGATGGCCCGCGTATCGGCGGTGTGTCAGCCCTCGGGCCGCGGCCCGGCCGGGAGGTGGAGCGTGGCGACCGCTCCGCCGCCGGGGGCGTTGCCGAGGGCGAGCACGGCGCCGATCACCCGTGCCTGGCCAAGGGCGATGGTCAGGCCGAGGCCGTGGCCCCGGCCGCGCTCGGCCGCGCCGGTACGGAAACGCTGTGGTCCCGCCGCCAGCACCTCGTCGGGGAATCCCGGGCCGAACACGGCCAGAATGTCCCGTCGCCGGTTCACCTCGGCAGCCAGGTAGTGGCGGTGGCTTGGAATCCGAGAGTGCTCATGTGCACTCCGTCGCGGCCGTGCAGGTCTGGGCGGCTGCCCTGGTGAACGGGGCTGAGGCCGAAGTTGCGCGCGAGCGCGACCGTCTCCTCCGTTCCGGGCGGGCTGGATTGGGCTGCGGTGGAACGGGCCAGGTAGGAGCAGGCCAGCACGTCCACGACTTCTTGCAGCGGCGCCGCTTCGAACCACCATGCGGCCAGGCCTTGACGTCGCGCGTGCTGCCACCGTGGGTCGTGGTCGTCGAGGGGGCCGAGGTTGCGAGCGCGGTACCGCCGTGCCAGGAGCCTGGCCTGGGTGGTCTTGCCGACGTTGTCGGGTCCGCTCACACCCACGGTGATCACAGGGGCCATCCACATGATCTATCTTCCGGTAGGTAGGGGGCATCGCCTGTGGCGTAGCCGGTCTGGTGGGCGATCTCATCCTGGACGGCGAGCTCCATCACCAGCGCCACCGCGTCGCGGCGGGCGATCGACGGGATCAGGCCGGCCGCGCGCTGGGCGGGGGTCAGCGTGGCGTACCGGGTGGCCCGCCACCCGCCCGGGGTGCCGTCCGGCCAGATGATCCGCCGGATCTGCCACGCCGGGTAAGTCCGCCGGAGCACGGCCAGTTGCTGATCCACCAGCAGAGCCACGCGACGCAGGACGGCGCGCTCCTGGTTGGTCACGAGCTGGCCGCCAGGGTAGCGATGCTCTCCTGCTCGGCGATGGCCCGGCACAGCGCGAGCTCGTCGTCGGCATCGACCGTGCGCCACGCCCCGGCCTTTTCGGCGGCCTCGTCGTAGGACTGTTCGCGCGTGCCCCACCATCGGCCGGCGTCCGACCGCCACACCCGCCAGCCTGAGGGGGTTGTCGACGAGGCGTCAGAGACGCAGTTTCCGGTGGTCGCTTCTCGGTGACATGCCATGTACAGATAGTGAGATCACGCCATGTCACCCACCAGGGACGCTACGTCCCGGCAGGCCAATAGTTTGACCGCGGATGAGGACGCAGCGTCCTACATCTCGATGTGGAGAGACCCCATGAGAGAGCGGACCGCCGGCGAAGGCCGCATTTCCGCCTCGCGGATCTCCGTCACCAGGGATTGAGCGATCCGCTGATGACGGAACCACACTGAAGAGACCGCCCGCGCCTCCACCAGCCGCTGAACCGCCGTCGCGTGGTGCCGGGCATCGACGTGCGCCTGGGCGACGTCGAGCAGATGCCGGCCGTAGGAGATGTCTCGCAGGTCGCCGGGGTGGATGCGCCGGGCCGCCTGCAGCGCCTTTTCAGGCTCGCGCCGCACGGCGTAGGCGTGGGTCTCCTGCATGGCGACGGTGGCGGGCCCGAACGAACTGCTGTCGTAGATGCGGACCCTACCCCCGAGCCGCTCGGCGCCGGCGGCGGCCAGGGTGATGTAGTCGGCGACCTCCCGTCCAGCCGCGGCAGCGGGCGCCAGCGCCGTCATCAGGAGATTGCCCCATGCCGCGATGTGCTGGGCGGGTGCAGAGAACGACGGCTCGATCCGCTGTGCCATCGAAACGGCGAGCTGTTCGGCGTCGTCGAGGCGGGCCTGGTGGAGCAGGATCCAGGCATAGGTGCCGTGGAGGGTGGCCCAGAGGAGTTCGTCCTCGCCGCCGTGGGCGGTCGTGATGGCGCGTTCAGCGCCGATGGCGGCCAGGTCGTCACGGCCGAGGTGCACCATGACGCTCGCGGCCAGGTCGTAGGCCATCGCCAGCGGGTACACCGCCGCGTCGCCGAGGGCCGAGCGGGTGAGGCGGGCTTCGCCTATCAGGCCGGGCAGGTGCGCCACCAGCGTGGGGAAGTCGCCGGCCCAGTACTGGCGGCACGCGTCCTGCATGGCGGCCGTGATGTCGGCCAGGGGGGTCGGCTCGCCGTCGTGTCCGTCGTCCAGAGCGGGCAGGTAGGACGGCGACAGGAGAGCGTCACGCAGCGCCAGGACGCCGCCCCCGTCGCGCTCGCCCATTCGGTCCCGCTTGTCGATGAGTTGGCTGAGATCCACGTCCAGTGCGTTCGCGAGCCGGATCAGGGTGGTCAGCCGGGCGGACTGCCGGCGGCCCTGTTCGAGCTTGGCGACAATGTCGCGGCTGAGGCCGGCCCGCTCGGCCAGGTCCTCTTGGGTGAGGCCGCGTTCCTCGCGAAGCAACTTGATCTGCCGGCCTACCGTGCTAACTTCGGGCATAGCCCTGCACCTCCTGCGATCTCGACAATCTCAGGCTAGTGCGGGGTTTTCTTTATGTGCGGGCCTTGATGTAAGCGGATCGCACCGTGACCACATCGCACCTTCACAGATCACACATATGCCGCCATACCGCTCAACTGTCGGTGGTGCTGTGGCTTGTGGCGCTCGATTATTGGGTCACGTGGTCTGACCTGTGGTTATGCGGCGTGGTGATACTCGCTGATCAAGCCCGTGACGACGCGTTTTCGGTGGATGCGGCGTAGGTCAATGGGTTCGGTCGGGTCCCGGATCGGCTGCGTGTGGATGTCCGGCGGGCGCTGCTGCCGGGACTGGTGCGGCCTGTGGCGGTTGTAGTGGATCAGGTACTCGCCGAGCACCAGGGCCAGGTGGCGTTCGCTGAGGATCAGGGGTCCAGGAGTTCGTGGCGGAAGGTTCTGACGACGCGGTGTCCGCGGCAGGGTGGTGATGACCCGCAGTCCATCGGCCCGGAATACCTCCCCGAACGCGGTTGTGAAGAGCAGATCGCGATCGTGGATCAGGAACCGCAGCGCGTCGATTCGGTCGCTCAGGTCCATGGTCAGGTTCCGGGCCTGCTGCACCGCCCACGTGCCGGTCGGGTGCGTCGTCATGCCGCCCAGGTGGAGTCTGCGGGTTCCATGTTCGGTGAACACCAGCACGTACGCACGTACAGCCGTTTGAACAGGACCGTCTCCACGACCAGGAAATCGCACGCGATGATCGCGTGAGCTTGGGCGGTGAGGAATTGCCGCCACGTCGGGCCGACACGCCGGGGAGCGGGATCCATGCCGGCGGCGTGCAGGATCTCCCACACCGTAGAAGCGGCGATCGTGTAACCGGGGCGGGCGAGTTCACCCTGGATGCGTCTATGCCCCCAGTTCAGTTTCTCCCGCGCCATGCGAAGAATCAGCGTCTTGATCGAAACGCCGGTAGGCGGTCGGCCCGGACGGCGCCGGTCGGTGTAGGTCCACTTCCGGGCGACCAGCCAGCGGTGCCAGCGCAGGATCGTGGCCGGAGCGACCGGGAAGACATCAGCCCACCGGCGGCGGTGAACCAGCCGGGACAACGCCGCCAACCAGAGCCGGTCGACATGGCCCCATCGCGGCCGGCCGCGCACCTGCCGGCGCAGCACCTGGTTCTCATGCCGCAGCACCAGGAGTTCGGCTTCCTTGGACAAGTCCGACCGAAGCAGCATCACCAACAAGCCGAGAAGTTCCCGCAGCGAAACCCCAGGTCACGCCACCAAGCCGAGTTTTCGAGCGGCACACCATCGTGCCGGTGCCGGTGCCGGTGCCGGTGTGGGATCGGTGGTTCGCGCCGGTGGGCATGTACATCTCCGAGCCTCGGCGCAGGCGTGCCAGGTGTCGCTTCAGGTGTTTCTGGGACGTTCACCCTGCGGCCACGTAGCGCTGACGGGGAGAGCGTGCGGGCACCAGCCGGAAGGGGGTCGGCCGGCTACCGTCGGCGCTCGGGCAGGACGTACGGTGCGTCTACTGATTGTTCCGGACACGGCGGAGGTCCAGGCGTACTGGGCGTCGAGTACATCGGTGAGATGTGCGACGACCGGATCATCGGCGTCGAGCAGGTCGTCACCGAAGGGGCGGCCGTGCGGACGCCGTCGGTGAACATCCAGCCGTGGGTCGGGCCGGGATCGTTGCGGCGGGCGGTGTGTCCGCCGATCGCGGCGGCCAGCGTCTGGACGGCGTGGATCCGGGCTGTCTCATCTCCCAGTTCGGGGGTGATCTGGACACCGATCCGGTCGTCGGAGACGGTCAGATAGAGACAGGGCAGGGCAAGCCGGTCGATCAGATCGGCCAGGATTCGCAGCGCGTGTGCTTGCGCCCGCACGACGTCGTTAGTGACGTTGTTGATGTGGTGGCCGTGGATCATGACGCGGTCACCTCGTCTTAGCCCTGGTCAGTGCCTCCACACGGTTCGGAAGGCCCTCTCATGCTGATCGCGAGGTTTCTCACGGAACGCAGCGTGTCCGGGTGGTCGTCGCCCAGTACTCGCCGTCGTCGGGCGAGCGTGTCTTCGTTGATCTCTCGCGCCCGCTCGTATCGGCCCAGGTGCCGCAGGTCGACTGCCAGGTGGCTCGCGGATCGCAGCGTGTCCGGGTGGTCGTCGCCCAGTACTCGCCGTCGTCGGGCGAGCGTGTCTTCGTTGATCTCTCGCGCCCGCTCGTATTGACCCAGGTGCCGCAGGCAGACACTGAGATTGCTGGCGGTCCAGAGAGTGTCGGGATGGCTTTCCCCGAGGATCTCCCGCCGCCGAGTGAGCGTGTCTTCGTTGATCTCTCGCGCCTGCTGATACCGACCCATTTTGAGGAGGTCGATGGCAAGGTTGTTTTCAGAGTCCAGAGTGTCGGGATGGCTTTCCCCGAGGATTCGCCGGCGCCGGGCGAGCGTGCTCTCGTCGATCTCCAGCGCGCGCTCGTAGTCACCCAGCTGTCGTAGATCGACGGCGAGATTGCTCGCAGACGACAGGGTGTCCGGGTGATCTTCTCCAAGGATCCGCTGGCGCCGGGCGAGCGTGTCCTCGTCGATCTCCCGCGCCTCCCCGTAGTCACCCAGTTGTCGGAAATCGACGGCGAGATTACTGGCGGACCACAGACTGTCGGGGTGGTCTTCTCCCAGGATGCGATTCCGGCGGGTCAAGGTGTCCTGGTTCAGCTCCAGTGCCTGCTGGTATTCACCCCGAACGCGATGAGCGTGGGCCAGCTGCTGGGCGGCGCGGAGCGCATCTGGGTGATCTTGTCCCAGGCGGGAGCGCCAAGCGGTGTAGAGCGCCGTCGCGAGCTGGTGTCCGGCGACACTCTGCCCGCTCTTGAGCAGATAGCGGGCGGCGTCGCAGGCGGTCCTGCGGGTCCGCGGGTCCTCGACTTCGGCGGGGTCGGTGGCGAGCAGGTGGGGGACGAGCTGCGCCCACTGTGGCCATAGGGCCGAGTCATCCGTCGATTCCGGCCGTTCCCGGTTCAGCAGTGAATGAGCCTGGCCGCGGACTGTCGTCCGGTCGTCAGGATCGATCAGGTCGATGATGATGGCGCGGGTCAGGCGGTGCAACTGGATGCCGCCGCCCGCAATGGTCGCGAGGCCGAGCGTGGTGAACATACTGATACTGCGGCGCAAGGTCAGCTCGGCACTGGCCGGTGGATCGTGGGTTACGAGATCGCTGTCGATGAGCCATCGGTCAGGTATAGGCTCCGGTGACAGAAAGGCGCACATCTGCAAAAGCCGCATACCGGCTGAGTCGATGGTTTCGAGTCGTTGGACGCTGAGTCTGACCGACGCCGCCAGCGTTCCATCATGGCCTCCCACAGGTCCATGGAGCATCACTTCCGCGGCGAACCTTTCGACCATGTGTAGGTATGCGTCGACAGCCGTGCCGCTGGACTGCATGAACCCGGCCGCTTGCACCAAAGCCAACGGAAGATCTCCGAGCCCCGCAGCCAGCCGGTCCGCGTCTTGGTGGGACAAGCCTGGATGCCGCCGGTGTATCAGGGATATGGATTCTCCCCGGTCCATCTCTCGTATCTCGACGCTGTTCCCGAGGTGGCTCCATCCGCCTGCCCGGGAGGTGATCAGGACGTGGCCGCCGCCGGACGGCAGCCAGGACTGCAGATCCGCGGGTGACTCCGCATTGTCGAAAATCAGCAGCCAGTCTGATGTGGTGTTCAGATGCATCATGACCCGTGTCAAAGCCGCGGACGGGTCGTCGGTGGGATTGGCGACTCCCAGAGCGGCGCCGAGTTGTGCGAGACGGACACCGATCAGCGAGGGGTCCTCTGCCGGGATCCACCACACGATGCGGTACTCGGTCCAGTGAGAATGCGTGTAATGTGCCGCCAACTGGGTCTTGCCCACTCCGCCCATACCCTGCAACGCTTGTACGACAACCGCGCCGGAATTCGTCAACCGCGCTGAGATATCGGCAAATAGCCGTTCACGGGCGACGTACTCTGCATTCGGCGGAATTGGCACGTCCCGGGCAATGGGCAACGCCGGTGAATCGTCCCTTGCCGGGGCAATCACGTTGGGTCCGGCAGCCCATACGCACAGCGGGGCCATGACGATCGCAGCCGCGAGGCCTGCCGCTGCCTGGACCCAGCTCTGATCCCACGAGGAGAACGCCAGGCCGAATGCGGAGACTCCTCCCGCCGTGCCCAAGGCCGCAGCCGTGGTGATCGTCCATCGCCACACCCGTCGCACGTCCACCCCGCCCACCGTGCCGCTAAGACTCGCCTATCCCATCATTTCGGGGTGACCTTCGGGAAGCGTGCAGGGAATCTCTCGGATGGCGAACCAATCGTGCGGCTGTTCTAAGCGCACACGTCAGCCGAGCCGACCGGCAAGGACGGGAATCGCGGAAACCTTGTCGGCGGTGAGATGATCGGGATAAATGCCCACGGGCCGGTACGGTGAGCGGCAGGTGACAAGCTCGAACGGGGTCGCGATCATATCGAGTCGGAAGTCGTGCTTGGTCTCGGGCAGGTCACCCTCGATAAGCTGCAACTGGTGCACAGTGGTCGCCAGCACGGTGTCCTCGGTCAGCAGGCCGGCCTCGATGAGCAGTGCCACTTCGATGTCGCAGTAACCGGCGCCCTTGCCGATGCGTGCGCCGTCGCGGTTGACCGCGACGCTTCCGCATACGACCACATCCACCGGATCCATCTCGTCAACGCTCACCGTCGGGGCGAGCCGGGCGGCGCCGTCGCCGGAAGCGGCCTCGCCGGCACGCTTACCGAGCATGTCAGGATCGAGAAGATAGAACGGACGCTGGCCGGCGAGGTGGGGGACGGCCATATAGACGGTCTTGCCGTCGGCGAGGGCGCGGAGTCGGACCGGGAGCTGGGCCGTGTCCGGATTGGCCTTGATGGTCGTCGCCGTCTTCCACATCGGTGTCGCGGCGAGCCGATCGGCAGCCAGCTCTGCATCCCTGAAACGGGGGATGCGGCCGACTGCGCTGTAGGGCAGCGAAACACCAAAGTCGTCCAATAGGGACCAGACTTGTTCACGCATGCCCGCCTTGGCTGCGGCGGCGTCCATGACGGTCAGCCTTTGCCGCCGGACCAGCACCACGATCTTGTACTACTTGCGAATTTCCACCCAGCGGACGGCCTCTGCCAGCAACGCTGGAAGATCGGGTGGCGTATCGAGACCGGCGGTATCGGCGACCGGGACCCATCGCACACCGCTAACCTCGTCGAGCTGAACGGTGATCTCCTTTGACGTGGCGCGCAGAACATAGATGAAGTCGATATGACGGTGCTCTCCGAATTCGTCATCGGTGGCCTGTACCTCGAGGATCGCGAATGGTGTTGGATGAGCTTCGACGGTGGGGTGCTGGAATATCGGTCCTATCAGAACCTCCGTGCAGATCCCGGTCTCCTCTTCGACCTCGCGGATCGCCGCCTCGGCTGGCGTCTGGCCGGGTTCGAGGTGCCCGCCGGGATACAGCCATTTCCCGATCTTGTTGTGATGCACGAGCAGGACTTGATCGAGTTCGTCATCGAAGATGATCGCGCTGGCGGTGAAGTGGCGTACTGTCATTGCGAACGCCTTCCGGCAAAGACGGGGACGAAGGCACGGCTTGTCAGTGCCGCCTCGGCCATCGCTCGGTGACGACCGGCAGCACCGGTCCCTCCGATGGCAGGCCCAGGATAACCCTCGCTGTTTCTCTGACACGGTAGATGAGCAGGGCCCCGGAGTGTTTGAGGTTTGTCCTGGTTTGAGCTGGAGCGGGGCTGGTGGGGTGGGTAACACGCCCCGGGCGCAGGGCGAGCACGGCCCTGGTTGATCATGGAGTTCTCTACGCTTCAATGATCTTCGATGTGCCGTGCTCGCTGTCTCATCTTCCCCCATGCCGGTTCCGGGTTTGGTTCTGCTGCTGCCGGAGCTGATGTTGACGATTCGCCCGAAGCCCTGGCGGCGCATGGAGGGCAGCACGGCCTGCATGAGGCGGATGACGCTGACGAGGTTGAGGTCGAGTACCTGATGGAACTCGCCCAGGTCGAG
>JAOPYI010000188.1 GCA_025964675.1 Sphaerisporangium sp. | reverse complement strand
GGGGTCGTCCTCATCCCCGATCTCGGCAGCTCGGTCCTCACCGCCCGCCTTCTCGAACACCCCGGCCAGATCGTGATCGCCGACGTCCCCTTCGTCGAGGGCGCCATCGCCGCGGCCGTGGCGGCCGGCATAGGAGCCCCCCTCCAGGGCGTACTGGACGCCGCCGAAGACGCCAGAACATATCGGAAGAACGCTCACTGATATCCCCAGCGCAGAAGTCGGCGATCCGAGGTAGCGCCAAGGGATGCCGGTGCGGTTGGACAGACCCGTCGCACCCAGGCCGAGGGACACCAAGATCCGAGGTGGCAGCCAGCCGAGGATGAAGGCACCAGCCCAGCGCGAAATCAGCGCCGCGACTCCGAAGATGACCAAGGCGGCGACCGCGACGGCAGGACCGGCAAACACCGCGAGAAAGGCGAGCGCATAAGCTCCCACCTGATTGAGAATCCGAACCCATAACATCGCCTTGGCCGCCCCAGGCAGCGAAGTGAACACCCACACCTCCGTCATGACAAGGCGGACACTGCCACCATCAGACCCGGACAAACCGGGCGATGTCATCGTGTCAAACCCCGCTGACACGACCACGAATGGACCTACGTGCCGTTCCAGACGCGACCACCCCGCGAGGCGTACGAGCCGGGCGATTAGAACACCCCCAGAAATATATGCAGTTCAACTGATAAGTTGGACTGTGTACTCTCTTGGGGTGAGGGATTTAGCGCATGCCGAGGCAGTGGCCGAGGAGATCCGTACGGCGATCGGCCGGGTGGTGCGTCGCCTTCGCCGTGAGTCCGGCATGCCGAGCCAGCAGGTCTCGGCGCTGTGGTGGCTGGAACGCGGTGGCCCGATGACGGCGAGCGGCCTCGCGGTCGCCGAGCAGATCACGCCGCAGTCGATAGCGGTCACTCTGAGCGCCCTTCACGACCAGGGCTTCGTGGACCGTGCACCCGATCCGGAAGACGGGCGGCAGATCCTGTGGTCGGTCACCCCGGGCGGCCGGGCGGTCGTCGCCGAGGACCGCGTCCGGCGGGCCCGGTGGCTGGTCACGGCCATCGATGAGGAGCTCACCGACGAGGAGACGGCCCGGTTGCGGGACGCGGCCAGGCTGCTGAACAAGATCATGGACAGGAGCGAGGCCAGTGGTGCCTAACGCCTGCTTTGCCTTGACGGCCTGGACGGCCTGCCCGCCATCCTGGAGCCCGTAGTGCGCGACGACCGTTACAAGTGGATAGCCCTGTCCAACACCACTCTCGGCGTGCTGATGGCCACGGTGGACTCGTCCATCGTGATCATCTCACTGCCGGCGATCTTCCGGGGGATCGGGCTGGACCCGCTGGCTCCGGGGAACATCAGCTACCTGCTGTGGATGATCCTCGGCTACCTGCTGGTGCAGGCCGTGCTGGTGGTGGCGCTGGGCCGGCTGGGCGACATGTTCGGGCGGGTCCGCCTGTACAACGTCGGCTTCGCGATCTTCAGTTTCGCGTCGCTCGCGCTGTCGGTCGACCCGTTCACCAAGGGCGGCGGAGCGCTCTGGCTGATCGGCTGGAGATTCGTCCAGGCGTTCGGCGGCGCGATGCTCACCGCCAACTCCGCGGCCATCCTGACCGACGCCTTCCCGGCCTCACAGCGCGGCATGGCGCTCGGTGTCAACCAGGTCACCGCGCTGGCCGGGCAGTTCCTGGGGCTGGTCGCGGGCGGGCTGCTGGCCGTGATCGACTGGCGGGCGGTGTTCTGGGTCAGCGTGCCGTTCGGCGTCCTCGGCACCATCTGGTCGTACCGCAGCCTGCGCGAGGTCAGCAGCCCGAGGAAGGCCCGCATCGACTGGGCCGGGAACGTGACGTTCGTGGCGGGCACCACCGGCATCCTCGCCGCGATCACCTACGGGATCCAGCCGTACGGAGGGAGCTCGACAGGCTGGGGCAATCCGTGGGTCCTCGGCGGGCTGGCCGCCGGAATCGTGATGCTGGTCGTCTTCTGCCTGGTGGAGAGCAGGGTCGCCGAGCCGATGCTGGACCTGAAGCTCCTGCGGATCAGATCGTTCATGGCGGGAAACCTCGCCACCCTGCTCACCTCGATCTCGCGGGGCGGACTGCAGTTCATGCTGATCATCTGGCTTCAGGGGATCTGGCTGCCGCTGCGCGGATACGACTTCGAGGACACCCCGCTCTGGGCAGGCATCTACATCCTTCCGCTCACCGTCGGCTTCCTGATCGCCGGCCCCCTCTCCGGTCACCTGTCGGACCGCTACGGCTCGCGGGCCTTCGCCACCGGCGGACTGGTCATCACAGCGCTGTCATTCGTCGGGTTCATGCTGCTGCCGGTGCGCTTCAGCTACCCGCCGTTCGCCCTGTTGCTGGTGGCCTGCGGGATCGGCATGGGGATGTTCTCGGCGCCGAACACCTCCTCCATCATGAGCAGCGTGCCGCCCGGCCAGCGTGGGGTCGCCTCCGGCATGCGCGCGACCTTCCAGAACTCCGGCAGCGCCCTGTCCATCGGCGTCTTCTTCTCCCTCATGATCGCCGGGCTGTCCGGTACGCTGCCGGGCGCCCTCATGTCGGGCCTGGAAAGCCACGGCGTGCCCGCCTCGGCCGCCGCGCATGTGGCGAACCTGCCGCCGGTGAGCACGCTGTTCGCGGCCTTCCTCGGCGACAACCCGATCGGCCATCTGCTCTCCTCGACCGGCGTGATGGGCACGCTGCCCGCACACGACGTGGCGGTCCTCACCGGGAAGCAGTTCTTCCCCGAACTGATCTCCGGCCCCTTCCACCATGGCCTGGTGACGGTCTTCACCAGCGCCGCGGTGATGGCCGCCATCGCCGCCGTGGCCTCCGCTCTGCGCGGTGGCCGCAACACGTATACAGAACACGCTCCGGTGGAGCACAGGGAGGCGAAGGTATGAGCGACGAGATGTGGGCCGGTGCGGTGACCGTCACCAGGCATGAGCAGGCCGTCTACCGAGACCGGCGCCGGGAGCAGGAAAGCTGAGGTGACCAACCTCAGACACGGCGAGCCTTCAACACCAACGGCACCACCAAGAATGCGACGCCGGCAGTGAGGAACGCCGCCGGCCCGACGGCACCGGCGACACCGCCCACCAGCGCGACCACGCCAGGCACCGCGGGCTGAGCAATCCCCCACGACGAGCCTTGGAAGGCGAACCAGCGAGGACGTTCAGGTTCAGGAGCCGCGTCTGCGACCAGAGCCTGCCAGCGGCCCAGCAACACCCCGTTCACGGCCGTCCATGCCATATAGACGCCGATGGTCAGTGCGACGTTCTGCGCGCGGGCCATCGCCAACGACAGGAGTCCGAGCACGATCGCCCCGCCGGCCAGCACCAGACCATGAGCACGTCCGGTCAGCGATCACCGTGCCCCCCACAGCGCCAGAGGGGCAAGGACGGCCGCTCCGGCGAGAGCGATCCCCGGAACCCATGCGGGCGCGCCGCGCTCCAAGAGCACCAGCGGCATGAACATCACCACCGCCAGATAGCCGACCGCGAACACCCGCACCTCCGTCACGACAACGTGAATAATCAGTGGGATTGCATCACAGACCTGGGCACACTTGATCTCGAAGCAAAGGAGATCATCATGCCGCACCAGGCCGCACCGAACCTGTTGTCGTGGGCAAGCGACATCGAAGCAGGCACCATCGCGCAAGCCGCGCGTGCCGCTCGGCTGCCGTTCGTGTCCGGCCATGTCGCGCTCATGCCGGACGCCCACATCGGCATCGGAGCCACGGTCGGCTCGGTCATCCCCACCAAGGGCGCGATCATCCCGGCCGCGGTCGGCGTCGACATCGGCTGTGGCATGGTGGCCACCGAGACCACCCTGACCGCCGCGGACCTGCCCGACACCCTGGCCGCGCTCATGCCACTGGTCGAAAAGCAGATCCCCGCCGGCGTCGGGCAAGGCCACGACGATCCGGCTCTGGACCAGGCGCTGAGCGACCTCGGCCGGCCGCACACCGACCTGTCTTCCAAGCAGGAGACGACCGTGTCCCACCAGTTCGGAACGCTCGGCTCCGGAAACCACTTCGTCGAGGTCTGCCTCGACGAACGCGACATGGTATGGACCGTCCTGCACTCCGGGTCACGCGGCATCGGCAACCAGCTCGCCACCCATCACATCGCCGAGGCCAAGAAGCTGATGCAGCGCTACTTCATCGAGCTCGAAGACCCCGACCTCGCCTACCTGGTCCAGGGGACACCGGAGTTCACCGCCTACATCGAAGACATGCTGTGGTCCCAGCGGTACGCCATGGCCTCCCGCGCCCGCATGGATCGCACGCTCAGCGCCGCGCTGTTCAGCATCGTCGGCAATGGCACCCGGGTCCGCACGATCAACTGCCACCACAACTTCACCCAGCAGGAGAACCACCACGGCAAAGACCTGTGGATCACCCGCAAGGGAGCCATCAAGGCCGACACCGGCGACGAAGGCGTCATCCCCGGCTCCATGGGCACCCGCTCCTACATCGTCCGCGGCCTGGGCAGCGCGGCCTCCTATAACTCCTGCTCCCACGGCGCCGGCCGCCGCATGTCACGCGGCCAGGCACGCCGGGCCCTCACCCCCGAATCCCTGACCAAGGCCATGCAGGGCCGAACCTGGAACGCCAACCGCGCCGCTGCCCTGGTCGACGAACACCCCAAGGCCTACAAGTCCATCGACCGCGTCATGAAAGACCAGAAAGACCTGGTCGAAATCCAGCACACCCTCCATCAGATCTTCAACTACAAGGGCTGAAACCACAGCCACCGCGCCCCGCCGCCACGACAGGCAGCGGGGCGCAAAAGGCCCTTCTTCATTGGGAAAGGGCCTTCAGACAAGCAGCGGCCAGGTAGCCTCGCAGCCGATGCTCGCCGGAATGCCGGCGCGCATCCGTCACCGTGTCATCTGGACCTCCACCGGGGTCTGACGCGACACATCCTCCATGCGGCGGGTCATGCGGGAGGGCCACCAACTCG
>JAOPYI010000180.1 GCA_025964675.1 Sphaerisporangium sp. | reverse complement strand
CATCACTATGGCACACCGTGATGCCACCAGCAAGCCATATTGGCTCAGATTGGCATCACTCTGGCTCAGGCTGGATGTTCAGCCGATCACGACACGACAGACTGACTCCGGAACTCGCACGTCAGAGCGTGCGCTCGTCGTGCCAATACGGCCCTCCGCTCCCGAACGTGTCCCCAGCCGCCAGATAGCTGATCACTGCGGGTTCTCCGGGACGGTCCTGGCGAGGCGAAGCGAGATGGGTGTGGCTCTTCTCAAGTGAGATCGCGAGTCAGTGTGGAGGTCCGGCGCATGACCAAGTAGTACGGTGCGCTGGTACCGGACCGATCGGGCGCCGCGCAAGAAGACCCAGACCTGCCAGTCCCCGGCCGACGCCGCACCCCTGAGATCACGTCAGGTGGCCCCGGGCGCGTGGAGTGTGCGGCGAACGGCGTCGCAGAGCCCAGTGGTGGGCTCGGTTTACGGACACCTGAACAGTCGGCATGCCGCCGGTCAATCCTTGCGCACCTTGTAGGCCAGGTGGGTCACCCGGTCGCCCTGCGCTACTTCGGGGTTCTCAAGCAGGGCCGGTGTGCCGTTCGTGCTGAAGAAGGGCTTGCCCTGCCCAGCAGCGCGGGAACGAGGGCCAGGTGGACCTGATCGACGAGGCCAGCGGCGAGGACCTGGCCGCCCACGCCGCCGGCGCTGACGGATACGGAGCCGTCACCGGCCAGGTCGATGGCGGCGCGCACGGGACATCTGCGGCCTTCTCCTCTCATCAGCCGCTGACAGCCTTCATGAGCGGTGTGTTCGAACGTCAGGTCACGACGAGCGTCTCGTGGCGGGCGAACCAACCACGCGGTACCGCAGGTGTGTGACGTGCTGCGCGAGCTTCTCAACCTCCGGGGTCAACTGGCGGATCAACTTCAGCTGGATGTGCTCTGCCGGGAGGTTGTCGAACAGCCGTCGTCCTTGGCCGAGCAGGACGGGTACGAGGTGCAGTTCTACTTCGTCGAGCTGCCCGATGCGCAGCAGAGCCTGCGCTGCGCCGGCGCCGTGCACCATGATGTCGCCGTCCCCGGCGACCGCGCGGGCCTGCGCGGCGCAGTCGCGTACATCGGTGACGTAGCGGACGGAGCCCGGCGGCGGGTCGCCCGGGATGTTGCGGGTCAGGACGTAGACCGGGACGCCGTCGTGATGGTCGCCCTGCCATCGGCCTGCGTGTTCATAGGTACGGCGCCCTGCGATGACGGCGCGAGTGGACCTCACCTCGGCCATCACTTGGCCGCTCGGTCCAGGGTCGTCGCGCCGATCGAGCCAGTTGAACAACCGGAACCCGTCGACGCCCATCGGTGCGTCCACGCTGTCGCGCGGCCCTGCGACATAGCCGTCCAGAGAGATGGTCATGTACAGCCGGATCAGGGCCATCGTCTCAGCCCTCCGCTCGGACGCGGTAGCGCAGGTGCAGCACATCGGGCCCGCCCAGAGCGCGGAGCAGTTCCAGCTCGATGTGGTCGGCTTGCATGCCGTCGAACAGCAGCCGGCCCTGCCCGAGCAGGACGGGGATCAGGTGGATCTGCAACTCGTCAAGGACACCCGCCCTGAGCGCCAGCTGAGCTGTGCGTGCTCCGTGGACGAGGACGTCCTTTCCGCCTGCGGCCTCCTTCGCCATACCGATCGCGCTCGTCACGTCGCTCACGTAGGTCACCAGCGGCCATCGCATCGTGGTCTCGGGCGGTTGGCGGCTCAGCACGAATATCGGCACGCCGTCGTGATGATCGCCGCCCCAGCCATCCGCGAGTTCGAAGGTCCGTCGCCCGACGACGACCGCCCCGCTCGCCAAGCCCTCATTCATGAGGTCGCGGTTCACACCCGCCAGATGGGTTGTGGTCTCCCGCCGGCCGGCATCGGCGTTCGTGAGGAACCACTCGTGCAGGCGGTGCCCGTTGTCACCGAGCCCGTTGCCCGGTCCATCGTTGGGCGCGGCGATGAACCCGTCGAGAGACATCGACATGTACAGCACAGAACTGCTCATCGCCGGTCCGATCCGTCAGCGGTGAACTCAATCTCGATGGCGATCTCGATGGAGTCGCCGACCACGACGTTGCCGGCGCCGAACCCGAGTTCGATGTCGACGCCGAACGCGGCGCGGCTGATGGTGGTGGTCCCCGAGAACCCGGTGCGCTGTGCGCCAGATGGGTCGTCGGTGACGCCGAGGAATTCACCCGCCAGCTGGACGGTGCGCCGGACACCGTGCAGGGTCAGCTCACCGACCAGAGTAAAGGTGTCGCCGTCGAAATCGCGGACCTCGGTCGAGGTGAACTCCATCGTCGGATACGTCTCAACATCCAGGAAATCCGCGGACCGGACGTGCCCGTCGCGCTGATCGTTTCCGGTGCGCACCGAGGCGGCGTCGATGACAGCGGTCACCCGCACGTCGTCGCCCACGGTGAGCACCGCCGACGTGAGAGCGAACACGCCCCTGACCTTGCCAACGCCCATGTGGCGGATCCGGAAGGAAATATCGGAGTGGATGGGATCACCGACCCAGGTGCCGGCGGCGAGCGGGCTGATGGCAGCAGTGGTGGCAGTGGTCATGGAGGCGACTCCCTTTCGCACAGAGGGGTTTCTTGGTGGGGTGCAGTGAGCAAACTCGCGTCCCTGTTGGGATGCCTCAGCGGCCGTGCCCGCCACGCCATCACCGCCGACACCAGGGAGGTGGCGGCGTCGGCGAGAACAAGGCGGCGTAGGTCATCAACTGGGCGGCGAAGCGACGGCCGCGCAACCTGGTCCACCACCATGAGGCTCCTATTATCTCGGCAGCGAGTTACTCGGTGCCGAGATAGTAGCTCGGTACCGAGTAACTCGTCAACGAGCTAGTATCGGGCTCATGAGCGAAGAGGATCACGTGGAGGGCATCTTGGCCGCCTGGCGCACTGTGAACCCCGAACTCGACCTCATGCCGGTCGGGATCTTCGCCCGCATCACCCGGATCGAGCGCTACAAGACACGGGCCTTGCGCGACATGTATCGCCGGCACGGGCTCGACGCCGGCGAATACGACGTGCTCGCCGCACTGCGTCGAGCCAACCCGGACCACCAACTGACGCCGACCGCGCTCTACCGCAGCATGCTGGTCACCTCGGCCACCATGACCGAACGCCTCGACCGGCTCGAGCGCCGCCAACTCATCCGTCGCCACCGCCTCGCCGCCGGCGACCGCCGCTCGGTCCAGGTCGGACTCACCACTGCCGGTCTCCACATCATCGACCAGGCATACACCGACCTAGTCGCTACCGAGGCCGCCCTCCTCGACGACCTACCCGAACCCGATCGCGAGACCCTGGCCACCCTGCTGGCTCGTCTCTCCACCAACCTCGAACGCCGCGACACGTCGCACTGACCCAGACTTACAAGCGGAACCCCTTGCGTACACCCGAGGCCGGCAGGCCGCCGACGCCGGGACCCGGGGACCACAAAGGTGTCGGGATTAGATGGTTTCCCGACAGGGCGCTCACCCGACCCCGGGAAACGGATACAAGGAGACAAAACACCGCGTCTGGCGGGGCCATTTCAGGCTCCGATTGACGACAGTATTTTCCGACAGGTAGAACGGGGCTTCGTCCTTCCCGAGGAGCGCCGTGCGGATCGTCTACTCCCGCTCGTCCACCGCGACTCAGTCCCTGCTGCGGCAGCGGCACATCCTCACCGAGGCCGGGCTGCTGGTCCGGACCGAGGGCGTGGCCGAGGGTTTCCACCCGGCTCCGGGGGTGCGGCTGTTCGAGGACCCGGCGACGACCTCCAAGATTCCCGCGCTGGAGCGGCCCGCGTTCGCCAGGGTCGCCGCTGCCGCGCATCCCGGCGACACCCTCACGGTGTCGGAGCTGTTCCGGCTGTGCCGCGACCTGGTCGACATCCACGCCGTCCGCGACTGGTGCCAGGCCCGCGGCGTGGTGCTGCGGGTGCTGTCCGGGCCGCTGTCGAACTTCCACGACCTGGCCGCCAACGACCCGACCACCGCCCTGCTCATCAACGTGATCACTGCCGTCGGGCAGTTCCAGCGCGACCTGCAAAACGAGCTGACGGCCGAGGGGATCGCCGCGGCGGAAGCCGAAGGCCGCTACCGTGGTCGGCCGCCCGCGCTGACCGGCGCCCGGCTCGAGGAGGTGCGGTCAGCGTTCCAGGACCAAGGCGCCTCGATCGCGGCACTCGCACGCGCGCAGGGGGTGAGCCGCGCCGCCGTCCGGACCGCGCTGGCCGATCTGCTGTCCGACCAGCCGCTCCCGCGATCGCCCTGATCGAGGGAGCAGGATCGGTCAGGCAGCGAGGCCGAGGTCGAGGCGGCGGCCCATGTCGATGTCGATCGTGCCGTACAGGTTGGCGTTGGACCAAAACAGGGGCGAAAGGCCTCGTTTGTCGGCGTCCGTCAGTCGCTGCTGCCAGACGGGGTCCTTGAGGACGGACTGAACGAGCAGGGTGTTGATGAACACGAGCGCGGACTGGAGCAGGTGCAGGCTGAGCATGGAGACCTCCTGGTGCTCCTTGTCGCTGCCGGGGATGGTGCCGGCGCTGCCGTAGAACAGGTCGGTGTTGGCGGAGTTCCAGTTCTCCACGACCTGCAGACCCTCGTGGATCTCGCGGCGCAGCTCTTGGGCGGCGACGTACTCGGCGACGAACACGCTCTTGACCGCCTTGCCGAGTTCCTCGATGGCCTTGTAGGTGGTGCTTGGGCCCGCCGCGGGTGAAGCGGCGCAGCACCTGCTCGGCCTCGGCCGTGCCCAACCTGAGCGCGGTGGCGTACTTGACCATCTGGTCGTACTGCTGGGCGATGATCTCCCAGTCGATCGGCTTGTCGGCCACCATGCCGGTCAGGCAGGACGGGACCTGGTCATCGGCGTCGGCCTTCACCAGCTTCTGGCGGGCTATCCTCTTCATCCGCGGCAGCAGCTTGCATCCCAGCAAGTAGGAGAACGCGAACCCCACCAGGGACTGGCCATGACTGTCGGTGTACTGGCGGTCGATGGTGGCGTCGGTACAGTGCCGCAGCACGCCCTCCATCATCGCGGCGACCTCGGAGGCGTTGCAGGAGCGAAGCTGGGAGTAGACGCACACCGACTTGCGGTCCACGTGCCAATAGATCATGACGCCGGGGCCGCCGTACCGGGCGTGGTACTCGGTCATCAGGTTCGACGACCATGACCCGAACTTCTTCGAGTCCGACGCGCACGCGGTGCCGTTGCCCCACCACAGCGGGTCCCGCATCTTCAGGGTGGCGTTGACCAGGGTCGCGATCGCCGCTCGCAGGTTGTCGCGGTTGACGAACAGGTGCCGGGTCGCGCGTAGCGCTGCCTCGGTCTCGCCGTGGCGGCCGCCGTCGGCGACCCGTTTGATCCCCACGTTCGTGCCGAGCGCGTACAGGACCAGCAGCAGGCGTTTGCGGATCACTTCCCGCGGGGTCGCCTCCCTGGTCGCGACCGTGGTAAACGCGTCGGTGAAGTCGGTGACGAAGTCCGACTCCTTCAAAAAGTCCAGCAGGTCGATGATCCCCCAGCGGGCGGCGACCTCGGTGTGCAGCGCCCGCAGATTCTCTGGAACCTTCAGCTTGCCAAGGTCGGGGATGTGCCAGCGCGGCTCGCCGCGGTGAGTCTTCACCTTCGTGCCGCCGGACTTGTTCCTGCTGACCGCCTGGCCGCATGCCGCCATCGAGGCGCGCATCGCCTCCTTCAACATGGCGATGAACACGCTGCTGTCCAGCGGTTGGCGCAGGTTCTCGTAGTGGACGTCCCGGTTGTCCTCGAAATCGGTCGGCAGGTCCTCTTCGGGGTTGCGCCAGCGGCGGGCGCCGGCGACGTAGATCTCACGGCGGCGCAGTGCGTCCTTCAGCGACACGATCACGCACAGCTCGTAGGAGGCCCGCTCGATGACCCCGTTGTCGTCGACGACCGCTTCCAGCCAGCCGTCCGGCACCACCCCTTGGATGGGGACGTTCTCCGAGGCGTCGTAGTGGCGGGTGGTGTTCGGGATGTCGGCGTATCGCTGCAGCAAGTCCAGGGCGTCCATCACCGGCCGGTAGGCGGTGTTGTTGCACTTGAACTCGATCGCGGCCAGCAGCTTGGGCAGCATCCGCCGGTAGTAGGAGGTGTAGGAACTGGTCAGCACCGTCCGCACCCGGGCCTTGTAGGCCCTGGCGTCCGCCTTCGCCTCGGCCACCAGCGCCTGCAGCGTCGCCTCTCCGCCCGGCACCGCCGGGAACACCACCTGCCGGACCGTGCCCTCCGGACGCCTCGGCGATCGAGAACAGCTTCTCGGTCTTGCGGTGCACCTTCTTGGCCTCGGCCTCGATCGCCCGCTCGACCTTCCGCTCCGCCCGAGTGTTGATCTTCGACACCAGGCCGATGAACAGATCGACCAGCGCGTCCGTGATCTCCGTCGTCCGCGACCACGCCAACGCGGCCACCAAACTCAACCGGACCGCCGGCTGGTTCGCCGCGAAGTCCGACGGATGCGAGGCCATGGCCCGCGCCCGCCAGGAGGCCACCAACCGATCCGAATACCCGCCGAACAGATCCACCGCCAGCCCCAGAGCCTTCGCCCGCCGCAGCTTGACGATCTCCTCCAGCAGCGTCTCCAGCCCCAGCCGTCCGGGGTCGGACTTCAACTCCAGCAGGAACCCGTCCTCGCCCGTGGCCAGTTCCCACAGCGACCGCGCCGAGTCCGCCGACAACCCGTTCAGCACATGCAGGCAGAACTCCCGCTCGAACCGCGCCCTGCCCGCACCCACGATCCGCTCCAGCCGGCCCGGCGGTTCGATCTTCAACGTCCGGCAGCGGGCCAGCAGCGCCGCCCGCAGCCCCTCGTCCGTGAACACCATCGGGCAGATCTTGTCCGCCAGCCACTCGGCCAGCACGTCCTCATCCGCCCGGGTCGACTCCCGGACCCCAGCGCTTCGCGCACCTGGGCCCGGTGCCGCTCGATCGACCGGCCCGACCAGTCGTACTCCGCCAGCAACGCCGGCTCGACCTTCACCTGGCCGGCCACGTAATCCACCGCAGCTTTGGGCAGCTCACCCACGTGTCGCGGGAACCGGCCCTCCTGCTCGAAGAACTTCAGCATCAGGCCGAACCCCAGACGAGTCGCCCCCGTCTTGTTCCCCACCAGCTCCCAGTCACCGTCCAGCAGCGTCCACGCCGCGATCAGCTCCTCCGGCTCCCACTCTCGACGCACCCGAACCGCCCTCCGCCCGACCGTCTCCGACACGAACACGATCAAGCAGAACCCCCACCCAACCAGCCACATTCACCGCTCCGAAACGATCACGAACCGCAATCGTGATCTCTCACTCCGCTACCTGGCGGCTGGGGACATGTTCGGGAGCGGAGGGCCCATACCGAGGAACAGCTTCGCGATACGCCACTCGCTCTTGGCGCGCTGCAGCCTGAACGTGTAGAAGCCGGTCGTGATCACGCTCGGGCTTCCGCCTGCGTTCGACGTCAGCATCAGGTAGGCCCGCACCTCAGCCGTGCCGGCGTCCGCGCTGTGGAAGACGATGTTGATGAGGTTGTGCCGTCGCTGATCGGTCTGCGCGTCCATCGCACCTCGAACGAAGTCGAGGATTGCCGCGCGTCCGACGAACGGGCCATGGTCGATCTCACCGGCGATCGTGAACGTCCAGGTGGCGTCCTCGGTCAGGACGCCCTCCAACGCCACCAGATCTTGCTGATCCAAGGCGAAGGCGTAGCGCGCCAGCGTCTGCTGGACGGCGAACTGCTCC
>JAOPYI010000173.1 GCA_025964675.1 Sphaerisporangium sp. | reverse complement strand
CTGCTGCACCTGCTTCTGGCTCTTACCGCAGAAGGAGCACTTGAGCAGATCACCGCCGTCGCCTACTCGCGCCACGCGTCCTCCTCAGTTCAGCGGGCTCGATCGGCCATTGCGATCAAGCGGTCGTGCACTCTCAGGCGACGCTACCGGCAGACCCGCCGGAAGTCCCCTGTTACGGGACTCCCGGCGCGCCGCCGGGCAACTGCGCGCAGGCTAGGAGACGAGCTTGCGGGTGGTGATGACCTCGTCGATGATCCCGTACTCCTTGGCCTGATCGGCGGTCAGGATGCGGTCGCGCTCGATGTCCCGCTTGACCGTCTCGGGCGTCTGCCCGGTGGTCTCGGACAGGATCTGCTCCAGCAGCGCGCGCATGCGCAGGATCTCGTTGGCCTGGATCTCCAGGTCGCTGACCTGGCCCGAGCCCTCGCCCGAGGGCTGGTGGATCAGGATCCGGGCGTTCTGCAGGGCGAAGCGCTTGCCCTTGGTGCCGGCCGCGAGCAGCACGGCCGCGGCCGAGGCGGCCTGGCCCATGCAGACGGTCTGGATCTCGGGGCGGACGTACCGCATCGTGTCGTAGATCGCGGTCAGCGCGGTGAACGAGCCGCCGGGCGAGTTGATGTAGATGCTGATGTCCCGGTCGGGGTCGAGCGACTCCAGCGTCAGCAGCTGGGCCATCACGTCGTTCGCCGAGGCGTCGTCGATCTGCACTCCGAGGAAGATGATGCGGTCCTCGAAGAGCTTGTTGTAAGGGTTCATCTCCTTGACGCCGTACGTGGTGCGTTCGACGAACGAAGGGATGATGTAACGACCGTTGATATCTCCCGGCCGGATCAGATCACTCACGAATTGCCCCTTCAGGAGACGGCGCCCTCAGAGGGCACCTGCCGCGCGCTGCGCACGACGTTGTCGATGAAGCCGTAGTCCTTGGCCTCCTCGGCCGTGAACCAGCGGTCCCGATCGGAGTCCTTCTCGATCTGGTCGAGCGGCTGGCCGGTGTGGTGAGCGATGCGCTCGGCCAAGGTCTTCTTGACGTAGAGCATCTGCTCGGCCTGGATCGCGATGTCCGCGGCCGTGCCGCCGATGCCGCCGGAAGGCTGGTGCATCATGATGCGAGCGTGCGGCAGCGCGTAACGCTTGCCCGTCTCCCCGGCGCACAGCAGGAACTGCCCCATCGAGGCGGCGAGGCCCATGGCTACCGTGCAGACATCGTTCGGCACATACTCCATCATGTCGTAAATCGCCATGCCTGCCGTTACCGAACCGCCAGGAGAGTTGATGTAAAGCCAGATGTCTCGGTTGGGATCGTCGGCGGCCAGGAGCAGGAGCTCGGCGCAGATACGGTTGGCGACCTCGTCATCCACCTGGGTGCCGAGCACCACGATGCGCTCACGCAGCAAACGGTTGTAAAGCTGGTCCTCAAGCCGGAACGAGCCGTTATCACGGCCACGCGACTCCGGCCCGAAGCTGGTGGGCTGGTAAGGGGTCGGCGGGCTGGTCACAGCGTCACCTTCCGATGCGTCGTAATCGATGGGCTTTGCTTGTGACCTTAACGCGCGGCACCGACCGGTCAGACCCCCTCTCCACACTGTTCGCTGACGGCGCAGGTGCCTAGGGGCTCAGTGGGGCCCCGAGGTTCGGCGGCGATCCTCCAGGTCAAGCTCGTGGATGAGGTGGCGCTGCGTCCCAGCGCTGATTCTGCCCTTGGAGTAAAGCTCGTCCAGTTTCTCGCGCTGGGCATGGGCGAGCTGCTTGCGCAGCCACCGGGTCTCGGACTGGCCCGACTGCCCGTCGTCGTCCACGTCGTCGTCGAGGATCGCCCGTACGCGGTCGAGGCGCAGTTCGAGCAACTGGCGGAAGACGTCGGCCATGTGGTCGTCGACCTGGCCGTCCGAGCTGAGCCGGTCGAGCCTCGCCAGGGCGGCCTCCATGGTGGCCTCCCGGGCCCTGGCCTCCTCGACGACGGACTTCCTCGACTCCCCCAGGCCGAGACGGCGTAGCAAAGGGGCGAGTGTGGTGGCCTGCCCGAGAAGGGTGACCAGGACCACGACCGCGGCAAGGAAGATCAGCAGTGGGCGGTTCGGCACGGTCAGCGGCATCGACAGGGCAACGGCGAGAGTGATCGCGCCGCGCATCCCCGCCCAGCCCATCACCAGGCGCTGCGGCCTGCCGATGCGGTCGAACGACAGGTGCCTGCCCGGAAGCCACTTGGCCAGAGGGAACACCACCATCGTCCACAGCAGCCGGAGCAGCACGATGACGGCGAGGACGATCAGGGCCGTACCGGCCAGCGAGCCGGCCGAGTAGTTCGAGACCCCGGCGATCACCTGACGGATCTCCAGCCCGAGCAGGACGAACAGGCTGGACTCGAGCAGGAAGACCAGGACGTCCCAGAACGCGTTGCCGGTGAGCCTGGAGGCGGGCTGCAGGAGCCCGTGGGCCCGCATGCCGAGGTAGAAGCCGGTGGTGATGGTGGCGAGTACCCCGGAGAGTCCGAAATGCTCCGCGGGGAGATAGGCGACGAACGGGGTGATGAGGGAGACCACGATCTGCGCGCCGCCGTCCTTGATCCAAAGACGCAGCCGCGCCACGGCCCAGCCGACGACGAGGCCGTACAGCACGCCACCCGCGACCACTCGGAGCATCAGCAACGCCCCGCCCGCGGGCGTGACGGGCTCCTTGAGCGCGCTGAGGGCCAGACCGAACAGGGTGAGGGCCACGGCGTCGTTGACCAGGCTCTCGCCCTCCAGGATCGTCACCAGGCGGCGAGGGGCGCCGAGGCGCTGCATGATGGAGGTCCCCGACACCGGATCCGTCGGAGACACCGCCGCGCCAAGCGCGAGCGCCACCGCCCAGCCCACCTGCGGCACGGCGAGGTGCACCGCCACCATGACGGCGAGGGCGGTCACGCACGTCAGGCCGAAGGCCATCACCGAGATCGGGACCACGTCCTCCTTCGTCTCGCGAGGCGCGGTCAGGAAGGCGGCACGGTAGACCAGCAGCGGCAGGTAGAGGTTGAGGATCACCTCGGGCGGCACCACGGCCTTCGACATGCCTGGCAGGAGGCTCGCGGCGACTCCCAGCAGCACGAGCGGTATCGCCTGCGGGATACCCAACCGCCGCGCCAGCCCCCTCCCCAACAGCATGATCACAGCGATCACCACGCCGACGATGAGCTGACCCTCGATCATCGGCACCCCCCGTACGCCGTCTTCACAGCCGAGAGTTGCCCGGGATCCGGCAATAATCACCCCAAACTTCATCTAAGGGTGCATGGACGTACAAGCCGGGTACGACGATGCCCCCGCCGTGAGAGCACGGCAGGGGCATCATCAGGTCGTCGTCGGCGGAGCCGTCACCGTCATCCGGCGGCGGCGTCGCGCGCGAAGGTCACTCGGTGGCCTCGGCCGGAGCGCCCTGCGCGTCCTCCTCGCCCTCGTTGAGCTCGGCGTAGATGGCCTTGAGGTCGACCTCGTTGCCGGCCTCGTCGGTCACCTTGGCCGCGTCACCGATGACGGTCTTGGCCTTGTCACGGACGATCTCGACCATCGCCAGCGTGAGCTGGTCGTTGTCGGCGAGGTGCTGGGCCAGGGTGTTCGGGGCGACGCCGAGCTGCATGGCGCGGCGCACCACGAAGTTGGTCAGCTCCTGCTCGTTGACCCCGAGGTCCTCCTGCTTGACGATCTTGTCGAGCAGGAAGCCGGTCTTGATCGCCTTCCGGGAGTTCTCGTCGAACTCGGCGAAACGCTCTTCCTCGGTGGTCTGGTAGAGGCGGAAGTACGCCTCGCGGCTGAGGCCGCTCTCGCCGATCTGGTGCTCGAGGTTGTGCTTACGGGCGTCCAGCTCGGCGTTCAGCGCGCTGTCGGGCAGCGGGATGTCCAGCGAGTCGAGCAGGGTGGTCAAGGCGTTCTCACGGGCCTGGACGACCTGGTCTACGAGCTTGTTGCGGCGCGCCTGCTCGCGGATGCTGTCGCGAAGCTCCTCAAGGGTGTCGAACTCGCTGGCGAGGCCGGCGAACTCGTCGTCCAGCTCCGGAAGGACCTTCTCCTTGACGTTCTTGACGTGGATGGTGACGTCGGCCTCCTCGCCGGCGTTCTCACCGCCCACCAGCGTCGTGGTGAAGGTCTTCTCGTCGCCCGCGGACATGCCGACCAGGGCGTCGTCGAGGCCCTGGAGCACGGAGCCGGCGCCCACCTCGTAGGAGACGTCGGAGGCCTGCTGCTCCTCGATGTTCTTGCCGTCGATCGTGGCGGAGAGGTCCATCACGACGTAGTCGCGCTCGCCGGCGGCGCGCTCGACGCCGGTCAGCGTCGCGAACCGCTGCCGCAGGGCGTCGATCTGGGCGTCGATGTCCTCATCGGAGACCTCGGCCGAGGGAACGGTCACCTCGAGGCCGTCGTAGGCCGGGATGTCGAAGGCCGGGCGGACGTCCACCTCGGCGGTGAACTCCACCTCCTTGCCGTCGTCGATCTTGGTGACCTCGATCTCGGGCTGGCTCACCGGGAAGACGTCGCTCTCGTCCACGGCCTGGCCGTACAGCTTCGGCAGAGCGTCGTTGAGGGTCTCCTCCAGAACCACCGCGCGGCCGAAGCGCTGCTCGATGATGCGGGCGGGAACCTTGCCGGGGCGGAAGCCGGGCACGCGCACCTGCTGCGCGACCTTCTTGTACGCCGCCTGCATGCTCGTCTCGAGCTCCTCGAACGGCACCTCGACGGTGAGCCTGACCCGGGTCGGGCTGAGCTCCTCGACAGCGGTCTTCACGGGGTGGTCTCCTTGATGAAGCTTCTGGTGATCGCGGGCGCGTCATGCCGTACGGCTACCGCGACATGCTCGCGCGCCGCGCCCACATGGGCGGCTCAGTGCACAGGCCAACCGGCACAACCAATCTGGGCGTGCTCAACTGTGGCGGGTGTCCAGCGCCGCATGCCAGTCTAGGGCAGGCGGGCACCTTCGGCGTCACCGACAGGCGTCAGAATCTGTCTGAGATGATCTTCTGCAGGATGTCGGCCGTCGCATCAGGGGTGGTGCTCACGGCGCACAACCGCTCCATCACCTCGCTGTAACGGTCCACTTCCTCGCGTTTGTCCAGGTAGAGCGCGCTGGCTAGCTGCTCGACGTATACCACGTCGGGAAGCTCCCTGTCACCGAAGCGCAGGATGCTGAACGCGCCGCCCTCCGCGCTGTGCCCGCCGAAACTGAACGGCATGATCTGAATCGTGATGTTCGGCAGGCGCATCAACTCGAGCAGGTGCTCGATCTGGCCGCGCATCACGTCGGTGCCGCCGATGGGCCGCTGCAGCGCCGCCTCGTCGATCACCGCCCAGAACACCGGCCCGTCGGCGCGGTGGAGCATTCGCTGGCGCTCCACCCGCAGGTCCACCCGGCGCGAGATCTCGGCGGGCCCGATGCCGGTCGCGCCCGCGGTGATGACGGCGCGGGCGTACTCCTTGGTCTGCAGCAGCCCCGGGATGAACTGCACCTCATAGGTGCGAATGCGCGACGCGGCCTCCTCAAGGCCGACGTACGCCTGGAACCAGGAGGGCAGAAGATCGTTGAAACGATGCCACCAGCCTGGTTCGTTCGCTCTCTCCAGGAGCTCCATCACGGCCGACCGCGCCTCCCCGTCGGCGACTCCGTAAAGGGTGAGCAGGTCCGCCACATCGCGTTCCTTGAATCCGACCCGCCCTAGCTCCATCCTGCTGATCTTGGACTCGGAACCACGGATCAGATGACCGGCATCCTCACGAGAAATGCCCTTTTGCTCGCGCAGTCGACGCAGCTGGGAGCCCAAGAGGATACGGAGAGCCGTCGGACCGGATCCGGGCTGGAACGGATTCATGCGGCCTCCTTTTCCACTCGGGCCAGCCAACACAGTGTCACCACTTCCGGCCCCCATGACAAGGTCTGGTCCTCGCGTCCCATCAGCGCGCGTCCGGCGATCCAACGGCACATCCGTCAGGGTTCATGCGTCTGCACGGAGCAGCTGCACGTGCATTTGGGTCTTGCACGGAGGCGCAATACTGACCCATGATGGCCTAGTGCATATTGGGCTAAAGGTGCACTAGCTCGTAAAAGAGACGACTGGCTGCGGAGACTCACAATGACAGCGGGAGGTATCAGCAGGATGCTGGAGCCCGTATCCGCGGCCCACTGCCTCGAGGTAACCCCCGAAGTGGGATTCCAAAGGCTATTGCTGTCGGGCGATCGCGCCACCACCTGCCCGCTGCGCCCCCAAGCCGATTCCGTGAAAACGGCCCGCGACGTCACCCGGGCCACACTGCGGGAATGGGGATTTCCCGAACTCGGTGACGACGCGGCTCTCGTGGTCTCGGAGTTGGTGACCAACGCCGTGCGCTACGCGTGCTACTCCACGCGGCACTTCGAGGACCACCCGATCACGCTGATGCTCCTCCGCCTCTCACCGCACGTGCTCCTCGCGGTGTCGGACCCGAGCGACGAGGTGCCGACGCCCAAGGAACCCGACTTCGTCTCCGAGCACGGGCGCGGCCTCCACATCGTCGAGACCTACAGCACGTGCTGGGGCTGGGACGCGCTAGACGAGGGCGGCAAGGCCGTCTGGGCGCTCTTTCTCGCCGGCCACTGAACCCCACCGCCGACGGCGGAACCCTCGCATCCGGCTCTCGCATTCGCGGAGCCGGATTTCCTGTGTGTCGGGGTGACCGGATTTGAACCGATGATCTCCTGCACCCAAAGCAGGCGCGCTACCAAGCTGCGCTACACCCCGGAACGTCGGGTCGCTCGCGCACTCGCAATCTCCGGTACGCTTACGTTCTGACGCCGGAAGAAGTCTAGACCAGACTGCGACCGGCTCGCGCGGACGTAGCTCAATGGTAGAGCCCCAGTCTTCCAAACTGGCTACGCGGGTTCGATTCCCGTCGTCCGCTCTCGTTGAAAAAGGCCAGGTCATCCCGTGTGGATGAGCCTGGCTTTCGTGCTTTGCCATGACTCTCCGGTCTGCCGGAGCCGCTCCGACCGAGCAGAATATTCATCTTCCGGCTCCTGAAACCGGGGCGTTTCGGGGTCCGATCCGGCGGTTCGGGGCCGTGTCGGCGCACCTCCACGTGGACCGTTTCATAGATCTTGGTGCTGTCCGTGTTGGACCGATATCACATGGGCAGAGAGAGGCCATGGCTGCGGAAGTAGAAGAGTTCGACGTCATCGTCCTGGGCCTCGGGCCGGGCGGCGAGGAGGTCGCGGGGCGCCTCGCCGAGGCGGGGCTGGCCGTCGCCGGCGTGGAGACCAACCTGGTGGGCGGCGAGTGCCCCTACTGGGGATGCGTCCCGTCGAAAATGATGATCCGGGCGGCCGACCTGCTCGCCGAGGGGAGGCGGATTCCCGAGATGGCGGGCGAGGCGACCGTCGTCCCGGACTGGGCGCCCGCCGCCCGGCGGATCCGGGCGGAGGCGACCGACAACTGGAATGACAAGGTCGCCGCGGACCGATTCGTCGGCAAGGGCGGCACGCTCGTCCGAGGCCGTGGCAAGCTCACCGCCCCGAAGGAGGTCACGGTCGACGGCACGCGTGTGCTGCGTGCCCGCCGCGGCGTGGTGATCTCCATCGGGTCCCAGCCCGCCGTGCCACCGATCGCCGGGCTCACGGGCACGCCGTTCTGGACGAACCACGAGGCGATCGAGACCGAGCAGGTGCCGGAGTCACTCATCGTGCTTGGCGGGGGCGCCATCGGGGCCGAGCTAGCGCAGGTGTTCAGCCGGTTCGGCGCGAAGGTCACCGTCATGGAAGCCGCCGAGCGCATGCTCTCCCAGGAGGAGCCGGAGGCGAGCGAGCTGATCGCGAAGGTCTTCACCGATGAGGGGATGACGGTCCGTACGGGGACCAAGGTCACGCGTGTGGATCATCACGGGGCCGCCTTCACCGTGATGGGCGAGGACGGCAGCCACCGGGCCGAGAAGCTCCTGGTCGCGACCGGGCGCCGGTCCGACCTCGCTGCGATCGGCGTGGGAGCCGCCGGCCTGGACGAGTCCGCGCGAGCGATCGACGTGGACGAGCACATGCGGGCGGCCGACGGTCTGTGGGCGATCGGCGATGTGACGGGCAAGGGCGCCTTCACCCACATGGCGATGTACCAGGCGAAGATCGCGCTCGCGGACATCCTGGGCGAGCCGGGCCCGGCCGCCGCGTACCATGCCGTGCCCAGGGTGACCTTCACCGATCCCGAGGTGGGCGCGGTGGGGTTGACCGAGCGGCAGGCGAGCGAGAACGGCATCGCCGTACGGATCGCCGTCACGCGGATGTCCTCGGCAGCCCGAGGCTGGATCCACCGGGCGGACGGCTTCGTCAAGCTGGTCGCGGACGAGCGCGTCCTGGTCGGCGCGACGGTCGCGGGGCCGTACGCGGGCGAGGTGATGAGCATGCTGGCGCTCGCCGTGCACTCAAGGGTGCCGATCGAGGAGCTCAAGACGATGATCTACGCGTACCCGACGTTCCACCGCGCGATCGAGGCGACCCTCGCTCAGCTTGCCTGACCCCTCACGCCGGAGTCTCGGCGTTCCACGCGAGCCCGCCTGGGGTCGCGGACGTTCAGCGCGACACCGGGCGCTTGCCGTGGTTGGCCTTCTTCTTCCTGCGAGCCCGGCCCTTGCGCGATCGTCTCCCCATGTCGCGGTCCCCTTCCCGTGCGGTTCGTCCACCCACACTGCTCCCGTGGCGGGAGCCGTACAAGGCCCAATGGTCAAAGAGAGGACAAGGCTCCAGGCCCGCGTCCTCTCATACGCGTGTTACCGCTGTTGTGAGCCCGCCGCCATCAGGATTCAACATTGGACCGTTGATAACGTGCAATAATTTGTTGAAATCTGTTGAAGAGGAGAGGCGATGCTGGCCCAGCAACGGCAGCAGGCGATCCTCGAGCGCGTTCGAAGGAACGGCGCGGCCCGGGTCGCCGACCTGGTGCGCGAGCTCGGGGTGTCGGACATGACGATCCGCCGCGACCTTGAGGTCCTGGCCGAGCGCGGGCTGATCCAGAAGGTGCACGGCGGCGCCACGGCCACGGGCTCAGGCTCGACCGAGGAGCCGGGCTTCGCCGCCAAGTCCGTGCGCCAGCAGCCAGAGAAGGAAGCCATCGCGCGCCGGGCCGCCGAGCTCGTACGTCCCGGCACCGCCGTGGCGCTGTCGGCCGGCACGACGACGTGGACCCTGGCCCACCACCTCGTGGACATCCCCGAGCTAACCGTCATCACCAACTCGGTGCAGGTGGCCGACGTGTTCCACCGCGCCGGGCGCGCCGGCCAGACCGTGGTGCTCACCGGAGGGGTGCGCACGCCGTCGGACGCGCTGGTGGGGCCGGTGGCCGTGTCCGCCATCCGCGCGCTCAACGTCGACACGCTCATGCTGGGCGTGCACGGCATGAACGTCCGCGCGGGGTTCACGACTCCCAACCTGCTGGAGGCCGAGACGAACCGCGAGCTGGTCGCGGCCGCGCAGCAGCTGGTCGTCCTCGCTGACCACACGAAGTGGGGCACGGTGGGCATCAGCACGATGGCCAAGCTGGAGGAGGCCGATGTGATGATCAGCGACACGGGCCTGCCCGAGGACGCTCGGTCGGCGCTGTCCGACCAGGTCGGCACGCTGCTGCTGGCAGATCCCGCCGACACGGCACAGGTCGTGGCGCAGTGAAGCGCACGATCACCCACCTCGCCGACGGCCGCGAGATGATCTACTTCGACCGCCGTGACGACGCGGACCGCAGTGCGGTCGACACCCGCGTACTGCCGCCGCGTCCCCCTGCCTCCGAGCTGCGGTACGACCCGCTGCTGGACGAGTGGGTCGCGGTCGCGGGGCATCGGCAGAGCCGTACGTTCCTGCCGCCGGCCGCCGAGTGCCCCCTCTGCCCGTCGGCTCCCGGCCGGCAGACCGAGATCCCGTCGACCGAGTACGACGTGGCCGTCTTCGAGAACCGCTTCCCGTCGTTCAGCTTCCACGTTGGCGACTACGACCAGCCGGGAGGCCTCAGCGAGGTACGGCCCGGCCTCGGCCGCTGCGAGGTGGTGTGCTTCACCTCCGAGCACGGATCCTCGTTCGCCGCGCTCTCCCCCGAGCAGGTGGACCTGGTCCTCACGGCCTGGGCGGACCGCACGGCCGAGCTCGCCGAGCTGCCCGGTGTGGAGCAGGTGTTCTGCTTCGAGAACCGCGGCGCGGAGATCGGCATCACGCTGTCCCATCCTCACGGACAGATCTACGCCTACCCCTACGTCACCCCCCGGACCCGGCAGATGCTGGCCTCGGCCGAGAGATACCGGGAGCGGACTGGCGGCAACCTGTTCGCCGACGTGCTGGCGGCCGAACGCAAGGCGGAGATCCGGGTGATCGCGTCGAACGACCACTGGACGGCGTTCGTCCCCGCCGCCGCCCGCTGGCCGTTCGAGGTCCACGTCTACCTGAACCGCCAGGTTCCCGACCTGTGCGCGCTGGACGCCGAGGAGCGCGCCGCCTTCGGCCCTCTCTACACGGACGTGCTGCGACGGCTGGACGGCCTGTTCGGCGTGGCCATGCCGTACGTCGCGGCCTGGCACCAGGCGCCGGTGCGTAGCGGGCGCGACCTGGCCTACCTGCATCTTGAGCTCTTCAGCATCCGGCGGGCGCCGGAGAAGCTGAAGTACCTGGCCGGCTCGGAGTCCGCGATGGGTGCCTTCGTCAACGACGTCCTTCCCGAGGAGGCGGCCCGGCTACTCCGGTCACAGGACGACCGGTAACGAGCTGCGACTTTAGGTCGCCATAAACCAGTCTTTACCATTACTATCCATCACACACCGGCCGTAACCGCCGGTGCGCCTAATCCCAGGTGCCTCGCCTGGGAGCCGGGGACCCATCGGTTCTTTGGGGTGAATCCACATCGTGGTAGGGCGACTCCAGCCCGAACCCGTCAGCTAACCCGGTCAGCGGATGGAGAGGAGTGGGCCCTGGCCCCGACTTCCGGCCGCCATGTCTCCATGGCCGCCAGCGTTCTGATCATTTCCATGCTCGTGCTCGGCCAGGGAACGGCGGGAAACGCCGCCCCCAAGCCCACCGAGAAGCAGCTCAAGGCACAGCTGGCCTCGCTCGGCAAGAAGGTCGACAAGCTGATCACCGAGTACAACGCCAAGCGCGTCGCCGTCGCCAAGGCCAAGGCGACCGAGAAGGCGGCCCGTCAGCGCCTCAGAGCCGCCGAGACCGAACTCACGACGGCACGGAGCCAGATCGGTGACATCGCCCAGCTCATCTACCAAGCGGGTGGCCTCGGCATGATGGGCCAACTCATGTCCCCCGGATACGGGGACGCAGCGATGCTGCAACGACTCCAGGCCGAGCAGACCGCGAAACTGGCCGGGTACGCCTCGGCCCGGGACACCCGCAAGAAGGCCGCCGACGATGCCACCACGCTCACCACGGAGCTGCGCAAGGACGTCGTCGAGGTGACCGGCCAGCGCAAGGACGCCGAGAAGCTGATCGGGCAGATCAAGAACACGCTGGACCAGCTCGTCCCGACCGCCCCCGGCAAGCAGTCGAACGGATCATGGGCGCCCGAGCTTCCCACGGGGAGCGACAACATCACTCCTAGGACGCGGCTGATGCGGGCGCAGGTGATGAGCCACTTTTCACTGAGCTTCCCGATCGGCTGCTACCGCGCCGAGGGCGACGGCGGAGAGCACCCGCTCGGCCGCGCGTGCGACTTCATGCTGAGCTCCGGTGGCGCGATGCCGTCGGCAGGAGAGGCTGCGCTCGGCGACCAGATCGCCGCCTGGGCGATCAAGAACGGCGGCAGGCTGGGCGTGAAGTACGTGATCTACCAGCAGCGGATCTACAACCTCGGCTTCCCCGGCTGGCGGGCGATGGAGAACCGAGGCGGCGTCACCGCCAACCACTTCGACCACGTCCACATCTCGATGTTCTGAGCTGCCAGGTTCCTGACCTGCGGTGATCTCGTTATAAGCCCCTCTCAGGGCACATCCAGGGCACTTTGACCCGTCGCCCACACATCTTCGATGACCTGCCTCATATCCAGCGCACGGGACTGGCCGAGGCCGTAGACGCCTACGCGCTGTCCGGCTCATACAGCAACACCGCCTTACACGATCACACGCCACCGACCCGCATCAACCATCTGGCCAGGGCGTCAGCCCGCCGACCTGGGGCGCGCCGTTCACTCGTAATGAAGGGGTCTGAGGTTCGATTCCCCAAGGCGGCTCCAGGTCAGAAGGTCTCCACGAGACCCGAGACACACCAGTCTCCACCGAACCCGGGGCGATTCAGGAGGGGGTGGCGTGGTTCAGGCGTCCGCGCTGGATCAGGAGGCGGCGTGGCGTTCGAGCATCCGGCGCGCGGTCGCCGCCATGGCCTCGTCCACCATTTTCCCTTCGAATACCACCGCCCCCGAGCCGGCCGCCTGCGCCGCCTCGACGGCCTCGACCAAGCGCTCGTAGCGCGCAAGCTCGTCGAGACCCGGCGAGAACACCTCGTTGATCACTGGGACGTGGGAAGGGTGGATCGCCATCATGCCCTCGTACCCCAGGGAGCGGTTCTGCTCTGCGAAGGCCCGCAGCCCTTGTAGATCGGCGATGCTCGCCCACAGCCCGGCCACGGGATTGAAAGCTTCCGCCGCCCGGACGTCGAGCAGGACGCGGGCCCGCAACGGCAGGGTCTCGGTACCCTCTGGGCTCCAGCGGTAGCCGATCGCGCGCTCGACGTCGCCGCCAGAGGTGGTGACGGCACCCAGGTAGGCCACGCGGGAGGCGGCCAGGGCGATGCCGTACGTTTCGCGCAGCGCGGAGGCGGTCTCCAGCAGCGGAACGAGGGCGACGTGCCCCTCGGGCAGGCCGCTTTCACGTTCGCACCAGCCGAGCAGCCGGTCGGCCAGCCGTACGTCGTTGACCGTCGCCACCTTGGGTAGCACGATGCCGGTCAGGCCGGGGCGCACGACCGTGCGTAGTTCGTCGGCGTCCGCCCAGCCGTCCAGCGGGTTGAGGCGGACGAACAGCGCCATGTCTCCCTCCCAGTTGGCGATCGCCTCGGCGACCCGGGCACGCGCGGCCGCCCGCTGCCCCGGAGGCACGGCATCCTCCAGGTCAAGGATCACAGCGTCGGCCCCGGCGGCCCGCGCCTTGGGCAGCCATTCCGTCCTGGTTCCCGGCACGAACAGCAGGGAACGCAACGGGGGCCGGGTGACGGGGCTAGATGACATGCTGCTTCTCCAGGTCGGCCAGCTCGTCGGCGCCGAGGCCGAGCCACTGCCCGTAGACAAGGTGGTTGTCCTGTCCCAGCGCAGGGCCGGTACGCCACACGCGTCCCGGCCGCTGACGGAAGTGCGGGATGACGGCCTGCATGCGGACGGGTCCGAGGTCGGCGTCGTCGACGGTGATGATGTCGCCGCGCTCGGCGTAGATGGGGTCGTTGGCGATGTCCTGGGCGCTGAACACCCGGGAGGCGACCACGTCGGCATGGGCGAACGCTTCCAGGCATTCCGCCGCCGGTCTCGCGGCCACCCACTCCCGCAGGCCGTCGTCCAGCCGTACTCTGCCGGCCATCTGCTGCTCGGTGGTGGCGAACTCTTCCTCCAGCAGGCCGAGCAGCTTGGCGACGTTGCGCACCGAGCGGAGGGTCGCCGACGTCACGGTGATCCATTCGCCGTCGCCGGAACGGTAGGTGTTGATCACGGCGGCGGGCGCGACGGCGAGCTGGTTGCCGGCCCGCTGGGGGACGGTGCCGAGCTGGTCGTGCGTGATGACCTGCCATTCGACGAGCCGGTAAAGGGGTTCGAACAGGGCGAGGTCGATCCACTCGCCGTCGAATTCGGGGTCGTGCGCCTGGCGGTGCAGCGCGGCCAGTATGGCGTAGGCCCCCATCAGGCCGGTCACCGCGTCGCCGTGGGAGAAGCCGGTGTGCACGGGAGGGCCGTCGGGGAACCCGGTGAGATGCACGACGCCGCTCCTGGCCTCGCCCATCTTGCCGAAGCCCGGCGCGTCGGCAAGGGAGGAGGTCGCGCCGAAGCCGGAGATCTGGAGCAGGACCGCCTTGGGGTTGGTCCGGTGTACCGACTCCCAGTCGAGTCCCCATTCGCGCAGTCGCCCGGCCCGCAGAGTGACGATCACGACGTCCGCCCAGGCGACGAGCCTGTCGGCGATCTCGCGTGCGGCGGCGTGATGCAGGTTCAGCGTCACTGAGCGCTTGTTGCGGCCGGCGACCTTGAACCACAGCGGCACACCGTCGCGCTTCGGCCCCATCGCGCGAGCGGCGTCTCCGGCGCCGGGCGGCTCGACGTGTACCACGTCGGCGCCCTGGTCGGCCAGCATCGAGCCGGCCAGCGGTCCGGCGACCACATGGGCGAACTCCACCACCTTCAGCCCGCGCAGCTGCCCCTGGCCACTGACCTCGTGATGTTCATTCGTCACTCATGCGCTCCTTCGCCTCGTGGTCCGGTGTCCGGCCGCCGTAACCGGTTCCAGTCTCGCGAAGCGAAGAAATGCATGTCTAGCAAAGAAGTTCGATCATTCCATGCGTTTTTCGCATGAATCCCGCTCGCCCGCGTTACGCCCAGGAGACGCCCGCCGGCAGCTCCCTGGCCTCCTCCCTGAACTCTTCGAGCAGCTCGAGGAATGCGGCCGTGGCCACGGGGAGGGTCCGCCTGGCGCGTACCACGATGTCCAGCCGCCGGTCCACCGCGGGGCTGGCGAGCCTCCTGGTCGCGACAGGGCTCGCCGCCATGAGCGGCAGCACCAGGGCGGGCATCGCGGAGACGCCCAGCCCGGCGGCGACGAGCCCGCCCACCGTGGCCACGCTGCCCGCCTCCGCAGCGAGGACCGCGTCCACGCCCGCCTGGGCGAAGGCCGCGTCGGTCAGCCTGCGCACGCTGGAATCCGGCCCGATGGCGAGGAACGGCTCCCGGCCGAGTTGCTCCCAGGTCACCTCGGCCTGGGAGGCGAGCGGATGGCGCTCGGGCAGTACCGCATGGAATCGGTCGCCGATCAAAGGGCGGTGGTCGAGCTGGTCGGACGCGCTGCCGATGGTCGTGATCGCGAAGTCGGCGTCACCCGACAGCACCCTGCCGAGCACGACCTGTTCGAGCCCGTCCATGATGCGCACCGTCACCCGCGGCCTGCGCTCCCTGAAGGCCGAGATCACCCGCGGCAGGAGCACCGCGGCGACCGACGGCAGGGTCGCCACGGCCACCACCCCGCTCTCGCCCGCGAGATAGCGCTCCAGCTCCTTCATTCCCGACTGGTGCGCGGTCACGATCTGCTCCGCGACCCGCAGCGTCTCGATCCCGGCCGCAGTCAGCTGCACGTTGCGCGTGTCGCGTTCGAGCAGCAGGGTGCCAAGCTGTCGCTCCAGTTCGGCGACCGCGCGGCTCAGTGACGACTGCGACACGTGCATCTCGGCGGCGGCGGCGGTGAAACTCGCGGCCTTGGCCACCGCCACGTACGCCGCGAGTTGCCGCAAATTCACCTGCATGGCCAGCGAGCATAGAAGCAGACGCGCGCCAAGGGAACTGTTGCGCAGAACGCATGGATAAATCTCACTTTGATGCTGGACGTGGGTGTTTCATCGCTCGGAAACTCATCTGTAACAACCGGTGCCGCACTGGCCCCACCCCCCAGCTCCACGACCTCCGGGAGCCCGCAACAAAAGAAGGCGAGTGAGACCCCATGCTGGCTGTCCTGGGTTTCGCCACAATCGGTCTGTTCCTGCTGCTGACCATGACCAAACGCGTCTCGGTCCTGATCGCCCTAGTGCTGATCCCGGTGCTGGCGGCACTCGTCGGGGGCTTCGGCGGCGACCTGGGCGAGATGATGCTTAAGGGGCTGACCCAGGTCGCCCCGACCGGAATCATGATCGCCTTCGCGGTACTGTACTTCAGCCTCATGGTCGACGCCGGGCTGTTCGACCCGCTGATCCGCGGCATCCTGCGCGTCGCCAAGCAAGATCCGCTGCGGATCGCCATCGGCACCGCCGTACTCACCATGTGCGTCGCGCTCGACGGCGATGGGGCCTCCACCTTCCTCATCACCGTCTCGGCCATGCTGCCCGTCTACCGGCGGCTCGGCATGAGCCCGCTGGTGCTGACCTGCGTCGTCGGCCTGGGAGCCGGCGTGATGAACATGATCCCCTGGGGCGGGCCGACCGCTCGCGCGATGGCGTCGCTGAAACTGGACAGCTCGCAGGTCTTCACGCCGGTCCTGCCCGCTATGGTCGCCGGGATCGTCTGGGTGCTGGTGGCCACCTACCTGATCGGCCGCAGGGAACGCCGGCGGCTCGGCACCCTGCCCGTTCCGGAGACCGGCAACGTTCAGGGAGAAGAAGGCGAAGAGACCGCGGAGGAGACCCGAGCGCCGGCGGGCAGGGCCCTGACCGTCTTCAACCTGGTGCTCACCGTCCTCCTGTTGGCCGGCCTGATCCTGCAGGTGATGCCGCTTCCCGTGCTCTTCGTGCTGGGATTCGCGATCGCGCTGCTGGTCAACCACCCCACCTGGGACAGACAGCAGGCGCTGCTGGCCAAGCACGGGAGCGCGGTCGTCCTGGTCACCACGATGATCTTCGCGGCGGGGATCTTCACCGGAGTACTCAACGGCACCAAGATGATCGGCGAGATGGCCACCGCGTTCACCCACATCATCCCCGACTCCTTCGGCGGGCACCTGCCGGCGCTGGTCGCCGTCACCGGCATGCCGCTCAGCCTGGTCTTCACCCCCGACGCCTACTACTTCGGTGTGCTGCCAGTGCTCGCGGAGACCGCCACCAACTTCGGCCTCGACCAGGCCGAGGTCGCGAGGGCCGCCATCCTCGGCCAGATGACCACCGGCTTCCCGCTCAGTCCGCTGACCGCCTCCACCTTCATCCTGATCGGCATGAGCGGGGTGCAGCTCGGGGAACACCAGCGCTTCATCTTCCGCTGGGCCTTCGCCACCACCCTCGTGATGACCGTGGTCGCACTCCTGACCGGCGCCATCTCGATCTAAGGAGCTCGATTCATGGCCTACGCGCGCACCCTCGCCACCCTGTCGGCCGCGTTAACCCTCTCGCTCACCATGTTCGCCCCCGCCAGCGCCACCCCCACAATCACCGCAGCAACCACCTCCGGCACATCGCCGGCTGCACCGGCCAAGGCCAGCGGCAAAACGGCAGAGGTCAGAGTCCTCGGCAATCGCGCGGACCTTATCTCCGGCGGTCAGGCGCTCATCGAGGTCGTCCCCCCTCCCCACGCCAGGAACGTGCGCGTGCAGCGCAACGGTAAGGACGTCACCAGCGCGTTCGGTGTGCGCGCCGACGGACGCTACTACGGGCTCGTCGAAGGGCTCGTGGAGGGCCGCAACACCGTCACCGCCCGCGTGGCCGGCGCTCCAGATGTCCACCTCACCGTCACGAACCACCCCATTGGTGGACCCGTGATCTCCGGAGCTCAGGTGCAACCCTGGTTCTGCACGACCAAGGTGGTGAACCCCACCCCCGGCAATCCCGATCTCGGCGATCCGCTCGACGCACAGTGCAACATCGCCGCACCCGTGTACCGCTACAGCTACCGAGCCCTGAACGGCAGTTTCGCGACCTACGACCCGGCGAGCCCACCGCCGGCCAGCGAGATCGCGACCGTCACCACCGACGAAGGTGTCACGGTGCCCTACATCGTGCGCATCGAACGTGGAGTGATCAACCGTGGTAAGTACGACGTCGCCTACCTCGCGAATCCCAACGATCCCACTCAGGGCTGGTCACCCTGGGACAGCTCCCCCTCCTGGAACAACAAGCTGTTCTGGAAGTTCGGCTCCGGCTGCGAATACGGCCGCACCCAGGCGAACCCAGGCAACGTCCTCGACGACATCGCTCTGCGGCGCGGCTTTATGGTCGCTTCGTCGGAGATGACGCAGTACGGCACCCACTGCAACGACGTCGCCTCGGCTGAGACCGTGATAATGCTCAAGGAGCACATCACCGAGGCCTACGGGGAGATCCGCTATACGATGTCCGACGGCAGCTCGGGCGGAGCTCACCAACAGCATCTGCACGCGTCAAACTACCCGGGCCTCCTGCAGGGCATCTTGCCGTCGCAGGGATGGCAGGACACCTGGACAACCGGACGGGAGTTCGCCGACTGCGGCCTCCTCAAGCGCTACTACGACAGCGGCGCCTCGAGTGTGGAATACACCAACATGGATCGCGCGCACATCGACGGCCATCGCTGGAACCAGGTGTGTGAGGGCCCCGCAGAGATCAACATGGCAGGCCGGACAGCAGCCTATCTCGATCCGACCGTCGGCGGCGCGGGCTGTGGCACGATCGCCAACCGCTGGTCGCCGACGAACCTCCGCGGCATCCGCTGCACGCTGCAGGACTACAACATCGCGGTATTCGGTCCGCGTGATAAGTCTGGCTACGCGAAGAGCCCGCTCGACAACGTCGGCATCCAGTACGGCCTCGAGGCGCTGAACAAGAGACAGATCACCGTCGAGCAGTTCCTGCAGCTGAATAAGTCGATCGGCGGCTACGACATCAACGGACAGTGGCAGCCGCAGCGCATGGAAGCAGATCCCGGTGCCGCCGAGATCGCTCATCGATCCGGACGCGTCACGTATGGCCGTGGGCTCGGCGAGGTGGCCATCCTCGCAGACGTGGCGTTCAACATCACCGAGGAGCACTACGACTTCCGAACCTGGGTGACCCGCAACCGGATCGCGAACGTCTACGGGGACTACGACAACCAGGTGATCTGGCGCCACAAGGGCAACCCGCCGGACTATGACGCGCGACGCTTCGACACCATGAACGAGTGGCTGGCGCGCGTCGAGGCCGACACCAGCAACCGGTCGCTGCGCACCAAGATTATCGCCGACAAGCCCGATCTCGCGGTCGACTCATGCTGGCGCGCAAGCGCCGGCTGGGTCACCGATCCGGCGGTGTGCAACACCGCGGCCGACCCCAGCACGGCATCGTCGATCTCGGGCACGGGTGCCAATGCCGTCTACCAGCCCGCCGACGGCGAGTGGCCGGTGTTCCGCGACACGCGGGTGGCCGCCGGTGCACCCCTCGCGAGCGACATCATGAAGTGCCGGCTCGAGAAGCCCAAGCACAGGGACTATACGGTCACCTTCACCACTGCTCAGTGGGCCCGGCTACAGGCTGTGTTCCCGAGCGGGG
>JAOPYI010000150.1 GCA_025964675.1 Sphaerisporangium sp. | reverse complement strand
CTGGACAGGGCCTCCATTTCGAGTTCTGCTAACTCCGGGACAACCTCCAAAGACGCCGTGGAGCAGGCGGTAGAAGTTCCCGGCGTGGAGGTGGTGCGACCGTTCAACGCTGTTTGCTCAAGTATTGGAGGGGACATGAACCCTGAGAACGCGTTACGCAGGTTGGCTGAAGGCTTCGACGGCGAGGTAATCCTGCCCGAGGACGCCAGTTACGAATCGGCCCGCCGCGTTTGGAACCAAGTGATCGACCGTAAACCCGCTGCCATCGCACGCTGCCAAACCCGGGACAGTGCCGTCTTCGCACTGGCGGTCGCACGTGATAGTGGCCTCGAGGTCGCCGTCCGCGGCGGCGGGCACAGCTTCCCCGGCTTCTCGACGACGGAGGGCGGCCTTGTCTTGGATCTGGGCCTGATGAAGCAGATCGTCGTCGACGTGGAGCGTCGGACGGCCAGAGTCGGCCCTGGTGTTCGGTGGGGTGATCTCACCGCAGCGACCGCGCAGCACGGCCTCGCGCCAGTCGGTGGGCACGTGGCCGATGTGGGCGTCGCCGGGCTGACGCTTGGAGGGGGCAACGGGTGGTTCGCGCGGGTCTTCGGGCTTGCCTGCGACAACCTCGTCGCGGCCGACGTCCTCACCGCTTCGGGGGAGATCGTCCGGACGAGTGCCGAGGAGAATCAGGACCTTTACTGGGGCCTGCGCGGGGGCGGCGGCAATCTCGGGGTCGTCCTCGAGTTCACCTTGCGCCTGCACCCGGTCGACCGGGTGCTCGGCGGGCTGGTCATGCACCGGTTGGACGACGCCGCTGACGTGCTCCGCTTCCTCGCCGGGTACGGCCAGAGCGCTCCCGATGAGGTCAATGTGGCGCCTGCCATCCTTGCCGCTCCGCCGGCGCCGTTCGTTCCCCAGGAACTGCACGGAAAGCCTGTGCTTGCACTGGCGATGTGTTACGTCGGACCCCTCGCCGACGGGGAGCGCGAGCTCGCGCCGGTGCGTGGGTTCGGCAGGCCGCTCGCCGACCTGGTCGAACCGACCTCGTTCGAGGTCCTCCAGCACATGTTCGACGCACAGGGGCAGTCCACGCCGTATCACATGCGCTCTCACCTGGGCGGTGCGATAACCGAGGAGCTGATCGAAGCCGTGATCGATTTCGGCGGTAGGCTGAGCTCGCCGGAGAACGGTGTGCTTTTACTGCCGATGGGTGGTGCCGTGGCCAGGGTCGCGGCCGACGCTACCGCCTTCTGGCACCGTGAGGTGTCCTACTGCCTGGAAATCGGGGCTGCCTGGTCGGCGGACGACGAGAACCCGCACAGGCACATCGACTGGGCTGACCAGCTATGGGCGGCGACACGGTCATGGGCGATAGGGGTGGAGGTCAACCACCTCGCGGACGAGGGGCCCGAGGGGGTCCGCAGAGCCTACGGCGACAACTACGACCGGCTGGCCCAAATCAAGCGGGCCTGGGATCCCGATAACCTTTTCCGACTTAACCAGAACGTCCCCCCAGCCGTCGCCACCTGAACCATGCCACGGCTGACCAGCCCCCTCCGGATCGAACTGCGGTTTCTCGACCGCAGGTCTTTTGCTTGCTGGGCAACCGTAGGCCACCTGATGCCGTTGCATGTCAGCGGTTGTGGGATATACGCGGGATGGATCAAGGCCCGTTCTTCCTGGTCAGGCCAGTGGTCGCGGCACGCTATCCGCGCTGCGTGGTTGAATCCATGAAATCACGCACAAGGGACGATAATGGGATACGACCTTCAAGCAGTCATCGCGAACACCGAGCCTCTGGGCAGGATGTGCGCAGAGTTGCCCAATGCAAAGATCGCGCTCCTGCGGCAAGGCCTCTCCCTCCTGCCCATCACAGATGAGCTGTTCGACGCCGTCACTGATCGCGAGGCCGAAGGACACCCGGACTTCTGGCGCCTGCCGAATGGATTCGATCGCGTCCTCGCCCGCTGGTCACACGTCGCACCGGTTGCGTACGTCGAGGCTGAATACTTCGGTGGGGTAGGCGAGCAATGCGCAGCCGTATGGCGAGACGGACACGTGATCCTTGGACCGCTGAAGGTGGGCGAGATGGAGCCCTCCCCACCAGAAGGCAGCCCCATCTCCCAGGCGCTTCGCACCCTCGGTGCTCACGCCTATGGCGCACGCGACGAGTTTGACGCCGTCGGACTCGACGAACACCGCGACACCGACAAGTGGATCTCCTGAATTTAGCTGCGCCGAACAAGTCTCCCTGTACCGCTTCTAAACTCGTCGCATACTCTGACCTGGCGTTCACGGGATCGGCTATGCAGCCAGGTGATACTCGCTGATCAGTCCGCCGAGCACCTTCCGGCTCTTGATCCGGCCTTCCAGCGGTACGACGACCGACTCATCTTGATCAGGCGGTCGTTGCCAGCGGAACTGGTGAGGCCGATGGCGGTTGTAATGATCGGCATACTCGCCGAGCACCGATCGAAGGTGCCGTTCGTCGTAGATCAGCGTCCGGTCGGTGCACTCGGCTCGTACGGTGCGTACCCATCGCTCGGCATAGCAGTTCGCCCGGGGCGTCCGCGGCGGCGTCTTCACCACCGTCACGCCCTCTTCGGTGAAGACCTCATCGAAGACGCCGGTGAACTTGGCGTCACGGTCCCGGATGAAGAAACGGAACGAGCCGACTCGGTCGCCGAGGTCCATAAGCAGATTGCGAGCCTGCTGGACCGTCCACACGCCGGTCGGGTTGGCGGTCACGCCCAGAATGTCGAGCTGGTGACGCAGCAGCAGGATCTCCGTCTCCTTCCAGGCACCCTGCCGGCAGGCCAACCACAACCAGGAGAACGCACTGACGACGAGCATGTAGATGAACCGCAGACACATGACCGTCCATCATGCGGCGCCCCACGCAGACACCCATCCTCAACGAACAGATCCGTATTACTGCAGGTCACACGAAGTGGACGAGGTTCTCGGCACCCACAGGCGGAGGAGTGGACCGAGCGCGTGTGGCCGGCCGTCGAGAAGGCGGCCCAGCTCTACCCTGCGGCGCAGCGCGACGGCGGCAGCGGCAACGCCCGCGACGACAGCTTCGCCCACGGGCTCGGCCGCATCCTCGACAGTCTGGAGATGGGGCGCGACGCCTGACCGCTACGGCTCAGCGGCGGTAGCGGTAGTGGTAGACCGCCCTGGTCGTGGCGTACGTATCGAAGTCGGCCACGCCGTTCTCGTAGTCGTACCACGCGGCCTTCAGCCGTGAGTCGACGATGTTGCAGGTACTGCTGCGGGAACGGCCGCGCTTGATGGGCCCGATGTAGATCGTCCCCTTGCCCACATAGCGCCCGTTGACCTTGAGGCGGCAGGTGCCGCCCACCCAGTCGATGTGGTGGCGGCTGTTGTTCGTCACCCTGATGCGGATCTCGCAGGCGGTCTTGCACCACCCGAAGCTGGTCTTGAGCCGCACACCAGCCGCGGCCTCGGCCGCGGAGGCCGGAGCGGGGATGAACGCGCCGACCAGCAGAAAACCAATCAGAAACGCGATAAATCTCTTCATGGCAGGCCCCAAGCCAGAAGGCGGCAAATCTGGCCAATAATTACACGGGCCGCGATCTTTCCGCAATGCCGTCGCGCCCTGCTCATCGGTGGCTGAGGGAAACTGGACGGGTGAGCATCGACAACGGCCGCCCGTAGCCGCCGCAGTCGAGGACGACACCGTCCAGGTCGGTGTCATCGAGTGCGAACATCGCGCGATACTCACTGAACGATCGTGACGTGATGATCACGTGGACTCCTCGCAATCGACTCTCCGACCGCGTTCCCCCGCTGAATCGTATTTTCGAGCGGCACAGGCGACGGGTCGAGGAGGAACGGCTGCGCATCGCCTGGGACCTGCACGACGCGCTGGGCCACACCCTCGCGGTCCCAGATCAACGTCGCCACGGAGGCACTCGACGACGATCCCGGCGCTGTGCGCTCGGCGGCGTCGCCGCCCGGTCCTGGCGGGTCAACCTGCATCTGCGGTACGACCGCCACCCGGGAGTGTGTGCCGGCGGCCCCAACGTGGGTACCGGCACGCTATGCGGATAGGCGTGCCGAGTTCGGCTCCGCCCGCTGGATCGTGTTCTCCTCCGCCGTCAACGCCGTTGCCGTGGTGCGCCGCTGGGCGATGCGCAGCAGGGCAAGAAGGGCGAGGAAGGACATTCCGTAGACAGTGAGCAGGACCGATGTCTCGTAGATGTCAGCGGTGCGCCAGGTCACGCCAGCAGCGTCTGTGACGGTGGTGTGCTCGCCGGTGACGAGCTTGGTGAAGAACGAGACCGTCGTCACCGCGTAGAGCAGTACCGCCTGCAGGTCGCTGGCCGCGGCCCGGTCCGGCGCTGCGTCCGGCAGCGGGCCACGGCTGCGCAGGTAGAGGGCGAAGACCTGCATGAACAGGTAGACAGTAAAGGTCCAGCCCAGGAAGTTGACCAGGGGAACGCCGAAGAAACCGCCGCCGTTTTCCCAGATCCAGACGTGGTTGATGGTCGAGGTGGCGGGGTCGAGGGCGAGGTCCCAGGCGGTCATGGCGAACGCGCCGATGACGGGGGTGCCGATGGTCGTCAGCCAGGGTGAGTCGCGGCGCACGTCGTCGAGCAGCACGGTGGCCACGACCCAGGCCAGGTAGCCGGTGGCCAGGTAGGCCGGGCCGATGAACCAAGGTACTTGGAAGATCTTGCCGGCACCGGTGTAGTGGTAGTGACCGAAGGGGAAGCCGGTCTGGATGCTGAGGTTTTCCAGGATGTTGCTGATCACCAGGCCCGCCGCGACGAAGACCCCGACGGCGCGCCAGCCGTAGCGCCGCGCTCCGTGCATGAGCGCGAAACCGATCTGCGCCACGATCACCGGCAGCCTCAGGCCGGGCACGAACGCCGAGACGAGCAGGCCCAGGAAGACAACCGTGGTGAGGGCCCACAGGCTGGTGGACTTGGTGGAACGTTGGATGACAGACATGTGGCGACTCCAGGTTCGTGTCGGGCCGGCGGCTTCACGTGAGCAGACCGCGTCACGTGGGGGCGAATGCTGTGGTCGCGGCGGCGAAGGCGGCTGTCCAGTCGGCGGTGATGATGCTTCCGAGGTATCCGTCTGGCCGGATCAGGATCAGTGTGTCGCCGGTTATGCCGTAGATGCTGGATACCAGGCCGGTGGTGTCGGCGAGGC
>JAOPYI010000112.1 GCA_025964675.1 Sphaerisporangium sp. | reverse complement strand
ACCCCGACGTGGCGCTGGTCCACGTGCGGGCGGTGGAGTTCGGCTGTTTCCTGTTCGAGGTACACCGCGCCTGACCCCACACATCGAAGCCCACCGAGCCTTTTCATCCTGATGACGCAGGTCAGGGACTCGTTGCGAATCATCAATCCGGCGAACGAGCGAATGCTCAGTCGAAGACCTGGCGCATCCTGTGCAAGTTACGCCGCTGTCCTCCTCGCGCAGGTCAGCTCGTCAAAGCGATCCTCGTTCTTTAGGCCCGCGAAACGGGATGAAAAAGGCTCACTACCCGGGTGGCTGCCGGCAGCCACAGGGCTGGCCAAGCTGGTCTTCTCGGCGAATAAGGCCACTGTCTGCGTGCGGCGGCGCAGCCTGCCTGAGCTGAGCGTCTGTCAGATCTCCTTGCCCCACACAAAGATCATCACGGCAGGCAGTGCTCTTTCAAAACACGCCCTAGTACCCACAGCACACTTCCATGATCTTTGGCACACGGGAACATGCTCGCCGCCGAGTCTGGCGCGGGACTCAAGGACCTGATGGCGCGGATGGGCCATGACAACGTCCGCGCAGCGATGATCTACCAGCACGCCGTACGGGGAGCGGACAAGGCGATCACGGATGTGATCCATCGGCAGATCGTCGAACGCGGCGACGAGGACGAGGGTCCCGGCTGCTGGCTTCAATGAGCTGATCGAGAGCTGTCGCCAGCGGTGGTGCTCTTGGTACGCGAGCAGTCGTACGTTGAGGAGCGTGCACATACGGACTGATCGATCGGTGTCGCCTCGTTTCCGTCGGTTCCTGCGGACAGGGCGCGCTCGTCTTCCCGGAGATCGGGGAGACACAGACAAGGCGTCCACAGTCCGGCTGGTGAAGACTCCTTCCCTCCGCCCTGGAGGTCCTTGAGGCGGTGGCCGTACAGAACGGTGTCTGTATCCGGCCGGTACCGCTCAGGCGGATCAGCCTCGCGACAGGCAAGGCGGAAATCGTCGACGTGCCGTGTGGCGCGACGCTGGAGAGTCCAAGCTGCGCCGAGCGCAACCGGCAACTCCGCACGCCCAGTGCCGCGAGGGCCGGCATCTCGATCACGAGCCGGTCGTCGTCAGGAACGATCACGACGAGGAACAGCGGCGACTCGTCGAACAGCGGGCGGATCTTCAAGCGGCACGGGACCGCATGGGTGGGGCGTCCGGGTAACGGAACGCAGGGTAATACCCCTCCCTCTGACCGGATGGATGCGGCCGGGCGTGGTCGCGGTCGCGGTCGATCCGGTCGCGGGCGCGCCGCAGCCGTACCAGATCCGCCCTGTCCATCTTCCCCGGGTAATGATCGGTGGGAGCCCGCCCGAGGGCCCCCACCTGTTCTGTCAGCGCTCGCGCGACGCGCTTACCACTTGCCACCCGCCTGCTGGCGGGTTGGCGCGTTGAGGCGGTTGAAGGCGTTGGTGATGGCGATGTTGAGTATCAGCGCGGCGAGCTCATTCTGGTCGAAGTGTTTGGCGGCCATGTCCCATACCTCGTCGGGCACCGGGTTGGGCCGGTCGGCGAGCCGGGTGATGGCCTCGGTCAGGGCCAGCGCGGCGCGTTCCTCATCGCTGAACCAGGGCGTCTCACGCCATGCGACGACGGCGTGGGCCTGTTCGTCGGTGGCACCGTGGTGGCGGAGTTGCTGGGCGCCCCCGGCCACGCAGGGGCTGCAGCCGTTAATCTGGCTGGCTCGCAGGTGGCTCAGCGCCAGCAGCTTCGGGTCCACTCCGGCGCCCAGGATGGCCTTGTTGACGGCCATCAGCGCCTGCATCGCCTCGGGGATCAGGGTCGCCGGGTTCGGCATGCGTTCGGTCGGCATCGCTTTTTCCTTCGTCGTCGTGATCTGATGGGAGTCATCTGACCACCGGCGCGTCGGGACCCGCCTCGTCCGTGGGACAGCGTGGGACACTCGGGATGCGGCTTAGCTGCGGAAATGAAACTCTGTTCCGTGGCCGCGGGCTGGGACGGGTACCGTGTGCGGGTGTCGAGCGGACCTGAGCACCTGATCGCCCAGCTCACCCGGATCAAGGAGTTGAGCGGGCTCAGCGTGCGCGCCCTCGCCCGCCAGGCGGGCCTCAGCAGCTCCTCACTGTCCCGGTATCTGACCGGCCAGCTGGTGCCGCCCTGGGAAGCCGTCGTGGCGCTGTGCCGGGTCGTGGCCCGCGATCCCCGTCCGCTGCGCGCGTTGTGGGCTGAGGCGTCCAAGGCTGGAGCGGTACCCACCCCACGCCGGAACGACCTTCCGGCCGACCTCGCCGACTTCACCGCACGCGAGACGGAGTCGGCGCTGGTCGAGGAGCTGCTGCGTACCGCGGGCGCGGTCGCGATCGACGGCATGGCGGGCGTCGGGAAGACCAGCCTCGCCGTGCACGTGGCGCACCGGCTCGCGCCGTCCTTTCCTGACGGTGGGCTCTATCTCGACCTGCACGGCTTCACTCCGGGCCAGGAACCGTTGGAGCCGTCGGCCGCACTCGGTCGGCTACTGGGCGCCCTGGGCGTCGCGCATCCTCCGGCCGATACGGTCGAACGCGCGGCGCTCTGGCGGTCGGAACTGTCCCGGCGTCGGGCGCTCGTCGTGCTCGACAACGCGGTCGACGCGGAGCACGTGCGTCCGCTCCTTCCTGGCGCGGGTAAGTCCGCGGTGCTGGTCACCAGCCGCAATCGGCTGGTGAGCCTGGGCGGGGTGCCGCCGGTGTCCCTGGAGGCGCTCCCCCCTGCGGACGCGGCGTCGCTGTTCGGCCGGGCGGCCGGGGTAGACCTGACCGAAGGGGAGGCGGTCGCCCAGGTGCTGCGGCAGTGCGGTGGCCTTCCGTTGGCGCTGCGGATGGCCGGCGCGAGGCTACGGCACCGTCCAGGTTGGACAGTGGCGGTGCTGGCCGAGCGGCTGCGCGACAACGCCAGTCGCTTCGACTCCGTGTTCGGTATGTCGCTACAGCAGCTCGACGCGGTCCAGCGCCGCATGTTCCGGTTGCTGGGCGTGCTGCCCGGCGCCGACTTTGACGCACCGGTGGCGGGCGCGCTTGCCGACATGACGCCGGACCGCGTCAATGCGGTACTGGAAGAGCTGGTGGACGCGCATCTGGTCCAGGAGCCCTCGCCTGGACGGTACCGGCTGCACGACCTGATCCGGCGGTACGCGGCAGACATCGCCGCCGATGAGGAGCCGCAGGCGGATGCCGCCGTGCACCGTGTCTTGAGCCACTATCTGGAGCAGGCGACCGCCTACGATCGGACGCTGCCCCTGCTGCCCGGCAAGGAGACCGTGCCGGGCGATCCGGCGAAGGCCATGGCCTGGTTCGACACCGAGTACGCCAACCTGATCGCCTGCTTCGACACCGCTGCTCGGCTCGGCGCGGACGATGTGGTGGCTGAGCTGCCGCAGGCCATGCGAGTCTGGTTCTTCCGGCATCGCGGAACCGACGACCAGGTACGCCTGCTCGAAGCGGCCGCAGCCGCCGCGGAACGTCTCGGGCACAACCAGCAGCGTGCCTCACTGCTCGTGGATCTCGGTTTCGCCCGTGCTGCCGCTGGACGTCTCGCCGAGGCGCTCGCCGCCTACGAACTAGCCGAACAGTCCGATTTGGACGATGACGAGCTAGCAGGTGCGCTGGCGCTGCGCACCGGCTTCGTCCGCCGGGATCTTGGCGGCTTCGAAGCGGCACAGGCTCAATTCCGGCTGGCGCGCACGCTATTCGAGAAGACCGGGCATCGCTCCGGACAGTCCCAGGCGCTGGCCTTCGACGGATGGGTGACCCTCCACCTCGGACGGCACAGCGAAGCCGCCGAACTCGCCCGCGCATCACTCGCTCTGGCCGATGGGCCTGCCCAGATAACCGGGCTGGTCACGCTCGGTGTCGCACTGGCATCAGACAACCCAGCAGAGTCGCTACAAGCGCTGCATGATGCGTTGCAGCTCGCCGAGGTTCAGCACAACAAGGCATGGTGTCACAACTATCTCGGTGTCGCGCTGCGCATCATGGGTTCACTCGACGAGGCACTCGAACACCATCGACACGCCTTCGAGCTGCTGGAACCGCTGGCCGAGGCACAGCTGGAGATCGACTTCCTGCCCACGTACGCCGAGACGTGCCGCGCGGCGGGCCGTTACGACGAGGCGCTGGCGTTGCATGAGCGCACCATCGAACTGGCGCGCAAGCTCGGGCGGCCGCACGACGAGAAGCTCGCGCGTGAGGCTTATCAAGTCACCGTAGGTAGCGTCCCAGCACGCGACCATGGAACGGATTCTCGTTTCCGCAGCTAGGCCGCGTTCCCGGTGTCCCACGGTGTCCCACGGACGGCGCGAGCCTTGGCGCGTCGATGGTCGGATAACTCCTGTCAAGAACGCACCGACGAACGGGAAACGATCCTTAGCATGAGGATCACCCCACGGAAGGAAGCCCGCCATGAGCGCCACCAAGCAGCCCGCCAAGACCACCACCGAGGCCGACAAGAAGTACGAGGGGTTCACCGATGAGGAACGGGGCGCGATGAAGGAGCGCTCCCAGGAGCTGAAGGCGACCGCCCGCCGCGGCTCGCGCTCGGCCAAGGCGGACGGGGAGAGCGAGGTGCTCGCGAAGCTCGCTGAGATGTCAGAGTCGGACCGCTCCACCGGCGAGCGGCTCCACGCCATCATCAAGGCCAACGCGCCGTCGCTGTCGCCGAAGCTGTGGTACGGAATGCCCGCCTATGCCAGGGACGGCAAGATCGTCTGCTTCTTCCAGCCCGCGCAGAAGTTCAAGACGAGGTACTCGACGTTCGGCTTCAACGACGAGGCGCACCTCGACGACGGCACCATGTGGCCGACCGCCTTCGCCCTGACGACGTTGACCGCCGAGGACGAGGCACGGATCGCCGAGCTCGTGAAGAGGGCGGCGGGCTGAGGAGGCACGTCCAACTCGTGGTCTGGGCGCGCAAGCTCGCTCCTGACCAGCGCGTGTGGGCCGTGGAAGACGTTCGACACGTCTCCGGCGGCCTGGTCCGCGACCTGCCGGCCGCCGGAGAGACCGTCATCCCGGTACCGCCGAACCGCACGCAGGTGAGCGTCGCGGCGGCCGCGAGCGCGGCAAGTCCAGCTCCATCGACGCCCTGGCCATCGTCCGCTTGGCACTGCGCGAGCCAGACCTACCGAGCGCGCATCTCGATGAGCACACCCGCCCCATCCGCCTGCTCGTCGACCACCGCGCCCGCGCAACCCGTGCCGGATCCGCGGGGCCAGGGACGATCACGCCCAGGAACGCCCAGCGTTGACCGTGGCGCAGGTCTTCGAGCTGGCCGACCGCGTTGGGCGTCGACCGGTCGGCAACGTCCGCAAGCTCAAGGATCGGGCCTATCGGCTGCGCTTCCAGCAGCATGGCGAGATGCGCACGCATCCCGAGATCTTCACCACGAGAGCGGACGCCGAAAGGGCGCTGTGGAAGATGGGGACGGACGGCCGGGTCGACTGCACCCGTGACCGTCGGTTCCGCGCCATAGTGCTGCTGGCCACCTTCGCGAGTCTGCGATGGGGTGAGGTCAGCGCGCTTCGCCGTACGGATGTCGACCTCGACGCGGCAACGGTCCGAATCCGGGTGGCCTGCGAAGGACGGCCCTCTCCGGCGCAGCGGCTTCAACACCCGCACGCGTTGGGTCGACGCGGTCAAGGAGATGGGCCTCCCAGGTCTCCACTTCCATGATCTCCGGCACACGGGCAACATGCTCGCCGCCGAGTCGGGCGCGGGGCTCAAGGACCTGATGGCCAGGATGGGACATGACAACGTACGCGCGGCGATGATTTATCAGCACGCCGTACGGGGTGCGGACAAGACGATCACGGACGCGATCGACAGGCAGCTTGAGAAGTGGGACGACGATGAGAACGGCTCAGCCGGGGTGCTCGCCCCCGTGGGCTAATTGCACGTTAATTGCACGGAAGATCGAGAACACCCTAGAAACAATCAAGGCCCGGGTCCGGAAACCATCCGTGACCTGGGCCTTAGGAGTGGAGCGGGTGACGGGAATCGAACCCGCGCTGTCAGCTTGGGAAGTTTCTAACACATCTGGTCGCTGAGCTGGGGAGACGCTGACCTGCTAGGGAGTGCTTCGAGTACCCGTGGTTCCCCGTGAGTCCCCCTGGTCGCTCTCCTGACGGGCACGCAACGGGCACGCAACGGGCACGGAGAACGTCTGAGCTTCGTCGCCCTGGTGCTCGGTGGGCCGGGGTTGAGGCACGAAACCCCGGACCGTCGATCGCCCCCAACCACTGCACGTCATCAGCCACTTACAGGCGATCGTGACACAGGACTATACGACTGACATCTGCTTGCAAAGACGCATGCCAATCTTGGCTGACCTGTGGAGGCGCAGCTCGCAGCGCTGATCGTCTTCCCGTGACTCCCCACTGCTTCCCCTCGTTTCCCGTCTCATCGGTCAGGCAACGGGCACGGCACCAACAACCCTTATCCGGCATCCCGACTTGATGGAGCATGCTCTACCCAGTACTATGCGTTGCATGGAACCCGGCAACACTGAGAAAGCGATGAGTCAACTGCGGCGCGGTGTCCTGGAGTACTGCGTGCTGGCCCTACTTCGAGGCGGCAGCCGCTACGGCGTCGGGCTGCTCCGCGAGCTTGGAGAGGTGGACACCATGGTTACCAGCGAGGGGACCATCTATCCACTGCTATCCAGGTTGCGCCGAGAAGGTCTCGTCGAGACCACGTGGCAGGAGTCGACCAGCGGCCCACCGCGCAAGTACTACGAACTCACGCCGTCCGGTGCGCGGGCGCTAGAGCAGTTCACAGCGGAATGGTCCAGGTTCCACGCCGCTGTCCTGCATTTCCTCTCCAAGAACGAGTCCGGGAACGAGGCGCTCTGAGCTATGGCTGAAGAACTGCGGCTTGACACGATAGCCGAGGAATACCTATCCGAGATTGAAAGGGCTGCTACCGCCCTCCCCGTGAACCGCCGAGCCGAGTTGCTCGCCGACGTCCGTTCACACATCGTGGTTGCTCAGGCCGAGGCCGCCTCCGACTCGCCTACCGGTATCGAGGATCCCGCCGCCATGAGCCAGATCCTCAGCAAGCTAGGTGACCCTAAGGCCATCGTCGCGGCGGCTGTCGCCGACCTTCCCCCGGAGACCTCGGCGAACTCCACTGCTCGAACCGATTCCAGGTTGCTAGTGAAGACCGCCGTCATCCTGCTACTCATCGGCGGCCTCCTACTCATCGGATGGTTCGTCGGATATATCCTGTTCTTCTCTGGCTCGGTGAGCCAGGGTTAGAAACGAGCCCTGGATCTTCGATCGCCCCCGACCACTACGTACCTCGGGCCACCCGTGGCGATCGTCGTGCTGCATCTGGGCGGCGGCGCGACCAGAAGCCGGCCAATAGCTTAGAGACGGCGCGGCGCGCGTGCGGCGACGGCCCGGAGTCCTGCTCGCCGCCGGGACCGGCCCCCAGGCCGCATGCCCGGCGTGCGCCGCAGGCGCAGGGCCGGCCGACGGCGCGCAGCGCCGCCGCCCCTTGAACACGGCGGCAGAGGACGAGTTGATCAAGAAGAATCTGTGCCGGATCAGGAACGCTGGTGTGGAGCGCCCAGAGGAACGGCCAGTGTTGACCGTTCCGGAGGTCTTCGCGCTGGCCGGTGCCGTGCCTCCCCGGTTTCGCGCCCTGGTGCTCCTCGCGACTTTCGGCAGTCTGCGATGGGGCGAGTTGGCGGCCCTGCGACGATTCAACCCGGACCTCGACGCGCGGACGGTCAAGATCGAGGCGTCGGTCTCGGAGATGAAGACGGGGGAGTTGGTCACCGGTCAACCGAAGTCAGATGCGGGCGCTCGGGTGGTTGCCCTGCCCGAGATCATCATCGGTGACCTGACCTGACCTGACCTGACCTGACCTGACCTGACCTGACCTGACCTGACCTGACCTGACCTGACCTGACCTGACCTGACCTGACCTGACCTGACCTGGCATCTCCAGCGGTTCAGTGAGCCGGCGCCTGACGGTCTGGTCTTCGTCGGGGAGAAGGGTGCACAGCTCCGGCGCAGCAACTTCACGAAGGTCTGGGTCAAAGCGATCACGAAGGCTGGAATCCCGAAGATCCACATTCACGACCTGCGGCACACGGGCAACACCCTGGCGGCGATGACCGGGGCCTCGCTCAAGGAACTGATGGCTCGCATGGGCCACTCCAGCGCGAAGGCCGCGATGGTCTACCTCCATGCGGCGAAGGACAGAGACCGCGCGATCGCCGATGCTCTCGGAGAGATCGTTAAAGCAGGGCTCAGAGCGGAGAGCAGTAGTGATCGAGGCGATGACCCACTGGCTGACCAGTCAACCCTGAGCTAACCGGTCACATGGATCATAAGGTCACAAAGTGCGCATTCTCTGGTCTTGGATGGGACATTGGTGTCGCGTCCCCCTGCTTTACTGCGCCCTGCGTGAGAGCGGCGCGTCAATCGCTGAAATGGCGAGCGGCTCTCTATTGGCGCAGAGAGCCGCTCTCACGTCCCTCGGTAGTTAGTCGAAGAGAGGACGTCGTTGATGAGCGTACGGAAGGGGCCTTCGCCAGACAAAGCGTCTGCGAGCACGGGAGACGGGCGGCTGCCTCAAAGATGGGTGACCATCCTAGCTGTCTCGTCTGCGATTGCCGTTGCCGCGGGGTCTCTGGCCGATCCCATGGTCGGTGTGCCCGTCTGGCTGGGGACGGTTGGCCTGCTGCACCAGATCATGGACTGAGGCCGTGGCGTGGTGGGGCCGCCGTCATGACAGACCTGCTTGTCGGTGGCCTCCCATGCCAAGATCAATCGATCTGGCACGAATCTGGCACGCGAGTGAAAAACAGCCCCGAAAGAATCAAGGCCCGGGTCGGGATCATCTCCCTGACCTAGCCTTTGAAGTGGAGCGGGTGACGGGAATCGAACCCGCGCTGTCAGCTTGGGAAGTACATCGATCACAGCACGTAGGGCCGCTGACCTGGGCCTCGGGGTAGTCCTGAGTGACCGTGGTTGACCCCTCGTCACCCTGGTTAATGGCCCGCTAATGGCCCGAAGGTGACCCGGTGAAGTGATCAACCTTGTGCGGGGTGCGTACCACTCTCTTGATCGTCCCTGGACGGAGTCCCTTCGCGGGAGGCGTCTGGGTCTGCGCCGGGTGCCCAATACACAGGCCGCGTGGCTCCCAGCTTTCGTGCGCTGAGAGGAGACAGGATCATAGGCGCCACCCAACCTTGACGGGTCAGAGCCACCTGAGCTGGAAGCGGGGTTACTGGGTAGACCTCGATTCCTCGCGTCCAGTTCATGAGGATGCCTTCGGTGGCTTTGGAGTCGACCAAGATGATTGAGATGCTGTGGCCGTCTTTGGCCCACGTGTTCCAGATCGCCCACCCCTCCGGCCTGGCCTCGACCCCCAGGCGGGCGCAGATCCCGTCGTACGTCTCATCTATGCCCAGAGGTACGGCTTGGGGTTGGAGAACAACCACTCCGGCGAGCTTCATGATTGGGAGTTCAGGATCGAGGCATCCGTCCGAGTCAAAGTGGTAGTGGCGGATCTGACGTGCCATCTCGTTCACTGATCGCTGAAGCGGGGTGACGTCCTCCGGGTCGTCGCCGTAGGTGACCCACCCCTCGCCGTGCGCCGCGTTGACTATTTCGCGTGCTAGGTGCTCGATGTGGCGCAGGTAGTCGGCCTGGCCAAGTTGTGCGGGTCGGGACACTGCAACAGTCTGACATCGCGGTCTCGACATGGATATGTGGATATCCGTACTGCGGCTGCCAGCGCACTACGAAGTCAGCCAAGGAGCGAACGACGAGGATCAATCCGCGATGAAATTGATCTAGGAGTAAGAGCCCGGACCTTCGATCGCCGTCAACCGGTTCGGTGATCAGCAACAGCGCGATCGCGACCCGTATGGGTGTGGTGGCTGACCCATAGCTAGGGCCTGTCTCAAAGTCGTCGCGCAGTAGGGCATATGGCTTTGAGACAGACCCTAGTCGCGCTTGGGCCAGATCAGGCCCTGGTCGGTCCAGATGACGCCCTTGTTTCGGCACAGGCAGAAGGGGTGGCCGATCGGGTCGGTGTAGACCCGCCAGCCGTAGCCGTCGGGGCCGATGAAGTCCTGCTGCAGCGTCGCGCCGAGGTCGAGGACGCGGCGCTGCTCGGACTCGATCT
>JAOPYI010000083.1 GCA_025964675.1 Sphaerisporangium sp. | reverse complement strand
GCCTCGCCGTACGGGTAGGCCCCGAACCGTCCGGCGTGGGCGACGAGCGAGTTCTTCGCGGTGGTCATCATCGAGCCGGCGCTGGTGGAGCTGATGGCGCTGACCCGGTAGACGTTCACCGTGACGCCCGTGGTGGTCGTGCTGGTCGTCTTGACGAACGGCCCGGCCGCCCACGCGAACTCGCGAACGCTGTTGGCGGTGGCCTTCGTGACCGTACGGCCGGAGGCGCCCGGCGTGTCGACGGAGGTGCCGGTGGCTGGCACGAGCAGCGAGGTCGGGTGGTCAAGGGTGACCGAGTAGTCGCTGATCAGCCCGTAGAAGGACTCACCGTTGTTGGTGTACGGGTCGAGATGCCAGCCGCTGCCGTCGCGGACCGCGAGCACCGGCAGCGCGTTGCCGATGAAGTTGTAGGACCCGTCGCGGCCGAACCGGTCCGCGCCGACGGGCACCACGATGCTGAGGTCGAACCCTACCGAGGTGCTCTGGTTCTGGCTGAGCGGAGCGGGGAGCGCGATCTTCAGCGCGGTGCAGGAGACGGACAGGGGCGACGCCGTGCCGCCGGTCACGTTGGTCACAGTGATCGGCGTCGTCGGGCAGCTCCCGTGGTAGTTGTCCCATAACCGCAGGTAGACCTCGGTAAGCGGGTCCACGGACGGGTTGATGAAGGTGACGCTCTCGTGCCCGGTCCATGTGCTGCCCGACGCGTTGCCGGACAGGGTGACCGTGTAGGAGGGTGACGCCGGGGTTCGAGTCCCGTCCACCGCGAAGGCGGCTGATGGAACACCCCAAACCAGGAAGAGTACGGCTGCCGCAGTGTAGATCAGGACTCGTCGAACCATCAGGACAGCTCTCCATTCGGCCAGCGGGACCCCCGCTCTGCCGACGTAATGTAACGTTTTGTCAAATATCGGTCAATGATCGCTTTGCTCGCTTTTGACTGTCACTCAGTGCGTGAGGGCCAGGCGCGCAGTGCGAGGTCGACGGTGCGTTCCAGCTCGTGGAGAGGAGTGCCGGCGGCGGCGTGCACGGCGAGGCCCTCGGAGACGGTCATGACGTACCTGGCGAGGTCGGCGGGGTCCTCTCCGGGGCCGAGGTCGCCGTCGCGGACAGCGCGCTCGAACCGCTCGCGCATGGCCAGCTCTCCCGCCCGGCGGGCACGGGCGAGGGTGGCCGAGACGCCGGCGTTCTCGGGGCTGCACGACAGGCCGCTCTGGATGGAGAAGCACCCCGCCGGCCGGCCCGGCATGGTCAGCGCCCTGGCGTTGTCGCGCAGGAAGGTCTCGGCGACCTCATGGGCGGTGGGCCGGGCCAGGGCGGCGCCGGCGTAGGCCATGTCGGTCTCGGCGTAGCGGGCCAGCGCCCGGTCGAACAGCTCCCGCTTGTTGCCGTAGGCGGCGTACAGGCTCGGTTTGTTGATGCCCATGGCCGCGGTCAGGTCACCGAGCGAGGCGCCCTCGTATCCCTGGCGCCAGAACACCTCGACGGCGCGGTCCAGCGCCTGGTCGGCGTCGAAGCCGCGCGGGCGCCCTCGCGCGCCCGGTCGCGTGTCGGTCATGCGCCGAAGCTTACGACGCCGCAAACCGATCGGTACAGAAATTGGGACAACCGGTCGGCGACGCGATGCCTGGCAACCCAGTGATCCGACTGCGATGAGGGTGGCCCGCAGGCGGGGTCGTCGCCGAGGACGGGCGGCTGCTCGAGCGGGCGTGAACCGTCACGACCGGCAACGCCCGAGGGCTCGCGCCTCACGTCGCGTACGCGTTCATGGACTGTGACAAGCTGGGCGTTCCGGTAGACGAAGGCGTCCCGCGTCGCGATCGGGACGTCCGGCGTCGCCGGTACGGGTGGCGTGCCGGAGGTCCGGCGGCACCTGAACGACTACGACCTTGGGGAACCACATGATCCACCTGCCGGGGATGGCGGTCACTGATCACCACTTCAGCGTCCCGCTCGACCACGGCGACCGTACAGGGCCCGAGATCACGGTGTTCGCCCGCGAGATCGTGGACCCCGGCCGTGCCGGTGAGGACCTGCCCTGGCTGCTCTACCTGCAGGGCGGTCCCGGCGGCAAGTCGCCCCGCCCGTTGCGGGCTGACGGCTGGCTCGGGCACGCCCTGCGCACGCATCGCGTCCTTCTGCTCGACCAGCGGGGCACCGGCCGCAGCACGCCCGTCACGGCCGCGACGGCCACGGAGCTGGGCGCGGGCCTCGCCCCCTACCTCAGGCACTTCCGGGCCGACGCCATCGTCGCCGACGCCGAGCTGATCCGCCGCGAGCTGTGCGGCGACCTCCCGTGGGAGACGCTCGGGCAGAGCTACGGCGGTTTCCTCACCTTGGCCTACCTTTCGCGGGCGCCCGAGGGGCTGCGCGCGTGCTACGTCACCGGTGGCCTCGCCGGGCTCACCGCCACGGCCGACGACGTGTACGCCCGTACCTATCCGCGCGTGAAGGACAAGGTCACCCGCTACTACGCCCGGTACCCCGGCGACGTCGCGACGGTCCACGCGGTCGCCGAGCACCTGGCGGCGAAGGACGTGCGCCTCCCCGACGGCGACCGGCTCACCGTGCGCCGCCTGCAGACCCTCGGCATGGCCCTCGGCATGGGCGACGGGGCCGAGCGGTTGCACTGGCTGTTCGACGAGGTGTGGGACGGGCCCGCGCTCTCGGACACCTTCCTGCGCCAGGTCATGGCGCTGACCGCGTTCGCGGAGAACCCGCTCTACGGGGTGCTCCAGGAGCCCATCTACGGCCAGGGCGGCGTGCCGACGGCCTGGGCGGCCGAGCGCGCGCGCCAGGACTTCCCCGAGTTCGCGCCCGACGCCGAGCCCTTGCTGTTCACGGGCGAGATGTTCTACCCCTGGATGTTCCACGAGATAGAGGGACTGCGGCCCTTCCGGGAGGCCGCCGAAGCCCTGGCGGCGGTCCACGACTGGCCGCCGCTCTACGACGCGGAGCGGCTCGCGGCCAACGAGGTGCCGGTGGCCGCGATCATTTACCACGACGACATGTACGTGGACGCGGAGCTGTCCCTGCGGACGGCCCGGTCGGTGGGCAACCTGCGTCACTGGGTCACCAACGAGTGGGAGCACGACGGCGTCCGCGCCTCGGGTGACCGCGTCCTGTCCCGCCTCATGGACCTCGCTGCGGGGCGGCTCTGAGCCGATCAGACCTCACGGACCTGTCCGTGAGGCGGCTCTGATCGGGGTCAGGCGTGGTCGGCGCAGCAGGGAGTCGGGTTCGGCACCTCGGCCGGCATGAGGTACCCACCCCGCGCCGGCATGGTGAGCAGGACGACGCGCCCGTCCCGCCACTGCGGCCGTATGTGGTCGTTCGTCGTGACCGGCGTGTCAGGCGACGGCTCCTCCGCCTGGGCCAGCACGACGACGTCGTCGATCGCGGAGCGGGCCAGCAGCTCGGCGACACTGAGCGTGCCGGTCAGCTCCGCGTGCCCGGGGAAGACGACCAGACGGCCGCCGGATCCGGCGGCGTGCTCGACCGCCGCCAGCGCCGCACCTTCCGCCAGGTCGTCCGGCCCGGTACGGCTGTCGCCGAACACGGCGCCCACGTTATCGGGCAGCGCGGCCAGATCGATCGCCGCCTGACGCGTCTGTGCTCTCGGAGAGGTCGCCCCGGCGGTCTCGCCGACGGCCACGGAGCAGGCGACGTGCGGCGTTCCCGTCGCGGTGCGTACGAAATGCGTGCAGCCCACGGTCCCGGCCGGAAGGCCGAGCACCTCCACCATCTGGTGGAGAAGGTGCTCGGCCTCAGTGACCGTCCGCGAGCCCGCGTCCAGGCCAAGGATCATCCGCGGGGCACGATCCAGATGGGGTTGCTGTAGAACCACAGGTCCTTCCACGGGTCGGCGTCGCCGAAGACGTCGATCTTGGGACCCGCCGGGTCGACGGCCGCGCCGAGCAGCCCGGCGGCGCTGCGGTTGCCGTCGGTGCCGCGCAGCCGCACGTAGACCGGCCGGTCCACGGCGCCGACCTGGTACGTGAACTGCACCGTGCCGGTGTTCTTGCCGACATCGAAGGACTTGACGACCTTGGTGGCGGGGGTCGTGAAGACGTCCTTGTCGGTGACCGGACCGGTGACGTCGCCCTGGACGACGTCCACGCGGGCCAGGGTCGGGATGAACTGCGCCCAGTTCGGCTGGTTCGCCAGCGTGATCTCGATGGCGACCTCGACCTTGGCGCCCTTGCGGACGTGCAGTGTGTCGCCGAGGGTCACGCCACGCTGCCCGGTACCCGTCTGCCTCGCGCGCACGACCAGGCCGCTGATCAGGCCACCGTGGTCGACCCACACGCGACCGTCACGGATGGCGTCCATGACCGCCGTGTACTCGAAGCTCTTGGCGCCGACGTGGGTGCGGCTGTAGAAGCCGGGCCAGAAGTCGCCGTTGCCGAGGTTCGGGGTGCCCTTGTAGATCGGGTCGTTGTACTTGCCGTTGGCGTTGAAGTCGCTGCCGGGCCCGCGGTCGCTGGCGTCGCCGTAGACCGTGTGCGAGTCGGAGTTGGCGGTGATCCACCAGCTCTTGCCCTCGGCGAGCAGGCTGTCCCACAGGCCGCCGACGGTCGAGGTCATCCAGTCGAAGCCACCGAAGGTCTTGTAGCTCTCGGCAGGGTAGCCGGACCAGGAGTCGGCGCTCGGGCTGTTGTCGTAGTAACCGCGCCCGGAGCCCCCGCCGTTCGGCTTGGGGATGCCCGCCGCCTGGTGGCCCGGTGCGCCTTCCATGCCGACTGCGATGCCGGGCTGCGCGTCCCGCCAGGCCCGGATCTCGTGCGGGGTGTCGAGGCCCTTGCGGGCGGGGTGGTTGGCGAGGAACAGCGCCGCCTCGACGCGCCGCGCCTTCACGGCGTCGGCGAGGAAGTTGAGCCCGGCGATGGCGAGGGCCTCGTTCTGCGGCGTGCTGGGCGTCGCGTTCTTGACCGCGCCGTCGAAGGTGTTCTCGAACTCCTTGAGCGTGGCGACCTCGTTGCGGCCGGGGGCCACGAAGACCGTGCCGTGCTCGGCGGCCGGAATGTTCCACTCGAGCCCCTGGAAGATCAGGGTGTCCTTGATCACCTGGCGCGCGGCGACGATGTCGGGGTTGACCTTGTCCACGCCGATCTTGGCGTGGGCGACGCTGCCGTGGTCGGTGATGACCATCCAGTCCAGGCCGTTCGCGCGCCCGTGGCGCACCTGGTCGGTCACCTTGTACATGGCGTCGCCGCTGTACTGGGTGTGGATGTGGTGGTCGCCGGCCAGCCAGAGGTAGCCGTCGCGCGGCTCGGAGCCGGTCCTCACTCGCTCCGGAGCGGCGGCGGCGGCCTGGCCCTGCGTGCCGAGAACGCCGGCCGCGGTCAGGCCGGCGCCCAGCAGGCCCGCGCGCCGGAACATCGTGCGCCGCGAAAGCTGCCCGGGGGAGAGCTCGGAGTCGGGAACCGACATATCCGCGACCGGGGACATGTCGCCCTGGTCCTGCGCGTGCTCGGCACCGTGAGAGTGATCATGAGGGTGATCGTGCCCGTGGCCCATGTCTTGCCTTTCCATCCCGCCGGAGAGATCTTGGCTCCGGCTACGTACGCACCCTGGCAAGACGTCCTGAACCGGATGTGAACGCGCTGGATCGGCGGGGGGTCCAATGGCTTGCGATCGTCAGGCGGCGCCCGGGCTCGTCACCGGCTCGCCTGACACGGAAGGTCCAGATGAATGTTTCATTGGAGTCCGTGCTGATCCATTGAGAGGTCGTGTGCGTGCGCCGAGGCCAGTGAGGGGTCTGGGCGCGCGGCGCCGCTGGGGGGTTGCCGTCTGGGCACGAGGGGCCGCAACCTGCGATGGGAGCGCTCCCACCCACTGCCGAACCGGAGCAGGGCCAGGACTCACGTGCACGGCCCCCGCTAGGTGAGCATCCCGTGCGGGTCGAGTACGAACTTGCAGGCCGCGCCCTTGTCGAACTCCGCGTAGCCCCGGGCGGCCTGGTCCAGCGGGATGGGAGTGGCGTTCACCGCCTCGGCGATACGCACCCGGTCGTGGAGTATCGCCATCATGAGCTGCCGGTTGTAGCGCATGACCGGGCACTGGCCGGTGAAGAACGCGTGCGACTTGGCCCAGCCCAGCCCGAGCCTGATCGACAGCGACCCCTTCTTGGCGGCCTCTTCGGCCGCACCCGGGTCACCGGTGACGTACAGGCCCGGGATGCCGATCGCGCCGCCCGCCCGCGTGATCTCCATGAGGGAGTTGAGCACGGTCGCGGGCTGCTCGGTCCCGGAGTCCCTGCCGTGGCCGCGCGCCTCGAAGCCGACCGCGTCGACGGCGCAGTCCACCTCCGGAACGCCCAGGATCTGCTCGATCTGGTCCTTCGGATCCCCCTTGGACACGTCGACGGTCTCGCAGCCGAAGCTCCGCGCCTGCGCCAGACGGTCCTCGTTCAGGTCGCCGACGATCACGACCGCGGCCCCCAGCAGCAGCGCCGACGCGCCCGCGGCGAGCCCGACCGGTCCGGCGCCCGCGATGTAGACCGTGGATCCCGTCCCCACACCTGCGGTGACGCATCCGTGGTACCCGGTGGGGAAGATGTCCGCCAGCATGGCCAGGTCGAGGATCTTCTCCATCGCCTGCTCCTTGTCGGGGAACTTCAGCAGGTTCCAGTCCGCGTCCGGCACAAGCACGAACTCCGCCTGCCCGCCGACCCATCCGCCCATGTCGACGTACCCGTACGCCGACCCGGGACGGTCGGGGTTGACGTTCTCGCAGACCCCGGTCTTGCCCTCCTTGCAGTTGCGGCACCGGCCGCAGGAGATGTTGAAGGGCACGGACACCAGGTCGCCCACCTTGATGAACTCGACGTCGGGGCCGAGCTCCACGACCTCGCCGGTGATCTCGTGTCCCAGGACGAGCCCTTTGGGGGCGGTGGTACGTCCTCTGACCATGTGCTGGTCGCTGCCGCAGATGTTCGTCGCGATGGCCTTGACGATGGCACCGTGGGGCACTTTGCGGCCGACGTTGGCGGGGTTCACACCCGGGCCGTCCTTGAGCTCGAACTCGGGGTAGTCGGTGTCCTCGACCTCGACCTTGCCGGGGCCCCGATACGCGACCGCCTTGTTACCGGGCATGGTTCTTCCTCCTCATCGGCGCGGCCGCGGGCCGGTTCCTCTTCGCCGGGGGTGCCGAACGGGTGGGGGACAGCCACGAAGACCACGCCTGCCGGCAGCCGGACGACCCCGGCCGCGGCATGGCGTGGCCGGCCGCTGTCCCCCTTGAGCGCGGCGACGGCGGAGCCCGGCCCGAACGCGCTGCGCGGCACCCTTCAACGGCCCGTAGGCGGGACCCGTCGCGGGTGACCGGCCATCGCACGCCCCCACGACAGTTGTCCTTCCCATGACATCGGCCGAATATCCGCAGGTCGTAGGCATAAATCGGGCTATAGGAGGCATTGGTTGTACTCTTATAAACGTTGTACTCCTACAACCTCCTGGGAGGGACGTGACCGAGCTCAGCCGCCGAAGGCGGATGCTCGTCCTGCTGATCTGCTGCATGAGCCTGCTCATCGTCGGGCTCGACAACACGATCGTGAACGTCGCCCTCCCCTCGATCGAACGCGACCTCCACGCGCCGGTGTCCGGGATGCAGTGGACCATCGACGCCTACACGCTCGTGCTGGCAAGCCTCCTGCTCCTTTCCGGCTCGACGGCCGACCGCGTCGGGCGCCGCCGTACCTTCCAGATCGGCCTGGTGGTCTTCGCGGCCGGCTCCTTGCTCTGCGGCCTGGCGCCAAGCCTCGGCTGGCTGGTCGCCTTCCGCGTCCTCCAGGCGATCGGCGGCTCGATGCTCAACCCGGTCGCCATGTCCATCATCACGAACACCTTCACCGAGCCCCGGGAGCGTGCCCGCGCGATCGGCGTGTGGGGAGGCGTGATCGGGATCAGCATGGCCCTCGGCCCGGTCGTCGGCGGGGTGCTGGTCCACTCGATCGGCTGGCGCGCGATCTTCTGGATCAACGTGCCGGTCGCCGTGGCCGCCCTGGCGCTCACCGCCCTGTTCGTCCCGGAGTCGCGGGCACCGCGTCCCCGCAAGCTCGACCCCGTGGGCCAGGTGCTCATCATGGTGATGCTGGCCTCGCTGACGTACGCGATCATCGAGGCGCCCGGCAAGGGCTGGCGGTCCCCGGTGATCATCGCCTTCACGGTCGCGGCCGTGGTCGCGCTGGCCGCCCTGCTCCTCTACGAGCCCCGCCGCCGGGAACCCCTCATCGACCTGCGTTTCTTCCGCAGCGTGCCCTTCTCGGGGGCGTCGGTCATCGCGATAAGCATGTTCGCGGGCTTCGGCGCCTTCCTGTTCCTGAACACCATCTATCTCCAGGACGTACGCGGCCTGTCCCCGCTGAACGCCGGCCTGTGCACGCTGCCGATCGCGGCCATGACGCTGGTGTTCGCACCGCTGTCGGGCCGTCTGGTCGGCGAGCATGGCCCGAGGTCGTCACTGATCGTGTCGGGGATCACCGTCACCGCCAGCGGTCTGATGCTCACGCGGCTGACGGCGGACACGTCTCTCATCTGGCTGCTCTCGAGTTACACCGTCTTCGGCCTGGGGTTCGCCATGGTCAACGCGCCCATCACCAACACCGCCGTCTCTGGCATGCCCGTGGCGCAGGCGGGGGTGGCTGCGGCCGTCGCCTCGACCAGCCGCCAGGTCGGCCAGTCACTCGGTGTCGCCGTGGCGGGGTCGGTGCTCGCCTCCGGCCTCGCCAGGCCGCTTCGCGAGGGGTTCACCGATGCCAGCCGGGCCGGTTGGTGGGTGATCGTCGGGTACGGGGCGGTCGTGCTTCTGCTGGGTATCATCACCACCGGCAGATGGGCGAAGGGCACCGCGGAACGGACCGCGGCGCGCCTCACCGTCGATGACACGAGGATCCCTGTCACGTCATGAGCCACGACCCCCAGATCGCCACCCGTGTGTGGCACGGCCTGCGCACTCTCGTCCTCGACCGGTACGACCGGCGCAAGGAGGTCTGTGACGCGCTCGACATGAGCTTCATCAGGGCCAAGGCGCTGCGGCGCCTGGCGACGGCGCCGATGACGATGCGGCAGCTCGCCGCCGAGCTGTCCACGGACGCCCCCTACACCACCCTCGTGGTGGACGATCTCGTACGGCGGGGCCTGGTGGTGCGTGACGTGCACCCCGACGACCGCCGCCAGAAGATCGTGACCGTGACCGCCGGTGGTGCGGCGGCGGCGGCACGCGCCGAGGAGATCCTTGGCGAGCCGCCGCCACCGCTGCTGGATCTCGACGCCGCGGACCTCGTGACCCTCGATCGGATCATCGCCGCCCTGGTCCAATGAGCCATGAGGGTCGTCTCGCCCGGCCTGCCGCTCAGTGGTCGCGGTGGGTGACCAGGCGGGCGAGGGTGCTCAGCTCGGCGGCGGCGCGCGGCGCCGGCCCGGCGGACGCCAGGTGGCCGAGCGCCTCCACCAGCAGGTCGTCGGCCCGCGTCTGGCTCCAGGCGCGACCGCCCGCGATCTCGATCAGCTCGGCGGCGCGGAGCAGATCGGGGCCGGCGGGCTTCTGCTCGCGGCGGTAGAGCTCGGCCAGCTCGGCACCGGCCGGAGTGCCGGAGGCGAGGGCTGCGACCACGGGCAGGGACTTCTTCCGGTTGCGCAGGTCGGAGTAGACGGGCTTGCCCGTCACGGCCGGATCTCCCCAGATGCCGAGGAGGTCGTCCACGAGCTGGAAGGCCAGCCCCAGGCGGCCGCCGAACCCGCGCAGGCGCTCGACCTGCTCCGCGCCGCCCCCGCCGAACAGGGCGCCGAGGGCACAGGCGCCGCCGAGCAGGGCGCCGGTCTTGCCTTCGGCCATGCTCACGCACTCGGGCAGGCTGACGTCGTCGCGCGTCTCGAACGCCGTGTCCGAACTCTGGCCTTCGACCAGATCGAGCACCGCGGCGCCGAGCACCCGGGCCCCGTCCGGGGCGGCCGGGTGGCCGCTGGCGGTCAGCACGTCGAACGCCAGCGTCAGCAGGGCGTCGCCGGCCAGGATCGCCGCGCTGACACCGAACACGCTCCACGCGGTGGGGCGATGGCGGCGGATGGTGTCTCCGTCCATCACGTCGTCGTGCAGGAGTGAGAAGTTGTGTACGAGCTCCACCGCGACGGCCGCGGGCACCGCCGTGCCGGGAGAGCCCCCGACCGCCTCGGCCGCCAGCAGGACCATCGCCGGCCGGATGGCCTTCCCTCCGCCGCCCTCGGCCGGCTGGCCGTGCTCGTCCAGCCAGCCGAAGTGGTAGCCCGCGATGCGCCGCATCGAGCCCGGCAACGTCTCAACGGCGGACCGCAGGGCGGGTCCGACGAGGTCGCGGCTCCAGGCCAGCACTTCGTGCACCGGCCGGCCCGTGGTCATCACCTTGGCCATACGCGCGACCCCTTCCCTCCATGCGTCATCTCGACGTGTTCGAGGATGCGGAGCACGTCGGGGAAGACTTTCATCGACTTCATCACACTTGTCGCTGTCAATCTCTGTCATGCCACCAGAAATCTGGTCTCATCAGTCTCTTCCCGACCCGCTCAGTGGCCGATTTCGACGTGTTCGAGGATGCCGAGGGCGTCGGGGACCAGGACGGCGGCGGAGTAGTAGGCGCTGACGAGGTAGGAGATGACGGCTTGGTCGTTGATGCCCATGAAGCGGACGGAC
>JAOPYI010000049.1 GCA_025964675.1 Sphaerisporangium sp. | reverse complement strand
GGTCGCCATGTACGCGGTCACCATGTGAAGCGGGCGAGCGGTCGCCATCTAGGGCGGGGGAGACGGCGCCGTCGGCGTGTACGGCGGGGAACTGGTGGGTTCGTGCCGCGATTGCGAGGGTGAGGAGGATCAGGGCGAGGAGCACGGCGTACACGGGCCGAACGTGTGCCAGTCGCCATGCCGGCGAGGCGGCCGATACGAGCGGTACCGTTACCCCGAGTAACGCGGCCGCGGCTACCGGCACCGATGGCGGGCGATCGTGGAACCGCCTCCAACGTGCGATCGCCAGACCCCAGACTCCGGCGGCGAAGACGGGCAGCACCGCCAAGTGGTACTGGAACCACTGCCCTTGGATTATCAACGCGGCCACGACGCACAGCACCGCCCCGGCCGACAGCACCGGCCACGCGTACCGGTGCCCCGTCCGCGCCAGCAGCAGGACACTCACCGGCAGCAGCGCGAACGCGGGTACCAGCAGCACCTCGTTCGCCAGGGAGCCGGCGAGCCCTTCGGCGGCGGCCTGCCCGAAGCCCGTACGCAGCGGGGTGCCCGAGTTGAGGTTCGGCAACTCCCCGAGCCAGCGCCATTCATGAGGCTCCACCATCACGGAGGCCCCGAAAAGTCCAGCAGTGGACACGACGGCGGCCACGGCCGTCCACACCGCCCGCCGCCTGTGGATTACGGCGACGACGCCCAGCGCGATCACGGCGGTGGGAGCGGTCGTGTATTTGACCAGCACCACCAGCGAGAGCAGGACTCCCCCGGTGAGCGTGGCGACCACGCTCCGGCGAAACCCGAGCGTCGCGGCGACAGCGGCGGTGGCCAGCGCGACGGCGACCCACTCCGGTTGCAGAAAGTCCCAGGCCGGCGCGAGCGCCAGGCTCAACCCGACCGCGGCGGCCACGGCCGTGGCCTCCTCACGCGGCAGGTGGCGGCGCAGCGCGGCTCGCAACCACACTGTGGTCGCGGCCACGACGACCATGACGAGCAGCCGGGTCAGCGCCTCGCGTACGACGAGCGGACCGGCCGTGAGGGAGTCGAGGCCGCCGAGCAGCCAGCGATATGCCAGCGGCCGGTGTACGAACGTCTCGGCCTGTGTGAACCCGCCCCGCCCTGCGGCGCGCAGGCCACCCAGCACGTACCGCACGTCGTGATTGAGCCCGCTCCAGCACGAGCCGAGCACCAGGACCGCCACGGCGACCAACGATGTCCGCTCGACACGCCGCCATGCGATGACATTTCCGGACACGTCCGGAGAAGCTAGCGTCCGGAAAGCGAACCACAGGTGTCGGCGAGCGAAACCTTCAGCACTTTCGTCCTGAGTTCCTGGCCAGGCCGGCAGATCGAGATGAACGATCGCCTGGTTCAGGACGAAGGCCGACAGACGCTGATGGAGCGGTTCGGGGAGACCCGCGGCCCGATCCGGCGTTGCCTGTGACGCCTGCCCAGCAGGCACAGCGCAGCTCCGGCCGGCACCGCCGCTCCGGCGGCGAGCAGGCCGATTCCCAGGCCCGGCGTGGCGAAGGAGCAGCTCAACGAGCTCGCCTTGCCGTCCAGCGGTACGGCGAGCAGTCCCAGGAACCGCCCGGCCGGCCGGCGCGCGCCGTTACCGAGCGAGCAGGTCCAGCCTCGGATGGCGGGGGCCGCGACGACCGCCGTGCCGGTGCTGCCGGGCGGCAATGTGGCGCTGATGGCATGGCCGGAGACGTGGATCCTGGTGGCCCCGGTGGCTTGCAGGTGCCGCACGGCCTCGGCCAGGAGTGCGGCGTCAAGGCAGCCGATGGCGCCACCTGGCACTGTGCCGGAGAGGCGCGGCCGGAGCTTGACCTTCAGCCTGCCCGTCTCGGGCACCGTGCCCAGCCGCTGGATCGGTGCGCGGCTCGCGCCCGCCACGCCGGTGAAGGTGACCGGCTCGCCTCCCGCCAGGGTCGCGCGGCCCGAGAACTCCGGGGCGTTCAGGTACACCTCCTGGCCGGGGCGGCAGGTGGCACGCAGGACGTACGGGTAGGAACGGTCGGGGACGGGATCCGGCAGTGTCACCAGCGACCCGTCCAGGTTCGGCTGAAGCTCGGTGCCGTCATTCGTGAGGTACCGCAGGCCGGGGATGTCGTACACGTGGCTGCCCAGGAGCAGCTCCTGGTTGCGGAATGGTGACGTTCCGTACCGTGGCTCCGGCGAGGACGGCGGCCGCACGGTCACCAGCGGCGCGGCCGGTCTCCGGGCGAGGGTCACCTCGGCGCCGTTCCCGCCTGGGGCCTGGAGGCCGCCCGTCACGACCGTGCGGGCTCGTGCGCCGATCGCCAAGACGGCGTCGGTGACCGGGTTGTCCATGCTCCTGGGCGCCCGGCCACGGGACATCCAGCCGAAGCCGAGATGGTGAAGCGTGTCGATGAGCACGTTGGAGGTGAGGCTGCTGTAGTACTCCGCGCCCTCGCCGCCGATGAGCTGCGGGTCGTTGGCGGTCATCCGCACCAGACCAGGATCGGTACGGTAGGACGGCCAGCGGTCGGCGGAGGTGACAATCGTCCTCAGCCGTTCGTCCCACGGCCCCCAGACGGCGTGGTGGTCCAGGTGCTCCGCCCGCTTGGCGTCGACGTCCGCGACGTTGGCCACCGCCTCGGCGGTCTGCACGGCGGCGAGCAACGTCAGAAGAGCCACGGCTACGCCCCGCCGCACCCGTGGCCCTCGGCGGCGGGCCAGCGTCAGCATGCCGTACAGCAGGGCCCCGGCGGCGGCGGTGACGGCGGCCCGCCGGAGCATCTCGGGGGTCGTGTGCTCCCAGCCGGAGGCCGTCCACACGATGCCCCCGAGCAGGGCGGCTCCCCCGGCCAGCGCGAACGGGTGAGGAATGCCGCGCGAGAACGAAGTCCAGCCCGCCACCACGAGGAGGCCGCACAGGACGAACGCCTCCCGGTAGGAGCTGCCGTTGGGGTTCGTGAAGGCGTACCAGACCCGGACGCTCGGCTCCCACAGCATCGAGGCGAGCACGGCGGGGATCGCCACCGTCCATACCGCTCGGGTACGCACGGACACGGCGGGATTGAACGGCAGCGTGAGCGCCGCGAACAGCGCGAAGGTGCCCACGAACAGCGCGGGCGAGCTGAACTGGTAGCTGCCCGGGAGCAGCCGCCCCAGCAGTGGACCCGCGTCGACGGAGATGAACGGCCTGGGGTCGACAGGCCATGTGTCCCTGGCCCCGAAGTAGACCACCAGGACGATCGGTGAGGCCAGCCCCATGCCGAACGCCCCGTACAGCAGGGAACGGCCGCAGGCGTGCAGCCTGTCACGCAAGGACGAGGGCTCGGCCGCCAGCCTGGTGATCAACACGACCGCGGCGCCGACCGTCGCGAAGCACGCGGTGTAGAAGTTGCAGCCCCAGGCGAACGCCACGCACAGCGTGCCGAGCACCGGCCTGCGCCCTGCCGTCGCCCACTCCACGGCCAGGCACAGCAGGGGAAACGCGATCAGGCCGTCGAGCCACATCGGGTTGTAGGCCGCGTCGGTCACGGCCCACCCGCACAGGCCGTACGCGGCACCGAAAACGGCGGCCATGCCCGAGTGGAGGCGCCCACGGAAGGTGAGGCAGCGCAGGTACCACGCCATGACGGCCGCCCCGGAGGCGATCTTGGCGACCGTGATCACGTAGACGGCCAGATCGACCTGGTCACGGGCGAAGGGGGCCACCAGGAGAGAAAAGGGGCTGGCCAGATAGTAGAAGGCGTCCGGCAGGTAGCTGGAGCCGAAGCCGGACGCCCAGTTCATGATCAGGTCGCCACGGGCGTGGCCGTGCAGGACGTCCCAGTAGTACGCGTAGAAGGGGATGTACTGATTGCCGAGGTCGCTGACGCTGCGGGTAACGGCGCCGAAGGGAAAGAACCCTGCGGCGGTGTCGCCCGCGCACAGCCCGATCGCGGCCAGCAGCGCGGCCATGACGGCCGCCCCGGCGCGGGGACCGGCGGCGCGGGTCCCCGGCAGAGCCCGGTTCCTGAGCCGCGCCCCGCGGGTGAGGCCATCGCCCCCTTGCAAGTACGTGAAGCCGGTGGCGGGCGACTGCTGGACTTCCTCGGTGGTCAAGGATCCTCACGGCATCACGGGACATCGACTGCGGCCAGACGGCACCCTAGCCGATCA
>JAOPYI010000035.1 GCA_025964675.1 Sphaerisporangium sp. | reverse complement strand
CCGTGGCCGCCCAGGACACCGGTGACGACGAAGAGGCGGCCGTGCTGCCCCTGATCGGCGACAAGTCGCTGTGGACCGCCCGCGTCAACGCCCGCAGCCACGTCCGTCCCGGCCAGAACGTCGAGCTCGTGGTGGACACCCAGAACCTCCACTTCTTCGACACCGACAGCGGTCTCGCCATCGGCCACCCGGCCAACGTCGGCCGCTGAGCGAGTACCGCCCAACGAGCGCCGCTGTGAGTGGCGCCGAGTAAGAACTCTTCCTCCCGGATAGAAGCCCTCGCCGTGCACCCCTCCCACGGCGGGGGCTTTTCCGTCGTTAAATTGACGAAGAGCCGCATGCGATCTTTAGGCAAAGCGCGTGCGCCGGGCGGCGGCCATTCGGCTCAAGTGGATACAACGGGTGCATCGACATGTCGCTCGGCCGCCGGGCGATGTCTCTCATGGCCCGAAACATCGTCCATCGGGGAGTCCTGAATGGCTGCGAAACATACAGTCCCTATTCTTCTGGCAGCGGCCCTCGCAGGTGGAGTGGCGACGGGAACGGTGGCGATGGCGGCTGCGGAGACCGGCCTGCCGGCGCTGACGTCCGCCGCCCGTTGGCAGCCCACCGCGCCCGACACCCAGCCGCCGACCGCGCCAACCAATCTCAGGCTGACGGAGCTTTCCCCGTGGCTGATAAGGCTGAACTGGGACCCGTCCAAGGATGGGCGCGACTACCCGCCGCATCCCCGGGTGGTCGCATACGACATCTACGCCAGCACATCGCCGTTCCGGCTGATCGCGAGCGTGCCAGGCGACGTCCTGACGTACACCGACAGGCGGTCGCCCTGCGTCAAGGTGTCCTATTACGTCAAGGCCAGGGATGCGGCGGGGAACGTATCCCCGCCGAGCAATATCGTCACCCGGCACCGCAATAACAACAAATGCGACAAGGAAGACGACACGCAGGTGACGAATCTTTCCGATTCTGATCATAAAGCCGATGAAACCGAGAATTCGGCGCATAATACTGATAATGATGAGCAGATCATCAAAGCAGACAAGTTGCTCCATCTCGAAGAAGCGGACGACGGCGGCGGCTCGGGTGGTCACTGGTCGGACAGCGGCGCGCACGGCAGGCACGAAGGCGGCGGCCCCGGGCACGCGGGCTCGGAAGCGTACGCGTCCGCGGGTCACCAGCCCGGCGGTGAGAAGGCCGGCGGTGAGAAGGCCGCCGGGCAGCAGGCTGGGAGACAACTGCCGTTCACCGGAGCACCCGTGGCCACAGTGGCCGGGGTGGGCGGTGCGTTGCTCGTCGCGGGACTCGTCGGCATCCTGATCTCCGTACGGCGTCGCCGATCCACCAGTGCGAAGTAGACGGCCCCGCCGAGTCATCGTCGTCGCCTCGTTGGTCTTCGTCGCCACCCTGGTGCCGGTCGGCGGTTGGTCGGTACATCTCGGTCTCAGCGTCCGCGACCACCTGGAGGCGACCAGGGACGCGCTGGTGCATCTACGGGCGGTGGTGAGCGCGCGGGACCTTGACCGGATCGCCCTGACGCTCGCGACCGCCCGGCGGCACGCGGCCGAGGCGCGGCGCCTCACCAGCGGCCCCGACTGGTCGTTGCTCACTCACGCGCCCGTGCTCGGGGACGGCGCGACGACCGTACGAGGGCTCGCCGAGAGCGCCGCCGAACTCACCGACGTGCTGGCCGGCGTCCAGCGGATCGGCACGCCGTTTCTCACGGGCGCGTCGAACTCCCCGGACGACATGGCCCATCTGCTCGCCGGGCTCCAGGCGGCGGCGCCCGTTCTCGACGGTGCCGCGGCCCGGCTCGCGCGGGCGCGCGCCCTCCTGGCGGACAGCCCGGCACGCACCGGGATGGCCGCGCTCGACCAGGCGCGCGGCGCGGCGCTGTACCAGATTGACCGGCTGCACGGCTGGATGGGCGGAGCCGCCACAGCCGCCGCGCTGATCCCCCCGATGCTGGGTAACAACGGCCCGCGCCGCTACTTCCTGGCCTTCCAGACCAACGCCGAGTCGCGGGGGACCGGCGGCCTTGTAGGGGCTTTTGGCATCCTGAAAGCCGACCACGGCCGCGTTGGGGTCACGCGACTGGCCGCCAACACCGGCCTTGACGGCAGCCCCCGCCCTGTGACCGACCATGGGCCGGCGTTCCGTGCGCGGTACGGCAAGGCCGCGGTCGAGTTGCTCTCTGTCTCCAACCTCTCCCCGCACTACCCCTACGCCGCGAAAACGTGGACGGCGCTGTGGGAACGCCAGACCGGCCGGCGGCTGGACGGCGCCATCGCGATCGACCCGGTTGGGCTGTCCTACCTCCTCGGCCTGATCGGGCCGGTAACCCTGCGCGGCGGGGAGCAGATCACCGCGACCAACGTCGTCGACCTGACCGAGCGCGCCGCCTACGCCCGGTACCCCGACCCCGTCGCGCGCAAGCGGTTCCTCATCGCGGTCGCCCAGGCCGTCGGCGAGGCGCTGCCCAAATCCTTCGCCGAGCCATCCGCGGTACTGCCCGTGCTGAAACCCATGATCCAGGAGCGCAGGATCCAGATATGGAGCCGCCATGACGCCGAGCAGCGGCGCCTTTCGGGCACCGCGCTCAGCGGCGTGCTGCCGCAGCGGCCAGGACCGTACGCCGGGCTGGTCGTCAACAACTCGGCCGGCGGCAAGCTGGACTACTACCTGAACCGCTCTTTGGAGTACAACCTCGGCCCGTGCCGGGACGGGCGGCGTGCGACGCGCGTGCGGATCCGGCTCACCAACGACGTGCCCCGCGTGGCGCTGCCCTCCTACGTCACCGGCAGGCTGGACAGCCCCGGGCTGCCCCATCTGGCCGGCTCCAACCTGCTGTGGGTGTCGCTGTACGCCGGGGTCGGAACGAAGCTCGCGGCGGCACGGATCGACGGCCAACCGTTCGAGGCGATCAACGAGGTCGAGAGATCCCATCCCGTCTACTCCAACCTGCTCGAACTCGCCCCCAGGGAGTCACGGACGCTTGAGCTCGATCTCGTCGAACCGGCGTCCGCGCGGCCCCCGTCGGTTCCGGTACAGCCGCTGGTCCGTCCGCAGCAGACACGGATCGTCGAGGACCGGGACGGCTGCGGCCCCTAGCTTCGTACGGGTAAAGAGCCGCCGGTAGCGGCAGAAGAGGTTAAAAAGGGGTGCGTCCTACGGGGCCACCCGGCGTGGCCGATCTATTGTCCCGCTTATGAAGGGTTCACCGCAGACCGCCGAGACCGGTCAGTCCATGAGCAACGCGTCCCTGGCAGACCGGACCTTCGCTCCGCGACTGGGCGAAGTGGGAGGGGTGCCGGGGTCGCGAGCGGACATACGATTCCGCATCCTGTTCGTGTGCACGGGCAACCTCTGCCGTTCTCCCATCGCTGAGCGGCTGACACGCGCCGCGCTCGGCGCGGATTCCCCCGTTGTGGTGGAGAGTGCGGGCGTCCGCGCCGTTCCCGGAACGCCGATGTCCCCCGAGTCGGCGCGGGTGCTGGCGGAGATGGGCGCCGACCCAGGGGGGTTCGCGTCACGCCGGCTCACCTGCCTGATGCTGGAGGAAGCCGACCTCGTCCTGACGGCCACGCGGGAGCACCGCAGCTCCGTCGTACGTCGCCATCCGCGGGTGTCCGACAGGGCCTTCACGATCATTGAGTTCGGCGTGCTGGCCGAAGCCCTGATCGCCGCGGCCAGGCCCGCGACGGAGATCGCGCATCGACTGGACGCGGCGGACCGGGCGTCCGTGATCGTCGCAGAGGCGCGGGCGCTGCGCGGCCTGGTCCGGGTCGACGCGCTCGACATCCCCGACCCTTTCGGCGGTCTCGTGCCGGTCTACAGGACGGCAGCCCGGCGGATCAGCGTCGGCCTGTCGGCACCGCTGAAGTTGTTGACCGCCTAGGTCATACGCTGACCTCGACCGATGGAAGGGGCGCGGTGACGTCGGCCTCGTACCCCTTGTCGTAGCCGTACTTCTCCTTGCCCTTGACAGGCACGAAGTTCAGCACGGTCCCCACTACGCGAGCGTTGATGGACGACAGCGTTTCGACCGCGCGGACGATGTGCCCCCACCGGGTCTTCCCGTGGCGGACGACGAGCAGCGTGCTGTCACAGATCGCGGCCAGCGCCGCGCCGTCGGTCACCGGAAGCAGCGGCGGAGTGTCGATGATGACCATGTCGTAGTTCTCCGAGAGCGTGCCGATCAGCGTGCGCATCCCCTTAGAGTTGAGGATTTCGCTCGGGTTCGGTGGGATCTGCCCGCTTGCCAGTACGGACAGGGACGGCGGCCCCCAGTTCTGCGTCACGTCCTCCAGCGAGGCCGCGCCGATCAGCACGTCGGTCAGCCCAGCTGCTCCTTCTAGGCCGAAGTACTCGGCGAGACGCGGACGGCGCAGGTCTGCGTCGACCACGATCACCCGCCAGTCGGCCTGCGCGAGTACGATCGCGAGGTTGGCGGCGATGGAGGTCTTGCCGTCGCCTGCCAGGCAACTGGTGACCACGACTGACCGCGGCCGCTGGTCGATGGTGGTGAACTGCAGATTGGTACGCATCGCCCGGAATGCCTCGGCCCTGGACGACCGGCCACTGTGCCGGAGGATCAGCGGATGGCGCTGCCCGTCCTTCTCGTAACCGATCAATCCGATGAGCGGGGTCTTCGAGACGCGCTGCAGCACTTCACTGGTCTTGATGGTCGTGTCCAGGTGGTCGCGAAGGATCAGCGAGGCGAACGCGACGAGCAGGCCGAGCAGCACCGCCACCATGAGGTTGACCATCGGCCGAGGGCTGACCGGTTTCTTCGGGACGCTCGCCTGGTCCACCACCGTGACCTTCACCGTGGGCGGGCTGGACCGGGTGGGCCGTTCCAGTTCGTTGATCACCCGCGGGAACGTCGAGCCCAGGCGATTGGCCAGCCGGGCCGCACGCTCCGGGTCGTTGTCGCTGACCGTTGCCCGGATCAGCGTGGTCAGCGGGATGGCCTCCGCCTTGATGCTTCCCTGCACACGCCCGATGTTGTTGCTCTCGGTGATCTGGCTGACCACTCTGTGGCTGGACAGGAGGTTGGCGTAGGACTGCACCTTCTGTTGTGACAGCGCCCCCGCCTGGATGGCCATGGCGAGGCTGCCGTCGGTGTCGTGCCCCGACACCAGCATGCTGATCGTCGCTTCGTACTTGGGGGGCGTCTTCGCGGTCACGAGTAGTGCTGCGCCGACCGAGAGCAGCAGTGTCAGCAGGATGACTATCCAGTTCGCGCGCGTGAGCCGGACGTAGTAGAGCAGTTGCACCTGATTATCGCCTTTCGCTTATGCTGATCGGAGGTTTACGGGAGCGGCCCGGCTCGAGGCTTCGCGCTTTCTGGAGCAGGCCGATGAGCAGTATGGCCATGCCTATGGCGACGACCGTCGTGATGAGAGGCGATGTGACGTGCAGGGTCATCACCAGGCCCAGCGCGCCGGAGATGGCTGCGATGCCGGCCAGAGCCACGGCGGTGAGCCGGACGCTCAAGCCGAGCCAGTAGAGGCGGTGGGACAGATGGTCGGTGCCGCCCATCAGCAGGGGACGGCCGTCCCTCACCCGAGACAACATGACGATTCCGGTGTCCACGGTGGCGACGAAAGTGGGCAGCAGAAGGCTCGCGATCACCCCGTCGGTGGCCCGGTCCGTCGCCAGCACGGCCGTCGAGCAGGCAAGGACGAAGCCTATGAACAGGGACCCCGAGTCGCCCATGAAAACCTTGGCCGGAGCCCAGTTGTGCGGTAGGAAGCCCAGGCTGGCGAAGCAGAGCGTTGTCAGAAGCAACCCGACCGCATAGTGGCTCTCGGCGAAAGCGGTGGCGGCGAGCAGTGCCGCGCCTGTCGTCGTGATGGCTCCGAGGGCGCCGTCCAGGTTGTCGAGAAGATTGAACGAGTTGGTGATCACGACGATCCACAGGACCGTGAGCGGAGCGTCCAACCATCCCCCTGTCACCGGGACGCGGACCCCGCTCAGCATGACCCCCGCCGCGACCACCGACTCCACGCCCAGCCGGATGAACGGCGAGAGGGGCTTGACATCGTCGATCAGCCCGAGCAGGGACACCGCCACAGCGGCGCAGATGACCACGGTGATCGTGCGATCCGGCAGTCCCAAGAAGATCATGGGGAGGACCGTGCCGAGCATGATGGCTATGCCACCCAGATACGGAACCGGGCGGGCATGCAGTTTGTAGCCGCCTGGACGGTCGGTGAGGCCCCAGCGTGTGGCAAGCCGCCCCAGAGGTCCTGTCGAAGCCGCGCTGAGCAGGAAACCGGCCAGTCCGGCCACGAGGATCGACGACGCGCTCATCCCCGTGACGCAACTAGCTCGTCGCTAGCCTCCGCGACGGTCTCCTCGAGGATATCGGCGAGGGTACGCCGCGGCTCCCACCCGGTTAGCGCGCGGAGCTTCGTGGTGTCCGGGACGCGCCGCATCATGTCCTCGAAACCCGTCTCGTAGGCCTCGGCGTACGGGATCTGCTCGATCCCGGCCGTGGTGCCGGTCAGCTCGATGATCATCTTTGCCAGCTCGAGGATGCTCACCTCCTCGGAGGAACCGACGTTGAAGGTCTCGCCGACCGCGCCTTCCCGGTCCAGGAGCCACAACAGGGCGTCGACGACGTCGGCGACATGGGCGAAGCACCGGGTCTGGGTACCGTCGCCGAAGACGGTGAGCGGTGTCCCGCCGAGCGCCTGCCTGATGAGCCGGGGGATGACCATCCCGTACGCCGGGCTCTGCCGCGGCCCCACCGTGTTGAACAGCCGGACGATGATTGTCGGCAGGTCGCGTTCCTTGTGGTAGGCGTTCGCGAGGATCTCGTCCACTGCCTTGGCCGTGCTGTAGGCCCACCTGACGACCGCCGGGCTGCCCAGGACGCGATCGGCGATCTCGGACAGCGGACCACTGGCGTTCTTTCCGTAAATCTCGCTCGTGCTGGTGATGAGGATCTTTCGTCGGTAGCGATGTGCGGCCTCGATGACGATCTCGGAGCCGCGGATGTTGGTCGTCAGCGAGCGCAGCGGATGCTCGACGATCAGTTTGACGCCGACCGCCGCGGCCAGGTGCACCACGACGTCGCACCGATGGACCAGCTCGTCCACTATGAGCTCGTCCAGCACCGATCCGTGGACGAATCGAAGGCGCGGATGGTCGGCGACGTGTGCGATGTTGGCTCGGCGTCCGGTCGACAGGTTGTCCAGGATGGCCACGGAGTCACCGCGTGCCAGCAAGGCGTCGGTCAGGTGGGATCCGATGAACCCGCTTCCGCCGGTTATGAGGTAGGTCTTCCCTGCCGGATCATTCACGGCTTCTCCTATAGACGTACGAGGACATGCTTGGTGGTGTGTGCGGCGGCTCATCAGGTGCTCGCGTTGAGCTCGAGGTCTTGGCTTACGCGCAGGAACGTCTCGAACCAGGCCACCGTCCGGCGGAGTCCCTCGTCCAGCGGCACGGCCCGCAGGTCCGGGAACAGCTCTCGCAACAGGTGGGGCGAGCATCTCGAGTCACGGATGTCGCCCGGCCGCGGCGGGAGGAAGGCGGCCTCCACCCGACGTTCCAGCACGGTCGCGAGCACCTCCTTCAGCTCCAGGAGGGAGACGCGGGTGCCGAACGCGAGATTGACAGGTCTGCGGCTCGTCACGCGACGGACTGCCGCCTCGACGACGACGTCGGCCAGGGTCTCGACGTAGGTGAAGTCCCGTGCTTGTGTTCCATCGCCGTAGATCGGGATGGGGTGGCCGCGCAGGGCGGCCGACACGAATGCCGGGACAACTGCCGCGTAGGCGTGGTCCGCGGGCTGGAGCGGTCCGTACACGTTGAAGAAGCGGAATGCCAGGACCGGCAGTGAATAGCTCTCCGCGTAGGCGAGTGTGTAGCCTTCCGCGGCGAGCTTCCCGGCGCCGTACGGGCTCAGCGGCCGCGCGGGCAGGTCCTCGTGCTTGTACTTCTCCGGACTGTCCCCGTACACGGAGGACGACGAGGCGACGATCACGTGTGGCATGCTCCGACGGCACGCTTCCAGCACATGCAGCGTCCCGGTGACGTTGACGGCGTGCGAGGTCAGCGGATCCTTCAGCGAGCGGGGCACCGACGGCAAGGCGGCGAGATGGATCACCGTCGTGGCGCCGGCGGCGAGCTCGGCCACCAGCTGCCGGTCCAGGACGCTGCCCAGCACGAAGTCCGCCTCGACACCGGCGAGGTTGACGAGGTCCCCGCTGCTCAGGTCGTCCAGAACCGTGATCTGCTCGACGTCGGGCCGAGCGGCCAGGGCGCGGCACAGGTTCCCGCCGATGAACCCGGCCCCACCTGTCACGAGCACTCTCATATGTCCACCTCCGTGCGTTCGGGCCGGCGGTCGCGCGTACTTGCGACCGCTCGGTAAAGGGCCTCGGTGTCGGCGACCAGGCGTTCGGCGGGAAAGGCCGAGGTGGTCCACCGGCGGGCGGACTCGCCCATCCTCCGGGCGAGCCCGGGGTCGGTGAGGAGCCGTACGACGTGCGCTGCCAGCTCGGTGGGGTCGCGGCCGGCGAGCAGGCCGGTCCGGCCGTCCAGGACGACCTCGCTGACGCTGCCCACGCGGGTCGCCACGACAGGGGTTCCCGCCATTCCGGCCTCGATCAGCGTGAGCGGTGTGCCCTCGTTGTCCGAGGTGAGCAGGACCACGTCGGCGGCCGCGTAGATGGTCTCGGTGTCGCTTCGCCAGCCGGTCAGCCTTATCGAGCCGGGCAGCCGCGTCGCGCTCAGCTCGACCTCCTCCCGGAGCTCGCCGCCGCCGCAGATGACGAACTGGCAGTCGGGGATGTGCCGGAGCACGGCGTGGGCCGTCGCGACCAGCCGGTCGGGCCTTTTCACCTTCGTCAGCCGTCCCACGAAAGCCGCGACAGGTACGTCGCGCCGGAGGCCCAGATCCCGGCGGGCCGCCTCGCGGCTCGGTACCGGGCCGATGCGGACTCCGGGCGGGATCACGACGTACTGACCGGGTCGGCCGATCCCCGCTGCAAGCAGATCGTCGCGGACCCGTTCGCCGACGGTCACCAGCCGGTCCGACACCGAGGCGAGGAGGCGTTCCGAGCACACGTAGGCCGCGCGCTTGGGCCCGGTGAAGTATCCGTTCAGCAGGTGCCCGTGGAAGGTGTGCACCCGGGCTGAGCCGACACCCGAGACGCGGGAGGCGATGCGGCCGACGGCGCCCGCCTTGGCCGTTCGAGTGTGCACGATGTGCGGACGGAAGCGGCGCATGACGGCGACGAGGTGGGCGAGCGCGCGCAGGTCGTCGGCCGGTCGGACCGAGCGCCCGAGTCCCGGCACGCGATGAACCCGTGCCTCCCAGGCCCGCGACCCCCCGCCGGCGTCGGCGAGCATATCGCCGCCGGTGAGGTCGCCGAGCCGAAGATGGTCCGCTTCGTCTCCTTCGATGTATCCCGTGTAGAGGCGGTGGTCGAACTCGAGGCGGTTCAGCCCCCCGATCAGCCCCGAGATCTGAGTCGCCGGGCCCCCGACATTCAACCGGGCGATTATTTCCATGACTCGAATCCGGCTGTCCGGTTTCACAGCGGCTCCTTGACGGTGGGCCTGGTCACGTCCAAGAAGCTAGCTCGCCGTTTATTCGTTTCATCGGTAGTGTCGCCGTCCGCATAAAAGTGTTTCCTTATTCACTACTCGCTCATGGCGGACCTGTGGTACGGCGGACGGCTAATCGGCACGAGAGAACCCCTGGATCGGTTGATCTCGTATTTGTCCGACGTGAGACCTGCGGGGACACTACTTGTCATTGAATTCGAACACGTGTGTTCGTCGTCTTTGATTTGCCGCGTTCTGTGCCGGGTTCATGGCTTTGGGCGGTATTCGGAAGGGCGACCGGGCCATTTGTATCTCGCGCACGAAATGGCGCGGCGGCACCGGAAAGAATCCGCATGCACCGGGTCATCGTCACGTCAGATATGGCCGCTGCGATGATCGGTCGCGTCTTCGGGAGTTAGCGTGGTCCGGAATGCTCAGCCTATGGCATGGATCTTCTGCCGGTCCGCCGTGGCGTCTTCACCAGGCGGCCGGGAGGTTCTCATGGAATTGTTGGTGGTCGTCGCGGCCGTGGTGGCCCTCGTCTTCGTCGTGCGCGTCAGCCTGGACGCGCCTGCTGCCAGACGGGTCCTCCCGGTGCTGCTGGTCGCGCTCGTCGTCCGCTTGGCCCTCCATGTGGTGCTGCAGCGAGGGGCCCTGCTCGACTATGGCGGTGACAACCTGTGGTACGAGCTTTGGGCCACGGAGATCGCCGAGCAGTGGAAGCGAGACGGTTTCTCGTATATCTCCGCCAACAGCGCCGGGGAACCTTACTCGGTGGCGCTCCCCAGCAATCTTCTGGCGCTGATCATCTATGTTTGCGGGGGCCCGGCCCCGGTGGGCTGCACGGCCTTCATCGGCCTGCTGGCCTGCGTACTGTGCGTGATCATGTACAAGTTCGCCCGCATGATCGGCGCGGACGACCGGAGCGCGTTCCGGCTGCTGGCCGTGCTGGCGTTCATGCCCGCCTTCCTGCTGCACACCTCGGACACCTACAAGGACGGGTTCAACGCGCTCCTCGTGGTCGCGTCCCTGTACGTCGGCGTCTCGCTCGCACGGCGTTTCAACGTCGCGAAACTACTCGTCCTCGCAATCCTGCTGTGGGGACTGTGGAACGTGCGCCCCTACATGCCCTTCCTATGCGTGCTTCCGCTGGCCCTCGGAGCCATAGGGCTGAGGCGGGTGATCTCGTTGCGGAGTCTGTTCGCCGTCACCGCGGTGATCACGCTCGTTCTCTTGATGCCGGGGATGGTCGTGCACAACGGTCCCGTCGAGAGGATGCGCGAGCAACTCGAGCACGCTCAGTCGGCGGGAGTGCAAAGCGCCAACCGTGCCCACGTCTGGTGGCGGCCAGGCTCGGGCGTCGAGTTCGACGACGGCGGTAACGCCTGGAACGCGATCGGCCCGAAGCTGGTCTACACGCTCCTGTCTCCGTTTCCGTGGACCCCTGGCAGCCCGGCTCTGCAGCTCGCCAAGATCGACACGTTCCTGTGGTACCTACTGCTGTACAGCGCCGTGATCGGGGCCCGCCGGTTGTGGCACAGTGACCGCAGGGTGCTGTTGATCCTCCTCCTGTTCATCGTTCCGGCCGCGGTGGCCTACGCCACCACCATGGCGAATATGGGCTTGATCGTCCGCCAGCGAATGCCGATCGTCATGGTGACGAGCCTGCTGTCCGCGGTCGCCTGGACACGGATTCCGGGCGGACGGACGGGACCCGGCCGCCCGCAGCCGGACGACGGTACCCAGCCGGAGGAGGTCGCCCGCAGGGCGGTCCTGACGTGAGCCTCCGGTCGCCGTCCGAGGCTTCATGGGACCGCTCGTCGCGGTGCGCTCCTTCCATCACGTCCTTCGGTGGCGGGAGCTCTCGTACAGCTGGTCGAACCACTTGGCGGTCTCGGCGATGTCGACGCTTCCCGCGCTTCGGGCCCCCTCGCGCAGTCGCGCATGCAGCTCTGGCCGCATCGCCCGCAGGATGGCCCGGGCGAACTCCTTCGGATCACCGGGTGGTACAAGCAGGCCGTTGCGGCCGGATTCGATGAGGTCGGGCACCCCGCCCACACGGGTGGACACGACCGGAACGCCTGCCGCGAGCGCCTCCATGATGACGACCGGCAGCCCTTCATAGGTCGAGCAGAGCACGAGCAGGTCGGCGGAGGCGATGAGGCGCGCGGCGTGCGGCACATGACCGAGAAGGCGCACATGTTCCAGCCGGAGGTCGGCGACGCGGCGCGCGGCCTGGTCGAACAGAGGGCCGGATCCGGCGAGCAGGAACACGGCGCGTGCCTCACTGGTGGCCAGCTCGGCGGCCACATCGATGAGGAACCCCTGGTTCTTGACCTCGCGGAAGTTGCCGACGTGCACGATCAGGAAGGCGTTCTCCGGCACATCCCATTCCTTCCGGATCACGGCCGCCTGCGCCGCCCAGCGGTGCTGCCTCGCCACGTCCACACCATGCACGTGCGTGGAGAGGTGGCGGGCACCCCAGGTGGTCACGCTCCGGGCGACCTGCGGGGACACCGCTACGGTCCTGCTGTCCAGCCACCCGGTGGCCCGGTCGAGCAGCAGGGTCGGCAGCCTGAACCGAACGCTGTGCACGGTCGATACGAGCATCGGCCGATGGCGCCACAGCCGCGAGACCGGCCGGAGCAGCGACGCGGGGAGCGGGGAGTGGATGTTGAGCACGTCGGGTCGCAGCCGGCGGACCACCCGCAGCAGCCGGGCCGGCCGGAGTAGGCGCGGGCACGAGGTGAGGTCCACGATGGTCACCCCTTCCGCGCGCAGCCGCTCCACGACGGCCGTGGGCGCCGACTGCATGCACACGACGGTGTAGCGCTTACCCAGGGGAGCCGCACACAACCGTTCGGCGAGCAGGACCTCCGCACCACCGATGATGGCAAGCGACTTGATCACCTCGCAGACGTGCACGCGGCTCATGACGGGTCTTCAGTCTGAAGCGTCATCGGAGCGGCAGGCTTCTTTGGGTGATCGGGCAGGCGCCCGGCGCGCGCGGCGAACCCCGTGCGGTACTCGGCGAGGGTCTGTCCGCGGAACTGATCGGCGGCGAACGCGAAAAGGGCTTCCATGTCGTCGTACAGTGCTTCGACGCTCCGCTCGGTCCGGAAGTACGGGCTGCCGTCCGGCATCAGCTCGGAGGAGTGCAGCATGAACTCCACATGGTCTCGCCCGGAATGCCGCGCAAGGCGGGCCATCTCGATCATCGCTCGCCTGTTTCTCCCGTTGGGACGCATCCAGATCGTCTCTGGCAGGAGCCTGCCTGCGACCCGCCTGGCCATGCCGCGCCGCGGCAGCAGTGCGCGTACCCGGTGCGTGAGAGGGCCGTATCCGCGGTGTGCGATCGTCATCGGCACTTCAAGCAGCGGCGAATCACCTCCTCTGTCCACGGCGTGCGGATCGATGAAATAGGGGTCCTCGGGGAACCGTGTGTAATCCTGGGTACGCCCGCCTGGTGCCCCCGTGGTTCCCTGCCAGGAAACGTGCGGGGTCACCGAGCAGTCGGCCAGATAGCCGTGCTCGATCAGGATCCTCGCGTAGGTCTCGTTCAGCATCCAGCGTCCGGCACGGTGGCTGACCGGAGTGATCAGGAAGGTGTCCTCCAGGGTTCTGGTCGCGGTCTCCACCTTCGCCGCCATCACAGTTTCCGGATATTGCATCAGAAACGGCTTGTACCGGTGATCTTCATCGGTGAGCGGCACGATGGGCGGCGTGGTCCAAGCGTGCAGGTGCATGCCGATCTCGGCCTTGTCGCGCCCGATCACGGCTCGGCCGAACTCCTGGAACGCCGGGCTCCGCGCCATGGTCCAGTCGACCAGATACGTGGGGCGAAGCCCGTACTTTTCGCACAGCGCCTGGAACCGGGGCAGGAATGCGGCGTTCCTCGTCCTGACCACCGTGCAGTCGCTCCACGCGTCGTCCGCTTCGACGTCGATCGTGATGATGAAGGCAGCACGAAACCGGTCGTCGCTCTTCATGGTCCTGCCACCGGGCTCCGCTGGCCGGAGATCACGCATCGGAGCGATAGAGGAGCAGGTTCTTGTCGTCCTGCCAGTCGTGGCGCCGCTCGACCCGCACACCGAAGACGTCGAAGATCTGGCTGATGCGGCCTTCCTGCTCCGGGAACTCGTCGACCATCACGTACCTGACCCGTTTGCTCGAGAGAAGCGCGCGCATCTGGTCCCTGATCCAGTCGTCGGGCATGTAGTGGAACCAGCCCATCATGATCACGAGATCGATGTCCTTGACCTCGCTCCTGATCAGAGCGTCGAAGCTGCCCACGTCGAACTCGCATTCTCCTCCCGCGAAACGCTGGAGGAATCGTGCCCACCTGATGGCAGCACGATCGATGTCGAACCCGAGCCTTCGCCGGGCGGGAACCCGGTTGAGGATGTCGCCCAGGCCGCAGCCGACCTCGGCGACGACGTCCAGCCGTCCGGGGACCGCACCGGCGAGTTCCACCGCGACTTTCTTGTAATTAGTGGTGTGAAAGCCTCTGAGATGCCATTTGTCACCCCGGAAGATCACAGACAGGGGGAATTGCAGCACCTTGCCCGCGAGGGCCATCGCCACATTGTTCGCCCCGTGCCTTCTGGCCACCATTATTTTTCTGTTGAGTTGCTTCATGGCAATATGCATCACGGCCCCCTGCCGAGATCGGGTTTCGGGTGTCAGACGGCGTAGCCGAGTTCGGCGAGGTGCGGGCCGAGGGAACGGTTCAGTTGCTCCACCTGGCCGGGTGTGAGATCGCGGCGGAACGCGTCGACCCGTCCGGCCATGAACGTGTGGCGGCCGAAGCCTCGCTCGAAACTCGACGTCCACGGAAGGTCGAGAAACTCCAGGATCACGCGCGCCTGCTTGCGCGGATCGGCGATCAGGTCTTCGTACCGCACCTCGAGCCACAAATGGGCGGGAACACCGGCCCGGGTGAGCTTGTACGCGTCCATGAGAATCTTCCAGCCTATCCCGGCCAAGTGGATCATGGATTGGCCTTCGCCGTCCCATTCCTCGGTGTACGCCTCCGGCAGCGTGCCGTAGTGCCAGCCGGATGGTCCGAGATGGCCACGCCACCACGACATCTGCAGCCACGAGTTGGCGACCGCCCGCCCGTCCCGCACGATGTGCACGAACCTGGCCTGGGGAAAGATCTCGTGCAGGAACGCGGCGCGCGGCCAGCCGGTGAACTTGTGCACGTAGCGGTTCACCCTTTCACTCGCGGCCCGATCCTGGAAGAACACCCTCATCCGTCTCGCGAGCCATGGCGTGACGTCCGCCGCCACAAGCTCCCGGAAAGGGTCGACGACCATGGGGGACACATCGCGGGCGAGGGCGGCCTGCACCTCGCTCGGCCGCACTCGCTTCGGCGGGAAGTCCGGCCACGACCAGCGGTGCATCGCCGCACCGAACCGTCTGACCGGCGGTGGTACGTGCCGCAGCCGGTCGTCCAGGTTCGTGGGGAAACCAACGTGAGGGTGGCGGGTCAGTGCCTCGTACAGGAGCGTGGAACCGCAACGACCGGTGCCCAGCAGGAAGCCGAGCTCCGGCGGTTCCGCCGTTCGGGCCCGGCTCCGCACCGCACGGGTGTCTTTCATAGCTGTGTCTCCAATTGTCGCGGTGTCCCGGGTCCCGATGGCAAGAGACGACCGTGCGGAGAGATAGGCGTCGCGGGCCGCGCACCCGGATCATGAGGCAACACCGGCGCCGTTTTCCGGCTCGACGGTGCGACGAATCAATGTCGCTCGCATGCATCACACCCCCGCGGAAAAATAGATACACGAACGCGGATCGTTTCTGCGGCACATTCAGCGGAGTTGCCGAATCGGTACCGCCTTCATAGTTGCCGTTGACCGGTCGCCCCTTAGGCGTCCTGGGTTGCCGTCCGATCCCGGTCGAATAGGCGCACATCCCGATTTGCGTAGACAATCGGGTGCCCTGCGAACCGTTCAAAGATCTTGATAACGTAGCGGAGGTCTACCCCGGAACGACCGGTGCCGCCCAGGTCGCCGGCGCGCTACGCGGCCTGATCCACCAACCCAACGGGACCTTTGCGATTCACCGCACATGTGCCTTCAGACGGCGCGCAACGTTTAACCGCGGCAACATGTCGCACGCTCTTCGACAAAGGCGGAGAAAGGCGGAGGCCGCTGAATCCTGTCTCGGCGTAAATTTCGGCCGGGCGTGATCTGACGCGGGCAGGTGGCCTCCGGGGCCATGTGTCGCTCTCGGAAGGAAGCGATGAGCAATGAAGGCACTTGTGCTGGCAGGCGGTCGGGGAACGAGGCTGCGCCCGCTGACTCACACTTCGGCGAAGCAGTTGGTGCCCGTCGCCAACAAGCCGGTTCTCTACTACGGACTCGAAGCGATAGGCGACGCCGGCATCACCAGCGTGGGAATCATCACCGGTGACACCGGGCACGAAATCCGGCAGGCGGTGGGGGACGGGTCGCAGTTCGGGCTGGAGGTCACCTACATCCCCCAGGAGGCTCCACTCGGGCTGGCGCACTGCGTCCTGATCGCCCGTGACTTCCTCGGCGATGAGCCCTTCGTGATGTACCTAGGAGACAATTTTCTCGTCGACGGTATAACCGGCCTGGTGAGATCATTCGAGCAGGGCGGCTTCGACGCGCAGATCCTCCTCACCAAGGTCGCCGAGCCGCAGTTCTACGGAGTCGCGGAGCTCGGTCCCGCCGGGGAGATCCTCCGCCTGGAGGAGAAACCCGAGTTCCCGAACAGCGATCTCGCGATCGTGGGGGTGTACACCTTCTCTCCGGCCGTCCACGAGGCGGTCCGGGCCATCAGGCCGTCCGCGCGAGGTGAACTGGAGATCACGGACGCGATCCAGTGGCTCATCGACAACGACTTTCGCGTCTATTCGCACATGGTGTGCGGCTACTGGAAGGACACCGGGCGGCTGCGGGACATCCTGGAGTGCAACCGCATCGTCCTGGAGGGGATCACGCCTGATGTCGCCGGCACGGTAGACCGTATGAGCGAGATGACTGGGCGGATCATCGTGGAGCCGGGCGCGGTGGTGGAGAACTCGGTGCTGCGCGGGCCGATCGTCGTGGGGGCGGACGCCAAGATCACGTCGTCGTATGTCGGACCGTTCACCTCGATCGGCCGGGGCTGCGTCCTGCAGAACGCCGAGATCGAGTATTCGATCGTGCTCGACGGATCCCGCGTGGACGGCGTCTCGCGGATCGCGCACTCCCTGATCGGGCGCAACGTCGAGGTGAGCCGGGCGACCGGTGTGTCGAACACCCACGAACTCATGGTGGGCGACCACAGCAAGATACAGGTGAGGGCATGAGAATCCTCGTCACCGGCGGCGCCGGGTTCATCGGCTCCCACTACGTGCGCTCACTCCTGGACGGTTCGTATCCGGGGTTCGAAGGCGCACATGTCACGGTCCTCGACAAGCTCACCTACGCCGGCAACCGGGCCAATCTGGCACCCGTGGCCGACCACGCCCGATTCTCGTTCGTACTCGGGGATATCACCGACCTGGGAATTCTGGCCAGGGTCGTCCCCGGGCAGGACGTGCTGGTGAACTTCGCGGCCGAGACCCATGTCGACCGGTCCATCACCGGGGCCGCCGACTTCGTGACGACGAACGTGCTCGGCACCCAGCGGCTCCTCCAGGCCGCGCTGGAGTCGGACGTCCAGCGATTCCTGCAGGTCTCCACCGACGAGGTGTACGGGTCGGTGGCCGAGGGATCGTGGCGCGAGGACGAGCCCCTGCTGCCGAACTCGCCCTACTCCGCTGCCAAGGCGGGGGGAGACCTGCTCTGCAGGGCCTACCACCGCACCTACGGCCTCGACGTCCGGGTGACCCGGTGCTCCAACAACTACGGGCCCTACCAGTACCCGGAGAAGCTCATCCCGCTCTTCGTGACCAATCTGCTGGACCGTCTGCGGGTTCCCCTGTACGGGGACGGGCTCAACGTGCGCGAGTGGCTGCACGTCGACGACCACTGCCGGGGCATCCAGCTGGTGCTGGAGAAGGGGTCCCCCGGCGAGATCTACAACATCGGCGGCGGCGTCGAGCTGACCAACCGAGACCTGACGGCGCGGCTGCTTTCGGCCGTCGGCGCGGGCTGGGACATGGTCGACCACGTGGCCGACCGGCCCGGGCACGATCGCCGCTACTCGGTGGACTGCGGCAAGATCATGGCCATCGGCTACGAGCCCTTGGTGGACTTCGATCAGGGGCTCGCCGAAGTGGTGCGGTGGTACCGCGACCACCAGGACTGGTGGCGTCCGTTGCGCCAGGCGCGGCCGGGAACCTGACCGCTCCGGGGCCGGGTGGACGTCGGACCGGGAAAAGGGCGGGCGCGGCACGGCGAATGGCGGATGACACGGGTGAAAAAATTCGCGACGCGGGCCGATCGGAATCACGCGTCGCGAATTTCGGGTCAACAACCGGCCATGAAATGCTGGGCGTGGATCTTAGAGCTTGTCCGCGATGATCGGCGCACCAGAATTGCTGGCATGGCCGATACTCCATCACTTCGCGGTTCCGAGAGGCGCCCGTTCGCATTCGCGACCGCAGGCGCGGTATCGACCGAAATCTCCAGTCGGCCGGAAAATCCGGAGAACGACCGGAATTCAGGCGGGTCCCCGGGCGGGCGGCCGATCCGGGCGTGGCTGCCGGCGGTGTTCGCGACGGCCGTCGCGGTCGCCCTGCCGGCGCGTTTCGGCACCTCCGCCACGGACATGGCACTGTTCGGGCTGTACGTGGCGCTCGGCCTGGCGCTTCCCGGGACGCTGCTGATCCGCGCGCTGTACCGGGGCAGACGTACCCTGGCCGAGGAGATCGCCCTGGGCCTGACACTCGGCTACGCCGTCGAGGTCCTCACCTACATCGCCGCCCGGGCCGCGGGCGCACCCCGGCTGGTGCTGATCTGGCCCGCCGCCACCTACCTAACCTTCCTCGCGATCCCCCGGCTACGCCGCCACTGGAGAAGCGCGGCCGGTGTCCACGCACCGCCGTGGGTGTCGTGGACCCTGGCGCTGGGCTTCGCCGGCCTGGTCACCTGGAGCGGCGTCCCGTACTTCCGCAACAACGTGCTCACCTGGCCCGGGCTGGGCGCCGGCGGGTACGACGTGCCGTTCCACCTGGCCCTGGCGGGAGAGCTGAAGCACCACATGCCGCCGCAGATGCCGACGGTGGCGGGGGAGCCGCTGCTCTACCACTGGTTCGCCTACGCGCACGTCGCCGCGACCAGCTGGGTCACCGGAGTCGAACCTGTGGTGCTGGTGTTCCGCCTGGCGATGCTGCCCATGTTGGCGGCGTTCCTGGTGCTGATCGCGATGACCGCCCGGCGGGTGATCGGCTCGTGGCGGGGGACCGCCCCTGTCCTGGTCGGCACCGTCTTCGTGGGCACGCCCAACCTGTACCTCAGCTCCAACCTCGTCTTCGGATGGAACGGCCTGCAGTACACGGCCTGGCGCAGCCCCACCCAGACCTTCGGCGCACTGCTGTTCGCCCCGGTCGTCATCCTGCTGCTGGACCTGCTCGTCCCCGGCCGTGCGTTGGGCCGAGGGTGGCGGCCGGACCTTTCAATCCGTCGAGGCCAAGCCCCCGCCGTGTGGGTGTTGCTCACTGTGTTCCTGGTGGCGGTCATGGGTGCCAAGGCGGTGTACCTGCCGTTGCTGCTCGTCGGGGTGGCGGGGGTCGTCGTGGTGAAGGCGCTGACGGGGCGGCGGCCGCTGTGGCCCGGTGTCGCGGTGCTGGCGATGACGCTGGCCTGCCTGGCCTACGCCCAGCTGGTGCTGTTCGGCCGAGCCCGGCAGGGGATGATCCTGGCCCCGTTGCCGGCCATGCGGGAACGGTGGGAGCTGCTGGCGGGCGTACGCCCCGGCGCCCCCGCCGCGGCGGCGGTCGGCGTCACCGTGCTACTCCTGCTGTGCATGGCGGCCACCTGGTGCGGAACGGCGGGCCTGCTGGGCGACCGCCGCCTGGCGGCTCGCCCGGGGGTGGTCCTGATGCTGGGCATGGCCGTGGCGGGACACGCGGTGACGCTGCTGTGCCAGCACGTCGCTTTTAGCCAGTTCCTGTTCCTGGACGGCGCCTACCCCTACCTGGTGATCGTCACCGTCTACGGAGCGCTCCTGATGTGGCGCCGCGCCCGCGTTTCGGCCCTGGCGGCCGCCGGTGCCGTGGCCGCCGCAGTCGCCGTCACATGGGCGGTCGCCATCGCGTGCGGCGTCACCGTCCCGCTCGATCCCGGCCGGTCGGTCGCCGCGCTGTACCTGCCCTACGCCATCGTGCTCATCGTCGCACTCCTGGCCGCCGCCGTCCTGTCGGCCACCCTGGGACGGCCTCGGGCCGCGGCGCTGCTGACAACCGCGCTCACCGGCCTCGGCCTGCTGGCCTGCGGATCCAGCCTGCTGCTCTGGCTTCCCGGCAAGGCGGCCGCGAAAGGACTCGGCAGCGTCGGCCTCACCCCGGCCGCGGAGACGGGGGCGGTGCCCCGGGGCACCCTGATCGCCGCACGCTGGTTGCGCGACCATTCAGACCCCGGCGACGTGGTGGCCACCAACACCCATTGCCGGTGGGGACGCGAGAACCCATGCGACGCCGGGCAGTTCTTCGCGGCAGGGCTCGCCGAGCGACGCGTCCTCGTCGAAGGCTGGCTGTACACCTACAAGGCCAACGACGCCTGGCGGCCCGGCATGGTCTACGAGCGCATTCCCTTCTGGGACGCCGAGCGGCTGCGCCTGAACGACGCCGCCATCGACAGCCCCACGACGGCCTCGGTCGCGCTCCTGCGCGACCGCTACCACGTACGCTGGCTGCTGGTCGACCAGCGTCGGCTCGGCTCCCGATCCAGGCTCAGCGACCACGCCGAACTCCGCTTCCGCTCCGGCGACTACGCCGTCTACCGGATCCCGGACGGCTCGTAGCCGCTCACTTCGCTCTCCGGCCGCGAGGCCGGCTCGCGATGCCGGGCGCCGCCGCTCATGACCCATCGGGTCAGCGCGAAGGTGATCGGAACGTTGACGGCTATCACCACCGGCATCGCGAGCCACTTGTGGACCCCCGCTTTGATCAGCAGCGTCAGGACCGCCAGGCCGATCGGATAAGTCGCCAGGTACACGCCGGGGAAACGGGCGGCGGACGCGAGCGTGGCGCGAGTTCGGAACACGAAGGTTGTGTTGATGATGTAGGCGAGCACTATTCCGATGAAATACGCGATCGAATAGGCGACGGCCACCGGAACCGACCACGACAGGACCACGAAAAGGCCGTGGCAGACGGCCGTGTTGACCGCGCCACCCACCACGAATCGGCCGAACCGGCTCACGACCGCACCGGTTCGCCGCAGACGATGCCGCGGAACTCGTCGTAACAGCGAATGTAGTCGTCCGGGTCGTAGAAGTGTGACGCGAACACCAGCAGCACGGCGTCGGGCGAGTACCGGTACTGCGTTCCCCAGATCATGGCAGGCATGTACACCCCGCGGCTGGGACGGTCCAGGGTGATCTCGCACCGGTTGCGGCCGTCGTCCAGGAGGATGCCGCAGGAGCCGCGCACGCAGATCAGGAACTGCTCGCATTCATGGTGGGCGTGCTCGCCGCGGACCTCCCGGCTCGGGACGTTGAACACCAGGAAGTAGCGCTTCGGCGCGAACGGCACCTGGCGTTCGAACTCTCCCACCGAGAGTTCGCCGCGCATGTCGCTGGTGACCAGCAGGTCGTGAAGGCTGGCGGCGCCGATTCCGAGCCCGGTCTGGCCCTGCCGCCGGGAATCGCCGTCCGGCACCGAGGCGCCGAGCCCCGGGGTGTCGGTGACGTAGCCCTTGATGCGGGCGGGATTGCCGACCACGATGGCGTTCGGGGGAACGGAACGGGTCACGACCGCGCCCGCGCCCACCATCGCCCCGGTTCCGATCTCCACGCCCGGCAGGATCGTGCTGTTCGCGCCGATGGAGGCGCCGGAGCGGATTACCGTGCGTGGATATCTTCCGAGATGGACCTTGCTGCGCGGGAACGGATCGTTGGTGAACGTCGCGTTGGGGCCGATGAAGACGTCGTCCTCGATCGTGATCCCGTCCCAGATCTGCACGCCGCACTTGACCGTCACCCGGTCGCCGAGGACGACGTCGTTCTCCACGAACACTCCGTCGCAGATATTGCACTCGGCCCCGATGCGGGCGCCGGGAAGCACATGCGCGAACGCCCAGACGCGCGTGCCGGCGCCGACGGCCGTGCTTTCACATAGGGCCTGCGGATGGATGAAGGTGTGTTTCATGCACGCCTGCCGATGTAGGAAGGGGCGGAGGTCGTTTCGGAAGCGCCGTCGAAGGCATGGGCTGTGCGCACCAGGGCCAAGGGACGTTTCTTGGTGTTCTCGTAGCTTCGCCACGCGTAGGAGCCGATGAACCCGAGTCCCATGGTGTTGAGCGCTCCGAAGAAGGTGATGACCAGGATCGTGGTCGTGTAGCCTGCCGCCTCGATCTGGCCCATGAAGCGCATGACGACGACGAAGACCGCGAGACAGCTGGCGAACGCGAACCCCAGCATGCCGAGGAGCGTGAGGATTCGGATCGGCAGATCCGTGAAGGCGAAGACGCTGTCGAGTAGATAATCGATCTTCTTGCCGAGTGTCCAGGTGCTCTTTCCGTACGCCCTGGCCCGCCGCTCGTAGGGCACTTCGCCGCGACGGAAGCCCAGCCAGTACACAAGGCCCACCAGGGAGGTGTTGGCCTCCTCCAGTTTCAACAGCTCGTCCCGGATGCGGCTGTTGCACCCGAAGACGTCGACGCCGCCGGAAGGGATGTCGCGGACGATGAAGCGGCGGTAGAACGTCCAGAATAGGTTGGCCGACAGGCGTGACATCCCCGGGTCGTTCCGGCCTTCGCGGACCCCCACCGCGATGTCGATGTCTCCGTCGATGAGTTCGCTGAGGAATCTGAGCAGGAGTTCCGGAGGTTCTTGGAGGTCTGCGGCGATGACGGCGAAGTAGTCGCCCCGGGCGGCCCGAAGCCCTGTACGTATGGCGGCGAATGATCCGAAGTTGCGCGCGTGCAGGAGCAACTGCGATTTGAACGGCGCCAGCGGAAGGGCGGTGTTCAGGAGGTCGAAGCTGTCATCCGGACTGGCGTCGACGACGAAGACGAATTCCGCCGGCATGCCGTAGCGTTCCGCGACGATGGCATTGATCTTGGCGAACTCTTCGATCAGCTCGGGTATGAATTCCGCGTTCCGATAGACCGGAATGATCACAGAGAACATGGCGTCACCAGGCGTTGACGCACGAGATCACTCGTGTGACCTCGTCGTCGGAGAGTTCGGGAAAGCAGGGGAGCGTCAGGATGGACGACGCCAGCTCGTCGGTCACTGGGAGTCCGGCCCAGCCTTTGAATTCCGTGAGACACGGTTGCCGGTAGTCGGGAACGGGATAGTGCACATCCGTGCGAATCGCTGCTTTCGCGAGATGTGTCCGAAGTCCATCCCTGTCGTCGCTCGTGAGGACATAGAGATGGGCGACGAACTCCTCACCGTGAACGGCAGGGCATCGGACCCGCGGATGAGTGATCTCCGTTGAGTAGCGCCTCGCGATGGCGCGGCGGCGCTCGTTCCAGCCGTCAAGGAAGGGCAGCTTGGCCCGTAGTATCGCCGCCTGTATCTCGTCGAGGCGGCTGTTGCGACCGCCACGAACGCTGGCATGATATTTCGCTTCCCAACCGTACTGCCGCAGATGTCTCACTCGCTCGGCGACCTCGGCGCTGCCGGTGACCACCGCGCCACCGTCGCCGAGCGCCCCGAGGTTCTTGGTCGGATAGAAACTGAAGCCGGCCGCGGCGCCGAAGCCGCCGGCGCGTCGTCCGCCTCGGCGCGCACCGTGAGCCTGCGCGCAGTCCTCGAACACGGGGATTCCGAGCGGCGCCGTGATGTCCAGGACCGCCTCCATATCATGGAGGAGCCCGAAAAGGTGCGTCACCACGACCGCGTCGATGACGCCCTCTTCGGCGACCTGCCGTAGATGAGCGAGATCCATGAGTTTCGTATCACGGTCCACGTCGACAAAGACAGGTTCAGCGGCGAGCGCCATCAGAGCGGTCGTCGTGTAATGGCCGGCGTTCGCGACCGAGGCGACGCGGCTTCCGGCACGAACTCCCAGAGCGCGAAGACCCAGTTCGATCGCGTCGGTTCCGTTCGCGACGCCGACGCAGTGCTTCGTGTCGCAATATGCGGCGAAATCCCGCTCGAAGGCCTCGCCGTCCTTTCCCAGGACGTACCAGCCGCTTCGCAGCACCCGCTCGACGGAAGCGCGTACAGCCGTTTCCGTTGAGGACGCGTGCCGGCTCAGATCGTTGATCAATATTTGTTCTGCCACGTCCGCACTCACTCTCTTTTTGATCCATGGCGAAGGGGGGCTTGACGATCGCGGGGCCGGAGCCGGCGGCCACTGCCTCGATCACCCTCCGCGAGCACCCGCCGCCGACAGCGATGTCGCGATTTCCGACCACTGAGGAAGTAGGCGCCGCACAGGCGTTTCGCTCACCCGCAAGAACCACGCGCACTGGGCGGTGGCCAGCGCGGTGAGAACGGCGCTGGAAACGGCGGCACACCCCACGGCACCCCAGAACTGGATGAAGAAGACATTAAGCAGCACATCCAGCACCAGTGCCGTAACCGACATCGTCGTCACCGTCCACGGTCGGTCGAGGCGCACCAGGAAGATCCAGATCGGCCGGGAGACGCTCAGGGAGACGACTCCCGGCGCGAGGCATAGGAAAGGGGCGACGCTGCCCCTGAACGCATCCCCATAGACGAGTGGAACCAGCGTGGACGCCAGAGCGCACAGCGCGCCCACCGATACCACCCCCATGACGAAAGCCCCGCGCGCGGCGCGGAGCGTGACGTGCACCGCCCGGAGGTGGTCTCCCTCCACCTGCCTCGGCATCGCCACCTTGACCAGTGCCTCCACCGGAATCCGCGCGAGGTCGGCGAGGGTGACGGCGACGGAGTACAGGCCGGCCTGACTGGTGGACGCGAACGTGTTCACCATCAGCACCTCGACCCGCGCCAGCAACTGCGTGGAGACAAGACCGAGGTGATAGCGGAGCCCGATGCCTACGGTTCGGCAGGCGAGCCTGTGGTCGAATCGCCGCACGTCGGGCCGTAGCGCGATGACGAAGTAGACGACGGTGATCAGTTCGTACGCCGTCCAGAGAGCGAAGGCCAGCTCCGCTGTCAACCATCCCGCCCGCGCCGCGACGATCACCGAGCCGCACCACAGGAGGGAGCCGAGGATCGTGCCTCCGTTCAGTACATCGGTCCTGTTCCGCAACAGAACGATGCCGCAGAGGTACTCCCAGACGATCAAGATCGGCATGGCCAGCAGCATGACCAACGTGCAGACCGCACCGACACCCGACAGGATCGCCACCACACCGATCGCAGGTGCGACCACCACACCCATGAGGACGCCCAGCACCAGTGCGTTCGCCGTCAGAGAGGGACGGTGCTCGGCATCGGTCCACAGGACCACCTGGCCCTGGTCGACGGATAGACCGCCGAGCACCAGACCCGCCCAGGCGAGCGCGATGAGCACCGCGTACTGCCCTCGGCCCTCGGGGAGCAGGGTGCGCGCGGTTAGCACGCCGATGACCGCGGTCGTCGCGGTCACCATTCCGCGAGCCATCAGGGTGTGCAGAATGGCCCTCGCCGCACTGCTCATGCGCAAGGTGGATTTCTCGTCGCGGCGAGATCGGAACAGGCTCTCGCCGTCCCGCCGGTCGTGACCCCGCGCTCGCGACCTGCCGAACCTGTCATCTTCGAGTGAAACCCTGGTAGAGGTCTTCGAACCAGCGTGCGGTGTTGACCATGTCGAGCATCTGTGGGTCGCTCGACGCGGCCCCCGACCGCAGCCTGCGATGCTCGATGGGCTCCATCGCCTTCAGCAGGCCTTCCGCGAGCGCAGAAGGTGATCCAGGGCGGGTAAGGATGCCGTTCTGCCCCGAGGTGATGATGTCGGGAAGGCCGCCCACTTCCGTGGCCACGACGGGTACCCCGGCTCCGAGCGCCTCCATGGCGACGACGGGCAGGCCCTCGTTGTGCGAGCTCAGCACCAGCAGATCCGCCGCGGCGATGAGCCTGTAGGCATCCGGGACGCGTCCGAGGAGACGCATGTGATCTCCGAGGCCCCTTCGCTGGATCTCCGCGTTGATCTGCTCGCGCAGCGGGCCCTCACCGGCGAGCAGGAAGAGCGCGTCCGGGCGGGCGCGCACGACCTCGGCGGCGGCCTCGATGAGCATCTGGTGGTTCTTACACGCACGGAGATTGGCCACGGAGAGAACAAGGAACGCGTCGTCCGAGACGGCGAACTCCCGTCTCACCTCGTCGGCCCGCGCCGCCCATTCCCGCTGCCTCCGAAGGTCGATCCCGTGGATCCGGACGGACACGCGGCGCGCTCCGACGGTGGTGGGGGAGCGCGCCACCACCGTGGCCACGGCGACCGTGTGGTCGTCCAGTCGCCTGGTGAGGCGATCGAGGAGCAGGGTGGCAGGCCGATACTTGATACCCGAAACGGTGTGGATGAGGCGGGGCTTGGGGCCCCACAGGCGGATGAAGAGTCGCAGCACGATGGCGGGCAGCGGGGAATGCATGTTGACCACTTGGGGGGCGAGCCGCCTGACCACCGTGACGAGCCGGATGTACGCCGAGAGCCGGGAGCGGTCGCTGAGATCGATGACTTCGATCCCCACCGCGCGGATCTTGTCGATGAGGACATTCCACGAGGCGGACAGGCAGACGACCGTGTACGTGACACCGTCCCCGGGCGCCGCCTTCAGCCGCTCCACCAGAGCGGTCTCCGCACCACCCATGGTCAGTTCCTTGATCACTTCGCAGACGCGAATGGGGCCGCACAGCGGCCGGGACGAGGTAAGCTCCGCCGTCCGGATCGCCCTCGGCTTGATCCGCCTGATCACGTGCTGCATTGACACCACAGCACCATTCCGCAGGCGATTCTCATCTTGCCTCCCGCTTGCACGGGCCCGCCGAGGACATGTCGATCAGTCTGTGGGCTGCGTGAATCATGGATTCCATTTGACCTCCGTGTGACTGTTCTCCGACATCCACCTTGAGAATTCGGGCCGATCGTCGGCGAGAGGCGCCGACTCAAATTATGGCCAGCATATCGAAACAGCGATTCGATATCGGTGCAGCGCGTCCCCACGCCGCGCCGTGTCATGGAGTGAACACCATGTCCATCGCCGTCGATCCGACGATCCGATGCCGTTTCAGTTGATTTGTTATGAGTGTCGAGATTGGAGGGTCGCGGTGGAACGGCGATGCCGTTCGTGTGGGTGTGCGGGCATGCGGCGCCTCGCCCTTAGATGCGGTATGGCTCTATCTTGAACGAACCCGAGAAGGAGTCGAAGTCTCGCGTCAGCCGAAAGTCGTACGCCCTTGATAGCCTTGCCGTCATGCCGGGAATCTGCATTCTATCTATCGATACAGAGCTGGCCTGGGGCATGAACGCCGCAGATCTGCCGCGATTCTGTAAAGTTCTCGACGAAGAGCCGGAGATCATCCGCCGCCTGATCCGCCTGCTGGACACCTATCGAATTCCTGCCACGTGGGCAGTGGTGGGACGGCTCCTGACGGCACCGGCAGACCGGCGACACGGAGGTCGCACGCCGGGGCGGTGGTATCACGCTCCCGACCTGCTGGAGTGGATCACCGGTGCACGCATCCGCCATGAGATCGGTACGCACACCTTCGGTCACATATACGCGCATGACGCATCGACCACCCGGACAGTGTGGAAGCGAGATCTCGAGGCCGCCTGCCGGACAGGCAGGCAACATGGAATCATCGTGCGTTCCATTGTCTATCCGCGCAACCAGGTCGCATATGTCGACACGCTGGATGATTTCGGGATAGTCGCCTACCGAGGGGTCGAGCGAAACTGGTACGGGAACAGGCGTGGCGCCGTTCACATCCTCGATCGAGCCGTTGGCACACCGGCCCCGACGTATGACCTGAACGCGCTTCGGGAGGGCGACCGTCTTGTCAATCTTCCCGCGTCGCAGTTCCTGCTCGGGGACAATGGAATTCGAAAGCTCATCCCACCCTCCTCCAGAATCAGACAGGCCCGGCTGGGCCTCGATCGTGCGGCTGACAGGGGTGAGCTTTACCACCTCTGGTTTCACCCCTTCAATCTGGGTACCGGCGATCGGATGTTCCACACGCTGGAACACGTCCTGCGTGACATCTCGGAGCGCCGGGATAGAGGAGAACTCCTCGTGATGACGATGGCGGAGACCGCCGACCTCATCCTGGAAGGCGCGAACGGTTTCGTCCCGGCGGAGAGGCGTCAGTGAGCGGCATCGTGATCCTCGCCTCGCGCAGCCTGACGTCCTATTTGCTGATCAATCATCTGGCGGAACAGTTCGACGTATCAACGGTGGCCTTCGAGCGGTCACGGAAAACAAAGTTGTTCCGCCACCGTCTCCGTAAGCTCGGGATACGAACCGTAGGGGCCCAGCTCGCCTTCGTCGGCTACGACCGCCTGGTGATCAAACGGCGATCACGTGGACGGATCGCCGGACTACTGGCCGGCCGGGATGTCCGCGCCCCTGACGGTCGCCTCAATGTCCTCGACGTGAGTTCCGTGAACGGCCCGGAGGTAACGGAACTGCTGCGGCGTGAGCGTCCCTCGGCGGTGGTGGTCTCGGGTACGGGGATCATCGCCAGGCGGATCCTTCAGCTCGCCCCGGTTTTCATCAACATCCATGTCGGGATAACACCGCGATACCGAGGGGTGCACGGTGGTTTCTGGGCGATATACGAGGGCCGTTCGGAGCTGGTGGGGACAACGATCCATCTGGTCGATCCCGGCGTGGACACCGGCGCCATACTCGCGCAGAAATCCGTCGCCGTTGATCCGTTCAGCGACACCTACCGCACCCTGCCGGTGAGGCAGTACCTCGGGGCACTCGATGCGATGGCAGAAGCCGTGCGCGCCGTGACGGAGGGCCGGGCGCAACCGTACGAGCGCTCCGACCTGGACAGCGAACAGTGGTATAGCCCGACGTTGGCCCAGTATGCCCGCTTCTTGCGTGAAATGAGAGTGCTGCGGCGGCTGAGCTCGGCGCGCTAGCGATCCTTGGCCGCTGACCGAGGATCCCTGGTCCGACGGCCGTGCCTGCGGAAGTGGCCCGGAGGACTACGAAGCCGGCCGCTCCGCCAGACCGTAGATCGCATAGTCCCCGTAGCGGACCTGGAAGCTCGCAAAGCGCTCGAGTCCTGTCCGAGGCCTCGTGATGCGCTCGTCCACCATCAGCCACCGCACCCCGTATCGCTCCCGCAGGCGCGCGACCGCCGTCGCGGAGGGATCGAGGAACACCGCGTCGTTGGCCCGCATGCGCTCGCCGTCCCAGAATGGAAAAGTGGGGTACGGCTGACCGGCGCGCCAACGATCCAGGTTGGTGGCGGCGTAGGTCCACCCTTCCACGAGCACGCGCCGTTCGGTGAGTGCGGACACCCAGAAGTGACGGCTGTCGCACGGGTTCTCGTACCCCCAGCGGCAGTGGGCGTTCGTGGCGATCAGCTCGCTCGGGCGCGAGTGTGCGCGCAGCCACCGCCCCGCGGCGAGAGCACCCTGCGGTATCTGCTCCGGTGCCGGATGACCGTCGGCGACGAGATTGCTGTTCGCTCCCAGACTCGCGTGAGACAGAACGCGCGCCTGCCAGGCGGCGGGTGCGCCGACTGCCGTGATCATTGTGAGGAGAAGTGCCCACATCCGGAGGCGGCGCCGCATCCCGGCCACAAAGGCCGCGGCCGCGACAAGGATCCCGAGCAGGACGGCGAACGGCAGGTACAGGTCGGTGTCCGGCTTGCCGGAGGGAAGGGGCACTTCGACGTGGCAGAAGGCGCGGATCATGTAGGCGACCGCCATGCCGGCGGCGGCGGCGCACACCAACGACACGGCCGGTGGCCTTTCACTCCGCACGACGACGATGAGCCCGTAGCCTGCGAGCACGGCCAGATACGGATAGTTCGCCTGCAGGAAGTACGACTCGTTCAGATCGCCTGGGCTGCCGAGCAGCAGCATCAGGCCGGCACCGCAGACCGCCATGGCGAGCATGAGCACCACCGGCGGCCGGACCAGCAGACGCGGTCTGTTCAGCAGCCCGAGCACGCCGCACCACGTGATGGTCCAGCAGAGCACGTACACCAGGGCGACGCCCAGCACCGAGGCGGGCTCAGGCGTGGCCCGCGCGCCCTGCTCGATGAGATCTCGCCAGGTGCCGCGCCCGATCGAGAGCGGATCGAGCACCGTCCCCTGCCGGACACGGCCGAAGAGCACGACCTGTGCGTAGGCGAGACAGGTGATCGTCATCCCGAGCGCGGCGAGCGCGGGCCAGGGCGGCCGGTGCCGCCTGAGCAGCTCGGTCACCGTCACCACCGTCAGCCCCGCCGTCAAAATGGGGAGATACGTGGACTTGGCTCCCATCAGCGCCACAAGCAATATTCCGAGGAGAGGCCATCTCGCGGCGCCCCCCTTCGGCCGGGTGAGCAGGTCGATCAGGATGAGCACGACCGGGGCGAACAGCAGTGCGCCGAACGTCTGCGTCGGACTGTTCCATGGCACGTGCAGGACGCCCGTCCAGCGCAGCAGCCCGTTGGTGTTGGCGTAGAGACTGGGTGTCGCCACGAACAGCGTGCCGATGATCGCCAGCACCGCTCCCGTACGGCAGCCCGTCACCCGACGCCCCGTCATGGCGACGATGACGACGAAGGCGGCGAGCATGGGAAGCACGGAAAGGCGGAACAGCAGTGTCATCGGCTCGATCCCGGTGATCCAGCTCGAGGCCGCGAAGTGCGCGTAGACGAACCAGTGGTAGTGGAGCGGTTCCCCGGCCACCTCGGGCATGGTCGGCGGCATGTGATGCTTGAGCTCGCCGATCAGGGACAGGCTGAACGGCAGGTCATGATGAGCCCATCCGGCCTGCGGCCAGGTGAGGGCATTGAGGCGGAAGCAGGTGAACGCGCTCCAGCCGACCAGGTACATGACGACCAGCGCGAGGAACCATGTCCACCACAGCGGGGTCGTGCGGAGAGGCGTCGCCTTCCAGTGTCGGCGCAGCCGTGGCAGAAGCAGGAAGGCGCTGTAAACGGCCAGCGGCCACAGCAGGACGAGCAGGGGCATGCCAGCGGCACGGGCGGGGACGTAGGCGAGCACTTCCGCGGCGTAGCCGAGTGCCAGCCCGAGAGCCAGGTCTTCCGCGGGCGTGCGGGCGCGGGGGAACATGGCTCTGACGAGCAACATGCCGGGGAGGGCGACACACAGCAGGAGATAGGCGCCGAAGACCGCTGTCTCCTTGGCCGAGACGCCGTAGTGACCGAGGACGGTCACGGCGGAGGCCGTCGTCAGCGCCGCCGGCAACCATCCCGAGGTGATGAAGCGCCGCGCTTTTCCGTGGCGGACGAGACCTCCTTTCCGCCGGACCGGTGTGGTGGCCTCCGCGCCCGTCCTGAGTTCCGCCGGGCTGAGGGGGGAGCCGTCGACGGCCGGGTTCGTGGTCATGTGCGGAAGTCTCGCGACCCAGGCCGTGGACACGGCCGCCGACACAGCCGCCGACGCCCGTGCTGGGCGATGTTATTGCCGGGCCTTTGTACGGGCGTACCTAGCCGATAATTCATGGATTTCAGGGAGCGCCCGGCGAATTCGAAAGCGGCATGAGAGGTCGAACCCAACGAGAGGAAAAAGATGGCTGCATATGGCTGTATCGGCGATATATGGAGCAGATTACGGTCGTGACGGCGCGGGCACGGTCATGTGAAAGGTGTCGGGCGGTGCGTCGTTCCCGGCAGGCCGGTGGTGACCACCGGCTTTCGCCTCCGTCGGCCCTTCGATCTGGAACCTTTTGACCCGGGCAAAGCCTGGCAAGAATAGGGCTGGACATGGCGTCTCGGTACTCGTGGAGGCGAACGTGTTGTAACGCTTGCGCGCATGAGCATGACGTGGCCTATTCACGGTTCTTCGCTGAGTTCGCGTGAGCTCGCGCTAAGCTCCGAGGCGGCTGGATTGCCGGGACGGAAATGGACGTCCCGGATCGCTTTGATCGTCGCCGTGGTGATCCTGGCCACTGTGGGCACTTTCGGGAGCGCATACGCGGCGGGATCCATCCCGCACAATGCGCCCAAGCAGGCCGTCCTGGACCAGCGGGATGTGGAGATTATCCCCGCCGCCGGCGAGAAGGCAGGGGATGGCGGAGAGGACGGGGACTCCGGCTCCGACGGGGCGGAAAGTCCCGAAGATGTCCACGTCGGCCGTGCGAAGGCCGGGGGGCCGGAGAAGGCCGGCGCCCGTTCTGCGGAGACCGGGGGTCAGGAGAAGGCCGACGCCGGCCCTGCGGCGGCGGAAAGGCCGGACAAGGCTGACGCCGGCCCTGCGACGGCGGTAGGGAAGGCTGACGCCGGCCCTGCGACGGCGGTAGGGAAGGCTGACGCCGGCCCTGCGGCGGCGGAAAGGCTGGAGTTGGAGAAGGCGGCGGCCGGCCTCCCGAAAGCGCAAGGGTGGGGGAAGGCGGCGGTCGCGTTCCGGGAGGCGCAAAAGCACGACCGGCCGCGGGCCCGTCGTGCGACGTGCAACCCGCCGACCAACATCATCTGCCAGGAGAACAACCTGCCCGGCAACCCGGCGAGCGAATGGGACGTGCCCGGCGCCGGCGACAGTAACATCCAGGGCTACGCCACGCAGATCAGTGTGAACGCCGGCGAGACCGTACAGTTCAAGGTCGACACGGCTGCGACCTCCTACCGGATGGACATTTACCGCATCGGCTACTACGGCGGCATGGGGGCGCGCAAGATGGCGACGGTGAATCCGTCGGTGCCGCTCCCTCAGACCCAGCCCGCGTGCCTTACCGATGCCACGGTGGGCTTGGTCGACTGCGGCAACTGGGCGTTGTCCGCGTCGTGGGACGTGCCCGCCACCGCCGTCTCCGGCGTGTACATCGGCAAGCTGGTCCGGACGGACGGGACCGCCGGCGCCAGCCAGGTCATCTTCGTGGTCCGCAACGACGCGCGGCAGTCGGACCTGCTGTTCAAGACCTCCGACGCCGCCTGGCAGGCGTACAACACCTACGGCGGCAACAGCCTGTACCTAGGCAACCCGGTGGGGCGCGCCTACAAGGTCAGCTACAACCGCCCCTTCACCACCAACGGCGCGTCCTGCTGCCAGGGCAGCAAAGAGTCGTGGTTCTTCTCCGCGGAGTATCCGATGGTGAGATGGCTGGAGGCCAACGGCTACGACGTGAGCTACTTCTCCAGCATCGACACCGCTTCCCGCGGCAGCCTGCTGCTCAACCACAAGGTGTTCCTGTCGGTGGGCCACGACGAGTACTGGTCCGGTGATATGCGAACCAATGTGGAGAACGCCCGAGATAACGGGGTGAACCTCGCGTTCTTCTCGGGCAACGAGGTGTTCTGGAAGACCAGGTGGGAGCCCAGCATCGACGGGGCCTCCACCCCGTTCCGCACGCTCGTGTGCTACAAGGAGACGCTCGCCAACCAGAAGATCGATCCGAGCCCGCAGTGGACGGGCACCTGGCGCGACCCGCGTTTCACGCCGCCGTCCGACGGCGGACGGCCGGAGAACGCCCTGACCGGCACGCTCTTCATGATGAACGGCTCTGTGCACAACGCGATAACCGTGCCCGCCGAGTTCGCCCCGATGCGCATCTGGCGCAACACCTCGGTCGCGAACCTCCAGCCAGGCCAGGTGGCGACCTTCCCTACCAACACGCTCGGCTACGAGTGGGACGTGGTGCCCGACAACGGGGTCGAGCCGCCCGGCTCGGTGAGGTACTCGCGGACGACCATCGCCAACTCCACGCAGGTCCTGCTCGACTTCGGCAGCAGCTACGGGGCGGGCGTCCTCACCCACAGCCTCGTGTTGTACAGGGCGTCCAGCGGTGCGCTCGTCTTCGGCGCCGGGACCGTCCAATGGTCGTGGGGGCTCGACGCCAACCACACCGATCCCGGCACGCCCACCGACATCAACATGCAGCAGGCGACGGTGAACCTCCTCGCCGACATGCGCTCCCAGCCGTCCAGCCTGCAATCCGGGCTGGTCCCGGCGACCGCGTCCACCGACACCGCCCCTCCCACCTCGGCGATCACCAGCCCCTTGAACGCCTCCAGCGTGACGAACATGTCCGTCGTGACCGTGCAGGGAACGGCTGCGGACACCGGAGGCGGAGTCGTGGCGGGCATCGAGATCTCCTTCGACGGCACCCGGTGGTACCAGGCGACGGGCACGACCAACTGGACCTACCAATGGCAGCCGCCGAACAACAGCGGGCCGGTGACGATCAGGGTGCGGGCGGTCGACGATATCGGCAACCTGCAGGCGACCCCCACGACGATCACCGTGAACGTGGTCCTGGACTGTCCCTGCACCATCTGGACGTCGACGACCGTCCCCGGCGCGGTCAACTCCAACGACCAGAGATCCGTAGAGCTCGGTGTGAAGTTCAGGGTCACGAGCGCCGGTTACATCAGGAGCATCAGGTTCTACAAGGGAACGCTGAACTCCGGGACGCACACCGGCAGCCTGTGGACCTCGACAGGGCAGTTGCTGGCGAGCGCGGTGTTCACATCGGAGTCCGCGTCCGGCTGGCAGCAGGTGGACTTCCCGGTGCCCGTGCCCGTCGACATCAACACCACCTATGTCGCCTCCTACTTCGCGCCGAACGGCAGGTACGCCTACGACTTCGGCTACTTCACCACGGGAGTGGTGAACGGGCCGCTCGTCGCGCTCGCCAACGGCGTCGACGGCGGCAACGGCGTGTACCGGTACGGGGCGACCAGCGGTTTCCCCACCAGCTCCACCCAGTCCGCCAACTACTGGGTTGACGTAGTGTTCACGCCGTCCAACACACTGTGGGAGAACACCGCCACCCCGGCCGTGGCGGCGCACCCGGGCACCAGCCCGGTGAACGTCGGCGCGAAGTGGCAGGCGACCACGACGGGGGAGATCAGAGGCATCCGGTTCTACAAGGGCGCGTTCAACACCGGTACCCACATCGGGAGCCTGTGGACCACCGGCGGGCAGTTGCTCGCCAGCGCCACCTTCACCAACGAGACGGCGTCCGGCTGGCAGGAGGTCTACTTCGCCACACCGGTGCCGGTCAGCGCCGGCACCACCTACATCGCCTCCACCTACGTCGCGGCCGGGCACTTCCCGTACACGAATCAGTACTTCACCACGCAGTACACCAATGTGCCGCTCCTCGCGCTCGCGGACGGGGCACAGGGAGGCAACGGGGTGTACGCCTACAGCGCCTCCAACGCCTTCCCGACGAACAGCTACCTGGCCACCAATTACTGGGTGGACGTGGTGTTCGCGTCCTCCGACACCCTGTGGACCGACGAGTCGACACCCGCCGTCGACGCCCACCCCGGCACGAGCCCGGTCGTGCTCGGAGTGAAGTTCCGGCCGACCGGCAACGGGACGATCCGCGGCATCCGGTTCTACAAGAGCGCGTTCAACACCGGCACCCACATCGGGAGCCTGTGGACCACCGGCGGTCAGCTGCTGGCCAGCGTGACCTACACGGGCGAGACCGCCTCGGGCTGGCAGCAGGCGTACTTCAACACACCGGTGCCGGTCACCGCCGGGACCACGTACATCGCCTCATACAACACCGTGTCGGGGCACTTCTCATACACGAATCAGTACTTCAACGGCACGTACACGAACTTCCCGCTCGTCGCCCCGTCCGACAGCTCGTCCGGCGGCAACGGGGTCTACGTCTACAGTTCGACGAACGCCTTCCCGCAGTTCACCTACCAGGCCACCAACTACTGGGTGGACTTGCTGTTCGACCCGGCCTAGCCGGGCGCCGTCCCGTTACGGACGTGGCCCCGCCCGCATCGCGGGAGCGGGGCCACCTTCACCGCGGCGCCGTGCTCGCCAAACGAGCGCTCACGAGCGGGGAAAGGCAGGCGGCCTGGTGCCCACATGCGGCAATGCCCGGCCAAGGAGGCCGTAATGGACCGGAGCCGTCGTGGCGCCGGCCGCCATCTCTGTGGTGCCCTTCCACAGGGATCGTGGCCGGCCTGGAGAAATGATCGGGGGATCAATGTCGGTGTCGGTGGTCATACCGTGTTACCGCTCCGCCCGCACTCTTCCGGCGTTGGTGGACCGGCTGGTGCCTGTCCTTCGCGAGATGTCGGTCCGCCACGAGGTGGTCCTCGTCGTCGACGGAAGCCCGGACGACACCTGGAGGACCGCGGTCGAGCTCGCCTCGCGGGTCGACTCCGTTCGCGCGATCCATCTGTCTCGCAACTACGGGCAGCACAACGCCCTGGTCGCCGGCATCAGGGAGGCGGCGTTCGACTACATCGTCACGATGGACGACGACCTGCAGCACCTGCCGGAGCAGATTCCGCTCCTGCTGGCAGCTCTGGAGGGCGACCGCCTCGACCTGGTGTACGGCGTTCCGCACAAGGAGGAGCACGGCTTTCTCCGAAGCCTCGCGTCCCGATCGGTGAAGGCCGCCATGGCGGTCGCACTGGGAGTGCGCGCCGCGCGCACCATCAGCGCCTTCCGTGCTTTCCGTGCGCAGCTGCGCGACGGGTTCGAAGGGCTGTCGGGGCCGCACGCGTCAATCGACGTGGCCCTGTCCTGGGCCACCACGCGCGTCGGCTCGGTGAAGGTCCATATGAGCGAGCGAGACCACGGGCGTTCCGCCTACACGCCGCGCCTACTGGTGCGGCACGCGATGAACATGCTCCTCGGCTACAGCACGACGCCGCTGCGGGCGGCGAGCTACCTCGGCTTCCTCGTCGGCGTCGTCGGCCTGCTGCTCGCCGGCTTCGTCCTGTGGAGTTTCATCGCGGGCGACACCACGGTGGCCGGATTCACCACCATCGCCTCGATGGTGGCCGTCTTCTCCTCCGCCCAGCTGATGGCCATCGGAATGCTCGGCGAGTACGTCGGCCGGATTCACGGCAGCGGAATGGGACGGCCCACCTATGTCGTGCGCGAGCGCGCCGGCAGGACGGTTCCCGCCGACGTGCCGTTCCAGTCGGGTGGTGTCAACTAGCGCTCACCCGCGCACAGGAGCCGGCTGATGAGATGGACCGTGAGGACGGCGCGCACGGGTTCGAATCCGTACCTCGCCCATGCCCTCTGCACCCGCACGTTGTGCCCCTGGGTGGAGATGACGATCTCCCGCGCGCCGCGGGCCACGGTGCGGTCCTCGACCCCTTTGAGCAGATGCGCGTACAGGCCGCGCCCCTGTGCTTGGGGGACCACGCCGGCGAGCAGGATCTCCGTCGTGGGACCGTCCTCGTCGAGCGTCGCGAGTCCGAGGAAGGCGTCCGCGGGAGAGCTCCACAGCCCCAGGCATCCCCGCTCACCGGCGGACCTCACAGCCCATTCCTGGTAACCCGCCAGCGCCTCGGCCGCGCCGAGCAGGGGGTTGGCCAGGTAGTGATTCCCATACGAGGTGAAGATCTTGGCGACCAACCCCTTCACCTCGACCTGGCCGGTGATCGGTTTCGCCGGCAGATCCGGTGACGGCGCGGGCGCGCGGCCCTCTCCCGCGCGCAGGCGCCAGTATGCGAGCGAGTCGGCGAACACCGCGGTACGGCCGAGCGTGGTCAGCTTCGCGAACCAATCGACATGCTCAGCCGGATACCGCATCACGATGACGTCGGCCGCTGACCCGAGGATCGCCTCCTGGACCGAGGCGAAGCAGGACGGGGACCCGGGATGGACGGTGAGGCGCTCGATCGAGCACCCGAATCGGGTGGACTCCAGCGGCGACGCCTCGGCCCGGGGAATCCGCTCTTCGGTCTCGCTCTTCGGCACCGTCAGCTCATCTCGTAGGTCCGGACGGCGTTTATCACCCGTGTCAAGCCGGCCTCGCTCAGATCGGCGTACAGCGGCAGTCGTACGAGGCGATCCGCGACCTGCTCGGTGACCGGGCAGCCGCCTTCGGCCACGCGCCCGTACCGCGTCCCGGCAGGGGCGGAGTGCAGCGGTTGATAGTGGAACGCCGCCTGCACGCCTCTCGCGGCGAGGTGGGCGATGAGCCCCTGGCGGTTGCGCAGGTCCGGGAGCAGCAGGTAGTACAGGTGCGCCGGGTGGGCGCATCCGTCGGGGACCGTCGGCCGGCTCACCCCGTGCCGCGCCGCCCAGTCCGCCAGCCCCTCATGGTACCTGCGCCACACCGCGTGGCGACGGAGCTGGATGCCATCGAAGGACTCCAGCTGTGAGGTCAGCTGCGCGGCGAGCACGTCGGAGGGCAGGTAGCTCGAGCCGATGCCGACCCACCGGTACTTGTCCACCTGGCCGCGAAAGAACCGGCTGCGATCCGTGCCCTTCTCGCGGATGATCTCGGCATCGGCGATGAGACCGGTATCGTTCAGCAGCAGCGCGCCGCCCTCGCCGCACTGCACGTTCTTGGTCACGTGGAAGCTCTGTGCCGCCATGCCGCCGAAGGACCCGAGAGGCCGTCCTCGGTACGACCCGCCCAGGCCGTGGGCGTTGTCCTCGATCAGGGCCAGGCCGTGACGGCCGGCGATGGCACACAGGGCCTCCATCGCGCAGGCGACCCCGGCGTAGTGGACGACCACGATGGCCCGCGTGCGCTCGGTGATGGCGGCCTCGACCAGCTTCTCGTCCAGGTTCAGGGTGTCGGGCCTGCAGTCGACGAACATCGGAACCGCCCCGCGCAGGGCGTAGGCGTTGGCCGTCGACATGAAGGTGAAGGACGGCATGATCACCTCGTCGCCGGGGCGCAGATCAAGCAGGATCGCCGACATCTCCAGCGCGTGCGTGCAAGAGGTGGTCAGCAGCACGTGGCACGCCCCGGTCATCTCCCGTAGGAGCGCGGCGGCCCGCCGGGTGAACGGCCCGTCGCCGGAGGTGGATCCTCCGCGCACGGCCTCCGCGAGATAGGCGAGTTCGCTCGCGGACAGATGCGGTCGATTGAGAGGAATCGTCTCCAGGTCGGTCGTGTTCACGTAGGCAGTCAACAACGACGGGCTGCCGGCAGGCGCGGTGTCCTGTCTGCGTTGGCGAGCTCTTGCTAAAGCCTTACGTTGGTGTCGAAGTGCTAGGTGACGGTGAACACGACGTCGACCCAGTAGTTCGAGCTCTGGTAGGTGCTGCTGGGGAAGGTGTTCGTCGCGTTGTAGGCGTAGACGCCGTTCCCGCCTTCCTGGCCGTCCAGCAGCGCGATCAGCGAGCCGCTCGTGTACTGCGAGGTGAAGTAGTTCAACGTGTAGGAGAAGTGCCCGGACGTCGTGTGGTAGGAGGCGACGTAGGTCGTGCCGGCGGTGATGGCGACGGGTGTGGAGAAGTTGGCCTGCTGCCAGCCGGAGGCGGTCTCGCCGCTCGAGGTGGCGCTCGCCAGGAGCGTGCCGCCGGTGGTCCACAGGCTGACGACGTGGGTGCCGGTGTTGAACGA
>JAOPYI010000032.1 GCA_025964675.1 Sphaerisporangium sp. | reverse complement strand
CACCTGCGGTTCCTCGCGGCGAGCAACGACCTGCCCCGCGGCCGCGTCAGCGACGTGCTCGACCGCGCCGGCCTGACCGGCGTCGCGGGCCAGCGCGTCGGCCGGTTCTCACTCGGCATGAAGCAGCGACTGGGGATTGCCGCGGCTCTGCTGGGCGACCCGCCGATTCTGCTGTTCGACGAGCCGGTCAACGGACTGGACCCGGAGGGCATCCTCTGGATCCGCGAGCTGATGAAGTCCCTCGCCGCCGAGGGCCGGACCGTCTTCGTGTCCAGCCACCTGATGAGCGAGATGGCGCTCACCGCCGACCATCTCATCGTGATCGGCCGCGGCCGGCTGCTGGCCGACGCCAGCATGGCGGAGTTCGTCAAAGGGTCGGCGTCGCTGGAGGAGGCGTTCATGCGGCTCACCACGGGCAGTGTGGACTACCGATGAAGGAGATCCTCGCGTCCGAATGGACCAAGATCCGGACGGTGAGGTCGACGTTCTGGACGCTGCCGCTCGGCTTCGTCCTCAGCGTCGGCATCAGCCTGCTGATCGCATTGGAGTTCCGCGTCAAGCTCGGCTCCATGCCAACCGAGATGCGGGCGAACTTCGACCCGGTCGTAATAGGCTTCTCCGGACTGACCTATGGGCAGGGTCAACTCGCCCTGGTGGTGTTCGGGGTGCTGTCGGTCAGCACCGAGTACACCAGCGGGATGATCCGCGCGTCGCTGGCCGCGGTGCCCCGGCGGGGGCTGTTCTACAGCGCCAAGGTGCTCGCCGGTACGCTCGTGGCGCTCGGCGTCTCGCTGGTCACCGTGCCCGTCACATTCTTCATGGCGCAGGCGGCGCTCGGCCGGTACGGCACCTCGCTCGGCGCCCACGATGTGCTCCGGGCGACCCTCGGCGAGATCCTCTACCTGACGTTGCTCTGCGCGTTCGCCATGGGAGTCGCGGCGATGCTGCGCAGCTCGGCGCTCTCGCTGGGCATCCTGATCCCGCTGCTGTTCCTCGGCTCTCAGGGACTCGCGAACGTCCCCTACATCAAGACCATCGCGCAGTACCTACCGGATCAGGCCGGCACCGTGATGACCCAGGTGGTCACGATGACCGACCCCCGGTTCAGCCGGGACTACGGCCCGTGGACCGCCCTGGCCATCCTGGTGACCTGGACCGCCGCAGCGCTCCTCGGCGGCTACCTGACCCTTCGCAGCCGGGATGCTTGACCGGAAACGATTTCTGTCTGCCTTTGGCTGGTTCAGCGGACCTGGTCTCCCGGCGGGAGGTACGGGCTCTCGTCATCGGCGGGTTTGTGCTGGCCCACTCCGGTGCCGTGCTCGGAGGTGGAGGTGCCGTAAGGACGCTCTGACGGGCCCTCGACGCCACCCTTCTTACGGCCGGCCTCCTCCTCGCGTTGCGCGATCTTCTCCGCGCGGGCGCTGGTGCTCGTGCCGACTCCCAGAGGCGACCTGGCGTCGGTGTCCGTCGAGGCCACACCATGCCGCTCCACCTCGGTCACCACGCGCGGGGGCCGTCTGTCGCCTCTCGGCGGGCTCTCGAACGCGCGGTTGCCGGCCCTGACGACCTCCTCGTGGACCTGGGCGCGAAGCTCCTCCATGCTGAGCCGGCGGCCCGAGGCTCCGGGCTCCGATGACTTGGTCATGACACCACCCCCGTCATAAAGCATCTGATAACGGTCAAATGACCTGTTATCCCCAAAGAAGTCGTACCCAGGCAGGTTCAGCAGATGCGTGGCAGCGGGTCGCCCACGAGGACGTCCACGATCCGCGTGCCTCCGAAAGCGGTTCTGAGAAGGACGAGCCCGGGCGGATCCTCCGCGATCCGCCCGATGACGGCCGCGCCGGCGCCCAGCGGGTGCGCCCGCATGGCGGCCAGTGCCGCGTCGGCGGACCGCTGGGCCACCACGGCGATCATCCGGCCTTCGCAGGCGACGTAGAGGGGGTCGATGCCGAGCAGCTCGCAGGCGCCGCGCACGGCGGGCCGTACCGGGATCGCGTCCTCGTCCAGGACGACCGCGACCTCGGACGCCTCCGCGATCTCGTTGACCACCGTCGCCACCCCGCCCCGGGTCGCGTCCCGGAGGCAGCGCACCGCGCCGGGCTCGCAGGCGTCCAGCAGCCGCGCGGTCAGGCCGTTGAGCGGCGCGGTGTCGGAGACGAGGTCGGCCTCGATGTCGAGTTCCCCCCGGGCGAGCATGACCGTGACGCCGTGCTCGCCGATCGGCCCCGACACGATGATCGCGTCCCCGGGCTCGGCTGCGGACGCGCTGAGCCGGACCGCCGGGTCGACCGTCCCGACACCGGCTGTGGTGATGTAGCAGCCGTCGGCCTTCCCCCTCTGTACGACCTTGGTGTCGCCGGTGACGACGGCGACGCCCGCCTCCCGGGCCGCCGCCGCCATCGAGGCGGTGATCCGGCGCAGGTCGGCGACGGGAAAGCCCTCTTCGAGGATGAACGCGGCCGACAGGTGGGCAGGACGCGCGCCGCACATGGCGAGGTCGTTCACGGTGCCGTTGACGGCCAGGTCCCCGATGTCGCCCCCGGGGAAGAACAGCGGCGTCACCACGTAGGAGTCGGTGGTGAAGGCGATCCCGTCGGCCACCGCGCCGTCCGCCAGGGGCTCCAGCAGCGGGTTGCGGAAGGCCTCAAGGAACACCGCCTCGATGAGCGTGCGGGTGGCCTTGCCCCCGGCGCCGTGCGCGAGGGTGATGAGGTCCTCACGCACGCGCGCCTTGCGACGGCGCGCCCGCTCGATGCGCTCGAGCACCTTCTCCTCGCGGCTCGATGGCCGGGCGGTGCCGCGCTCCTGAACCGGTTCCGCGCGGGCCGAGGACCGAGTGGCGGCGCACACGCCACCCGGTTCCGCGCCGGTCGAGGATCGGGGGCGATCGATCGGCTCAAGACCCAGGTCCTCACGGGTCGTACGGCCGGGCGGCCCGCCGCCGGGGACCGGCACCATGCGTTCGCTCACGTGCGCGTCGCCTCCTTGACCCGGTCGCGGGAGAACCGGCCGAAGTTGTAGTACGCCGCGCAGGCGCCCTCGGAGGACACCATGCACGTACCGATCGGCGTCTCCGGCGTGCACGCCGTGCCGAAGACCTTGCACTCCCACGGTTTCAGCACGCCCTTCAGCACCTCGCCGCACTGGCACGCCTGCGGGTCCGCCACGCGTCCGCCGGGGATGCGGAAGATGCGTTCCGCGTCGAAGGCGGCGTACCGCTCGGTCACCCGCAGCGCCGAGTCGGAGATGAACCCGAGCCCGCGCCATTCGAAGTGGGGGCGCAGCTCCATCACCTCGTTGATCACGGCCAGCGCCTTGGGGTTGCCGTCCCACGGGACCACCCGGGCGTACTGGTTCTCCACGGCCGCCCGGCCCTCGGCGAGCTGGACGAGGTTCTGGTACACCGACTGCAGCACGTCAAGCGGCTCGAACCCGGCGACCACCAGCGGCTTGCCGTAGTCGCGGGCGATGAACCCGTACGGCCGGCAGCCGATCACCGTCGACACGTGGCCAGGACCGATGAACCCGTCGAGCCGCAGGTCGGGTGAGTCGAGGATCGCCTTGATGGCGGGGATGATCGTCACGTGGTTGCAGAAGACCGAGAAGTTTCCGATGCCCTCGGCCTTCGCACGCAGGATGGTCATCGCCGTGGAAGGTGCCGTGGTCTCGAATCCGATGGCCATGAAGACGACCTGCTTGTCCGGGTTCTCCCGGGCGATCTTCAAGGCGTCCAGCGGCGAGTAGACCATGCGGATGTCAGCGCCCCGGGCCATGGCCTCCAGGAAGGATCCCCTGCCACCTGGGACGCGCATCATGTCGCCGAACGTCGTCATGATGACGCCGGGCTGCTCCGCGATGTGGATGGCGTCGTCCACCCTCCCCATCGGGATGACGCAGACCGGGCAACCCGGGCCGTGCACGAGCGTGACGGCCGGGGGTAGGTAGTCCTCCAGCCCGTGCTTGTAGATGGTGTGAGTGTGTCCTCCGCAGACCTCCATGAACTTGTAGGCACGGCCCGGCTCGCACAGAGCGGCGATCCGGGCCGCGAGCGCCCGTGCCTTGTCGGCGTCGCGGTACTCGTCGACGAAGCGCATCAGAGATCACCCCTGCTCGATCATGGACTCGCGTAGGGCGGCGATCTCGTCCTCGTACGCCTGGCCGATGCTTTCGAGGAAGTCGAGCGCCGACCTGGCCTCCGCCTCGTCGATCTTCGACAGGGCGAAGCCGACGTGGATGAGGATCCAGTCGCCGGGCGCGAGAGCCTCGCCCTCCAACAGGCCGATGTTGATGGCGCGACGGACGCCGCTCACATCGACCTTCGCGAGATCAGGATGATCCGACAGGATCTCCACGATCTCCCCGGGAATCCCCAGGCACATGAGTAGCCTCCGCGAGCTGGATGGATTCGAGGACGAGGTCGTCGCCGCCCTCGGTGTCGACGTCGGCGGTGCCGCAGGCGGGGCAGACCGCGTACGGGTCGACCGACGTGGAGGTGTTCCCGCAGTCCCGGCAGGTGACCCGTACGGGCAGGGTGACCAGGTCCAGGCGCGCGCCCTCGGCCACCGTTCCCTCGGCGACCATGGTCCACGCGTCGTTGATCGAAGGCTCGGCGACGCGGAGCAGGGCACCCACCTGCACCCGTGCCCGGCGTACCCGCCGGCCGTCCGCCCGGCCTTCCACCGCGGCGAGGATCGACTCCGCGATCCCGTATTCATGCACGATTACTTCACCTCATCTCTTGTGGTGTCCGATGTCGGGTCAGCAGTCAGGTCACATACTCCTGATCTGCATGTATCGCTTGATGTCAGGAATCGACTGGTAGACCATGACGCCCACCGCCACCAGAGCCGCGAGCATGACCAGGCGCTTCATCATGGTTGTGCCTCCTTCTGTCCCGCGACGGCGGACGCCGCCGCGATCTGTTCCGAGATCAGTTCGAGGACGAGGTCCGCCGCCCTGATCACCACCTCCGCAACCGGCGCGCTCAACTCCATGCCGGGCGAGACGTCCTCCGGCTCGCATCCCACGAGCAGGACCCGTCCGGTGCCCCCGCCGAGCGCGCCGGCCAGCGCCAGCACCGCGTCGGGGGTCATGTCGTGGGCGTCGACGAAGGTGCCGGGCGTCTCACCCGGTGACGGCCGCAGGACGTACAGCGTGCCGGGCGGGCCGTCCCGCGACACCGCGTCGACCAGGATCGTGCACTCGTAGGCGCCGCCGGTGAGCTCGTAGGCCAGATGCACGCCGCGGATGCCGAAGTCGCTGACCACGACCTCCTCGGGAAGCTCCCTCCCGGCGAGGTGCCTCGCCACGGCGACGCCGAAGCCGTCGTCACCGAGGAAGACGTTCCCGACCCCCGCCACCAGGATCTTCATGCGCTCATCTCCCCTCCGGTGACCGGCTCGACCTCGTCGGGGGCGAAGTACAGGAAGCGCCCGTGGGAGCGGTGCAGGTCGGCTCCCAGGTCCTCTTCGAGGGTGACGGCGAGGTAGCGTCCCCCGTCGACGTCGAGCAACACGGCCTCCACCTGGGCGATCTTGCCCGCGAGGAACATGTCGTGGGCGTCGGCGCGCCGCCTCCCGGGTGCCAGCCGGACGCGGCTCCCCTTGGCGATCTCGACCCCGGCGACCGTCACGCTGTCGGTGTCCGGCGAGGCCTCCGCGTCGGCCGCCGGATCCCACCATGGCGTACGAGCGGGCTCGCCCAGGTGGCGGATCGCCCCGTGGAGGCGCTCGAGCAGCTCGGGCGGCAGGTCCCCGGCCCGCTGGATGATCTCGGCCGCACGCGGGTCCGTGGCCCGTGCCTCCCGCTTCTCCTCCTCGGTCAGGGTGAGCGTGCGCAGGTGGAGCATCTCGTCGATCTCGGTCGAGTCGAACAGGTCGCCGGGGCTCTCGGGGGCGATGTCCGGGTAGTCGTACAGGATGATCGGCGACGACAGCACCACGTCGCGGTGCCCCGGCTCGCCGACGAGCACGGGCCAGGTGTTCTCGTTACGGCACCCCTCGGCGGCGGCACGTGCCCACTCCGGGGGGTCGATCAGCGACACGAAGGCTCCGGCCGTCACCCCGATGAGCAGGTGCGCGGCGACGAGTGAGTGCCGCAGCGCCTGCTCCCGCGAGACGTCCGCCGCCACCCGCCCGGTGTCGTTCTCCACCCTGACGCGCAGCTTCAGCAGCCCGTACGGCCCGGCCAGCGGCTCGGCCGTGACCCGCAGCATGGCCCTCACCGGCTGGTGCTCGGTCATGACACGGCCCAGCGTCTCACCGGACGCCGCGACGATCGGCCGCTCCGAGCGGTCCCCGGGGACGCGTACCACGACCGCGCGCTCGACGCCGACCAGCTTGGGCATGAGCAGTATGACTTCCACCTCGCGCTCGGTGGCCTCGTCGAAGGTGAGGTAGGTCGTGCCGTCGCACTCCATCTGGTGGACCGGCCGGAAGCCGCCCTGCTCGGCGCGCTCGACCCGTCGCTCCTTGACGTGCAGGAACCGCAGGCGCAGGCGCAGCAGGGCGTTGGCCGACCCTTCGAGGAGGCACTCGGTCACGCTCGCCGAAGGCTCGGCCGTCGTGGTGTACCCAGGAGGTACCAGGACGCCGAACTGCCAGCGCAGCCGGTTCTTGGCGGCCGAGGCACGGTAGGGATACAAGAGATAGCCCTCGTACAGCACGGCGTCGGCCACCTTGCGGGCGGTCTCCATCGGCACGCTCATCCTCGCGCCTCCTTGAGCAGCACTTCCATGGCCTCGTCCCAGGTCGCGAGCGCGCGGCCGGACTTGAACAGCTGCAACGCCCGCAGCGTGTCCCGGTGAAGCCGGAGCCAGCCGCTCCCCGGGAAGTAACGGTCGATCAGCTCACGCCACACCGAGACGGGCAGCGCCTGGCGGGCCTCGCAGTTCCACGGCACCTGCCGTACGGTGAAGCCCTCCCCGGCCCTGGCGAAGACGGTGCCGCTGAACAGCAGGAGCAGCGGCACCTCGCCGTCGTCCAGCGAGGCGAAGTACTTCCCCGCCGCGACCTCAAGGTCATAGCTGCACGGCACCGGCAGGTCGATCTCGGTGGTTCCGGTGAACCTCGGGACCATGATGGAGATGTTGGCGAACTGCAGGGGCTTCACCGTCTCGGCCCACCGCGACGGGTGCCCGAACAGGTCGGCGAGCAGATCCATCTCACCCGGCGCGTACCTCCGGCGCTGGGGCTCGATCCTGATCTGGCACCGCAGCGCGATGGCATGCACGGCGTCCCCCTCCGGCTCGGTGACGCCGAGGCGGAAGACCAGCGTCGGGAAGGCCGCGTACGGATCCGCCCGCACGCCACGGCAGTCGAAACGGATCTCAGCCACGATCCCGCCCTTCCGCGTCCGGCCCCGCACCGGCGAGCACGACCTCGCCGCGGCCGCGCAGCCGCTCGAAGAAGCCGTCGATGGCCTCCCACGCCTCCTGGCCGCCGTGGAACCCCTTCCAGTGAAGCCGTACGAGACCGACCAGCTCGTAGCAGGCGTCGATCGGCACGAGGTGACACGTGAACCCGTCCGGCCGGCGGTCGACGAGGTAGGCCTCGACGTCCGGCTCGGCCTCCGCCAGCTCCGGGTTGGCGGCGAGGACGCGGTCCCAGGTCGACAGCTCGAGAAGCGACTCGGTGGCACCTCCAGGACTCGGATAGAAGGCCACGAACCGGTCCAGCACGGAGTTGCGGAAGAAGAACGCCGTGCGTACCGGGATCTGGAGCTCCTCCCACTCCCCGACGCCCAGCCGGAACGACGGGACGTACAGGTAGCGCTCCGGCACCGCGCGGTAGCGCCCCTGGGCGACCGTTCCTCCGCGCGACAGCAGGAGGGAGCAGGCGCGGCAGACGCACAGCAGCGCCCGGTTCTCGATGTTCACCGCGTGGCCGTGGCGCTCGTCCAGGGCCTCGGCGCACATCTCGCAGCGCGGCGCGCTGGGCCCGCGCGGCTCGAGGAAGCGGCGCAGCCCGCCTTCTCCCGGAAGGGTCATGGGGTCGCCTCCTGGGGGACCGGGCACGGGCCGGGCGGCCGGTGCCCGATCTGCAGGAGCGGGGAGGCCTCGGGGGCCACCCCCTCGACCTCCACCCTGGAGATCTCGGGCGCGGCCTGGAACACCGCCCGCTCGATGGAGCCGGTGACGGTCGCCTGCGAGGACGCGCAACCGTCGCAGCTCCCCTCGAGCCGCAGCCGCACGACCCCGCCCTCATCCACGCCGAGCAGCTCCACCCCGCCCTCGTGCAGCCCGAGGTACGGGCGCACGCCGTCGAGCGCCGCGCGGACACGCTCGGCCGTGCTGAGCGGGTGCAGGTCGTGCAGGACGAGCAGGCCGGACACGACCTCGTCGGCGGCGAGTCCTCGCAGTACCTCCGCCGCCTCGCTCTCGACCACGATGCGCATCACGCGCTCGAGCCCCGCGCCGTACAGGCCGGCGAGGACGCGGACCAGCTCCTCGGCCCTGGCCCGCGCCGCGGGGTCGGCGAGCGTGCCGAGCTCGTCGATCAGCGCCTCGACGCGGTCTCCGGCCGCCCTGATGTCATGCGCTTCGCGCACCGGCTCCCCCTCCCGGCGGAGCGGAGAGCTCCCCGGCGCCCGATGGATCACGTCGTGGTGAAGGCATGGGGACTGTGCAGCTTTCGCAGCTCCTTGCCGTTGCCGAGGTACATGTGCACCCCGCACGGCAGGCAGGGATCGAAGCTGCGCACCGTGCGCATGATGTCGATGCCCTTGAAGGTCTCCGGCGGGTTCTCCTCGAAGATCGGCGTGTTCTGCACGGCGTCCTCGTACGGGCCGGGCGTGCCGTAGCTGTCGCGGACGCTGGCGTTCCAGGGCGTCGGCGGGTACGGGTGGTAGTTGGCGATCTTGCCGTTCTTGATCACCATGTGGTGCGAGAGCACGCCGCGCACCGCCTCGGTGAAGCCGCAGCTGATCGCTTCCTCGGGCACCTCGAACGGCTCCCAGGTCTGGGTGCGTCCCCTTCTCACCTCGTCCAGCCCTCGCTCGGCGAAGTAGACCGCGCAGGCGGCGGCGTACGCCTGGAAGTAGGAGCGGGCCCGGTTGCGCTCGAGCGCGTTGGACAGCAGCTCGCCGTTACGCTCGGGGATCTTCCATTCGAGCGTCTTCTCCGGCTTCGTCGCGGTCTTCGGCAGATTGATGATCACGCTGTGGCCGGTGGCCTTGATGTACCCGATGTCCACCATGCCGGACAGGGCCGTGGACCACAGCCGGGCGATGGGACCGCCGCCCGTGTCCAGCGCGATCAGGTCCTTGCCGTCGAACCAGCGGGGCGACATGACCCAGCTGTACTTGTCGTTGAAGTCGCGCTTCTGCGGGCGCGGGATGGTGTGCTGGTTCCACGGATGCCGCATGTCCACCGGGTTGCCGAGCGGATCGTGGGTGACGAACGGCTCCTGGTCCTGCCAGTCGTCGTAGTACGAGCTTCCGAGGAGGATCCGGATGCCGAGGTTGATGTCCACCAGGTCGTTGGTGATCAGGTTCCCGTCGACGACGATGCCGGGAGTGACGAACATCTTGCGACCCCACGCGTTCATGTTCTCGTAGGTGAAGTCGCAGTACGCCGGGTCGTTGAGGCTGCCCCAGCAGCCGAGCAGCACGCGCCGCCGCCCGACCTCCTCATACCCGGGCAGGGCATCGTAGAAGAAGTCGAACAAGTCGTCGTGCATGGGCACGACCTTCTTCAGGAACTCCACGTAGCGCATGAGCCTGGTGAGGTAGTCGGTGAAGAGCTGCACCGTCGCCACCGTGCCGACCCCGCCTGGGTACAGCGTGGAGGGGTGGACGTGCCTGCCCTCCATCAGGCAGAACATCTCCCGCGTGAGACGGCTCATCACCAGGGCCTCACGGTAGAACTCGCCTTCCAGCGGGTTCAGCGAGCGCATGATGTCGGCGATGGTCTTGAAGCCGTGCTCTTCCGCGTGGGGGCACTCGGTGCGCTCGGCCAGCGCCAGCACGCCGGGGTTCGTCTCGCGGACCATCTTCTCGCAGTAGTCCACCCCCACCAGGTTCTCCTGGTAGATGCAGTGGTCGAACATGTACTCGGCCGACTCGCCCAGGTTGATGATCCACTCGGCGAGCGCCGGCGGCCGCACCCCGTAGGCCATGTTCTGCGTGTAGACCGAGCAGGTGGCGTGGTTGTCACCGCAGATCCCGCAGATCCGGCTCGTGATGAAATGCGCGTCCCGCGGGTCCTTGCCCTTCATGAAGATGCTGTAGCCGCGGAAGATCGAGGAGGTGCTGTAGCACTCCGCGACCTCCCTCTTGGCAAAGTCGATCTTCGCGTAGATCCCCAGGCTGCCGACGATCCGCGTGATCGGGTCCCAGGCCATCTCGACCAGGTCGCGGTTCTGATCCGGTGAGGTCGTCATGTCAGCTCCGTCGTCATGTCAGCTCCAGGGCGCCTTGTAACCGGTGAGCAGCGCGCGGCCCTTGGTCCGCCACTTCGGCTCTTTGTCGACTGTTCTGATCGTGATGTCGCGCAGCTTGCGTACGACGCCGCCGTACACCACGCTGACCGTCGAGGACACGTGAGCCCCTGGGGGCTCGTCCATGAAGGGCATGAACTTGTCCGGGAAGCCGGGCATCGTGCAGGCGATGCAGATGCCTCCGACATTGGGGCAGCCGCCGATGCCGTTCATCCACCCGCGCTTCGGCACGTTGCATTTCACGACCGGTCCCCAGCACCCGATCTTGACCAGGCACTTCGGCGAGCCGTACTCGACGGCGAACTGGCCCTGCTCGTAGTACCCGGCCCGGTCGCATCCCTCGTGCACGGTCTGGCCGAAGAGCCACGTGGGGCGCAGCGCCTCGTCCAGCGGGATCATCGGGGCCTGCCCGTTGAGCTGGTAGAGGAGGTAGAGAAGCGTCTCCGACATGTTGTCCGGCTGGATGGGGCAGCCGGGCACGTTGACGATCGGCAGCCCGGCCTTGGACCGCCACTCCCAGCCGAGGTAGTCGGCGACGCCCATGGCGCCTGTCGGGTTGCCCGCCATGGCATGGATCCCGCCGTACGTCGCGCAGGTTCCGGCGGCGACCACGGCGGTCGCCTGGGGCGCCAGGCGGTCCAGCCACTCGCTGAGGGTCATCGGCTGGCCGGTATCGGGGTTGTTGCCAAATCCCGACCAGTAGCCCTCCTGCTTGATCGACTCGTTCGGCACGGAGCCCTCGACGACCAGCACGAACGGGTCCAGCCCGCCGCGAGCCGCGAGGAAGTACCACTCGATCATGGCGTCGGCGCCCTGCATCGGCCCGCTGTTGTAGTCGAGCAGCGGCCAGTGGACCTCGACCTTGGGCAACCCCGGGAGCGCTCCGAGCAGGATGTCCTCGATGCTCGGCTGCATCGCCGCGGTCAGCGCGACGGAGTCACCGTCACAGCTCAATCCGGCGTTGATCCAAAGAATGTGGACGACAGGCTCTTCCTGCTCCCGCGTCCCGCTGCCTGCTGCCTCCGTCGTCGCGGCCATACCGCCTCCCCACTGCTGGTCGCTGTCGATGAACGTCGAGACGCGCTCCTGTTCCCTGGTTACGGCTCCGGCGGATCACCCGCCGGCCGGTACGGCTCCCAGCACGTGCTGCGTGACCTCCCAGAGCACGTGGTAGATCGTCGTCTGCGCCTCCTGGATGCGGTGCACGGACGACGACGGGACGACGAACAGGTAGTCGAGGACGTCGAGCTCCTCCAGCTCGGCCAGCCGTCCTCCCTGGTAACCGGCCAGGCCGACGGTCAGCATGCCCCTGCCCCACGCCTCCTCGAACGCCTGGACCAGGTTGGAGGAACCACCGCTCGTCGAGAGGCCGACGGCGATGTCACCGGGCCTTCCCAAGGCCGCGATCTGCCGGGCGAAGACGACGTCGAAGCCGACGTCGTTGGACAGGGCGGTGACGAGGGCGATGTCCGAGGTCAGGGAGAGCGCCGGCAGCGGCCGTCCGTACAAGGGGTGCAGGTAGGCGGTGGCCACCTCCTGGGCGTCGGTGCTGCTTCCGCCGTTCCCGAACGTGAAGAGCCTGCCCCCGGCGGCGAACCTGGCCGCCATCGCCTCCGCGCACTGCGCGAGCCGGTCGGCGTGAAGCTCGGCCACCTGCTCACGCAGCCGTACGATCTCAGCGGCCTTCGCCTCGGTGGACCGGTTGACGTGACGCGCGGCGGTGGGCCCCTGGTGCCCGTGGCCGGTGCCTCCCTCGTCCCGCGCGAGGTCGGGGTGCGTGCTCTGAGCGGCCCGGTCGGCGTAGAGGAAGGGGTACAGGCGGTGGATCCCGCCGGAGGACGCCTCATCATCCATTCCCGTCACCGCTCCCCTTCGCGATGACGGCGATGGCCTCCTTCGCGTGCACCAGCACGGTGTCGCCGGCTTCCGCCTCGACCAGCGCGACGCTCACCTGTTCCTGCGCGCCCTCGACCTCGACGATCGCCAGGCCGTCGTCCATCAGCCGGACCACGAGGGCCGGCAGGGCCTCGTCCGAGCAGGTGAGGCACACATCGGCGAGACAGTCCACGCGCTCGTTCATCTGACCGCCTCCCGGCTGGGCGAGACCGGGCCGGACTGAGCGAAGAAGACGTGGACCAGCTCCCACAGGACGTGGTAGACGGTGACGTGAATCTCCTTCACCACCGCGGGGTCGCTGGAGCCGGCGATGAGCACGTGGCCGACCGCCGGGCTCCGCGCGATGGCCCCTCCGTCGGCGCCCACCAGGCCCATCGTGAACAGGCCCAGCTCGTGGGCGGCCTCCAGCCCTCGAAGGACGTTCGTGCAGGAGCCGTCGGGTGAGATGCCGAGCGCCATGTCGGCCGGATCGGCCCAGTGGCGCACCTGGTAGGCGAAGATCTCGTCGAACCCTTCGCGGGTGCCCACGCCTGTGACCGTGGCCGCGTCGTTGCCCAGCGCCATCGCGGGAAGCGCGCGCTTGCCCACGATGACCGGATGCATGAACTCGACGGCCACGTGAGAGGCGTCCGTGCCCGCGCCCCCGTTACCGAAGACGATCAGCTTGCCGCCCCGCTGGAACCGCGCCGCCATGTCACGGCACGCTTGCGCGATGCGCTCCGACTCCTCGGCGAGCCGCCCGCCCGCGGCCTCTCGCCGGGAAAAGGCCTCGCTGACCGCCAGGCGCGTGGTAGATGTCACAGGCATGTTTACGCTCCGTTATGTACCGTAGTCGCCAGGCTACGGTGCGTACGCACGGACCCGACACCCTAAGCGGGACAACCCGGAGTAAAGGCTTGATCGTGAAGGGTAAGAGCAGGTCACTCCGGTACGTACCGCTTCGCGGCGCCCTCTCCTAAGCCGGGTGACGGACCTCGCGGCGTGGCAGGCTCTTCAGGTGGCGGGCGAACCAGTGGCGGGCGAGGCGCGCCACCTCGTCCAGCGCGCCGGGCTCCCCGAAGAGATGCGTCGCGCCGGCGACGATCGCGAAGGCGGTCTCCCCGGCCAGCATCTCCATCGCCTCGCGGTTGAGCTGGATCACGGTGGGGTCGTACTCCCCGACGATCAGAAGCGTGGGCTGGTGCACCATGCGGAGGAAGTCGCCGGCGAGGTCAGGCCGGCCGCCCCTTGACACGATCGCCTGTACGGAGGCCGGCCGCTCGGCCGCGGCGACGAGCGCGGCCGCGGCGCCCGTACTGGCGCCGAAGAGCCCGACGCCGAGCCTCTCCACCGGCTTGTGCCGTCCCAGCCAGTCGGTCACCGCGACCAGGCGCGCCGTCAGCAGGCCGATGTCGAAGCGGAGAGCGCCGGTGAGCGCGTCGATGTCCTTCTCCTCCGGGGTGAGCAGATCGACGAGCACCGTCGCCAGTTCGGCGGTGTTGAGCTCGGTGGCCACGCGGCGGTTGCGAGGGCTGTGCCGGTTGCTGCCGCTCCCGTGCGCGAACAGCACCACGCCGTGGGCGGGCTGTGGCACGACGAGGTCGGCGCCCAGGGAAACGCCCGCCGCCGGGATCGAAAGGCTCTGGCGAACCACCATCGCATTCTCCTTGCCTTTTCCTGCTGTGTCAGACGCCCGACGGGTAGGTCTCGGGGACCTCGCCGTGGCTCCAGCGGGCCGTCCTCTCCAGTGGCTCGACCGCGCGCGTCTCGTCGACGTGGATCACGGCGTCGAACTGGTCGCGCAGCCGAGCCCGGAAGTAGTGGCTCCGCCGCTCCGACTGCGGGCGGTACACCACGGCGACCATCCGTTCCAGGCGCGCGGAGCGCAGCACATCCGCCGACCGTGGGGCCTTACTGAACGACGTGAAGAACGCCTTCTCTCCGACCTCGTGGAACAGTTCCTCGACGCTGTCGGACAGGGCGGGCCTCAGCCACTTGCGCTCGGCCGGTCCTCCCCAGTGGTCCGCCGCGGTGACCGTGCCTGTGTAGGTCGTGAGGCCGATGAGGCGGCAGTCTGTTCCGTGCCGCTCCCGTACGAGCCGGCCGAGGTTGATCTCGCCACGGCACGCCGCCTCCGTCGCCCGCGCGTCGCCCACGTGGGCGTTGTGCGCCCATACGACGATCTTGGCCGGCCTGCCCCGGCTGCGGCCGAGATGCTCAGCGATGGCGTCGAGAGTGTCGGCCATGTGCCGATCCCGCAGATTCCACGCCGAGATCCGCCCGCCGAACATCGAGCGGTAGTGCTCGTCGGCCTCCTTCAGGGCCGCCGCGTTCAACTCCGCGTAGAACAGCTGGTCCTCGGCGAGCAGCCCTTCTCTCCGCGCGGACTCCATCGCGTGCCGCCGCAGGTCCACGAGCCGCTCGACCACCTCGTTCTCGCAGGCCTCACCGGCCCCGCAGGCGGGCTTGAACCCGTACGCCGACCCGTCGCCGCTGCCCAGGTGATCGAAGCAGGCGTACCGCTCACGGGCGCGGGTGGCGGCGGCCGCGTCGACGCTCCGGAGATAGGTGATCACCTCCTGGCGCGCGTGGTGCGTGCCGTAGAGGTCGAGCCCGTAGAACACGGCCTTCTCCGAGTGCCCGAGTACCCGGTGGTTGTGCTCGCGCAGCCATCCGACGAAGTCCAGCACCACCGCGTTGCGCCACATCCACGTCGGGAACCGCTGGAAGCCGCGCAGCGCCTCCTCGGCGGTGGCGTCGTCGCTACAACCTTGGACGTACCTGTTGACCCGGTAGGCATCGGGCCAGTCCCCCTGCACCGCGACGGCGCAGAAACCCTTCTCCTCGATGAGCCACCGCGTCATGGCGGCGCGGGCCGCGTGGAACTCGTGCGTGCCGTGGGAGGCCCCGCCGATCAGCACCAGGCGGGCGTCGCCCACGAGATCGAACAGCGCCTCCGGCATGGGAGTGCCGTCCTCCACCGGCATGGCCTCCGAGCGGATGGCCGCGACGTCCCCGGGGCCCTGCGGCCCGGCTCGCGCCGGAAGCGAGGTCGCCGACGCCCGCAGGAGATCCCGTACGTCCTCGACGGTGACCTCAGTGAAGTCCCAGTACGACTGGTCGGCCGCGAAGTACGGCGAGGGGGTGGTCGCGCAGACCAGCTCGTCCGCCTCCACCTCCAGCTCCTCGCAGGTGGGTTCCGGGGCGGCGGGCACGGCGATCACCATGTGGGTCGGACGCAGCCGGCGCAGGGCCTTGACGGCGGCCCGCATGATCGCCCCTGTGGCGAGACCGTCGTCGACGAGGATCACGACCCTGCCCTCCACCCGCTGCGGCTGACGGCCCTGACGGAAGTGCTTCTCCCAGAGGGAGATCTCGCGTCCCTCCCGGTCAGCTACGTGCTCCACGACCTCCGCTGGGATGGCCAGGCCCCTGATGACGTCGTCGTTGAGCGCGATCACCCCGTCTCCCGCGATGGCGCCCATGGCGAGATCCTCCTGGCCGGGTACGCCTAGCTTGCGGGCGACGAAGACGTCGAGCGGGGCTCCGAGGGCTCTGGCCACCTCGTACGCCACGGGGGCGCCTCCTCGGGGCAACGCCAGCACCACGACATCCGGGCGGCCGCGGTAGTGGTCGAGGAGGCCGGCCAGTGCGCGACCCGCGTCTCTACGGTCGCGGAACAGGCGGTCGGACATGGCGGCCCCCTAACGTGCTCGGAGCCGGACCACCCTGGCGCGCCGGCCGCTGCCGGCATGAACTACTAGGGCGGCCCTGGGCCGTTACCCCGAGCCTACGCCTTCTGGTTCTTCGCACCCTTTGGGCGGTCTCACCTGAATCAGCCGTGTGCCGGATGAGTGGCGGCAAGTGACTGCGATATACCACTCGGAAAGCATCGCCAAAGCGCCTTTTAATCGTTCATTATCCTCAAACGCCGGACTGTACCAAATATCCGACACCGGCCCCTGTTCCGGGTGAATCCATTCATGTGGAACGGCGCGCACGCAGGCGAAACCCGTAATTGACACGCCGAAGATCCGGACAGCATAATGACTGCGTCCAGTGGCAGCCATGGAAAGCATCCGGAACGCAGAGCGGTTCGCCCGTTCTGCCCGTGACCATATAGCGATCATCCCCCGTCCGCGCTTATCCCCCACCACGGCGAACAGCACGTGTGACGCATTCGACCGCATGCCCGGCGTTTCGCAATACCGCCATTCGCGTCAACCGGCGACGTCAAGGACCGCCCCCCGCAAATCACCGACCTGACGCGTACGACGAGCACCACGAAACCGAGATAACCGACTCACTGCGCACGGCATTCAGGCCGAGTAACCCCTTGTTTCCCCCATTCGGCGCGATAGGGATTGGTGGTGTGGGTTGTGACTGAGACAACCGACGCGAGTGCAGGCACGGACAACACCCGGCCACAACAGAGCCTGGCCACAACGGCCGCACGCAACCTGGCCACGACGACC
>JAOPYI010000014.1 GCA_025964675.1 Sphaerisporangium sp. | reverse complement strand
AAGCACGGGTACACGCAGTGCGCGCTGATCACCGTGCGGGCGGCCGGCGGCTGGTGGACGATGGTGTCGAACTCCAGGGCGGCGTCGGCGTTGAGGTAGCCCCGCAGGTCGGTGCCGCCCGCCGGGTTCTGCATGTAGATCTGCGCCGGGCCGGTGCCGGTCCACGTCGCCTTGAGGCCGTCCTGCTGCACGTTGACGTCGGAGGGCACGACGGCGATCTCGGCGTGCGAGGCCGTGCCGTCGACGCCGATCTCGGTGCCGCCCCAGTTCTCGGGCGACCCGATGAAGCTCTTGTACGGGGCCACGTCGGTCCGGTTGAAGATCTCGAGGTCCTCGGTCGCGGTGCCGCCGCCGCCCGTCGAGCCACACGGCAGGTCAGGTGAGGTCTCATCCAGCGTGCCGACCGATCCGGTCTGCCCGTAGCGCAGGCCGTAGCCGAGCGGGAAGAGCGGGTCGTAGCCTTGGTCGCCCTGGTTGAGCGGGGTCTGGCAGGCGCTCTTCGGCCAGGAGTACGACAGCTTGCCGGTGTAGCCCTCGCTCCAGCGGGAGGTCCGTACGAGCTGGTCGGCGACGCCGCCGCCTTCCGTGCCCGGCAGCCAGGCGACGACGAACGCGTCGGAGCGGTTGAGCTCCTTGTTGACGTAGAGCGGGCGGCCGGTGACGTACACGGTGACGACGGGCGCGCCCTTGCCGCGGACCTTGTCGAGGACGGCGAGGTCGCCGGGGTAGAGCTTGGCCGCTTCGAGCGTGCGCCGCGAGAGGTCACCGACGCCCTCGGCGTACGGCGTCTCGCCGATCACGGCGATGACCGCGTCGTACGCGGCGGGGTCGACGCCGTCGGCGGTCTGGCTGAAGGTGACGTTGGCCGTGCCCAGCACCTCGCGCAGGCCGCCGAGGATGGTGGTGCCGTTCGGGAAGTCGGCGTTGGTGTTGCCGGTGCCCTGCCAGGTGAGCGACCAGCCTCCGGTCTGGTTCTGCAGGCTGTCGGCGCTCTTGCCGACCACGAGCACCTTGGAGCCGGGGGCGAGCGGCAGCACCTTGCCGTTGTTCTTGACCAGGACCTGCGACTCGCGCACGGCCTTGCGGGCGAGCGACCTCGCCGTAAGTGCGTCGGCAGAGCCGGCGGCGTCGCGGGCGGACGGCTTCGGCGCCTCCAACACCCCGGCGCGGAGCTTGACGCGGAGGATGCGCGTCACCGCGTCGTCGATGCGCGCCATCGGGATCTCGCCGCTCTGGACCTGCGCGACGGTGTTGGCGATGAACGCCTTCCAGTCGTTCGGCACCATCACGACGTCGATGCCCGCGTTGACGGCCCGCGCGCAGCTGGAGTTGGTGCAGCCGGCGACCTGGCCGATGCCGTTCCAGTCGGAGACCACGACGCCGTCGAAGCCGATCTTCTGCTTGAGGATGTCGGTGAGGGCGCGCTTGCTGCCGTGCATCTTGCCCTCGGTGATGCCGAGGTCGGCGTTCGTCCAGCTGTTGAAGGAGGCCATCACGGTCTGGGCGCCGGCCGCGAGAGCGCCGTAGTAACCCTGGCCGTGGATGTTGATCATGTCGGCCTCGGACGAGGGGTTGACCCCCTGGTCCGTTCCCTTGAGGGTGCCGCCGTCGCCCATGAAGTGCTTGGCCGTGGCGATGACGCCCTTGTCGCCGAGGCCGCGGGAGTTCCCGCCCTGCAGGCCCCTGACCGCCTCGTACCCGTAGGCGCGGGTGATCCGGGGGTCCTCGGAGAAGCCTTCGTACGTGCGGCCCCACCGGTCGTCGCGCACGACGGCGAGCGTGGGCGAGAACGCCCAGTCCTGGCCGGTCGCGTGGATCTGCGTGGCGGTCGCGGCTCCGATGTCGCGGACGAGGCAGGGGTCCTGCGCGGCGCCCAGGCCGATGTTGTGCGGGAAGATCGTCGCGCCGTAGACGTTGTTGTTGCCGTGAACGGCGTCGATGCCCCAGATGACCGGGATCTTCGTTCGCGTGCCGACGGACGCCTTCCAGTAGGCGTCCGCGAGGTCGAGCCAGGCCTTCGGCGCGGCGTGCTTGTCGCCGCCGGGCCACGAGCCACCGCCGTTGAGAACCGAGCCGATGCCGTACTGCGCGACCTGCTCGGGGGTGATCGCGGAGATCTCCGGCTGCGTCATCTGCCCGACCTTCTCGGCCAGCGTCATACCGGCGAGGATCCTCGCCACCTTCTTCTCGTCGGCGGGGTTCTGCTTGATCCGGCTCTTGACCTTCGGCCAGTCGGCGAGCGTGGGCAGGCTCTTCTCGATGCGCGCGCATCCGTGGTCGTCGAGGGCGGGCGCGCCGATCAGCGGCTGCTTCGCGTCCTTCGCGGCGTCGGCGCCGGCGCTCGGGACCCCGGTGACGCCTCCCGCCAGGAGTGACAGCCCCGCCAGCAATGCCAACGCGCCGCGGCGAGCGGATCGGACAGGAGGTCTGGTCATGAAGCGTCCGTTTCTCGAGGCACGGCGAGGATCAGGGCGGCGCGCCCCCACAGCCGCACTGCGCAGATCCTGTCCCTGTGAGAGCCGCGCGTCAAGAGCGCGTTAGAGCGCTCTCCCGCCGCCGCGGAGCCCCCGCGGAGATCCCGGGCGTCGCGGGAGTACGGGCGTTCAGGCCGGTCTGATCCGGAACAGCTCCTCCGCCGCCTCCGTGCAGGACCCCCCGAGCTCGTGCGACGAGAACAGGTGGAGGGTCTCGGAGGTCTCGATCTCCAGCAGTTCCCAACGCAGGCCGTACCGGGCGTTCCACCCGACCCGGATATGCGCGACCTCGGGCCAGAGCACCCGCTCACGGCGCGAGAGCCCGGTCACCACCGTGAGCCCCTGGTCGTCGGCGGCGAGCCGTACCGGGGCGAGCACGTCACGGAGGGCGAAAGCCGCGAGCAGCACGGCGGCGCCCGCGCAGAGGAACACACCCCGCAGGTCGTCGGCGGCGACGACGCCGAGGACGACGAACGCGAGCACCCCGGCCCCCTTGAGGACGGTGAACCCGCGGCGGACCCGCCACTGCCGTGTCTGCGGGGATATGCCGGTCATACCCGCACGTTACCGCCCGCGCGACTTCCCGTGGCGTCCATCCGAGGTCAGTCGACTAGATCAAGGCCAGCCGCGACGATGCCGCCCGTGTCCAGGCCGGGGCACCAATGGCGTGACGATCAAACGCGCGTGGAGTGGTGCGTGTTCGAGCCGGCGCCGACGGGCAGGCCGGCCGACGGATCGGCCCGCGTCGAGGTGACGGATCCACGCCGGGCCGGGCGCCAGGTGCCGACCATCGTCAGGGCCAGCAGCAGCTCGGCGACGTCCCCGCCGTAGTACATGATCTCGGCGCCGCCCTGGAGCTGCGCGAGGGGCACCGGGATGTCGACGAGGAGCCCGGCGTACATGAGCTGGGACAGGGTTGCGTGCACCGCGACCGCCACGCCGAGCACAAGAAGCCGACTCGGCACCGAGGGTCGGCGCGGCGCGGGGTCGGGCCCCGCGACGACCCAGGCGAACAGGTAGCCGGCGAGCAGGAAGTGCGCGTGGACGATCTGGTGGAGGAGCGGGTGGGCGGCCGTCAGCCGATACAGCGGGGTGAGGTACAGAGCCACGAGGCCGCCCACGGCGAGCGTCAGCGCGACCCACGGGTTGGCGATGAAGTGGAGGGGGCGACTTTTCAGCACCGCGGCGAGGGGCCGCCGGTGCCGCGGGGAGGAGGACCGCAGCACCAGCGTCACCGGAGCTCCGAGGACAAGGCCCAGCGGCCCCAGCATGCCAAGGAGGAGATGCTGGAGCATGTGCCCGCGGAAGTCGTGCGCGGCGAAGGAGGCGATCGGGGGCAGCGCCGCCGCCGCCAGGAGCGCCGCGCCCGTGACGAAGCTCGCCGTCCGCCAGTGGCTCCAGCCTCTCGCCTCGCCGCGCCGTCGCGCCGCCGGCACGGCGTAGCCGCACGCGAGCAGGACGGCGGCGGCCACCAGCAGGAATGCGCCGGCCCCGCCGTCATGGCTGTGCGTCTCGTGCCCCGGTATGATCACGCCGCCCCCGTGGAGTAGGCGGTGTCCCGGCACACGTCGAGGACCGTGCCGCCGCGCTGCAGCAGCCACCCTCCCGCGACCAGCAGGGCACCCAGTACGAGGAACCCGATGTCCCACCATGTCTGGTACGGCCCGGTGCGCACGTGGTGGATCGCCAGGATGTGGTGGTCGACGATCCCCTCGACGAGGTTGAACAGCCCCCACCCGACGAGACCCCATCCCCACAGGACACGGGACCTCCAGATCCTCCCGCGCGAGTGGGTGACCCGGGAGTACAGCAGGCCCAGCCCGAGCAGCACCGACAGCCACGTGAACACGTGGAAGAAGCCGTCCCACATCGTGTTCATCTCCAGCCCGGTGACGGTGTGGGGGGAGTAGTACCTCACGCCGATGTGGTCACTGTCCGTACTGCTCAGCATGTGATGCCACTGGAGCACCTGGTGCAGCAGGATCCCGTCGACGAACCCGCCGAGGCCCACGCCGAGCACGATGCCCGGCAGGGCGACGCCCCGTCCACCGGCCGTCTCGGACGACCTGATCGCCATCGCGGCTCCCTCTCAACCCGGGCCCGGTGCCCGGCCCGCCCGTCCGTCCTCTCCCCCGGCGCGGCGGCGGGTAAGCGGGGCTTGATCATCTGCTGGCACGGAGCGTGACCACGCTAGGACCGAACGCGAAGGTACCGCCCATAGGTGACGGCCTGTGAGGTGTCCGGGGAGGAGACAATCGTCTGGTCGGGAGTTCGGTGTACGGAGAAGGGAGCCGGCCGGTGCGCGCGGTCCAGTACGACGGGTTCGGCATGCGACCTGAGGTTCGCCAGATGGCCGACCCCGAGCCACCGCCTGGTGGTGCCGTGATCCGGGTGGAGGCGTCCGGTCTGTGCCGAAGCGACTGGCACGGCTGGATGGGCCACGACCCCGATATCACGAAATTTCCGCATGTACCGGGGCATGAGCTGGCCGGGGTCATCGAGGCGGTCGGCGATGACGTGACCCGGTGGCGATCCGGCGACCGCGTCACGACGCCCTTCGTCTGCGCGTGCGGGCGGTGCCCGGCATGCGCGGCGGGCGACCAGCAGGTCTGCGAGAACCAGACCCAGCCCGGATTCACGCACGGTGGATCCTTCGCCGAGTACGTCGCGATCGAGAACGCCGACGTGAACCTCGTACGGCTGCCCGACGCCATGCCGTACCCGACCGCCGCGAGCCTCGGCTGCCGCTTCGCGACCGCCTTCCGCGCGGTCGTCGCCCAGGGGCGCGTCGCGGCAGGCGAGTGGGTCGCGGTCTACGGGTGCGGCGGTGTCGGCCTGTCGGCGGTGATGGTAGCCGCCGCCTGCGGAGCCCAGGTGGTCGCCGTCGACGTCTCCCCCGCCGCGCTCGAACTGGCGACCCGCTTCGGAGCCACGCGCACCGTACTCGCGGGGGATGCGGCGGACGCGGCCGGGGCCGAGCGTGTGCGCGAGCTCACCGGTGGGGGCGCCCATCTCACCGTCGACGCGCTCGGCAGCGTCTCGACCTGCGCCGCCGCCGTCGAGAGCCTGCGGCGGCGCGGACGGCACGTGCAGGTCGGCCTGCTCCCCCGGGTCGCCGGGCACCCCGCCGTGCCGATGGACCGGGTCATCGGGCTGGAGCTGGAGATCCTCGGAAGCCACGGCATGGCCGCGCACGCGTACCCGCCGATGATGGCGATGATCGACGCAGGGACTCTGCGGCCTGAACTGCTCATCACCCGCACGATCAGCCTCGGCGAGACCCCGGCCGCCCTCGCCACCATGGCCACCACGGGCACGCCGGGAGTGACGATGATCATCCCCAGCCTGCCCTGAGCATGCCATCCCTGTAGGTGGCGCGATGTCCTTTTCGACCGACATCCGGGTTCCACTCGATCATCGTGTCCCGGTTCGCGAGGTACGATCCGGTCATAACTCCGGTCGAGGTGAAGCCGGACCCGGGGCACGCCTGCCGCAGGCATGGTCATCGCCCCGCACAGCCGGCAGGCCAGGAGGCCGGTGAAGGAGGTCACAGGTGCCCTCTCGCGGCCATCGGCCCAGCATAGGCAGGGTCGCGGAGCTCGCGGGCGTGAGCCCGACCACCGTCTCGCACGCGCTCAACGGACGGCGGCCCGTCTCCGCGGCCACCCGGCAACGCGTGCTGGACGCCATCGAGCAGCTCGGCTACCGGCCGAACGTGCTGGCCAGGGGCCTGCGCACCAGCAAGAGCCAGACGATCGGGCTGATCATCCCCGACATCACCAACCCGTTCTACCCCGTGCTCGCGCGCGGTCTTCAGGACGTGCTCGGCCCGGCCGGCTACCACGAGATCATCAGCAACACCGACGGCGAGCGCGATTTGGAGCGGTCCGCGCTGGAGCAGATGATCGCACGGCAGGTCGACGGGATCGCCTTCGCGGTCTTCCACACACATGCCGAGGACCTGCGGCCCGCCATCGACGTGGGCATCCCCGTGGTCCGCCTCGGCGGCAGGCTGGTGCAGGACGGGGTCGACCTCGTGCACAGCGACGACGAGGGCGGAGCCGCGGAGGCCACCCGCTACCTGCTGGACCGCGGTTACGACAGGATCGGCTTCGTCTGCGGTCCCGAGGCCGAGGGGCCGGCGGCGGAACGGGTGAGCGGCTACTTCGGCGCCCTCACGGAGCGATGCGTCAAGCCAGATCCCGACCTGATCGTGTACACGCAGTTCAGCCGCATGGGAGGCATGGACGGCACCCTGCGGCTGCTCGGCCTGCCCCGGCCGCCGCGCGCCGTGGTGTGCGCCAACGACGTCATGGCGATCGGGGCGCTGGACGCGGCCCGGCAGCGCCGCCTGGACGTGCCAGGCGACCTCGCCATCATGGGGTTCGACGACATCGAGGCGGCGACCCTCGTCTCGCCGCAGCTCACCACCATGGCGAACCCGGCGCGGAGGATCGGGCAGGCGTGCGGCAGGCTCCTGCTCGACCGCCTGTCCGGCGAGGTGACCGGGCCGCCCAGCGAGACGGTCGTCCCCGCCTGCCTCGTCCGCCGCCAGTCCGCCTGACCCCGTGCAGCCGACCGGCCCCGAGCGTTCGCCCGTCCGTTTCCGGTGTGTCCTGATGCGTCGTCGAGGGGTCATCCAGGTTACGAACGACCCATTGACATCGATCGTCCCAGGCGTAGTTTCATGGTCAGTCTTAACGATTTGCTAGCCCGTGTCCTGCGGTTCCACCGCCGGGCCGGAGCAGGGCGAACGCTTTCGCGCGCGCCGGAGAGAGGTCCCATGGCAAGGGCAAGACTGAGATCCGCCTACCAGGCGACCGCAGCCGTCACGGTCCTGCTCCTGGGCCTCGTCACCGCCGCGTGCTCGGGCTCTGGTGGCGACGCGGCGTCCGGTCCGGACGGCAAGGCCCTACGCATGTGGACCTTCAAGCGGACCCACGTGGCCGCCCTGCAACGGGCCGCCGATGAGTTCAAGCGGCAGAGCGGCGTAACCGTCAAGGTGGAGGCGATCTCACCGGACGACGCCTTCACCGCCAAGATCCAGAGCGCGGCGCAGACCAAGGACCTGCCCGACGTGCTCGAGGTGCACGCCGGCGGAGAGGACTTCAGGATCGGCGGGGCCGGCCTCCTCGCGGACCTGACCGGCGACTTCGACGCCACCACCCTCAACCGGTTCCTGCCGAGCACCCGGAACGCCGGCCTGGTCACCGCCGAGCGGCAGCGGCAGATCGTGGAGCTCAAGACCGCCAAGGTGGGCAACCTGTTCAGCGTTCCCTTCACGGCGGGCACGTTCGGCATCGTCTACGGCAACCGGCAGAAGATGGCCGCGGCCGGGCTCGACCCGGCGACTCCTCCGAAGACGTGGGAGGAGTTCATCGGCTACCTGCGGGCCACCACGAAGGCCGATCCGAAGCAAGGCGGCGTGTCGCTCGGGCTCAAGGTGAGCCAGACGGGCTTCAACTGGATGTACGCCCAGCTCGCGTACGCCTATCTGGGCAAGGAGCGCTACCAGGCGCTGTTCGGCAAGGGCGCGGCCCAGGGGTTCGCCTCGCCCGAGGGAGTCAAGACCCTGTCCCTCTACAGCCAGCTCACCCCGTACTGGATCCCGGGGGTCACCGCGCTGGGCATCGACGAGGCCGACGTGGCGTTCGCGCAGGGGAAGTCGGCCTTCGACGTGGGCGGGACGTTCACCCTCGCCTTCCTGTCGCAGAACGGCATGAAGCCGGAGAACGTGCTCAGCTTCCCGGTACCGCCTCCCAGCGGAGGGAAGATCAGCGATCTTCGTCTGGCCCCGCTCGCGCTGACCGGCCTCTCGGTCACCTCGACGAGCCAGAACCGCGACGCGGCCGTCAAGTGGGTGGACTTCCTCACCTCCGCGAAGGGCGCGGCCGTGTTCGCCACGTCGTCGCTGGACCTGCCCGCCACCGACCTCGGAGCCGAGGCCGAACGACTGCTGGGTCACGATCTGGCCGCCCTGCAGAAGTACTTCACGGGGCCGCCGGAGAGCACGTACGACGCCGCGGACGCCTCCTTCCGGCCGCCGGGGTATGACGACGCCAAGGTCGGTCCGCCGCTGGTGAAGCTGTCGCCCCTGAAGGAGGCCGATCCGGCCGCCACCGGCGCCCAGTTGGACGCGGTACTCGGGGCCATGTGGAAGCTGGCCTCGTAGAAGATGGCCGCAGCGCGCACCATCGGCACCCCCGACCCGCCGCCGGCGACGGCCGGTGGCACCAGGACGGCCCCGGCGACCCCAGGGCCGTCGGCGGCGCCCATGACGGCGAGGCGCCGGTCGCGGTGGCGGCGGTGGCTGGCCGGGTACGCGTTCGTGGCTCCCGCCGTGGCGCTGTTCCTGCTCATGGGCCTCTACACCATCGGCTACGGCATCTCGCTGAGCTTCGCCAAGTGGAACGGCTTCACTCCGAGCTGGGACTGGGTGGGCCTTCGCAACTATCTCGACCTGCTGTACCAGGACCCGACCCTGGCCCCGGACCTGCACAGGGCCGCGCTCAACACGCTGGTCGTCATGATCGCCGTCCCGGTGGGCACGGTCGCCGTCGCGCTGCCGCTGGCCGTGCTGCTGAACTCGGTGCGACGGCTGCGCGGCCTGCTGCGCTCGGTGTTCTTCCTGCCGTACGTGACCTCGGGGATCGCGGTCTACTACGCCTGGCGCTACCTGCTGGAACCCGACGGACCCATGAACTTCCTGCTGCGCTCGCTCGGCCTCGGGAGCCTGTCCCGGCCGCAGGGCTTCCTCGCCGACCCCTCGACCGCGCTCCCCACACTCATAGTGATCATGATCTGGGGTTCCGTGCCGGTGGCGATGCTGCTCTATCTGGCCGGACTTCAGTCGATCAACCCCAACGTCCTGGAGGCGGCGCAGATCGACGGGGCCGGTAGCGTGCGAACCGTACGCCACATCGTGTGGCCGCTGCTGCGGCCCATCACCACGGCCATCCTCCTGCTGGGGCTGCGCGACTCCATGCAGGGCTTCCAGATCTTCCTCGTCATGACCGACGGCGGGCCCGCCGGGCACACCGACGTGGTAGGCCTCCAGGCGTACCACCTGGCCTTCTTCAAGGGCCTGTCCCCCACGCTGGGGCTGGCGAGCGCCCTCGGATGGATGATCTTCATCGCCGCCCTCCTGCTCACCGTCGCCAACGGCCGCATGCTGAGGAGCAACCGGTGACCGCGCCCGCCGCGTCACGGCGGCCGGGCGGCGTCAAGGTCGTGGCCTACCTCGCGCTGGTCCTCTACGCGGCCGTCAGCCTGTACCCCTTCCTCTGGATGGCCTCGGGAGCCTTCAAGGACCGCATCGAGATCCTCGCCGGAGGCCACCTCATCCCGGCTCGCCCGACCTGGGACACGCTCCTTCAGACATGGAGCAGGCTGCACTTCCTCGACTATTTCCTGAACAGCATCAAGGTCACCGGCCTGACCGTGCTGGGCGTGCTCGCGATCTACAGCCTCGCGTCGTACGCCTTCGCCGTGCTCGACTTCCCCGGACGCCGCTTCCTGTTCTGGTTCTTCGTGGCCCTGCTGTTCGTCCCCGGGATCACCGTGCTGTTGCCCGTGGTGATCCTCGAGGACAAGCTCGGCATCCTCGGGACGCACCTCGGGCTCGTCCTGCCGTTCGTCAACGGCATGGCGCCTTTGACGGTCCTCATGCTGACGAACGCCTTCAGGTCCGTACCCGGGGAGCTGCGCGACGCCGCCCGCGTCGACGGGGCGGGCGAGGCACGCATCTTCTGGCGGGTCTACCTCCCGCTGAGCCGCCCCACGCTGATCACCGTCGGGGTGCTGACCGCCGTTCCCACCTGGAACGAGTACGTGCTTACGCGGGTCTCGCTCAACGACGACGCGCGGTACACCCTGCCCCTGGCTCTGGAGAACCTGGCCTCAGGCAACGTGCCCGAGTACAACGAGATCATGGCAGGATCCCTGATCATCGTGGTCCCGGTGATCCTGCTCTTCCTCGCGCTCCAGCGATACTTCGTCGCCGGCCTCGCGGGCGCCGTGAAGGACTGAAAGCCGCTTCTCGCTGAAGCGACCCGAGCCCCTGAGCACCGGCCCTGGTGCCGGTGAACGCCACTGCGTCACCAGGGGGTATCGGTGATCATTACGCCGGGGGGTCCACAGGTGAACCCTGGGGCGGCGTTAGTTGTACTCCGGAACTGGTAGGAAGGGAGCCATGCCTGCCCTGAAACCCGCAGGCCGAGGGAGCTGACCATGCAGTTTGGAGCTGATCCGCAGCCGGGGCTCACCGTCTCATACGGCATACGGGAAAGCACGATCGTCGTCCAAGTTCAAGGCGAGCTGGACTACCACTCCGCCCCGGTCCTGCGGAGCGCGCTCGCACAAGTATGGGATGTGCCAGGCGTATCCGCCATTGTCCTTGATCTCGCCGACGTCACGTTCTGCGACTCCGTCGGCCTGAGCGAGCTGATCGCCGCTCTGAGGGGCAGCCAGATCACCGGCCACGCGCTCATGGTCAGCGGCGTTCACGGCACGCTGCTGCGCGTGTTGACCATCACCGGGCTGCGTAATGCGTTCGACAGCTATGAGACCGTGGAAGACGCCCTGACGCACGCACCCAGGCGTCTTGAACCACCCGCAGACACTCCCTCCATCCTGGAGCCCGAGGGTCTTCCGTCTTCCCCATTGGACCCGCCGCTGGGGCCTCCGGCGCCCGCCCCATCACCCCTGGCCGACGGCACCTGAGCGGGCCGTGCCCGGAACGGGCTTCGGCCGCTAAAGACGCATTTCGTACTCCGGGGAGCGGCGGCGGCCCGGTTGGGTGGGGTCGCTGGTGGGCTCTGCCTTGCGGATGTAGCCGGCAGCCTCCAGCAGGTCCAGTGCGGGGACCATCGCCGCGACGGTCTTGAAGCGGCGGGCGAGGCGGCGGAAGATGTCGCGGCGCCGGAAGCGCGGGGCACCGGTCCGGCGGATGCACTCAAGCACGGCACGGGCGTCGTCAGGCAGCGCGTCGTCGGAGCGGACGGGCGGCGTGATGACCGAGCTGATCTGCATCCGGGAGGCGCTCTCGTTCCTGATGCGCGAGATCTCCAGGATCAGATCGTCGAGGTCGACCAGCAGGCGCGTGGCGGCGCGGAAGCGCTCGAAGTCGTCCTGGATCAGCAGCAGCCGCTCGGCTTCCTCTCGCATGGCTGAATAATGTCATTTTTGGCATTAATGTCAACACAATCCAGAAGCCTGTTCAGTCCTCCGGGTGAGAGGTGACGGCGTCGTCGGCTAGCGCGTACGCGAGGGCGCTGTCGACGTCGAGGTCGCGGCCCCGGGCGAACGCCGTCTCGAACGCTCGATCCCCAAGGGCCTCTTTGGCCTGGCATTCGGCCTGCTCCCGGATGCCGTCGGCCTGCGGGAGGCCGAGCGTCAGGCCGAAGCCACGCTCGACGACGTCGCCGACGCCGAGCAGCCGGGCCGCGCGCTCCATGTCGCCGAGAGCCGCGGCCGTACCGGCCAGGCTCGCGAGGCCCATAGCCATGCCGACGCTGTCGTGCAGAAGGTACTTGGCGCGCAGCGAGGCGCGGGCGAACCGGTCGGCGGAGAGGAAATCTCCCCGGCCCATCTCGATGAGGCTGCGCACCCACTCGCCGAAGGAGTGCACCCAGATGTCTCCCCAGGACCCGCACAGCGAGCTCTGCTGCCGCAGGCACGCCAGGGCCTGCTCGGGCCTGCCCAGCCGGGCCAGCGCGTACGCCATCCCCGTCAGCGCGTACGCCAGGCCCGCGCCACGGTCGCCGCCCTCCTCGTGGGTATCCCTCGCGCGCTCGTACAGGGCGAGCGCCTCGGGGACGTAACCCCAGTGGAGACCGGTGTTCGCGCAGCAGACCGTCCCCCAGCCGGCGGCGGCCCCGTCGCTCTGGGAGAACGACTGCGACAGGCACTCGGTGGCGAGGTCGTTCGCCTCGTCGAGGTCTCCTTGGAAGTCGGCCAGCCACGCGCAGGCCCACAGCGCCCGGGACAGGCTCGCGCCAGGGACGTGCACCAAGGAGAGTGCCCGCTGGAGGTAGTGACGGCCTTCGGCGACGAAGCCGCACGCCATCCAGAAGTAGGCGAGCCTTCCGGCGAGGTCCAGGCCCACGGCCTGCTCGGCGGGGTCGGCGAGGCAGAAGTCGAGCGCGGACCGCAGGTTGGGAAGCTCGCGGTTCATGCGCACATACCACGCGACCTGGTCGGGGCCGAACCACTCGTGGTCGAACCGCCGGGCCAGGCCCAGGTAGTAGTCACGGTGGCGGCGCCGCGCGTGCCCGTGCTCGCCGAGCGCGCGCAGCCACTCCGCGCCGTACTCCTTCACGGTGTTCAGCATGCGAAAGCGGATCGCCGTGCCGGTGTCGACGCGCAGCACGACGGACTTCTCCACCAGGGCGATCAGAAGGTCCTCGACGTACTCGCGGTGCAGGCCCGTACCGGTGTCGGGGTCGGCGCATATCGCCTGCGCCGCCTCGAGGTCGAAGTCCACGGCGAAGACCGACAACCGTGCCCAGAGCAGGCGCTCCAGCGGCTCGCACAGCTCGTGGCTCCAGCCGATCGCCGTGCGCAGCGTCTGGTGGCGCGGCAGGCCGGTACGGCTGTCACGTTCCAGCAGATCGAAGCGCTCGTCGATGCGGCGCAGGATCTCCTCGACGGTCAGCGTGCGCAGCCGTACCACGGCCAGCTCGATCGCCAGCGGGATGCCGTCGAGCCGCTGGCAGAGCAGCGCCACCTCGGGCGTAAGGACGAACCCGGGAGCGAGCGAGGCCGCCCGGTCGGCGAACAGCGCCACCGCGCCCTCCGGCACCGGACCCATGCTCGCCGGCCGCGCGGCCGCACGGCCATCTCCTGGTACGCGCTCCGCGGCCGGGCGTGGACGGCCTTCCACGGGCAGCGGCTCGACCTGGAAGCACGACTCTCCGGGCAACCCGAGGACGCTTCGGCTGGTCACCACGATGCGCAAGTGGGGCGCGGCCCTCAACAGCGTGTCCACCATCGCGGCGCACCCGTCCACCAGGTGCTCGCAGGTGTCCAGCACGATCAGCGAGTGCCGTTCCGCGAGGAACTCCACGAGGACCGCCATCTGCGAGGGCCCGACCTGCTGGGCGACCCGCAGCGCCGAGCTGACGGCATGAGCGAGCGACGCCGGCTCCCGCAGTGACGACAGCTCCACGAACCACACGCCGTCGGGGAAGCGGGACCTGAGCCGGCGCGCGACCCGCAGGGCCAGGCGCGTCTTGCCGACCCCGCCCACGCCCGTGAGCGTGACCAGGCGCGACTCCTCCAGCACCCGTACGACTTCGGCGGCCTCGCGCTGCCGCCCGACAAAGCTCGTCAACTCGGCGGGCAGGTTGCCCGCGTGTGCCCCAGCAGGCACATCCCTCGCCGCCCCACGTCGACTCGGCCCCAGATGTCCCGCAATCGTAAGTCAGCGTCGGCGTTCTGGATAGATTGCGACATGCCCTCCGTTTCTCAATTGAGTGCCAACTGGCCGCAGGTCGCCCGCTTGTAACTACCTTTTACGCAAAGGCATGCCCTTGGCGCGCCTCTCGCGGTTACGGAGGAGGGCCCGGAGCAGGCTCGGAATCCGGCGCCTGGCGTCGGCCGGGGACGGCGGCGGCGCGGCGGAGAGCGAACCACCGGTGGAGAGCGGGGAGGCATTGGTCGGCGGGACGGTGGCGGACGCCTCGGCGAGGCGGTCGCGCAACCGTGAGCGGATCTCCTCCGGGGTGTACGCGCGGCGGCGCCGCTCCGCCCGGGCGATCACCACGCCCGTGGCGGCGACGCCCGCGAAGCCTGCCAGTCCGAGTATCTTCCACCAGCGCATGTCCATAGGCTATCGGGATGCCTGGCGCAAGCATCAGCCTCGATGAGGCCCTCGACCTGACTCGCACCGGTGACGTCTGGCTGTTCCGCGGGCGCACGGTGCCCGACCGCGCCATCCAGACGATGACGAACAGCCCGGTCAACCACGTCGGCATGTCCGTCGTCGTCGAGGACATGCCCCCGCTGATGTGGCATGCCGAGCTCGGCCGGTCCCTGCCCGATCTCTGGTCGGGCACCCACCAGCGCGGGGTCCAGCTCCACGACCTGCGTGACGCGGTCGTGGTATGGGCGACGAAGTACGGGCAGCGCGCGTGGCTGCGGCAGCTCGACCAGCCGGTCACCCGCGAGATGGAGGACGCGCTGCTGCGCACCGTCGCGCGCTTGGACGGCACGCCGTTCCCGTCCACCGCCCGGCTCGCCGGCCGCTGGCTGCGCGGCAGGGTGCCCGCCATCAGAGGGCGTGGCGCCGGCAGACGGGACACGGACCAAGTGCGGAGTGCCGGTCAGGGGTGGGGGGCCGGGAACGCCGCCCTGGAGACCGCCTACTGCGCGGAGGTGGTGGCCGCGACGTACCAGGACATGGGCCTGCTCCCCGCGGGGCGCAACCCGAACTGGTACGACCCCGGCCGCTTCTGGAGCGGCGACGACCTGGAGCTCTCCTCGGGGGCGCGGCTGGGCGGGGAGATCTCCGTCCGTATCCCTCCCGACGCCCGCCCGACGCCCCGTTAACGGCTGCGGCCACCGGCGGAAGTCAAACGTCCCTTTGGTTGAACGCGTTACCTCTTACGCCGAAGGAGCACGAACCGCGTACCGCGCAGGCTGGTGCTCGACGCACCGTGATCGTGATCACGGAGTCGGCATGCCGTTCGGCGTTATGAGCTCCAACCTCTATGAGCGCGGCTTGGAACGTGTGAAACTGACACACGGATTACGCGACACACAAATGATCGGTCCGCAACAACTTCACATCGAACAACAGGTGCATATGGCCGCGACGAACCCCCTAAATACGCTGTCGCGGAGCTGCGTACGGTGGAGCCACGTGTGACCAGTTGATCTCGAGCAACCCGCCGGCACGAGTTTCGCGAGCCAACCGTTGTCGCTGGCAACGAGTTCCGGTGGACGGCACGTGAGAACTGATCCCTGAGGGGAGGTGGTCATGGCAAGCCCACTGCTCGAGACCAAGCTCCACATCCCCAGGCGGCGACGCGGTCTGGTAACGCGTCCGAGATTGAGCGAGCGCCTGAGCCGTGGGGCGGAGTCGGCGTTGACGCTCGTGTCGGCTCCGGCCGGGTTCGGCAAGACGACGCTGCTGGCGGAGTGGCTGGCAGCCGTACCTGCCGGTGGACGGTCCGCGGCGTGGCTCTCGCTCGACCAGCGCGACAACGATCCCGTGATGTTCTGGCCCTACCTTGTCGCCGCGCTGAAGACGGCGGCGCCCGGGGTCGGTGCGAGTGCGCTCTCGCTCCTGCAGTCACCCCAGGCGCCGATCGAAGCGGTCCTCGCCACTCTGCTCAACGACCTCCACGCCATCTCGAACGAGGCCGTGCTGGTGCTCGACGACTACCACGTCATCGACGATCGCGACGTGCAGGACGGGATGGCCTTCCTTCTGGAGCACCTGCCCCCACAGATACACCTGGTGATCGCCGGCCGCGCCGACCCGGCGTTTCCGCTGGCGCGGTTGCGAGGGCGTGGCGAGCTCGTCGAGCTCCGGGCCGCCGATCTGCGCTTCACGCCCGACGAGGCCGCGGCGTACCTCAACGGGGTGATGGGACTGGTGCTGACGGCACAGGATGTCGCAGCGCTGGAGGGGCGCACCGAAGGGTGGATCGCCGCGCTCCAGCTGGCGGCGCTCTCAATGCAGGGGCGAGACGACGTCGCCGCGTTCATCGCCGGGTTCGCCGGGGATGACCGGTACATCGTCGACTACCTGGCCGAGGAGGTCTTGCAGCGCCAGCCCGAACATGTCCAGCACTTCCTGCTGCAGACCTCCGTCCTCGACCGGCTGAGCGGCTCACTGTGCGATGCCGTCACGGGCGAGGACGGCGGCAAGGCCAAGCTGGCGGCGTTAGAGCGAGGGAACCTGTTCCTGGTCCCGCTTGATGACCGCCGCCGGTGGTATCGCTATCACCAGCTCTTCGCGGACGTTCTGCAGGCGCACCTGCTGGACGAGCGGCCCGACGACGTTCCTGACCTGCACCGGCGGGCGAGCGTGTGGTACGAGCAGAACGGCGAGCCGTCCGAGGCGATCCGCCACGCGCTGGCCGCCGAGGACCTCGAGAGAGCGGCGGACCTGGTCGAGCTGGCGATTCCGGCCATGCGCAGGAGCAGGCAGGAGGCCGCGGTGCGTGGCTGGCTCAAGATGCTTCCCGACGAGTTGGTCCGCGTCAGGCCCGTGCTCAGCGTTGGGTTTGCCGGGGCGTTGCTGGCCGGCGGCGAACTGGAGGGCGTTGAGGGCCGGCTGCTGGACGCCGAGCGGTGGCTGGACACAACGCCAGGTATCGGCAAGGAATCCCAAGCCCCATCGGCGGAGATGGTCGTCGTCGACGACGAGGAATTTCTCCGCCTCCCGGCGACGATCGAGCTGTACCGAGCCGCGCAGGCCCTGGCTCGGGGCGATGGGCTCGGCGCCGCGAGGCACGCCCGGCGGGCGCTCGATCTTTCGCCTGAGGAGGACCACCTCTGCCGTGCAGCGGCAGCGGGGTTATTGGGGCTGGCGTTCTGGGCGAGCGGGGACCTCGAGGCAGCACACCGGGCGTATGCCGAATGCATGGCGGGGCTGCACCGGGCCGGGCACGTCGCCGACACCCTCGGGTGCGCGATCGCGCTGGCGGACATACGGCTTGCGCAAGGTCGTCTCGGCGAGGCAATGCGCACCTATGAGCAGGCATTGCAGCGTGCACCCGAGCAAGGCGGGTCGGTTCTGCCGGGAACGGCGGACATGTACGTGGGGATGAGCGAGCTCCACCGCGAGCGCGACGACTTGTCTGCCGCCACGCGGCATTTGCTGCGGAGCCAGGAGTTGGGCGAGCACACCGGGTTGCCGCAGAACCGGTATCGCTGGCGGGTCGCGATGGCGCGGATACGGGAGGCTGAAGGAGATCTGGGCGGCGCGCTCAACCTGCTGAACGAGGCGGAGCGCCTGTACATGAGTGACTTCTTCCCCAACGTGCGGCCGGTCCCGGCGATGAGGGCACGGGTGTACGTCGCGCAAGGCGGGTTGGGTGAGGCGCTCGGATGGGCGCGTGAGCGGGGTCTATCCGTTGATGACGACCTCAGCTACCTTCGCGAGTTCGAGCACATCACCTTCGCCAGAGTGCTCTTGGCCCGGTACACGGCAGAGCGTGCAGAGCGCTCGATTCACGAGGCGACCCGACTCTTGGAGCGCCTCCTGCCAGCGGCGGAAGAGGGGGCGAGGACGGGAAGCCTCATCGAGATCCTGGTGCTGCAGGCGCTTGCCCACCAGACGCGAGGCGACGTCCCTGCTGCGCTCGCATCGCTGCGACGCGCGCTGACGCTGTCTGAGCCGGAGGGCTACGTTCGAATCTTCGTGGATGAGGGTCCGCCTATGGCCTCCCTGCTGAGAGCGGTCGCGACACAGGGGATCGCCCCGAGCTATGTCCGCCGACTCCTGGCAGCCCTTGACAAGACCGAGGACAGCACGCCCGTCCAGCAGGGCTTGATCGAGCCACTGAGCGAACGCGAGCTGCACGTGCTTCGGCTGCTCGGAACCGACCTGAACGGCCCGGACATCGCTCGCCGGCTCATAGTGTCCCTGAACACCGTACGGACTCACACCAAGAACATCTACGCCAAGCTCGGCGTGAACAACCGTCGGGCAGCGGTCCGCCGGGCGGTGGAGCTCGACCTGTTGTCGCGACCAGCTGTGGGGCGACGACCGGCGTGAGAAACCGCCCCGATCCCGGGCGTGCGGGCAGCGACCCGCGGGGGGCCGTTTCAGGCGTGTCCGCCCATGGCCTTTCTGATGGCGTCGCGGGTGCGGTCGATGATTGCGGCGGGCGGGCCGAGGAGGAGGGCCCAGGCCAGAGGCCGGGGCGGCGAGTTCACACCAGGCACCTTCCCCACCGAAGCCATGCCGATTGGTTATTTTCAGGAAATTTCAGTAAGGCATTGCATAGATCGTGTCTTCTGAGTAACTTCCGGGCAACACCCATGAAATACGACCCGTGGAGGCCCCCCGTGGTCTGGCCACTCCCCACGCGGCCCGCGAGAAGGCCTTCCGCCCGCAGGACCAGCCCCTTGGTGGCGGCGGTCCTGGCGGCGGTCCTGTCCGCGTCGCCGCTCGCCGCCGTATCCCCCGCCTCCGCCTCCGCCCCGACCTCCGGGAGGGTGACCGCGTCCCTGGCCGCGCCCGGCTCCCCGGATGTGAGACCGCTGGTCTCCGCGCTGAGCAGTAAGGCGGACCCCTCGGACAAGAACCTGGCGCTGGACGCCGCGCGCACCGCCCTGTCGCGAGAGCGCTTCTACTTCGCGATGACCGACAGGTTCGCCAACGGCGACACCGGCAACGACAGGGGCGGGCTCTCAGGCGACCGGCTCAGCACCGGCTTCGACCCCACCGACAAGGGCTTCTACCAAGGTGGTGACCTGGCGGGGCTGCTCGGCAAGCTCGACTACATCAAGAACCTGGGCAGTACGGCGCTCTGGCTCACGCCCGCCTTCAAGAACCGCCCGGTCCAGGGCACAGGGGCCGACGCCTCAGCGGGGTACCACGGCTACTGGATAACGGACTTCACCTCGATAGACCCGCACCTGGGCACCAACGCGCAGATGAAGCAACTCGTCCGCGAGGCCCACAAGCGCGGGATGAAGGTGTTCTTCGACATCATCACCAACCACACCGCCGACGTCGTCGACTACAAGGAGAAGGTCTACTCCTACCGGTCCAAGGCCGCCTATCCGTACGTCGACGTGGACGGCAGGCCCTTCGACGACCGCGACTACGCGAGCAAGGACACCTTCCCCAAGGTCGACACCGGCTCGTTCCCGTACACGCCGGTCGCGGCGAAGGGCGTCAAGACCCCGGCCTGGCTGAACGACCCGCTGATGTACCACAACCGGGGCGACTCGACCTTCAGCGGCGGCGAGACCGACCAGTACGGCGACTTCTCCGGCCTGGACGACCTGTGGACCGAGCGTCCCGAGGTCGTCAAGGGCATGACCGACATCTACAAGACGTGGGTCCGCGAGACCGGTATCGACGGCTTCAGGATCGACACGGCCAAGCACGTCAACATGGAGTTCTGGCAGCGGTTCTCCCCGGCCCTGCACGGCTACGCGGCACAGCTGGGCGACAAGCGGTTCTTCATGTTCGGCGAGGTGTACTCGAGCGACCCGGCCGTGACCAGCCGTTACTCCACGCAGGGCGGCATGGACGCCACGCTGGACTTCCCCTTCCAGGAGGCCGCGCGGTCGTTCAGCGGCGGCACGGCAGGAGCGGCGCGCCTGGCCCAGCTCTACGCCGGGGACGACTATCACACAGATGCCGGGACCAACGCGGCCTCGCTGCCGACGTTCCTCGGAAACCACGACATGGGCAGGATCGGCCGCTTCATCGCCCAGGACGCCCCCGGCGCGCCGGACGACGAGCTGCTCAGGCGGGACCTGCTCGCCCACGAGCTGATGTACCTCACCCGAGGGCAGCCGGTGGTCTACTACGGCGACGAGCAGGGGTTCACCGGCAAGGGCGGCGACAAGGACGCGCGCCAGACGATGTTCGCGTCCAAGACGCAGAGCTACCTGACCGACGACCTTATCGGGACGACGGCGACGCACGCGCAGGACAACTTCGTCCCCGCCCACCCGCTCTACCGGGGCATCGCGGCGCTGGCGAAGCTGCGGGACACGCATCCGGCGCTGGCGGACGGCGCCCAGGTGGAGCGCCTCGCCGAGAACGGCCTGTACGCGTTCAGCCGGATCGGCGCCAAGGAGCAGGTGGAGTACGTCGTCGCGGTCAACAACGCCAAGACCGCCGCCACCGCCGCCGTCCCGACCTACTCCGCGGGGATGGCCTTCACCAAGGTCTACGGTGAGGCCGCCGCCACGGCGACGTCTGGGGCCGACCGCACGCTGCCGGTGACCGTCCCTCCGCTGTCGGCGGTCGTCTACCGTGCCTCCGCCAAGCTGCCCGCCCCCGCCGCCGCGCCGGCCGTGTCGATCGCGCTCCCCGGCGCCGAGGTCAGGGGCACGGCCGGCGACGCGCGGATCCCGGTCACGGCGACCGTGCCGGGCACGGGGTTCGATCAGGTCACCTTCGCGGCCAAGGCCGGTGACGGGCCCTGGAAGGTGCTGGGCACCGATGACGCCCCCACGGTGACCGGCGCGAGCCGTACGTTCCGGGTCTTCCACGACCTGAGCGGCCTCGTGGCCGGTACGAAGGTCACCTACAAGGCGGTCGTGAAGGACTCCGCCGGCACGTTCGCCTCCGCCACCGGGACGGCCACGGTCGGCGCGGCCCCCGTACCCGCGGACCCGGGCGCGGTCAAGCGCGACTGGCTCATCGTGCACTACCAGCGCTCCGGCTACGACGGCTGGGGCCTGCACGTGTGGGGAGACGTCGAGCAGCCCACCGAGTGGGGCAGCCCCCTGCCTCTGACGGGCGAGGACGCCTTCGGCCGTTTCGCCTGGATCAAGCTCAAGCCGGGCGCGGCGAGCGTCGGGATCATCGCCCACAAGGGCGACGAGAAGGACGGCGGCGACCGCACGGTCAACCCGGCGAGGAACGGTGAGGTGTGGCTGGCCGAGGGCAGGCCCGAGACGTACGCCTCCCGGGCGGCGGCGCAGGGCTACGCGACGGTTCACTACAGCAGGCCAGGCAAGGACTACGACGGGTGGGGTCTGCACCTGTGGGGCGACGGGCTCGCCGACGGCGCCGGCACCGATTGGGCGACTCCGCGCCCGCCCGACGGCGCCGACTCCTACGGCGTCTTCTGGAAGGTGCCGGTCAAGGACCCGTCCGTGCCGCTGAACTACATCATCCACAAGGGCGACACCAAGGACCCCGGTCCCGACCAGTCGTTCACCCCGGCCACGCAGCCGGAGGCGTACGTCAGGTCCGGTGACACGAGGCTCTACCGCACCCGGGCCGCAACGGAGAACGTCGCGATCCTGCATTACCGCCGCGCGGACGGGAACTACGACGGCTGGGGGTTGCACGTGTGGAGCGGCGCGGCGAGCCCCACCGAGTGGGCCACGCCCGTCCAGCCGGCCGGGACCGACGGCTTCGGGGCGTACTACCGGGTGCCGCTGGCCGAGGGGGCGACGAGCCTGAGTTACATCATCCACAAGGGCGACGAGAAGGACCTTCCGGACAACCAGTCGCTCGACCTGACCATCACCGGTAACGAGGCCTGGCGGCTGGCGGCCACCGAGGGGTACCTGCTGCCGCAGCCTCCGGCCCGGGGCGCCGACGCCGACCTGTCCAAGGCCGCCGCCCACTGGATCGACCGGGACACCGTCGCGTGGAAGGTCACGCCGTCGGCCTCGCTGCGCTACTCGCTGGCCTTCTCGGAGAAGGGCGACATCGCGTACGCCAAGGGGGACCTGACCGGCGACATCCGGCTCGTCCGCCTGGTCGCCGCCGCGGGGCTGACCGACGCGCAGAAGGCGAAGTGGCCGCACCTGGCCTCCTACGCCGCGCTCACGGTGGACCCGCGTGACACCGACCTGGTCAGGAAGGCCCTGCGCGGCCAGGTGGTCGCCGTGGAGCGGGACGCCTCCGGCGCGCTGCTCACCGCGACCGGCGTGCAGATCCCCGGCGTGCTCGACGACCTGTACGCCAAGGCGTCGGGCGCCGGGCTTGGCCCGGTCTGGCCGTCGTCCTCGGCGTCGTCGGAGCTGTCGTCGGCGTCGGCGTCGCCCACGCTCTCGGTGTGGGCGCCGACCGCGCGGAATGTGCGGCTGGCGCTCTACGGCGATTCGTCCGGGGCCGCCCGTACCGTTCACGAGATGCGGCGCGACGACGCCACCGGCGTCTGGTCGGTACACGGCATGCCCACCTGGAAGGGTCGTTACTACACGTTCCTGGTCACGGTGTACGCCCCGGCCGCCGGCAAGGTGGTGACCAACGAGGTGACCGACCCGTACAGCCAGTCGCTGGCGGCCGACTCGGTCCGCAGCGAGTTGGTGGAGCTGTCCGACCGCTCGCTGCGGCCCAGCGGGTGGACCTCGCTGCGCAAGCCGAAGCCCGTGGGCTCGGACAAGGCCTCGATCTACGAGCTGCACGTGCGCGACTTCTCCGCCTCCGACGCGACGGTCCCGGCCGCGAATCGGGGCACCTACGCGGCCTTCACCGGAAACTCAGCCGGGATGAAGGAGCTGCGGACGCTCGCCGCCGACGGCCTGACCCACGTGCACCTGCTGCCCGCCTTCGACATCGGGAGCGTCCCTGAGAGGAAGGCCGACCGTACCGAGCCGTCGTGCGACCTGGCCTCGATGCCGGCCGACTCCGAGCAGCAGCAGGACTGCGTGGCCAAGACGGCCGCGAAGGACTCCTTCAACTGGGGATACGACCCGGTGCACTACACCGTGCCGGAGGGGTCGTACTCCACCGACCCGGACGGGTCACGCCGCATCGGGGAGTTCCGGTCGATGGTGGCCGGGCTGAACGGCGCCGGGCTGCGGGTGGTGATGGACGTCGTCTACAACCACACCTTCGCCGCCGGGCAGGATCCCAAGTCGGTGCTGGACAGGATCGTGCCGGGCTACTACCACCGGCTGCTGGACGACGGCACGGTGGCGACCTCGACCTGCTGCGCCAACACCGCGCCCGAGCACGCCATGATGGGCAAGCTCGTCGTGGACTCCATCGTGACCTGGGCCAAGGAGTACAAGGTCGACGGGTTCCGCTTCGATCTGATGGGCCACCACCCGAAGGCGAACATCCTCGCGGTGCGGGCCGCGCTCGACAAGCTCACGGTCGCCCGCGACGGCGTCGACGGCAAGTCGATCATCCTGTACGGAGAGGGCTGGAACTTCGGCGAGGTGGCGGACAACGCCCGCTTCGTCCAGGCCACGCAGGCCAACATGGCCGGCACCGGCGTCGGCACGTTCAACGACCGCCTTCGCGACGCGGTGCGCGGCGGCGGCCCCTTCGACGCCGACCCCCGGGTGCAGGGCTTCGGCTCCGGCCTCGCGGGCTCGCCGAACGGCTCCCCGGCCAACGGCACGGCCGACCAGCAGAAGGCCCGGCTCCTGCACTACCAGGACCTGATCAAGGTGGGGCTGACCGGCAACCTGCGCGACTACACCTTCACCGCCTCGACCGGCAAGGAGGTCAAGGGCTCGGAGGTCGACTACAACGGCTCTCCCGCCGGATACACCGCCGCTCCCGGCGAGGCCGTGAACTACGTCGACGCCCACGACAACGAGACGCTGTTCGACGCGCTGGCCTACAAGCTGCCGCAGGCGACGCCCATGGCCGACCGGGTGCGCATGCAGTCGCTCTCGCTGGCCTCGGTCATGCTGTCGCAGGGCACGGCGTTCCTCAACGCCGGAACCGAGCGGTTGCGGTCGAAGTCACTCGACCGCAACTCCTTCGACTCCGGTGACTGGTTCAACAGGCTGCTGTGGGACTGCTCGGCGGGCAACGGCTTCGGTGCCGGGCTGCCGCCGAAGGCCGACAACGAGTCCAAGTGGCCGTACGCCAAGCCGCTGCTGGCCGACCCGGCGCTCAGGCCCGACTGCGCGGCGATCGGCGAGGCCAGGGCGCGCGCCGGCGACCTGCTGAAGATCCGCTCCTCCTCCCCCGCCTTCTCGCTCGGCTCCCTGGCCGAGGTGCGGAAGCGGCTGTCCTTCCCCTCGAGCGGCACCACGGAGACCCCGGGCGTCCTGACCATGCATCTGGACTGCTCCGGCGTCGACCCGCGCTGGAAGTCGATCACCGTCGTCTTCAACGCGACCCCGGAGGCGCAGCCGCAGACCGTGGCCGCGCTGAAGGGGGCCCAGGTCACCCTCCACCCCATCCAGGCGGCCTCGGGCGACCCGGTCGTCAAGCAGTCCGCCTTCGACTCCTCCACCGGAACCCTCACCGTCCCGGCCCGTACGGTCGCGGTGTTCGTACGGTCGTAGGCGCACCCCTCCCGCGCGAGATCGACCGTACGGGCGGGAGGGGCCACACGCCGGACCGGGTGTTGCAGCACCCGGCCCGGCACGGGATCGCATCCATCGAACCTGGAGGCCCCACGTGAGATCTTACAAATCTCGCCCCCTCACCCT
>JAOPYI010000007.1 GCA_025964675.1 Sphaerisporangium sp. | reverse complement strand
CCGGCACCCAGGACGACGAACGCCTTGCGCTCCTCGCCGTTCTCGGCACCCAGACACTCGTCGGATAGCCGCCCTGCCCAACCGTCCCCCACATTGCGGCAGCGGCTGCCCCCCTCGGCCACGGCGCCACGGTGCGGTCTCCTCACCGCCCGTCATGCGCGACGGCGGGAGTACGGCGGCCGGCCCTCCTCCGGTCGGGCAGGACACGGCGCACCGTGTTAGGACGGCGCCCAGTCGTCGCTGCGCCTGCGGGTCTTCAACGCAATGATCTGCGGGGGCTTCACCGGCATCGTTTCACGGAGCGAGCCGGTGCAGGTCGCGGGGAAACAGCGTGACCTGGCGTACGTTCGGCACGTCGAGTAGGCGTGCCATGAACCGTTCGAGCCCGAATGCGAAGCCACCTCTACTAGGCGCGAGGGCCGTTCTTCCCCGCAGCTCAGGAGGGTCTTCACGCCCCGGACGGAGTCCGCCTTCGCAGCTGCCGGCGGCTCTCTCCGGTGATCGAGGTGCTACTTGGCTCCATCGTCGCTGTTGGGCGCTATGTTACCCGGGTCGCGCCCAGCTCATCGACCGAATTGTTGCCGCTGATTTCGGCGAGGCGGGAACCACTGACCTGCGGTGCTGGGCCGGCGGGCTAGGGGGTGGGGCGGGCAGATGGGGGTTGTTCGGCGGTGGCTGCCAGCCGTGCACGTGAGGCCGGCACCAGGCCGAGTTGCACGATCTGGCGGGACAGCAACGCGTCGAGCGTCCAGTCACTCCAGATGCGCAGCCGGTTGTCCGGAATGGCCAGCAGGTGATAAGCCCGTGTGATGGCCTTCGCCGTAATCCCGGTCAGTGCCGTTCCGCTGACGTTGGCCGCCGCCTGTGCGCCGCCGAGGTCGACGGCGCGACCGAGGTCACGGTGTCTGTACGGCCTGCGCGGGCCATGGCCGTAGGAGGCGGCGATGTTGTGTGCGGCGCGCTCGCCCTGACGCTGGGCATGCTGGGCGGTCATGGCGGTGAGCTCGCCTGGCCGGGTGAGATCCGGGACCGCGGCGGCGTCACCGCAGGCGTAGATGTCCGGGTGGCCCGGCACGGTGAGGTACTCGTCTACCACCAGCCTTCCCCGCCTTGTCGGCAGACCAAGGGATTCGATCAGGGGGTCGGGACGGACGCCCACGCACCAGATCAGCGTACGGCTCGGCACGACGTCCCCGCCCGACAGCCGCACCCCACCGTGAAATGCCTGTTCGACGGTCGTGTTGGTTCGTATCTCCAGGCCACGCCTGGTCAGTACCTTGTGGGCGGCTGCGGACAGCCGGGGATCCAGCTCCGGCAGCACCCGTGCGGCTGTGTCGACGAGGAGCCATCGTATGGACGGCCGATCCAGACCGAGGCATCGTTCGGCGGCGTCCATGGTGAGCAGTTGGCCATGGGCGGCGACCTCGGTCCCGGTGTAGCCCGCGCCCACCACGACGAAAGTGCAGTGCTCTGCCCGCTGGCGGGGGTCGTCGGAGGCGCGGGCGAGTTCGATCTGCCGCAACAGGTGGTCGCGCAGGTAGAGCGCCTCAGCCATGCTGCGGTATCCATAGGCGTGCTCGGCGATGCCCGGGATCGGGAGAAGCTTGTTGACGCTGCCCACGGCGAGTACCAGGCGGTCGTAGTCCAGCGACCGGTGATCGCCATTGGGGTCGGTGAAGGACAGCCGGCGCGAGGTGAGGTCGACGCCGTCCGCCGTGCCGAGTAGAGGGCGGACGCCGGGGCAGCCGGTGGCGAGCGACACCGCCACCCGGCGGGGTTCCAGGATTCCGGCCGTCACCTCCGGTAGCAGCGGAAGGTAGAGGAAGTAGTCGGTCGGATTTACCAGGACGATCTCCACGGCGCTGCCGGCGAGACCAGACAGGGTCCGTGCGGCATGGAAACCCGCGAAACCGGCTCCGACGATCACGACACGCTCACGGCTGCGGAATCCGGACACGGTGCGCTCCAATGCCCTTCATGGTGGGCTTCCCATCGGTATGCCCCTCTGCGGGGAACCGATTGCCCCAGGTCGGTTCCACGCTAGCCCAGCACTCCACGGCGGTAACCCGGGTACCTGCGCGAGCATCAGCCCGCCGGCTCACCAGTCGAGAGCTGAGTCACATCCGACGCACCCGGCGATCGAGGTCGCCCCGGTCGGCGCGACGCTACCCTGCCCTCTCCGTTCAGCCTGGTCGCACCTAGCATGGAAACATGTCATGCGGCCCGGTGACGCTGTTTCTCTGCGGAGACGTCACGCTAGGTCGCGGCATCGACCAGATCCTTCCGCATCCCGGTAACCCGACGCTGCGGGAGCCCTGCGTTTCAGACGCCCGGGTCTACGTGGAGTTGGCGGAGGCGAAGAACGGCCGGATTCCTCGTGCAGTGGACTTCTCCTGGCCCTGGGGCGATGCCCTGCAGACGCTGCAGGACGTCGCGCCTGATGCCCGGATAGTCAATCTGGAGACGAGCATCACGCGAAGCGACGACTTCGCGGCGGGGAAGGTTGTGCATTACCGGATGAATCCGGCCAACCTTCTCTGCTTGGCCGTGGCCCGGCCCGACGCCTGTGCGCTGGCGAACAACCACGTGTTGGACTTCGGTTACCGGGGGCTCGAAGAAACGCTCGACGCCTTGGCCGGTGCAGGGCTACAAGCGGTGGGAGCAGGACGCGACGTGGAACAGGCGCGCCGACCCGCAACCGTCACAATCGATGCTGACAGGCGGGTCCTGGTCTTCTCATTTGGTATGACATCCAGTGGCATTCCGCCGGAATGGGCAGCGACCCAAGACCGGGCCGGCGTCTACTTCGTACCCGAACCCTCCGACGCCGCCGCCGCCGAGGTCGCCGGCCACGTCCGGCAGGCGAAGCGCCCTGGTGATGTGGCCGTCGCGTCCATCCACTGGGGCTCCAACTGGGGTTACGAGGTCTCCCCGGATCAGATCAGCTTCGCGCACAGGCTGGTTGACGACGGTGTCGATGTCGTGCACGGGCACTCCTCGCACCATCCCCGGCCCATCGAGGTGTACCACGACAAGCTCATCCTGTACGGCTGCGGCGACTTCACCGACGACTACGAGGGCATATCCGGCCATGAGGAGTACCGGGCCGACCTGCGGCTGCTGTACTTCGCATCGCTGGAGCCGGAATCCGGAAAGCTGATCGGCTTACGGATGGCGCCGATGCAGGTCCGGCAGATGCGGCTTCATCATGCGTCGAGCGAAGATTCCCGGTGGCTTCAGGCGGCTCTCGACCGGGTCAGCCGCGACTTCGGGTCACGAGTCGCCCTGGAGCCGGACGGCATGCTGTCTCTTCAGCCAACCTGAACGCGATGAAGGTGACCACAGATGCTCGTCCGAAAGATCTAGGGCCTGTCCCGTGGATCTTGAGGGACGGAGAATTCGGGTCGTCGCCCACGTGCCCTTGCCGCGGCCGACTGCCGTGAGATTAGGTCCGCGATCTGCTGGACGGTCTTCTCTTGGGCGTCGTAGAGCTGCTGGGCGAGCGCGGCCTGGTCGGGAGTGAGCTTGGGCCAGCGCCTGCCGACGCGACCACGGGGCCGTGCCGAGGCCAGCCCGTCGTTGGTGTTCGCCACGATCAGCTCGCGCTGAAGCTCGGCGAGCACGGACAGCATCCCGAACCGGGGCTGTGCACCACTTGCGGTTCATACACCCCGGCGCATCGGTTCAGCTGTCAGTCCGTCGGTGGATCACCGTCCTCTGCGTGCGCTGGGCGTGCGCTTCCGACTAGTTGATCACGCCAGGATGGCCAAACGTGGCACGCGCGAAGCCGACTCCCAGGAGGGCGTAGCCGAACGGCCCTTCCGTCTGCTTGAGCTCGTGCCGGTGTCACAAGAGCCGACTCCGGGGCGCGTGGCCCCGGAGTCGGCGTCCGGTGGACCCGAATCTCCCCTGTGGGGCTAGACGTAGGTCTCGAGCGTCGTCCACCCTTCCGCGTCGGCCACCTTGTCGAGCGTCGCCACCGCGCGCAGCAGCTTGTCGCCCGGGCTTGTCCCGACCGGGACGGTCACGACGAACTCGTACGTAACCTCCGCGTGCGGGGCGTGGTCAGTGATCGAGCGTGTCCCCGGCGCGACGGTCAGCGGCGCGGCCACCGCGAGCCGCAACTGACCGGAGACGGGTGCCGCGCTCTCGTTGCGGAAGCGCACCTGGACCGTCACCGTGCTGCCGTTGGCGGCACGCGGCGAGCTGAGCGTCAAGGTAGGAGGTGCGGGCGGCTGCTTGTCGTGCCCGGTGTAGACACGCAGGTAGTCGATCCGTGTCACAGCGGTCGCCGCACTGGACGGGTCGGTTTCGATCCGCACCGTGTGACTTCCGTCGGCGAGGCCACCGATGCGGGCGAGCAGCTCGTGGTAGGTGGCCGTCGAGCGCGCCTGCGAGATCGGGCCGCCTTGGGCGACGCCGTCGACCAGCACGCGCAGGACGCCGCCGTTCGGGCCGCGCCAGCCGTAGACGTCGACGCCGGTGCCGGTGAACGTGTACTCGGCCCAGTTGCCGGTACCGGTGCCGCCGTGGTAGGCGCCGTTATAGTGGTCGACGTCGGTTTGGAGCGTCCAGCCGTTGAAGCGCCAGCCGGGCGCGCCGTCGTCGACGATGGTGCCGTTGTCGACCGGCTTTGGCGCCGCCTGCGCGGCGTTGACGACGGTGCGGAAGCCGATCGTCGCCGCGCGGTCACGGCCGGGGGCCATCAGAAGGTACTTGCTCTGGTGGTCGAGCCGGTAGGCGGTCTCGTTGGACGGGAAGTACCAGCTCGAGCCAAGAGCGCGGTAGTAGCTGCCGCCGCGCAGGGTGGCGGTGCGGGTGTGCTCGTCGGTGAACTCGTCCGTCCACTGCCACACGTTGCCGACCATGTCGAGCGCGCCGAACGGACTGGCGCCGCTCGGGTGCGCGTCGACGTCGTCGGGCGGGCGCATCTCGCCGCGACCGCTGAATGGCGTCGGCACGCGGGCAGCGTCGAACGCGCTGCCCCAGGGGTAGTTGCGGCCGTCGAGGCCCTGGGCGGCGTACTGCCACTCCCAGCTATGCGGGAGCCGTGCGCCGGCCCAGCGCGCATAGGCGCGCGCGTCCTCGATGGAGACCCACGTAACGGGCTTGTTGCCCCAGCCCGGCTTGTACTTCGGATGCTTCTGCGAGCTCCAGTCCCAGTCCGCGAGGAAGCTGTAGCTATCGGCCGGACGGTACCCGGTGGCGTCCATGAAGCGCTGGAACTGCTCGTTCGTTACCGGCGTCTTGTCGATGTAGAAGGGGTTCATGTTGATGGTCTGCGCGTGGTAGCGGCTGGGCTGCGACTCGCCTGGGAACTGCACGCCAACGCCGGGCCGGTTGCCGCCCTCGATCTCCACGCCGCGGGTAGCGAAGCGGTAGTTGGCGCCGGGGACGTAAACCGTGCCGGTCGGAGCCTTCTCGGCCTTCCGCGTCTCAGCGATCCGCGTCATCGTCTGGGGCAGGACCACGTTCCCCGCCGAGAAGCTGGACAGCGGGCGTCGGGCGTACTTGTTCATCGTCCGCTGGAACTCGGCGAAGTCCGCCGGGAGGTCGGCCGGCTTGCTCGCGAGCACCGTGCCGAAGCCCTTCTCCTCGATCGCGAACGACAGGACGGCGCGGTTGCCCGTGACGGCGGGCTGGAGCTCGACGCCGTTCCAGAGATCGTAGTAGCGCATGCCGGGGCTGTAGTCGACCTCCAGCTGCGCGCCGGTGCGCGGGGTGGTGTCGCGGTTGACGATCGTCCACAGCGACTGGGTGCCGGTTTCGGACGGCCACTTGCTCGCGTACACGCTGCTCTGGAGCGTCGGTGTGTGCGGCTCCCACTTCGAGCTGACCAGGAGCTTCGCGAACTTGCGCTCGATCGTCGCGACGCGGCGGGTCGCGTCGTCGTCGCGCTCGGTCATCCCGTTCCAGATGCCCCAGATGTTCTCCCAGCTCTCGAGCCCTGTGCCGTTGAAGAACGCGGACTGCAGCAGGTCGATCTTGCTCGTCGACCAGCGGTCGTTGACCTGCACGGTGTGGCGCGGCTCGAGCCACTTGTTGACACTGACCATGGGCACGGCGGCGTCGTTCGTCCAGTAGCCCCACGACATCGTGTTCCAGCCAAGGCTGAGGCGCGCGGTGGCGGCGGACGTGGTGCCGAACACGCCTAGGCCGAGCTCGGGCTCGAGCACGAGCGGGTGGCCCTCGGCCACCGACTTGTCGAAGTAGTCTTTCGTGATCGCGGTGAGGACGTCGCCGTTGAGCCCGTCGGCCCCGATTTCCTTCATCACGCCCGGCAGGATCTCCGCCCAGCTCGTCGCGCCAGGGTCGTGCGTGCCGTAGTCCCAGGACATGATCGGGAACAGGACGCGCACGTTGCGGGTGTGGAAGTCGTCGACGAGTTGCCGCACGCCGGCCAGGCCGCCCGGCATGTCGCGCATCATCTCGACCGTGTTGCGGTTGTCCACGCCGATGTTCGGATAGGTCGGCCAGAGCAGGACCGAGTCGATGCCGCCGTACCGGCGCGTGACGTCATCGAGGTAGCGATCGACCGTGTAGCGCTGCCTGACGGGGTCATAAAGGTAGCGGTCCTCGATCATCACCTGTGGCTGGATCGGATTGCTCTGGGCCCACTGCAGCTCAGGGCGCGCGTAGTTGCTCGGGTCGTAATTGATGCGCGTGTGCTCGGAGGTCCGCCAGGCCTTCATCGCCTCCAGCCACGCGCCGGTGTCCGCCGGCGTCGTCGGTCCGGCGATCTGCTGCGACCGCTGACCACCGATGATCAACTCGTAGCTCGATGTCGATGCGTAGGCGGCGACCGGGAACATCTGGTGGAAGGCGGCCAGTCCGGCGATGGCGCCGATGCCACCGAGGACACGGCGGCGGTTCAGCCCGAACTGGTCAGGGGACTCCGCATTCATGCCTGTCCGCCTCGGCTGCCGCTGGTCGCGCGCGCGATCGTCGCGAGCGCGGCTCGTTTCAGTGTGAGCCCTCGCAGGTAGGTGGTCATTGTTCTCTCTCTTCTCTGGGGCAATCGGTTCAGGTTGGGTTCAACACGAGTTGATGGTGCTGCTCATCGGCGTGGCACGCAGGGGCGACCCTCTGCTGATCATCCTCAATCTCCGCGGCGGGCTCACCTGCATCGGCGGGCCGGCCGCGTCACCCAGTGCGACCGGGCCGCCGTCCGCGGCCCGGTCGCCCGCGAGTCAGCGGATGTGCGTGGGGCGTTGCAGCATGAGGTCCTCAAGCACGCGGGCGATGGTCGCGTCGCTCGCGGTCTTGATCAGGTAGTGCTGGCTACGGGTAGTACCGGGCACCCAGCGGTCGGATCCGTCGGCAAGCACTTCGATGGAGCCGGTCCCGGTCGACTCGGTGAACAGCCCGTCACCGCCGCGGATTGCGTAGTACACCGCGGTCGGGTCCCAGCTGTTACGGTTGTTGCCGGCGCCGACGTAGATCTCGTACGCGCGGCGGACCGGGTCGTCGACGGGAGCCTGCGACAGCCGAGCCCCGGTGTAGACGCTGACCCCGACCTCGAACCCGGAGTACACCTGCTCAGTCGGCCAATCGTTGACGACGTGCTTCGTGGCAGGCACATCGGAAAAGAAGTTGAACTCCCGGCCCGACGGGTACGCCCCGCCCATGACGACCAGCCGCTTCACCTTCTGGGCAATGAGGTCGCGTCCGGCCAGCTTGCTGAAGTGGTCGGGGCCGGAGTCGAGCAGCCTGGCAAGGTTGGTGAAGAACCCGACGGAGGCGATGGTGACACTGTGGTCGGGCTGCTGGGCCAGGACCTTCCGGTACAGGCCGACGGCCTCCGGGGCCCGGGTGCCGTCTTTGAGCGAGTTCGGGTACTGCTGTGCCAGGACCTGCGCATAGTTGTGGTCGAAGACGCTGTCATCGACGGGCTTCAGCGTGCCGACCGGGACCGAGCCATGGTGGTAGTAGGTGTTGATCGCGTCGGCGGCCGGGGCACCCCACCGGCTCGGCGTATCGACCATCACGGCCAGCAGCTTCGCCTCGCCGCTGTCGACCATCGCGTTCGCGATAGCCAGCGCCCCGGCGTCGTCGACGTCGGAGTAGATGTCGGTATCAATGATCAGCCGTACCGGGCTCGGTCGAGCGTGCGCCAGCGGCGCCGCGGAGGCGGCCGCGGGAGCGAATAGGCTCCCCGCCACCGTGGCGGCGGCCAGCAGGGTTAGGGACATCCGTGTGCCTCTGAGCATGGCGTGCTCCAAACGGGAGAACGGACAGGAGGGGTGAGACCCAGGAAAACGGGGCGATACGGATTGTCGCCGGGCGTTCGCGGATCAGCGTGGTCTCGCGCGGTGGCGAGCGCGGTCGGCGGGTTCAGGTCGACGGATTCAGGTCGACGGATCTAGGTCGACGGATTCAGGCCGGCGGATTCACGTCGGCGGTCAGTCCGAGCGCAGCGGTGACGACGGCGACGAGCCTCAGGGCAGCTTTTCGTCCTGCATGCATTCGAGCTTCCTCCCAGTCTCATGGCCGAGGGTCTCGGTACATCTCGTGTTGTCAACACGTGTTGCGGAGCCAGGGAAGCGGAATCGGAATGAGCGCGACAAGACGTCCGGGCTAGTTGTTACCGTGTCGTAACGTGACGGTCACGTTCGTATTTCCACCTCAAGGGTCCATGGCGGCCTGGCCATAGTTGACCTCGGCACTCACGTTGACCTGCAGCAATATGCTGATCCGCCGCGTCTCGGGTCGCTCCGGACGACGGTGATTCACCGTCGTCGCCAGGTGGCGGCAACGACGGGCGGACGGCGACGGTCGGACCTAAGCGAAGAACGCAGCGTTACCGAAGGGTTACCGGCACAGCCTCTTGCGCATCGATTAGGGCCGGCACCATACTTCTGCAACACGAGTTGATCAACACGAGTTGAAGGAATTGGATGGTAACTCGCCGCGATGTAGCGCGCCTGGCAGGCACCTCGGACGCCTTGGTCAGCTACGTGCTCAACGACGGCCCGCGCGGGGTCGCGCCTGATACGCGCGAGCGGATTCTCGCGGCCATTGACCAGCTCGGCTACCGCCCCAACGCGGTGGCTCGGTCGCTGAAGACCGCCCGGACAATGACCATCGGGCTCGTCGTACCCGACAACTCCAACCCGTTCTTCGCCGAGCTGGCACGCGCTATCGAGGACGCCGGCTTCGCCTCCGGCTACACGATGCTGCTGGGCAACGCGATGGACGACGACGCCCGGGAGGCGGCGTACATCCGGACCCTGCTCGACCGGCAGGTCGATGGAATCATCGTCGTAGCGGCACACGGCCCGCGCAGTTGGATCAACGAGTTGTCCGGCACCGCGGTTCCTCGACTGGTGCTCGACCGCGAGCTGGAACTGCCGGGCGCGACCCATGTCCTCGTCGATAACGAGGGCGGCGGATACCAGGCCACCACCCACCTGCTCGGCCACGGCAGGCAGCGGATGGGCTGCATCGCCGGGCTCGTCGGCATTCACCCGACGGTCGACCGGGTCGCCGGCTGGCGCCGTGCCCTCATCGACGCCGGCCAGGATCCGGCCGGTGCGCCTTTGGTACACGTGCCATTCGGGCGAGCCGACGGCTATCGTGCCGGCCGGCGCCTGCTCGCGGGCGCGCAGCACCCGGACGCCCTCTTCGTCGCCAGCGACGAGCAGGCCATCGGCGTGCTGCGGGCCGCCGCCGAACTGGGTCTGCGGGTCCCCGACGATGTGGCCATCTGCGCTTTCGACGGCATCGACGGCAGCGCGTACACGGTGCCTGCGCTGACCACGATGCGTCAGCCCTTCGATGAGCTCGGTCGCTCGGCGGTCGAGTGGTTGGTCGCCAAGATCGCTGATCCGGCGCTGCCGACCCAGCGGATCACCCATCCCACCACGCTCGTCGCCCGCGGCTCCTGTGGCTGTCCCGATCCGGCCGGTGGCGACTGGACGATCGGCGAGCGCCATGATGGCTGAACCGGGTGTCGTCGTGGTGGGCAGCCTCAACATGGACCTCCGGGTACGTGTACCCCGCCTCCCGCAACCAGGAGAGACGGTGCCGGGCGGCGATCTCGAGCGCGGCGCCGGCGGCAAGGGCGCCAACCAGGCGGTCGCCGCCCGGCGGCTGGGTGCGCGGACCGCGATGATCGGCCGGGTCGGCGACGACGAGTTCGGCGCAGAGCTGAGAGCCGCCCTGGCCGAGGCGGGCGTCGACATCGCCGGGGTGGCCAGCGTGACCGGACCGACCGGCACAGCGCTGATCCTCGTTGATCCGGCGGGCGAAAACGTGATCACAATCTCGCCCGGCGCGAACGGGCGACTACGGCCGGACGGGCTGGGCGGGCTGACCGGTCAGCTCGGCACAGCCGGCGCGCTACTGCTCCAGCTCGAGGTTCCGGTCCAGACCAGTACGGCTGCGGCACGACTGGCTCGCGACGCCGGAGTACCCATCGTGCTCAACGCCGCCCCGCTACCTACCACTGTGGACGAACCGTTGCGCCGGCTGATCGGCCTGGCGGACCTGTTGGTAGTCAACGAAACCGAGGCGGCCGGCCTTATCGGCGACGCGGCGACCGGGCCGGTCGAGGCGGATCCGCACGCGTACGCCCTGGCGATGCGCCGCCTCGGCCCAGCCGAGGTGGTGGTCACCCTGGGTGCCAAGGGCGCCGTGCTCGTGGGGCTCGACGGGCGCAGCCGGCACGTCCCCGCGTTCCACATCGAGGTGGTCGACGCGGTCGGCGCCGGCGACGCGTTCTGCGCCGAACTGGCCGTGGCCCGTGCCACCGGCGTGCGGGAGCTGGATATCGCGGTCCGGCGCGCCTGCGCCGCCGGTGCGCTGGCTGCCACCCGCCCAGGCGCGCAGAGCGCGCTGCCCAGCCGGTACGAGGTCGACGCGCTGCTGGCGGCGCCCGACGGGCGGACCGCGATCCTCGACAGCGTCACAGAAGGGACCCGCCATGCGTCGTGACGGCCTCTGGCATCCCCGCCTCATCGAGGTGCTGACCGGCCTCGGCCACACCGACCTGATCGTCGTGGCCGACGCCGGCCTGCCGGTACCCGCTGGCGTGGAACGCATCGACCTGCTGTGGTGCCGTGGCGAGCCGGGTTTCCTTCCCGTGCTGCGCGCCGTGCTGGCCGAAGGCGTCTTCGAGCACGCCACCGTCGCAACCGAACTCGCCGATCCAGCGACCGTCGAGGGCCTGGCCGCGGCACTCGGCCCGATCGCCCGGTCGGCTGTGCCGCACCAGCGACTCAAGGAACTCACCGGCGGTGCCCGCGCGGTCATCCGGACCGGCGAGGCCACCCCGTACGCCAACGTCGTCCTGCACGCGGGCGTTGCGTTCTGATCCCGCATACGACCCTCGCCCCACCACGCAACGCCTGGTCAGGAAAGAAAGACCACAGAGAATAGAAGGAGGACCCTATGAACAGAAGGGTCACGCTCGCCGCAATCGTCACGGTGGCCGCCGTCATACCCCTGGCCGCCTGCGGCCAGGAGAACACCGGTAACGCGGCGAGCACCAAGCCGACCGGCAAACCTACGGTCTGCCTGGTGATGAAATCCCTCGCCAACGAGTACTTCCAGCAGATGCAGAAGGGCGCTGTCGACCACGTCGCCCAACTCGGCAACGTCACACTCGACTCCAGCGGCACCCAGAATGAGACCGACGTCGACGGTCAGGTCGCGCTCGTCGAAAAGTGCATCACCAAGCAGGTCCAGGCGATCGTGCTGGCGCCAGCAGATTCCAAGGCGCTGGTCCAGTCCGTGGCCAAGGCGGTGAAGGCCGGCCTCAAGGTGGTCAACATCGACGTCAAGCTGGACGACGCCGCGCTGAAGCAGGCCGGTGTGGATGCCCCGTTCGTCGGTCCGGACAACCGGGAAGGCGCCAAGCTGTCCGGTCTCGAGCTGGCCAAGGCTCTGGGCAAGGGCGCGAAGGTGGCGATCCTGGAAGGCAATCCGGGTGCCGACAACGCCCTCCAGCGCAAGAACGGCTTCAACGACGCGGTGGCCCAGGGTGGCCTGCAGCTACTGGACTCCAAGACCGGGCACTGGGAGACCGACGAGGCCCATACCGTGTTCGGCAACATGCTTACCGCGCACCCTGACATCCAGGGGGTTCTGGCCTCCAACGACTCGATGGCGCTCGGGATCATCAAGGTCATCGAGGAACGCAAGGCCAACATCAAGGTCGCGTCGTTCGACAACATCACGGCGGTCAAGCAGTACCTGCAGAGCGGCGTGATGGTCTCGACGCTCGACCAGTACGGCTCCCAGCAGGCTGCGAACGGCATCGACTACGCCCTCAAGATGATCAATGGCGAGCAGGTGACCGGCTGGCAGAAGACACCGGTCAAGGTCATCACCAAGGACAACGTCGGCTGACACCGGTCCCGACGGGTGGGGTGGGGTCGCCGCTATCGACCCCACCCCAGCCCTCCCTCGCCCTTCGAGACCCGCAGTCCCAAAAGGAGTTAGGTCGCCATGTCCACCGTCGTTGACACCCCATTTCTCGACATCGCCGGCCTGACGAAGCGGTACGCAGGCGTGACGGCCCTCGACGGGGTGGACCTGAGCGTCAACGCCGGCGAGATCCACATCCTCATCGGCGAGAACGGCGCCGGCAAGTCCACGCTCGTCAAGTGTCTGGCCGGCATCGAACGCCCCGACGCCGGAGAAATGACGCTCGCCGGGGCGCCGCACCGGCCTGCCGGCGCTGCCGGCGCCTTGCGTGCCGGTATCCAGGTCGTGCACCAGGAGTTGGCGTTGCTGCCGGCGTTGACCGTGGCGGAGAACCTGTTCCTGCAGCGCATGCCCCGGCGCCTCGGCCTAGTGGACCGCGGTGGGATGCGACGGCGCGCCCGCGAACTGCTCGGCCAGGTCGGGCTCGAGGTCTCTCCGGACACTCCGGTGGAACGGCTCGGCATCGCCCAGATGCAGCTGATCGAGATCGCCAAGGCGCTTTCCGTCGACTGCCGGTTACTGGTGATGGACGAACCCACCGCCACGCTCACTCCACGGGAGACGGCCACGCTTTTCACACAGCTGCGCCGACTCACCGCCAACGGAGTAGCAATCATCTATATCTCCCACCATCTGGAGGAGATTTTCGAGATAGGTGACCGCCTGACCGTACTACGCAACGGCCAGCGGGTACACACCGGACCGGTCGCGGGGCTCACGACCGCGGAACTCGTGCGGATGATGGTCGGCCGGGACCTCAACGCCGAGTATCCGCCGGTGACCGCCCGGCCGGTCGGCGAGCAACTGCTGCGCGTCACCGACCTGCGGGTGACCGCCGGCGCACCGCCGGTCTCGCTGTCGGTGAGGTCCGGCGAGGTGGTGGGGGTGGCCGGACTCGTCGGCTCCGGACGCACGGAAACGATGCGCGCCATCTTCGGCGCGGACCGGCCGGCCGGTGGATCCGTCGAGGTACGCGGTCGCGCGGTGCGGATCGCGCATCCCCGCGACGCGGTCCGCCACGGCATCAGCTTCCTCACCGAGGACCGCAAGGCGCAGGGACTCGTACTGGACCTGTCGATTGCCGCGAACATCAGCCTGGCCAGCATCGATCGGGTCAGCCGACTGGGACTGCTGCGCCACGCCGTGGAGAACGCCGCCGCCCGCGAGCTCTCTAGCCGGCTCCACGTCCGCGCGACCGGCCCGCACCAGACGGTACGGGCACTGTCCGGCGGCAACCAACAGAAGGTCGTGCTCGCGCGTTGGTTGGCCGCCGACACCGACCTGCTGATCGTCGACGAGCCGACCCGTGGCATCGACGTCGGCGCCCGATACGAGATACACCAACTGCTTCTCACCCTCGCCGACTCCGGCAAAGGTGTGCTCGTGGTGTCCTCCGACCTGCCCGAACTGCTCGGCATCTGTGACCGCATTGTCGTCTTCTCCAAGGGCCGGATCGCCGGCGAAATAGCCCGCCCTGAGTTCGACGCCGAGCGGGTGCTCAACCTCGCGTACTCCGGCTACCTCAAGAACGGAATTTCGGCATGATCTCGATCAGTGTGGCCCGCGGCAACCCGCGCACGAGCCGCGCGGTCAGCCAGGTGCTCGGTGAGGCCGGCATCGGCGTGGCGCTCGTGGCGTTGGCGCTGTTCTTCCTGGCGTTCGCACCGCACTTCGGAACAGCGCAGAATGTGCGCGACATCCTTACGCAGATCACGCTCAACACGATCCTCGCCGTCGGCATGACATTCGTCATCCTCGTCGGGGGCATCGACCTGTCGGTCGGCTCGGTCATCGCGTTGTGCGCCGTGGTGGCCGGCACCGCGATGAAGGGAGGAGGCTCGGCATCCATACCGGCCGCGGTCCTGCTCAGCCTGCTGATCGGTGCGGCGACCGGCTTGGTCAACGGATTCGTGACCGAACGCTGGCGAGTGCCGTCGTTCATCGTCACGCTCGGCATGCTCTACGTCGCGCGGGGCGCCGCCGAGCAGTACACCGGTGCGGCCACCATCTACAGCCTGCCGGCGGCACTGACCGGGTTCGGCACCACGACCTTGGTCGGCTTGCCCGCAGTCTTCGCGGTCGCGCTGCTGATGGCGGCAGTCGCCTGGTTCGTGCTGTCGCGTACGGTCTTCGGGCGGTTGGTCTACGCCACCGGCAATAACGAGGAGGCAGTGCGCCTGTCCGGTCACCGTACCGGCGTCATCAAGGTGGTCTGCTTCGTGATCGGCGGGGCCTGTGTGGGCGTCGCCGCGATCATCTACATGGCGCGGCTGGGCGTGGCGAGCCCGATCCTGGGTCAGGGATACGAACTGAACGCGATCGCCGCTGTGGTGATCGGCGGCGCAAGCCTCTCCGGCGGCCGGGGCTCGGTGATCGGCACGCTGCTCGGCGCCTGCCTGCTCGGGGTCTTGACGAACGGGCTGCTGCTGATGGGTGTCTCGGACTTTCAGCGCACCATCGTGACCGGCGCCGTGATCATCGTGGCGGTAGTGCTTGACGCGTACCGCAAGCGTCTATCCATTCGTCTATCCGCTACCTCCTGACCGGTACGGCGGGCAGGGGTAGGCAAGAGGTGGACCCGCCTGCTGCGCCCCAGCACGACGTCCGGCCGCACACGCGGTCGCCCACGTCTGCGTGGAACATGGACGGCGGCCATGACCTGCTCGAAGGCGGGTGCGTCACCGGCCTGGCCGGTGTGAGCACGAAAGACGACTCGGCGGCGCTGTTGTCCGCGCTCGTCGGCCGGTGGCGTCTATTGCTGTGAGCACCGGGAGCCAGATGAGGGCTGCTGACCGGCCGCCTGGGTGCGTATCTTTGCTCTCCGTTTCGCCGCGAATCACCTCTCGCGCGTTGTAATCAAAGTACCCCTCGACGCCGGCACAACGATTGGGGGGAAACATGACTTTGCCCACCGCCCGGCTGGGCATTACCGACATGGAGATAACGCGCGTGGGCTTGGGTGCCTGGGCGCTGGGTGGTGGGTCCTGGCTCTACGGCTGGGGCAGCCAGGACGACCAGGACTCCATCGCGACGATACGTTATGCCCTCGATCAGGGGGTCAACTGGATCGACACGGCCGCGGTGTACGGCCTCGGGCATTCGGAGCAGGTCGTCGCCCAGGCGCTCAAGGGCGTCGGCGATCGTCCCTACGTCTTCACTAAGTGCGGCATGATCTGGGACGACGCCTGGCATGTATCACGGGTTGCCCGGCCGGACACCATCCGCCGCGAGTTCGAGGCATCGCTGCGACGCCTGGAGGTGGAGCGCATCGATCTTTACCAGGTCCATTGGCCGCCCGAAGACGGAACGCCGATCGAGGAGTACTGGCCGACGATGGTGGAACTGAAGAACGAGGGCAAGGTCCGGGCCGTCGGGCTGTCCAACCACAACGTCGCGCAACTGGAGAGGGCGGAGAAGATGGGCCATGTCGATTCCTTGCAGCCGCCCCTGTCGATGATCAACCGGACCCAGGCCGAGGAGATCGCCTGGTGTGCCCGTAACGGCACCGGAGTGATCGTCTACTCCCCGATGCACTCAGGCCTGCTGACCGGCAAGTTCTCCCGCGAGCGGGTGGAGTCGCTGCCGGAGGACGACTGGCGACGGCGCTCCCCCGACTTCACCACCGACCTCGACCGCAACCTCGCGCTCGCCGATGCTCTGCGCCCCATCGCCGACCGGCACGGCGTGACCCAGGCAGCAGTAGCCGTGGCCTGGACACTCGCCTGGCCAGGCGTCACTGGCGCGATCGTTGGCGCCCGCAATCCCCA
>JAOPYI010000307.1 GCA_025964675.1 Sphaerisporangium sp. | reverse complement strand
TGACGCTGGAGTCGCTCGACCCCGACCGGGACATCAGCATCTACATCAACTCGCCCGGCGGCTCGTTCACCGCGATGACGGCGATCTACGACACGATGCAGTTCGTCCGCCCGGAGATCCAGACGGTGTGCATCGGGCAGGCCGCGTCGGCGGCTGCGGTGATCCTCGCGGCCGGCACGCCCGGCAAGCGGGGGGCGCTGGCGCAGTCACGCGTCCTGCTCCACCAGCCGTCCATGGAGGGCAGCTTCGGGCCGTCGAGCGACATGGAGATCCAGGCGCGCGAGATGATGCGCACGCGCGCGCTCCTGGAGGAGCTCGTCGCCAAGCACTCCGGCCACCCGGCCGAGGCCGTGCGCGTCGACATCGAGCGCGACAAGATCCTCACCGCCGCCGAGGCCAAGGACTACGGCCTGGTGGATGACGTTTTCGTCAGCAGGAAGCGCGCCCCCAAGCTCGCCAAGGCACGTTGAGATAGAACCGCCGAAGCTCTGGCCGAGGCTCCACCCTCTTGAGGGGCGATCGGCGAGCATGGGCACGGCAGGCGTCACCGGTCCCAAGCAAAGGCCCGTCAGGCTCGTACCTGGCGGGCCTTCGTGGTGTTCGAGTGCACGTCACCCGAAGCCGAGACGAACCCCTTACCCGGGGGAGCGGCGGACATGGTGGTGGCGCCGCCCGCGAGACAAGTCAACGCTGGGAGCGGCGCCACCGACCACGAAGGTCAGGCCTGTCCGGCCTTCTCCAGGGCGGCGCAGCAGGTGCCCACGATCAGCCGGGTCACCACGTACGGGTCGCAGTTGGCGTTGGGGCGGCGGTCCTCGATGTAGCCGTGCTTGTCGACCTCGACCTGCCACGGGATGCGCACCGACGCGCCACGGTCGGACACGCCGTAGCTGAACTCGCTCCACGGGGCGGTCTCGTGCATGCCGGTGAGGCGGTTCTGGATCCCGGCGCCGTAGCCGGTGATGTGCTCCTCGGCCTTCTCGCTGAGGGCCTCACAGGCGGTGATGATCGGGTCGTACCCCGAGCGCATGGCCTGGGTGGAGAAGTTCGTGTGCGCGCCGGCGCCGTTCCAGTCACCGGGCACGGGCTTCGGGTCGAGCGTGGCGGCGACGCCGAAGTCCTCGGCGATGCGGTAGAGCAGCCAGCGGGCGATCCAGAGCTGGTCGGACACTCCGAGCGGCCCGACGGGGCCGACCTGGAACTCCCACTGCCCGGGCATGACCTCGGCGTTGATGCCGGAGATCTCGAGCCCCGCCGTGACGCACGCCTCGAGGTGCGCCTCCACGATCTCGCGGCCGTACACCTCGTCGGCGCCGACGCCGCAGTAATAGAAGCCCTGCGGGGCGGGGAAACCGCCGGCCGGGAAGCCGAGCGGGCGGCCGTCCTTGAAGAAGGTGTACTCCTGCTCGATGCCGAACCAGGCATCCTGGTCGGCGAAGCGCTCGGCGACCGGGGCGAGCTGCGCCCGCGTGTTGGTCGGGTGCGGCGTCATGTCGGTGAGCAGCACCTCGCACAACACGAGCACGTTGTCACCGCCCCGGATGGGGTCCGGACAGGTGAAGACCGGCTTGAGCACGCAGTCGGACGCCTTTCCAGGAGCCTGGTTGGTGCTAGATCCGTCGAAGCCCCAGATCGACAGCTCGGCTCCGTCGGCGAGAACCTTGGTCTTCGACCGGAGCCGCGCGGTGGGCTCGGTGCCGTCAATCCAGATGTACTCGGCCAAGTAGGTCACAGCGATCCCTTCAGCATGGCAGACCCACACGTGTCCGCAACGCCGAGGTTGTCAACCGGCCGTTTCCGCGCTGTTGCCCGTTTATGAACGGCATGTGAAATCGTGCGCGAATCGACGTGTCCTCCATCACACATCATGCCTGGTCAGATACCGCGCATAGCTGTATTTCAGTCTTGATCCCCCGAAACGGGCCCATCTTCCTCGGCGGCCAGGCGGCTGAGCGCCTGGCCCCGCTCCGTCTCGCTGTCCTCGGCATGGGCCAGGTCCATGGCGTAGGCACGCAGCAGGTCGTGCATCCCGTACCTCCCGGCACGGGCCGGTCCGATCAGGTGCGCGTGGGCGAGCAGGCCGAGCAGCCTGCGGGCGCCGTCCAGCCGTTCCCCTGTGAGCGCGGCGGCGGCGTGCGGATCGAGGTCGGGGCCGGGATGCAGGCCCAGCAGCCGGAACGCCCGGGCGGCGTCGGCCGGCAGGCGCCGATAGGACCACGAGAAGACCGCGCGCACCGCCGCTCGTGGATCACCACCGGCGGCCAGGAGGTCCAGCCGCCGCCGCTGGTCGGCGAGCTCGGTGACCAGTTCCGCCAGGGGGCTGGCCGGGCGCGCGGTTGCCAGCTCGGCCGCGATCCGCAGCGCCAAAGGCAGCCGGGCGCACTGGCCCGCCAGCACGGCGGCGGCCTCGGGCTCGTCCTCGACGCGCGCGCCGATGAGGGTGCGCAGGAGAGCGGCGGCGTCGGCGGCGGGAAGGAGGTCGAGGTCCAGCCGGTGGGCGCCGTGCAGGGCCACGAGCCCGGCCAGCGAGTCCCTGCTGGTCACCACGACCACGCAGGACGGCGTACCCGGCAGCAGCGGGCGGACGTGCTCGACCGACGACGCGTTGTCCAGGACGACAAGCATCCTGCGGCCGCTGATCTCCGTGCGGTAGCACGCGGAGCGTTCGTCCACCTCCGGCGGAACGTCGCGGGCCGCCACACCGAGCGCGGCCAGGAACCCGGCCAGCGCGTCGGCGGCCGACACCGGCTGCTGCGGGTCGTAGCCGCGCAGGTTGACGTAGAGCTGCCCGTCGGGGAAGCCCTCCCGCGCCAGGTGCGCCCACCGTACGGCCAGCGCGCTCTTCCCGACCCCGGCGGTACCGGACACCGTGACGACCGCCATCGTGGTGCTTCCTGCCGCGCCGGCGGGAGCCATCTGCCGGGCCGGACCGGCCGACCGGACCGGCCCGGACGGCTGGAGCAGTCCGGACGGCTGGAGCAGTCCGGACGGCTGGAGCGGGCCGGGCAGCCGGGCCAGGTCCGACAGCCTGGACAGCTCGGCCTCCCTGCCGATGAAGGCGGGCACGTCGGCGGGCAACTGCGCCGGAATCGGCCGAGTCCTGCCGCTTTCCGGGATCTGTCGTGTCGTGCTGGCTTCCCGCACAGGATCAGCCGCGTCGGCTTCCGGACGCCTGGCGGTGGTGGGGCTGAGGGTGCCCCGCAGGATCGCCTGGTGTACCCCGCGCAGCTCCGGGCCTGGCTCGGTGCCGAGCTTGTCGATCAGCTGAGCCCGGGTACGGGCGTAGTGGTCCAGCGCCTCGGCGTCCCGGCCGGCGGCGGCCAGGGCCCGCATGAGCACCCCGGTCAGCGGTTCGGCGAACGGATACTCGGCCGACAGCTCCTCGACCCGTCCGATCACCTGGTCCGGACGGCCCAGCCGGAGTTCGGCACGGGCCCACTGCACCGCCGCGTCGAGCCGCTGCCTGTTCCAGGTCTCCCGCATCCGCGACGCCCAGGCGCCGGGCAGATCCGCGAGCGCTGTCCCGCCCCACAGGCCCAGCGCCTCGCCCAGCAGCTCCGACCGCTCGGTGTCAGGGCGCTTGCGGTCGTACGCGGCGGTGACCAGCGCGCGGAATCTGTGCAGGTCAATCGTGCCCGGATCCACCGCGAGCAGGTAGCCGCCGGTGCGGCGTACGAGCGCCACGGCGTGCTCCCCGGACGGGGGCGCGCGCTCCAGAACCCGGCGGATCCGGTTGACATACGTGTAAAGCACGCCGCGGGCGTTCGTCGTGGGCGCCTGGTCCCACACGCGGTCAATGAGCGTCGACCAGGGCACCAGCCGCCCGGCGTCGGCCAGCAGGGCCGCCAGCACTGTGCGCTGCTTGGCCGATCCCAGATCCACCCCGTGGCCCTTCACGGTCCACTCAACCGGCCCTAGCAGCTTAAACACCGCTACTCCCGACAGGGATCCCTTTAATACGCCTAAGACGACATAGCGCTTCAAATTTAATTCATATTTCGTCCAGGCACCTCATGGATGATCCAGATCACGAGCCACTCATCGCCGGGCACCCGCCCATCGTGCCTTTCAGCAGCGTGAACAAGCCTTCCCCGGGATCTCGACGGCATCCCCCCGTCGCGATCCGCCATGCCCGCGACCTGGCCTGAACGGCTCACGCCAAGCATCGATGCTTCGAGAAGGGCGCATTCCGTGAGAATACGAAATGGTCTCGTGGGGCTTTCCGTCGCTCTTGCCGCGGTGACCACCGGAGTGGTGACGGCCTCCCCGGCCTACGCGGACCTGTCCACCGTCCAGCTCCAGGTCAAGACCGACGAGTACCTTTTCACCGACTCGATGAGCACCTTCCTCCAGGAGCGGGCGGCGCAGCCGTACGGCAACCAGATCGACTGGTCCTCCGACGGCTGCTCCTGGGCGCCCGACAAGCCGGAGGGGTTCAACTTCCTGCCCTCATGCCAGCGTCATGACTTCGGCTACCGCAACTACAAGCGGCAGAACCGGTTCAACGAGAACAACCGGGGCCAGATCGACAACAACTTCAAGGACGACATGTACGACGTCTGCCGCCAGTACAGCGGCACGCAGTCGTACAAGGGCGTGCTCTGCCGCCGCACCGCCGACACCTACTACGCCGCCGTCCGCAACCTCGGCAACACCTGACAGGCGCGATGGTCTACCCGGCCGGCCGGTGCTCGCCCGGCGGGCCTCAGATGCCGCGCCGCATCGCGCGGGTGCCGAGTACGAGGCCCACCGCGGCGACGGCGCAGGCCGCGAGGGCGCCGTAGACCACCGACATGTCAGCGAACCTGTCGGCGAACAGCGCCCGTTCCGCCTCGACGATGTAGGTCACGGGGTTCAGCGCGGCCGCCACCTGTAGCCAGGCCGGGCCGGAGGCGATCGGCAGCAGCAGGCCCGACAGCAGCATCAATGGGAACATCACCATCTGGGTGACCCCGAAGAAGAGCTCGCCACCGGGCTGCGACGCGATGGCGAGCACGAACGAGAGCGCGCCCAGGCCCATCCCGAACACGATCAGCAGCGCCAGCCCGGCCAGCACGCCCACCGGGCTGAGCCGGAATCCCAGGGGCACCCCGAGCCCGATGATGAGCACGGCCTGGGCCAGCAGGATCACGAACTCCTTCATCGTGCGGCCGACCAGCATGGCCGTACGGTTCAGCGGCGTGACGAGCAGCCGCTCCATCGAGCCGCCGATGAGTTCCAGCAGCATGGAGTACCCCGCCATCATCGGCCCGGTGAGGCACATCATGATCAGGATCCCGGGCACGAACCACTGCCACGGCGAGCCCCCTGCGGTCCCCGCCAGCATCGAGCCGTACAGGAAGAGGAACAGCAGGGGCTGGCCCATGGTGAAGACAAGGTTGACGGGTCGGCGCAGAACGGGCGCGAACTCGCGGGCGAAGACGGTCCTGGTGTCTCGGACGAACTGCGTTCTCATGATCATTCCTTCTTCGGGTGCAGGTCGTTCTCGCGCAGGCTGCGGCCGGTGAGCGCGAGGAAGACGTCGTCCAGCGTGGGCCTGGCGGTCTCGGCGGTGGCGACCTTCACACCGGCCGCCTCCAGTGCCCGCAGGTACTCCGGCAGCGCCGCGTCCGCGCGCGGCACCCGCAGCCGTACGGTGGTCCCCGCGGTGGTGACCTCACCGGGTGCGGCGATCCGCTCCGCGATTCCGGCCGCTGTGGCCGCCTCCCGCTCGTCCTGGGTGGTGATGGTTATGTGGTCGCCGGCCAGGTCGCTCTTCAACTGCTCGGCCGTTCCGTCGGCGATCGTCCGGCCGTGGTCGATGATCACCACCCGCTCGGCCATGCTGTCGGCCTCCTCCAGGTAGTGGGTGGTCAGGAACACGGTGGTGCCGTGCTCGGCGCGCAGCCGCAGGATGTGCTCCCATATGTCGGCGCGGCTCTGCGGGTCCAGTCCGGTCGTCGGCTCGTCCAGGAACAGCAGGTCAGGCCGGTGGACCAGCCCCAGGGCGATGTCGAGGCGGCGGCGCTGGCCGCCCGAGAGGGTGCCCGGCCCGCGCCTGGCCAGGGGTTCCAGGTTCAGCATGCTGAGGACCTCGTCGGCCCGATGGCTCGCCTGGGACCGGGTCAGGCCGTAGCAGCGCCCCTGGGTCACCAACTCGTCGCGTACGAGGAAGCTCGCTCCCGCGCTGTTCTTCTGGCCGACATAGCCGATGCGAGCGCGCACCCCGGCGGGGTCCGACACGACATCGTGGCCGGCCACGGTCGCGGTGCCCGACGTCGGGGGGAGCAGGGAGGTCAGCATGCGCAGGCTGGTGGATTTCCCCGCGCCGTTCGGGCCGAGGAAGGCCACGAGCTGACCGGCCTCGACATCGATGTCGAGGCCGCTCACGGCATTGACGGTCTCCCGTTTCATCTTGAACCGCCGGGTCAGCCCTCGGGCATGGATCATCGTCCCCTCCTTGGGGGTGGGCGTGGGAAGGTCGCCGGGCATGGCGAAGAAGGCCCTGGTCAGGGGGTCAGTCGGTGATGATTCATCTTTCACCCGGGAATCCGGCTTTGGCAAACATGAACGTTACGTTCACGTCTTTCCCTGACCTGCGACAACGTGTTTTTTTGCAGGGTCGGAGAAAGGCCTTTATTCGCGGTCGGCCACCCTGCTGAGCTGCGCTTTCATCCGGCCTGACCGGGGATCGGAAAAAATTACGCGTCAGGGCTCAGGGGGACCCGCCGCCAGTACGGGGAGCGCGTTCCAGGAACGTAAGGGCTGTCGAGGCGTTTGGCCAGGATCGCTGGAAGCCCTTGTTCTTTCGCCGCCTTCATCACGGGCTTTCCGTCACCGGGAAACCACGGGGTCGTCTGCCAATTCAGGCCGCGCAGGGCCATGTGGTCGAGCGTGCGGCGCCGGTCACGGTAGACCCGGTCGAACAGCATTCCGCCGTTCAGGCGCAGCACATCGAAGATCATGTATACCGGGACGCCGTCCACCTCGATGATCTGGCCGTCCAGCACGGTGGGGAGGTCGCCGATGGCCTTGCCCAGGGCGCCGAGGCCGGGGTAGTCGTCCAGGGAGAGTTCCGCGCCGTCCGCGTCGACGAGCCGCACCTGCCGGTTCTCGACGGCGGCGATGGCACGCGTGCCGCCGAGGTCGAACTCGAAGCCGTACGCCTCCTGGTCGCGGGGGAGCCGCTTGCGCTCCTCGGGCAGCATGGGACGCAGATCGCGTACCGACGGCAGCCCCGGCTCCGGCGGCGGGTCCATCCGGTGGATGATCCAGTTCTTGCCGTCGGTCGGGAACAGCACGTACCGGCCGGAGACCCGCGAGCCGTGCATCACGACCTTGACCTCGCGATCGGTCCACTTCTCCGTCTCGTACGTGCCCCGGTCCCAGATGAGCACCAGGCCCCCGCCGTACTCACCCTTGGCGATCTCTCCCTCGAACGTCGCGTAGTCCAGGGGGTGGTCCTCGGTGTGCACGGCGAGGTGGTTCGTCTTCGGGTCGAGCGGGATGCCCTTGGGGATCGCCCAGGAGACCAGCACGCCGTCGCGTTCCAGCCGTAGGTCCCAGTGCAGGCGGCGGGCGTGGTGCTCCTGGATCACGAAGGTGTCGTCGTGGCCGGTCGGGAGCGGCCCCGGCTGGGGCACGGGCTCGGGGGTGCGTGCGGCGTCGCGCTTGCTGCGGTAGATATCCAGCTTGTCGGCCGACATTGCCGTTTCGTACCCACACTCCGGCCGTGCCGCACCCGATGCCTGACCGATCTGAGTACCTTCAAGCCGCCTACCGACCGGGCGGGCCGCCCCGGCCACACATAAGGACAGCGGCATGGTCCCTCCGGGGCAGCTCGATGATCGGTGACGCGGGCGCGCCATCAGCGGGGGCGCACGACTGAGGGCTTAGCCCGGTATATCCCTGACTCTTACCTGTTCACACGCTTTGTCTAGTTCCCCAGGGGATGCCCACGGGTATCGGCAGGTATGGAGGGAGACATGATGAAAGACAGTCAGATGATGGAGGAACAGCTCCGGGAGGACGATGTGGTGGCGCTGCTACGGCGCCACCACGAGATGGTCCGGGAGATGTTCAAGGAGCTAGACAAGGCGTCCGGCGCGCGGAAGACCGAGGCGTTCCAGCGGCTGGCTCGGATGCTGGCCATGCACGAGGCGGCGGAGGAAGAGGTCGTCCACCCCTACGTGCGGGACAACATCAAGGGCGGGAAGGGCATCGTCCAGGCGCGGATCCGTGAAGAGGACGAGGCCAAGATGCTCCTCACGGAAATGATGGAGAGCGGCGTGGACGACCGATCCTTCTCGTCCAACCTCAAGAAGCTCCGCACCGCCGTGCTCGACCACGCCGAGGCCGAGGAGCGCGAGGAATTCCCGAAGCTGATCGAGGAGAGCAGCGAGGCCGACCGGCGAGCCATGGCCGACGCGGTCAAGGCCGCCGTCCAGGCCATCACTCCGTCCGACACCAGTCTCGGCACGCCCAACGCGATCATGGAGCGCACGCGCGACGTGATCCGTCAGACGATGGGCAAGGCCTGACGCTTCTCGCGGTGCGCGACCTCGGCCAGAGGCCGCGCACCTAGCTCCTTTCTGATGAGACGGGAGCCCAGGCCACGGCCAGGGAACCGCCGGCCAGCCCCAGGACCATCCCGATCAGCAAGCCGCCCACGTTGGCGTAGAGGACCGAGGCGATGGACAAGAGGATGGCCATCACGCCGAGGAACGTCCGCTGCGCCGGCTGCGCCCAGACCAGCAGGCCCAGCACGATCATGGTGGTCGAGATCAGGTAGGTCAGCCCCGCCTGGGCCGAGTGGACGATCAGCGGAAGCGCGTCGAGGCTGAAGGGGATGCTGAGCAGCTCCACCCCGGCCAGCACGATGAGCAGGCCACCCCAGAACGGCCGCGAACGACGCCACTCCGGGGGCCGCACCTGCTGGGCACTCATGGCCGGGGGTCAGAAGCACTCGTGCTCGCCGCGGAGCACGCGCAGCGAGGAGTCGGGGACATCGAGGACCCAGGCGCTCGTGGCCAGCTGTAGCTGCCGGCTGTGCCGGACGGTGGCCGTGGAGGCGTACTGGCCGACGGCGCCCGTCGGGCCGGTGACCCCGGGAACGCTGGGCAGCGTGGAGGCGTCGCGGCCGAACCGCAGGCCGGTGTAGCGGGGGTGACCGTCGAGCCGGATCGCGTAGATGACCTGGTTCTCCGCGCGCACCGGCTCCCCGCCCGTGCCACCGGTGAGCCTGATGGTGACCGGGCCGAGGGGGGTCCTGAGTAGGTAGCTCTGGCAGAGATTGTCCGCCTCGGAGCGCCGGAGGGCGGTGACGTAGACCGGGTGCTCCCTCCCGTCCTTTGTCTGCACCGTGTCGTCGTACTCGGAGACGCCCCACGCCCGGATCTCGTCAGCGGACACCTTGATCGTTTCCCCGGCCACGACGAACGAGGCGCCGACGGCACCCTGGACCGTGGCGCAGAGCAGCAGCGATGCCACCGCCGTCGACGGTATGAAGATCAGTGCGAAGCGCTTCCACCGCACGCGCCCCTGTTCACGCATGTATCGCCTGCCAATTGATGGGTCACGGTTTGTCTTGCGTAGCATGATGATCTTCGTGCGCGTCATCAACCGGCCACGCCGGAGTTTTGCGCTGATCCGCTGCGATGCGAGAGACTTCATGACCGGCGATAGCCCACTGGGAGCATTCGCGGTATGCCGCATACATCCCTTTAAAGGGCTTAATGCACGAGGCCGTCATACCGCGAAATAAGCGATGTCATCGGCTACATCATCTCTATCCTCCCTCGCCATTGTGGAGTGAAGGCCGGAAGCACACAATGAGCCCCACGGCGACCAGCGAAGGGAACGTCATGGCGGTCGACACCGAGCTTGACCTGTACGAGACCGCGTTCCTGTGCGGAGGCCCGCAGCGGGTGGCCATGGTGGCGCTGGTAGCCCTTTGCGAGGACGGCCGAGCCGAGATCCACCCGGCCGGCCATCGCGTCGGCGCGGTGCGGCGCGAGTCCGACGACGCGGTGGAAGCCGCGGCCCTGGAGGCGATCCCGGAGTCCGGCCGGCATCTCGGCTACACGATGTCGGTGATCGCCCGCTCCCCGGCCGTCGAGACGATCGGCGAGGCCCTGCGAGCCAGGGGTCTCCTGACCCGCCGCATGACCAGCTCCCTGCGCGGCCGAAGCCTCCGCAGCGGCCTGACCGCCGCCGAAGGACTGCGACGCGTCGCCATCGAAGGCACTTCCGGCATCGAAGACGTGCGGCTGCGCAACCTCTTCGCCATCGAGGACGCGGGAGAAGTACACGACCCGCGCAGCGGACGCCCGTTCACCGGCGCGGCCGACCAACCGGTGGACTCGGGACTGGGCTGGAGCGGATCCCCCACAGGCGGCGACTCAGGCGGCCACTCCGGCGGCTTCTGAACGAGACCCACGGAAGGTTCGACGGCATCCGAGGTCCAGAAGAATCATAAGAACGGTCCGCCGAGTGGCGCTTATCCGTGCCCTCCCTTATTTCTCTTGATGTACCGCCGAATGAAATGGAGGGACGGCGGTGAGCTACCGGGCCCAGGGCTCGCGGCTGGTGGTGACGCTGGTCGCCGTGCGCAGTGATTCCTCCATTGCCAGGCTGATCAGGTGGTCCTGGCAGCCGTCGGCCAGGGAGTAGGGCTCCGGGGCCTGGCCCCGTACCCAGGACGTCATCTGGCACAGGAGGGAGACGACGGCCAGGTCGTCCTCGGAGAACCGCGCGCCTTGGTACTCGTTTCGATAGACGATCCGCCCGTCGAAGCTGATGTGGTCCAGTTCGAAGCCTTCGAGGTTCAGGTCGATCCCGGTCTGGCGTCGGATGAGGTGCGACTCCACCGGGGTGCTCGGGTCGACCAGGCGCACGACGCGGTCGTCCACCAGCTCGCCCATCGACCCCCGGATGACGATCCGCCGGGCGCGCAGAGGGTTCCACCACTGGTTGTCCGTGAAGTCGTAGAGCCCCATCCCTTCGGGGAACTCCAGAGTGGCGATCGTGGTGGCCATCTTCTTCGGCGACGAGTCACCCGTCCAGCCGTCCCTGGACAGCGGGTCGGCGAGTGGGGCGCTGAAGGACTGCGCCCTCACCGTGGTCTCCCCGAAGCCTGCCCCGAGCATGTGCCGGATCAGCGACACGGCGTGGTAGAGGTGCGTGGAGGAGATCTGCACGGAGGTCACCTCTCCGATGACCCCTTCGCGGACGAGCGCCAGCCTCGCCGCGTGACCCGGCATGTGCGGGTACTGCTCCGCCACCTGCACCAGGCCGCTGGAACCGACGGCGGACCACAGGTCACGCAGCCCGTCCAGGTCGGCCGCCGGGGGTGTCTCGGCCAGCACCGGGACGCCGAGCTCCACCAACTCCTTGGTCACCACCGGGGTAACCGGCCACGGCACCGAAGGGATGACGAAGTCGGGGCGTTCGGCCGTGAGCATCTCCTCGACGGAGCGGTACGCCGGCACGCCCCAGCGGGACTCGACCTCGGCTCCCCGTTCGGCCGATCGGGTCACGACGCCGGACACCGACAGCCGTTCGGGCAGCTGCCTGGCCAGACGTACGAAGAACTCCGAACGCCACCCGCTCCCCACCAGGCCGAAACGGCCCGCTGACTCTGAACTCACGATGCTTCCTTCAGGTGCTGTCGTCGCTCTACATGGCTCTTCTTGCTGCCGTTATGTCCTTGTACGGCAGACCCAAGGTAATCACCACAGGGATCAGCAGTTCGCACGGGTACGGCCGGAGGCGTGATCCACCTGCTCCGATGCTCCCGGCGTGAGCCCGGGCAGCTCTGGACGATGACTGGCAGGCTACTGCGCCTATAAGCCGACCGTTCGCACAAGGCCGCAAAGCATGAAATTTCAGTACATCCTGTGACTTTTTGGGAAATAGGCCCGCAACGTGATCGTCGATCTTCCGCAACAGATCACGCTCACACTTGCCTCCAGAGATCTTGGAGGTGTGTCCTGTGGACTACAGCAGGCGTGGTTTCCTGACAGCGGTCGGCGCGACGGGCGGCGCCGGCGCACTCTTAGCGACGATGGGCGCGATGGGCCTCGCGCCCACCGCGGAGGCGGCGACACGTATGGACTTCGTCCCCCCGCAGCCGTCGGACTTCACCCTCACCGGCAGAGGCGCGAAGAAGGTCGTCGTGCTCGGCGCGGGCGTCGCGGGCTTGGCCACGGCGTACGAGCTGGGCAAAGCGGGCTACGACTGCACCGTACTGGAGGCTCTGGACCGGGTCGGCGGCCGCAACTGGACCATCAGGGGAGGCGACCGGATCACCGAGCTGGACGGCTCGACGCAGACCGCCCGCTTCTCCGACGGCATCTACATGAACGCCGGGCCGGCCAGGCTCGCGCAGTGGATGGTCACGGTGGCCTACGCCCGCGAGTTGGGCGTTCCCCTGGAGGTCTTCACCAACTCCAACGCGCAGTCGTACATCTACAACGAGGCGGCCGGGATGACCGCGCCGGTCGCCTGGCGAACCGCCAAGGCGGACGTCTACGGCTACATCTCCGAGCTTCTCTCCACGGCGACCGACAGCGGCGCGCTCGACGCGAAGCTGACCCCACAGGACAAGGAGCGGCTCATCTCCTTCCTGCGGAGCTTCGGTTCGATCGGCAACAAGGCGAGCGGCTTCGCCTACACCGGCAACGAGCACCGGGGCTACAGCGTCAATCCGGGCGCGGGGGAGCAGCCGGGCACCATCCTGGGGCCGCTGCCCTCGCTGTCGGACGTGCTGGCCAGCGGCGTCGGCCAGCGATTCTCCTTCGAGTTCGGTTACGAGCAGGCGATGCTGATGTTCCAGCCGGTCGGCGGCATGGACGCCATCCCCAAGGCGTTCGCCGACGCGATCGGCAAGCACAGGATCTCGCTGAGCTCCAAGGTCACGAAGATCACCGACCTGGCCGACGGGGTCGAGGTCGAGTACCAGGACAAGAACGGCAAGACCGAGAAGATCAAAGCGGACTTCTGCGTGGCCGCGATGCCCCCGCACATCTTGGCCAAGACCCCTCACAACCTCGGCTCCGACGTGCAGGCCGCCCTCGCCACGCCGACCGTCACCTCCTCCGGCAAGATCGGCCTGGAGTACCGTCGCCGGTGGTGGGAGACCGACGAGAACATCTACGGCGGCATCACCAACACCGACCTCGACCTGTCCGTCATGTGGTACCCCTCCTACGGGTACGGCGCGCGGCGCGGCCTCATCATCGGCTACTACAACACCGGCGCCAACCAGGACTCCTACGCTGCCCTCTCGCATCCCCAGAGGGAGAAGCGGGCGATCGAGCAGGGCATGAAGATCCACGGTGCGAAGTACCGCGATGAGCTTGCCTCGTCCGTGTCGGTCTCCTGGAGGCGCCAGCCCCACATCGAGGGTGCCTGGGTCGGCTGGCCGTCCCGCACCGGCGCCTACCAGCTGCTGAACAAGCCCGCCGGCCACGTCCACTTCGCCGGCGACTGGCTGAGCTACCTGATCGCCTGGCAGGCCGGCGCCCTGGAGTCGGCCCGTAAGACCGTCACCGACCTCCACACCCGCGTCCTCACGAACTGACCCCTCACCGCGACGAAGGCGGCCACCGTCGAGGGTGGCCGCATTCTGTCATGGCTATCTGTCCAGCCAATCAGCGATCCTGCGCATGAGCGCGGCGACTCGCGTGGCACGAATTTCTGAGGGGCGGTCGAGCGTGGGCGTGGCCGCGATCGACCTGTTGTACTCCTCATCGAGAATCGCGTGGAACCTCCGGGCCTTTCGTGTCTGGGAGGTTCTGATGCGCGCTTCTCTGGCCTCGCTCCAGAAAGTCCGCCCAGGCCTGGCAGAGAAGATGGTCGTCGCGCCGTGGCGTAGATGCGTCTCAGAAAAGGTGCCGAGCTCGAACCGAGTCTGCCAGTAGGACAAGATGAGGTTGGTGTACAACTGCTGCCTGAGGGATCTCTCGTCCTTCTCGGTGCTGAACGCTCCCCAGCACTCGCGATAGATGGGGTTCTCCAGAGCCATCGTGATCAACTCATTATGGGTAGCCCGCGACGCCTGTTCCCGGGCCAGCTTGGCTTCGCGAGCTTGCAGGACTAATGAAACAGTGATCGCGGCCAGCGCGAAGACGGAGAGCAGGGCAGCGGCTGCCCCGTATGTCTGTCCGATTTCACTTCTTCGTGACCATCTTCCGCCATCGTCCAGCACATCGAGCGCAAGAGGTGAAAGCGCCACCAGCGCTACCGCTAGAAGCAGGAGCAGCACTGTGAGGAAGGGAACGAGGCGGCTCACGGAAGACGGGCCTGTGAGCGGCCTGAGTCGTGCGCGATGCTGAGGAGTCTGGGCGGTCATGCCGCCTTTCATACCCCCTGTGGAGTGGGTGGGGGAAGGCGTTCGATCTTCCTTGGGAAGTATCGGCGGATGTCTTCTCCACGTTGCCAATGGTCGCTGATCTCGCGGCGGCAGGTGTCGATGAGGTCGAGATCGGTGAACTTGCGAGCGCCGGACAGAACATCATCTGTGTACTGGATGTCGTACATGACAGGGCTCGTCGTGCGATCCCCCAGTACTACGACCTCTGGCAGCTGGGTCCGCGTCTCCAGGTGCGCGATGGTCTCCACGGGGAGAATCCTTATCTGCTCGCCCAGCTCGGCCCAGATCGCGAGCAGGTGTAGCTCCCACTGGAGGTAGGAAGTCGGTGGATCACAGATGAATCGGATTCGTCGTTGTACGATCCCGCAGCGGTCGAGCTCGCGTTGGTGTTCCATCCTGCCGGCACGCATCTCGTCGGCGAGTCTCAGGGCCTTCGCCCAGTCGCCTTCGGCCATCGCCAGCCAGCTGGGCGAGGATGGCTCCCTGAAAGTGACCTGCCTCTCCAGCTTCCATGACATATCGGCTCTCCAGAAATTATCCTGGAAGTCGCTCTTGTAGGCGCCGAGATCGAGATCCTGCGCTGGAATGCGGCTGAGCTGATCAAGCATCTGGGATATCCGGTTTGGCGCTGGTGAGAAGGTGTCGTGGAATCATGACGAGACGCTCGTCCGCGCGAATGGTCACGTCGTTCGGAAGCCTGCCCGCATAGCTGGCTGTGACGTCACGTCCGACCACGGCTATGTCTCCGTTCTCCATCTCCCAGATGTCGGGGCAACCGTCGGTGTTGGCCGTACTTCCCAACTCGCGCATCGACTTGCCGATTCTACGCAGGAATTTCGTTCCCGTCTCCGCTTCCCATGGCGTGTTCATGCGTCGCGCCTTCCCATTATGGGCACCTTTGCAGGTGTAGCGTCACATGGACCGTAATTTACGTCAATATTGTCGGATAGCCATTCATATATAACGGGCCGTAACCGCGTTTTGAGTGTGTTCGGGTGGCTGTGGCGCGTTGGTAGCGGCTGGTATGGAGGCGGCGGAGGGCTGTCGTGCTCCTGTGAGGGGCCGAGCGGACTCCTCATGCGACTGAGAGATCCCCGCGACGGGGTGTGGAGCTGCTTTCTTTGAGCTGGCGTTGAGCTAGTTCAGGTAGACGTAGAGGTTATGGACCGGCCCGACAAGGTTCTCGTCGTCGATGACGAGCCGAACATCCTCGCTCTGCTGTCACAGACCCTGCGCCTGGTGTCGTTCGAAGTCAGGACGGCGGAGTGCGGGACCGACGCGTTGAGAGCCGCGGCGGCTTTCGATCCGGACATCGTGGTTCTCGATGTGATGCTGCCCGACCTGGACGGTTTCGAGGTGGCGCGCCGGCTCGGCGAGGTGCCCGTACTGTTCTTGACCGCGCGCGACACGGTGGAGGACCGCGTCCAGGGGCTGAGCCTCGGCGCGGACGACTACGTCACCAAGCCGTTCAGCCTGGAGGAGGTCGTCCTGAGGATCAAGGCCATCCTGCGCCGGAGCCGGGCGGCGGGGGCGTCCACGGACCACCTGCTCAGGTACGCCGACGTGGAACTGGACGCGGACGCCCACGAGGTGCGGCGCGGCGGCATCCCGGTGGACCTGTCGCCGACCGAGTTCAACCTGCTGGCCTACCTGCTCACCAACGCGGGCCGGGTGGTGAGCAAGACGCAGATTCTCGACAGCGTCTGGCGCTACGACTTCGGCGGAGACTCCAGCATCGTCGAGTCCTACGTCTACTACCTCCGCAAGAAGATCGACCGCTGGGATCCCCCGCTGATCCAGACCGTACGAGGGGTCGGCTACACGCTCCGGCTGCCGCGAAAGGGCGACGCGTGAGGCCGCCCGGAAAAGGTCTGAAGCGGCTCGGACGACGGCTGAGGCCGCCGGGGCGCTGGACGCTGCGCGCCCGGCTGGTGGTGGCGGCGGTGGCGCTGACCGCGGTGGCGCTGGTGCTGGCCAACGCGGTGGGCCTGGCACTGCTGCGCAACTACCTGGTCAACCGGCTCGACGACCAGCTCAACTCCACCGTCGGGACAGCCGCGGCCGGGGTCATGATGATACCCAAGGGCCTGCCGTTCCCCGTGCCCGCACCGCGCGAGAAGCAGCGGATCCAGATCCAGGTGTCCGAGAAGGAGATCGTCCAACGGATGGTCGGCGACAGGGGCTTCTTTGTCTTCGCCCCGGGCGGGAGGCTGGCCGGCGAGTTTCCCCCTCCGCCCGGCAACAGTCCGCAGCTCGGCCCCATCGACGAGCTCAAGAAGGGTACGCCGTACACGGTGCCGGGCACCGACGGGCCGTCCTGGCGGGTGCTGGCGGTCGACATCCCGTCCGGCGGGACCGTGGTGATGACGGCGTCGCTGGCCGAGGTCGAGGCGACGCAGACGTGGTTGATGGCCATCGACGCCGGGGTCATGGCGGTGGTGCTGCTCCTGCTCGGCCTGGCCGCCGCCGCCCTGGTACGGCTCGGCATGCGCCCCCTGACCAGGATGGAGGAGACCGCCGCGCAGATCACCGCGGGTGACTTCAGCCGCCGGGTGCCGGAGACCGCCCCGCACACGGAGCCGGGCCGTCTCGGCGTCGCGATGAACGTCATGCTGGACCGGGTCGAGTCGGAGATCGCCGCGCGGATCGAGTCGGAGGCGCGGATGCGCCGGTTCCTCGCCGACGCCTCACACGAGCTGCGTACCCCGCTGACCTCGGTGCAGGGCTTCGCCGAGCTGTACCGCAGGGGCGGCACCCCGCCGGGACCCCCCATGGACGAGACCATGCGAAGGATCGAGGACGAGGCCACCCGCATGGGCCTGCTGGTCAACGACCTGCTCGTGCTGGCCCACCTGGACGAGGAACGTCGCCTGGACAGCCGCCCCGTGGACCTGCTGGAGATCGCGGTCGAAACGGTCCGCGACGCGCGGGCCCGCCTTCCCGAGCGGCGGATACGGCTCACCGGGCTCGACTCCGCGCTGAGCCCGGTCATGGTGCTGGGGGATGAGGCCCGGTTGCGGCAGGTGGCGGCCAACCTGGTGACCAACGCGCTCGTCCACACCCCGCCGGAGGCGGAGATCACCGTCCGGGTCGGCGTCGGCAAGGCCGCCGCCTCACCGGCCGCCGCGGTCGGTGACGGAGCGCACCGGATCATGGGGGTGCTGGAGGTGTGCGACACCGGCCCCGGAATCCCCGAGGATCACGCCGCGCGCGTCTTCGAACGGCTGTACCGGGTCAGCCAGAGCCGCTCCCGCGCCGAGGGCGGGGCAGGGCTTGGGCTCGCCATCGTGGCCGGGATCGTCAAGGCGCACGACGGCCGGGTGGAGCTCGCGACCTCCCAAGGAGAGGGCGCCGTCTTCCGGGTACTGCTCCCGCTTGAGGATTCCGAGGTTCCTCCGAGGTAGCTCGGGGGTCGTTCCGATCCGCGCTCGGCAGCATTCCGGGCATGAGAAGAACACTTGTGGCGGTGGCGTTACTAGCGCTGACCGCCGGATGCGGACAGTCGCCGGCCTCGTCCGGCGGGGTGGCGTCGGTGCAGGGTACGAAATCCGCTCCCCAGGCCAGCGCCAGCCCGACCGGTTCGTTCGACCCTCAGGAATCGGGCAGGAAATTCGCCCAGTGCATGCGGGACCACGGCGTCGACATGGCCGATCCGGCTGCCGACGGGGGCAGGATCACAATCAAGATCCCCGGGGGCGCCGACAAGGCCAAGACCGACAAGGCCATGGAAGCCTGCCGCAGCCTGGGCCCGGCCGGCGAGAAGGGCCGCACGATGACACCGGAGGAGCAGGAGAAGGCGCGCGCTTTCACCCAGTGCATGCGGGACAACGGCGTCGACATGCCCGACCCGGACTTCTCCAAGGGCGGCGGCATCATGATCGGCGGCCCCAACAGCAAGATCAAACCGGATGACCCGACGTTCAAGAAGGCCGACGAGGCCTGCCGGGGCAAGTTGGGCAAGCCCGGCGGGCCTGGCGGGCCTGGCGATCCCAAGGGACCCCGTGGATGAGCGACACGCGAACGGAGATGCCCGTGAGCTCGAAGGACCAGCCGCCTGCGCTTCCGCGGCGGCGGCGCAGGCGGGGCAGGGTGATCGCGGTGGCCGCAGGTTGCGGAGTGATGCTCTGCGCCGCGGTGGTCGCCACGATCGGCGTGGGAGGCGGCACCGGCACGGCTGTCGCCCAGCGGACGCCACCGGCGACCGCCCAGGTCACCCGCACCACGCTGACCGAGAGCAAGACCGTCGACGGCACCCTCGGCTACGGCGACATCGCCACGGTCGCGGCCACGGCCCAGGGCACGATCACCTGGCTGCCGTCGCCTGGTGCCGTGGTCACCCGGGGGCGGGCCGTCTACAGCGTCGACGCCGACCGGGTTCCGCTCCTGTACGGGAGAATGCCCCTCTACCGCACCCTGCAGGACGGGGTGGAGGGCAAGGACGTCAAGCTGCTGGAGACCAACCTGGCCAAGCTCGGCTACGACGGCTTCACCGTGGACGACAAGTTCACCTGGAGCACCCGTGAAGCGGTCAAGCAGTGGCAGGAGGACATCGGCGTCCCGGTCACCGGCCGGGTCGAACCCGGCGCCGTGGTGGTGCACGACGGCGCGTTCCGTGTCGCCGAGCTCAAGACCGCGCTCGGCAGCCCGGCGAACGGCCCGGTGCTCACCTGCACCGGCACCACCCACGAGGTCACGGTCCCCCTGGACGTCGCCGACCAGCACCTGGTCAAAAAGGGGATGAAGGCCACCGTGGAACTGCCGGACGGCTCCACCGTGCCGGGCACCGTGAAGGACATCGGCAAGGTGGCCACCGAATCCACCTCCCAGGACGTGACCACGACGACGATCGACGTGGTCATCGCCATCCGCGGAGGCAAGAAGCTCGAGACGTACGACACCGCGCCGGTGAACGTCACAATGGTCGCGGCCAAGCGCAAGGACGTGCTCACCGTGCCGGTCAGTGCGCTGCTCGCGCTGGCCGAGGGAGGATACGGCGTACAGGTCGTGGAGGGCCCGGCCACCCGTTACGCGGCGGTGAAGACGGGCATGTTCGCCGACGGCAAGGTCGAGGTCACCGGGATCGACGAGGGCGCGACCGTGGTGATGCCCAAGTGATCGACGAACCCAGCAACCTCCACGGTGGCGCAGAGGTGATCGACGGGGCCGGCAAGCTCGACGTCGATGCCGAAGTCATCGTCTCACTGAGCCAGGTCAGCAAGCTCTACGCCGGGGACGTGGCGGCCCTGCGCGGGGCCACCCTGGAGATCGGGTACGGCGAGCTGGTCGGCATCGTCGGCCCCTCCGGCTCCGGCAAGTCCACGATGCTGAACATGATCGGCACCTTGGACCGGCCATCGGGTGGCACCGTGCGCATCGCGGGCCACGACGTCGCGACGCTGACCGACCGGGAGCTGTCGGCGCTGCGCGCGAGCGCCATCGGCTTCGTCTTCCAGCATTTCCACCTGGCGGCCGGGGTACCGGTGCTGGACAACGTGGCAGACGGGTTGCTCTATTCGGGCGTCTCCCTGAGGCAGCGGCGCAGGCGGGCGACGGAGGTGCTGCACCGGGTCGGCCTCGCGCACCGCCTCGACCACCGGCCGCACGAGCTGTCCGGCGGCGAGCGGCAGCGGGTGGCCATCGCCCGCGCCGTGGTGGGCGACCCCGACCTGCTCCTCGCCGACGAACCCACCGGCAACCTCGACTCCAGATCCGGCGCCGGCGTGATGACCCTGCTACGCGACCTCCATCACGCCGGCACCACCGTCGTGATCATCACGCATGACCGGGACATCGCCGCGACCCTACCCCGGCAGATCGAGATGCTCGACGGCCGCGTCGTACACGATTCCCAGAGCAGGCGGGTGCCGGCATGATCATCCCTTCCGAGACCAGGCGGGTGCCGGAATGCTGACCGTCCCCTCCAAGAGCAAGCGGGTGCGGGCATGGTGACCATCACCGAAGAGCGGCGTGGGACCCGGCTGACCCCCTCCCGCCTCAGCCCGCGCGACGTCATCAGGGTGGGCGGGGCGGGACTTCGATCCCGGCCCCTGCGGGTGTTCCTGTCCGCCCTCGGCATCGCGATCGGCATCGCCGCGATGCTCGGCGTGGTGGGCATCTCGGCCTCCAGTCAGGAGGACCTCAACCGGCAGCTCTCCGCGCTTGGTACGAACCTGCTCACGGTGTCGCCCGGCCAGAGCATGTTCGGGGAGGGATCCCACCTGCCCGCGGAGGCGGAGAGCATGATCGGCCAGATCGGCCCGGTGACGTCGGTGACCGCCACCGGATCCACCAGCGCCAAGGTCTACCGCAACGACCACATCCCGGCGGCCCAATCCGGCAGCATCTCCGTCCAGGCCGCCCGGCTCGACCTGCTCAAGGACGTCGGCACGACGGTCGTCAGCGGCACCTGGCTCAACGAGGCCACCCACCGCTACCCCGCGGTCGTACTCGGAGCCAGGGCGGCCGACCGGCTCGGCGTCGCCCAGGCAGGACCCGAGCAGCGCGTCTGGCTCGGCGGCATGTGGTTCACCGTCGTCGGCGTGCTCGCCCCCGCGCCGCTCGCCCCAGAGCTCGACACCTCCGCCCTCGTCGGCTGGCCGGTGGCCGAGGAACGGCTCGGCTTCGACGGCTACCCGACGACCGTCTACACCAGAGCCGAGGAGCAGCACGTGGTCGAGGTCCGGGACGTGCTGGCCGGCACCGCGAACCCGGAGCACCCCGACGAGGTCGACGTCTCCCGCCCCTCCGATGTGCTCGCCGCCAAGCAGGCCACCGACGCGACGCTCAACGCGCTGCTGCTGGGCCTGGGCGGCGTCGCGCTCCTGGTGGGCGGGGTCGGCGTGGCCAACACCATGGTCATCTCCGTGCTTGAGCGGCGCGCTGAGATCGGCCTGCGCCGCTCGCTGGGCGCCACCCGGGGACAGATCCGGCTGCAGTTCCTGGCCGAGTCGCTGCTGCTGTCGGCCTTGGGCGGCGTCGGCGGCGTGATACTCGGCATCGGCGTGACCATCGCCTACGCCACCTCGCAGGGATGGCCGTCGATCATCCCGGTCTGGGCGATGGTCGGCGGCGTGGTCGCGACGTTGCTCATCGGCGGCATCGCCGGCTTCTACCCCGCGGTACGCGCTGCCCGGATGTCACCGACCGAGGCGCTCGCCACCCCGTGACGACAGGGTTGTGGCGCGCGCCGCGCCCAAAAACTCACCCGGCGCGCGCCATGACCTACCGCGGTCGCACTGTCCGGAAGAACTCCCGGATGTCCGAGACCAACAGATCCGAGGCCTGTAGCGAGGCGAAGTGCCCGCCGCGGGAGTGCTGCGACCAGTGTGTGATCGTGTTCGACAGTTCCGCGAGCCCGCGGATCGCCCTGTCTCCGAGGAAGTTCGCCACACCGGTCGGAACCGGTGAGGGCGCGGGACGCCGGCCCCACGCTTCCGATCCGCTCTCGAGGTAGAGCCGGGCGGCCGATCCCGCAGTAGAGGTCAGCCAGAAGATCGTGACGTTGGTCAGGATGATGTCGCGGTCGATGGGGGTTCGCTCGGTCTGGGTGGGGTCCCAGTCCACGAACCATTCCAGGTTCCACGCGAGCTGCCCGGCCGGGGAGTCGTTCAGCGCGTAGGCGAGGGTCTGCGGCCGGGTGGACATCTGTGTGGCGTAGCCGGAGTGGCTGTACCACCACCTCTGGTTCCGCGTGGCCTGCTCCCGTTCCGCCTCGGAGAGCCTGCCCAGCTCGCTGGGATCGGTCGTTGTCGCGGCGTTGGCCAGCGCGTTGACATGGACGCCGATGACGTGCTCCCGGTCGATCCGGCCGAGTTCCGGAGAGACGATGCTGCCGAAGTCGCCGCCCTGAGCGCCGTAGCGGTGGTATCCCAGGCCTCGCATCAGCTCGGCCCAGGCCCGCGCGACGCGGTTGACCCCCCAGCCGGTCTCCCGCGTCGGTCCGGAGAACGCGAAACCCGGTACCGACGGGGCGACGACATGGAAGGCGTCCGCCGGGTTCCCGCCGTGTGACCGCGGGTCGGTCAGCGGCCCCAGAATGTCCAGGAAGTCGTACACCGTGCTGGGCCACCCGTGAGTGATGATCAGTGGAGTGGCGTCCGGCTCGGGCGAGCGCGCATGCAGGAAATGGACGTTCTGGCCGTCGATCGTCGTAGTGAACTGCGGGACCTTGTTGAGGCGGGCCTCGTGCTCTCGCCAGTCGTAGCCGGTGCGCCAGTGCTCGACCAGCTCGATGAGGTAGTCCTTGTTCACCCCATAAGACCAGCCGGCGCCGGGAAGTTCGTCCGGCCAGCGGGTACGGGCCAGCCGGTCCCGCAGGTA
>JAOPYI010000120.1 GCA_025964675.1 Sphaerisporangium sp. | reverse complement strand
GCAAGGACCTCTCCGGGGGCGTCGCGAGCCACCTGTCCCAGAAGTACGGCCGGTGGGAGGTGCGGTTCCGCGGCGAGGTGGGCGCCGGGTACTCCCTGGTCACGTTGTTGTGGCCGAGCAGCGAGGGCGGCGAGTACTCCGAGATCGACTTCGCCGAGGTGATCGACCCGACCCGTCGGACCGGAGGCATCTACGTCCATCGCGGCGAGGCCGAGCAGGCGCAGAGCCAGATGCGCGCCGACTTCACCCAGTGGCACACGGTGGCCGTCGACTGGACGCCCGGCCGCCTGACGTTCTGGCTCGACGGCAGGCAGACCTGGGACTACACCGGGCCACGCGTCCCCGAGGGCCAGCCGATGCACCTGACCTTGCAGAACGACGTGGTCTGCAACCAGTGGTCGCCCTGCCGCAACGCCTCGACGCCGAAGTCGGTGTCGATGTTCGTCGACTGGGTCAAGATCTACCGGGCCCCCTGAGGAGCTCGGCCGCCTTGAGGCCGAGGTGGAGGACGAGCCGGCTCTCGCCGTCGGCGAGGTCGAGCCCGGTGACGCGCTCGGCCTTGGCGAGCCGGTAGTACAGCGTCTGGCGGTGCACGCCGAGCCGGGCGGCGGTCTCGCGCGCCTGCCCGCCCCGGTCGAGGTAGGTCTCCACCGTGTGCGCGAGCTCGCCCTCCAGCGCTCCAGCCTCGGCCGCGAGGTCCGCCAGCTCGGCCCCGGACAGGCGTACCAGCAGGCGGTGGACGCCGAGGTCGGCCCAGGCGGCGACGGGGGCCAGCCTCGGCACCCGCTGGGCCGCCCGCAGGGCGAGGGTGGCCTCGCGCCAGCTCCGCCACGCCTCCCCATGGTCGTCCCTGACGCCGCCGATGCCGGCGGCCGTGCCGTACATCCCCTGCACCCGGATCGCGACGGCGCGGGCCTGGGCGGCGGGGGCGAGCAGGGCGGTGACGGGGTCGCCCGCGTCGGCGAGCACGCCGCGCGGCAGCGTCCACAGCGGCACGACCCGGCCGGAGGCGCTCTGCACGGCTATCGCCGCGACCGGCCCGGCGATGTCGAGACCGGCCGAGGCGCGGGCCTCCGGGTCGGCCGACAGCAGGTCACGCAGGCGCACGCCGAGGTCCTGGCGGCTGCGCGCCTCCTGGGCGAGCACGGCCGCGGCCCGGTCCACCAGGGGGGACACGCCCGCCAGCCGCCGGTCGCTGAGCGCGCCGGAGTCGAGCAGCCACAGGTACCCGTAGGTCACCTCGCGGTGGCGCAGGGGGACGCAGACGCGGGCCAGCACGCCGAGGCGGTCGTCGGCGGGAATGCGGACCGGGCCGGGGGCCGAGGCGATGCCGTAGCCCTCGAAGTAGGCGCGGACCTCGTCGGAGGCGCGGCGGCGCAGGATCGACTCGCGCCGGACCGTGTCGATGTCGCCGCTCTGGGCCGCGTAGGCGAGGAGCTGGAAGATCCGGTCTTCCAGCGTCGCCGAGGCGTCCAGGATGCGAGCGATGTCATCCACGATTTCCTGCAGGTCCACCCGCTCATTGTCATACATCTGTATGAAGGGGGTAGCCGTGGGCCGTGGCGGATGTCCATGGAAGCCACTGAACTGCGGATTTATGGTGTAAACATGCTCGGTTCCGTACTTCTCGCGGTGTCGCGAAGCCCGCTGGCGCGCCGCGCCGTCTCCGGTTTCCCGGTCACCCGGCACGTGGTCGACCGGTTCGTCGCGGGTGAGGACGCGGGGGACGCGATGTCCGCCGTCCAGCGCCTCACCGACGCCCGCCTGTCGGTCACCCTCGACCACCTCGGCGAGGAGACCAAGGACGCCAGGGCCGCCGCCGACACCGTCAAGGCGTACGTCGCGGTGCTTGACGCGCTGCGCCCCCTCGGGCTCGGCGGGCGGGCCGAGGTCTCGGTCAAGCTGTCGGCCGTCGGCCAGGTGCTCGGCCACGGCATCGCCCTCGACCACGCCCGCGAGATCTGCGCCGCCGCGCGCGACGCCGGGACCACCGTGACCCTCGACATGGAGGACCACACCACGGTGGACTCCACGCTCTCGATCCTGCGCGCGCTGCGCGAGGAGTTCCCGGCGACCGGAGTCGCCGTCCAGGCCTACCTGCTGCGCAGCGAGGCCGACCTGCGCGATCTGTCGCACGAGGGCTCCCGCGTCCGCCTGGTCAAGGGCGCCTACGCCGAGCCCGCCTCCGTGGCCCACCAGAGGAGGAACGACGTCGACAAGGCGTACGTGCGATGCCTGCGCATCCTCATGGAGGGGAAGGGTTACCCCATGGTGGCCACGCACGACGACCGGCTGATCTCCATCACCGAACTGCTGGCCGACCGCACGGGACGCGACCGCGACACCTTCGAGTACCAGATGCTCTACGGCATCAGGACCGACAAGCAGGAGGCGCTCGCCCGCGCCGGGTCCACGGTGCGCGTCTACGTCCCCTACGGCGACGACTGGTACGGCTACTTCATGCGCCGCCTCGCCGAGCGCCCCGCCAACGTCGCCTTCTTCCTGCGTTCACTCCGCTCCAAGTGAGGTCTTCCATGGATGCCGTAAGCAACGTCCCCGTCCCGGCCAATGAGCCGGTGTACGGCTACGCCCCCGGCAGCGCCGAGCGTTCCGCGCTGGAGAACCGCGTCAAGGAGCTCTCGGGGTCCGCGATCGATCTGACGATGACGATCGACGGCGAGCAGCGCATGGCCTCCGGCGCCCCGATCGACGTCGTGCAGCCGCACAACCACGCCCACGTGCTCGGCCGTACGGGCGACGCCTCGGCCGCCGACGTGCGTGCTGCCGTCGACGCGGCGCTGAGGGCCGCCCCCGCTTGGCGGTCGTTGCCGTTCGACGAGCGCGCCGCGATCTTCCTGAAGGCGGCCGACCTGCTCGCGGGCCCGCGCCGCGCCACGCTGAACGCGGCCACGATCCTCGGGCAGTCGAAGTCGGCGCAGCAGGCGGAGGTCGACGCGGCATGCGAGCTGATCGACTTCCTGCGGTTCAACGTGTCCTTCGCCCGGCAGCTCCTCACCGAGCAGCCGATCTCGTCGCCGGGCGTGTGGAACCGCATGGAGTACCGGCCGCTGGAAGGGTTCGTGCTGGCGATCACGCCGTTCAACTTCACCGCCATCGCCGGGAATTTGCCGACTTCTGCGGCTTTGATGGGAAATGTTGTCGTCTGGAAGCCGTCGCCGACGCAGCAGTTGGCCGCGCACTTCACGATGCGCCTGCTGGAGGAGGCCGGGCTCCCGCCGGGCGTCATCAACCTGGTGACCGGCAACGGCGCCGCCGTATCCGAGGTCGCGCTGACCGACCCGCACCTGGCCGGCATCCACTTCACCGGTTCCACGGCCACCTTCCAGCACCTGTGGGGAACGGTCGGCGCCAACATCGCCGGCTACCGCGGCTACCCCCGCCTGGTCGGCGAGACCGGCGGCAAGGACTTCGTGCTCGCCCACCCCTCCGCCGACCCGGCCGTGCTGTCGACGGCGCTGATCCGGGGCGCGTTCGAGTACCAAGGCCAGAAGTGCTCGGCGGCGTCCCGCGCTTACGTCCCCCGCTCGATCTGGTCGGCGATCCGCGACGACCTCGTGGCGACGGCGGAGTCCCTGACCGTGGGTGACGTGGCCGCGGACCTCTCGACGTTCATGGGCGCCGTCATCGACTCCCGGTCGTTCGCCAAGAACAGGGCCGCCATCGACCGGGCGCGCGCCACCGACTCGATCGAGGTGCTCACCGGCTCGTACGACGACTCCACCGGCTACTTCGTGAAGCCGGCCATCCTGGAGGGCTCGGACCCCGCCGACGAGATCTTCGTCAAGGAGTACTTCGGCCCTATCCTGGCGGTGCACGTGTACGACGACAGCCGCTTCGACAGCGTGCTCGACCAGATGGAGAGCGTCTCGCCGTACGCGCTGACCGGCTCGATCATCGCGCGTGACCGGTACGCCATCGCCTCGGCCACCGAGCGGCTGCGGTTCGCGGCGGGCAACTTCTACATCAACGACAAGCCCACGGGCGCGGTCGTCGGCCAGCAGCCCTTCGGCGGCGCCCGCGCCTCCGGCACGGACGACAAGGCCGGATCGATCTTCAACCTGATCCGCTGGGTCAACGCCCGCGCCATCAAGGAGACGTTCACCCCCCCGACCGATCACCGCTACCCCCACATGGGCTGACGTCACCTTGAAGGGCGATCAGGAGGGCGGGATCCCAGCGGCACCTCGCCCCGGCTCGGGCTACGTGGGTGCGCGGCCGTACCGGGGGCGATCGCATCGCGGACGTACACGCCTTCAGGCGGCGATGCCGCGTATGGCGATGACCTTGGTGATGTGGATCCGCACCACCACCTCGCCCGGGACGCCGTTGCGCCTGCCGAACTCCTCGGCGCGGTCCTCACCCATGTAGCGGCCGCCGAGCACGGTCGCCCACTTGACCAGTTCCCCGAGTTCGTCGGACAGCGCCGCCGTGCCTTCGATCATGACGAAGGCGTACGGCCGGCGCTCCTCGTCCACGCAGATCGCGGTCCGGGGGTCGCGTCGGAGGCTCTTGGCTTTCTGACCTGTGCCACTGGTGGTGAACACCAGGTCGTCGCCGTCCAGGACGAACCACACCGGTGTGACGTGCGGGCGTCCGTCCGCCCGCGTGACCCCGACCTTCGCGGTGCGCGTCCCCTCGAGCACGAACTCGCGCCACTCACTGTTACTCATTCGCTCCATACCGTCACGTTACGGCACCCCCGCGGACCGTCCCGCGTCAGCCCCGGCGACGTGACTCGAGTTCGGCGGCGTCCAGCGCGGCGGCCTGCTCCGGCGTCGGAGCGGCCCCGCCGAGATACGCGGGCTGCCACCACACACCTTCGGGGATCTCCGGATAGCTCCGCTGCGCCTTCTCGAGCTGCTGAGACATCCGGACCCGCAACCCGGCCGTGACCTCCGCGATGTCCTCCCCAGGCTTGGGAAACAGAGGCTCGCCGACGTCGATGACGATGGGCACGTGCCGCTGGGTGAGGCTCTTCGGGCGGCCTTTGGTCCACATGCGTTGCGTGCCCCAGACCGTCACCGGGATCAGGGGGACCTCTGCCTCTGTCGCCATGCGCACGGCGCCGTTCTTGATGTCCTTGATCGTGAAGGAGCGACTGATCGTGGCCTCGGCGAACACCCCCACGATCTCGCCCGCCCGCAGGTCGTCCACGGCGCGGTCGTACGCCCCCGCGCCCGCCGACCGGTCGACCGGGATGTGGTGCATGCTCCGCATCAGCGGCCCGGAGACGCTGTGGGCGAAGACCTCTTTCTTGGCCATGAACCGCACGAGGCGACGGGACCGGTACGCGCCGTACCCGACGAAGATGAAGTCGAGGTAGCTCACGTGGTTGCTGACGAGCACGGCACCGCCGCTCCTCGGCACGCGCTCGGCACCCTTCACATCGATTCTCAGGTCAAGCGCCTTGAACAGCCCTCGTGCTGTCGCGATCACCAGGGGGTACACGATCTCAGCCATGCCAGCACCGTAACCTACGCGCGAGTAACTTGCCGATCCAGAACAGCGTCATCCGCATGCCCCTGGTGACAGCGACCACACCCCATACCAGCCCCGCGCCCCCGAACGTCTTGCCCGCCCACCAGGAGCCATGAAAGACATGGCCCAGTGCGTCCGGAATACTGCCTCGCACCCACCAGGAGCCGTGGGAGATTCGGGTCAGTGGCCTCGGAAGGCCTCCTCCAGCCACCAGGAGCCGTGGCCGGCGGTGACCTTGGCATGGATCAGGAGTGGCCTGTCGCGTGGGCCCTTCAACCAGGTGGACACCGCCCCGAGGTCGGCCCGGTCGCATACGGTGACCGCCGCGCAGCCGAACCCGCGCCCGATCGCGGCGATGTCGGCCGGGGGGAAGGTCACCTGGTCCAGCGCGTACCCATCTGGGCCGAAGTGGTGCACCTCGGCGCCGTAGGCCTCGTCGTCGTAGACCACGATCACCATGGGCAGGCCCAGGCGTACGACGGTCTCCAGCTCGGCGATGCCCATCAGCGCGCCGCCGTCACCGAGGGCCGCGACCGGCAGCCGGTCGGGACGGGCGAGCGCGGCGCCGATGGCCGTGGCGAGGCCGAGCCCGATGGACTGGAAGCCCTGGGTGAAGCAGAAGCCGTTCTCGTCGGGCACCGAGAGGAACATCGACGGGTAACCCATGAAGTTGCCGGAGTCCACGCTGACGATCCGTTCCGCGGGAAGCAGATCGTCGAGGGCGATCGAGAGGGTGCGGGGGTCGATCCGGCCCCCCGCCGACTCGTCGTCGTACGGCACGTCGCGCCAGGCGATCTCCCGGGCGATCCTCTCCGCCAGCTCCGGAGTACGCCAGTTTCCCCGGCCGTGGTCGCCCAGCAGGTGCGTGACCGCCCGTGCGGTGGACGCCGTGTCGCCGACGACACCCAGATGGATGGGGCGGTGCGCGCCGAGGGCGTCCGCGTCGAGGTCGACCTGGACGACGGTGGTGGACGGCCCGATCAGCGCGCCGTGCCGCATGGTCCACATGTTGAGCGCGCAACCCCACCCGACGATCACGTCCGCCTCGCGGATCAGCTCGGCGGCCAGGGGTGAGGCGAACCCGCCGCTGACGTCGAGACTCCACGGCAGACCGTGGAACAGGCCCCGGGCGACCGCCGAGGTGGCGAGGAGGGCGCCCGTCCGACCGGCCAGCGCCTCCAGCGCGGCGCGCGCGTGCCTGGCTCCGCGCCCGGCGACGAAGACGGGCCGCCGCGCCCCGGCCAGCACCTTCGCCAGCTCCGCCGCCGCGTCGGATGAGGGCTGCGCCGCGCTCTCCCGCGACGTGACCGAGGACCGCGCGACCTCGAAGCCGTCCTCGACCGGCCGTCCCTGCACGCCCAGAGGGAGGTTCAGCAGGACGGTCCGGCGGTCATCCACAGCCAGGCGGAAGGCTCCAACGGTGTCAGCGACCGCGGTGGCGGGAGACTGCACGCGTACGGCGACCGCGCCCACCGCCTCGGCCAGCGCGCTCTGGTCGATGTGGAAGTTGGACCGGGGCTCCAGTGCCTCCGCCGCCAGAACGAGCAGGGGCGTACGGCTCTTGGCCGCCTCGGTGATCCCGGTCATCGCATTGGTCAGGCCGGGCCCCTGGTGGACGCTGAGGACGCCCACCTCGCCGCTCATCCGGGCGTAGGCGTCCGCCATGGTGGCCGCGCCGCCCTCATGCCGGGCGGCGACGAACCGGACGCCGTGCTCCACAAGGGCGTTGGTGACGTGGAAGTTGCCGCTGCCGACCACGCCGAAAGCGGTCTTCACCCCGAGCCCCGCCAGGACCTTGCCGACAGCCTGAGCGACGATCATCGTTCGACGAGCGCCAGCACGCGGACCGGGCTGCCTGAGCCGCCCACGATGGGGAGCGGCGGAGCGACGACGACCGCCCCGGTGGCGGGGAGCCGGTCGAGGTTGCGCAGCTGGGTCAGGCCGTACTTTCCCGCGCCGAGCAGGAACGAGTGGCAGGGGAAGGCCGGGTCGAAGGAGTGCGCGGCCCCGGCGTCGGTGCCGACGGTCTCCACGCCGAGCCCGCCGATCGGGGCCTCCTCGGCCAGCCATTGGGCGCACTCGACCGAGATGCCCGGAGTGTGCGGCCCGGTCTCGTCGGCGTTCAGGAAGCCGGCCTGGTCGTGGGAACGGGCGTCCCACCCGGTGCGGTAGAGGAGCCAGCCGCCCTCCGGCAGCGGGCCGTTGACCTTCTCCCACTCCTTGACGTGCTCGATCTGGAGCAGGAAGTCAGGGTCCTCGGCCGCGCGACCGGCGAAGTCGAGGACCACCGCCGGGCCGATCAGGCGTGCGGGAGGCACCTCGGAGACGTCCTCTCCGTCGCGCCCGGTGATCCAGTGGACCGGGGCGTCGAAATGCGTGCCCGAATGCTCGCCCGTCGTGATGTCGTTCCAGTACCAGCCGGGTCCCCGGTCGTCGTACCGGCTTATCTCGGTGAGCTGGAACGGCACGGTGTTCCCGAAGGGCTCGGGGAGCATCAGGATCGGCGTCTCCGAACTCAGCGGCGCCGTGAGGTCGACCACCTCGATCGCGCCGCTCCGGATGCTCTCGACGAGACTGTTCAACACCGACATGACATGCCCTCCCGCTCGCTGGCCGTACGGACCGATCCTCCCTCCCCCGGGACGCCCTGCGCCACCATCCTCCGCGCCCTGTGGAAAAAGGGCCGTGCTTGCCAGGAGCCGCGAAGGGGGACAGTCTGGCGAGGAACCACCACCGGCAGTCGAGGACCCCGTCATGAAGAAGCTGATCAACAGCGCCGACTCCATCGTGACCGACGCGCTCGCCGGAATGGCCGAGGCCCACCCAAGCCTCCGAGTGGACCTGGATAACAAGATCGTGTACCGCCGGTCCGCGCCGACTCCGGGCAAGGTGGGGCTGCTGTCCGGTGGCGGCTCAGGCCACGAGCCGCTGCACGGCGGCTTCGTCGGGTACGGCATGCTGGACGCGGCCTGCCCGGGAGAGGTCTTCACCTCGCCGGTCCCCGACCAGGTCATCGAGGCCACCAAGGGCGTCGACGGCGGCGCCGGGGTGCTGCACATCGTGAAGAACTACACCGGTGACGTTCTGAACTTCGAGATGGCCGCGGAGCTGTGCGCCGAGGACGGCATCGAGGTCGCCGTCGTGCTGGTCAACGACGATGTCGCCGTCAAGGATTCGCTCTACACGGCCGGCCGCCGAGGTACGGGCGCGACGGTCTTCGTGGAGAAGATCACCGGAGCTCTGGCCGAGACGGGGGCGTCCCTCTCGGAGGTCGCCAAGACGGGCGAGGAGGTCAACGCGCGCAGCAGGTCGTTCGGCGTGGCCCTGTCCTCCTGCACCGTCCCGGCGGCGGGCAAGCCGACCTTCGATCTGGCCGACAACGAGATCGAGCTCGGCATCGGCATCCACGGTGAGCCCGGCCGCACCCGCGCCCCCATCGCCCCGGCCCGTGACCTGGCACGCATCGCCATGGACGCCATCCACACCGACATGCCCCTCTCCGGCGACACCCTGGTCATGGTGAACGGCATGGGCGGCACCCCGCTCATCGAGCTGTACGTGGTCTTCGCCGAGGTCGCCGCCTATCTGCGCGAGAAGGGCGCGGAGCCCGTACGCAGCCTGGTGGGGAACTACGTCACCAGCCTCGACATGCAGGGCTTCTCGGTAACGGTGTGCAGGCTGACCGACGAACTGACCCGCCTGTGGGACGCCCCGGTGGAAACCCCCGGGCTCCGCTGGGGCCGGTGATGGACGCCCGGTTCTTCACCGCCTGGATCGAGGAGATCGCGCGGGCCGTCAGCTCGAACCGCGACCACCTGACGCAGCTCGACGCCGCCATCGGTGACGCCGACCACGGCTCCAACATGGACCGGGGCTTCACCGCCGTACGCGAAGCCCTGTCCGCCAAGCCGGCGGAAACCCCCGGAGCCGTCCTGACCCTCACCGGCACGACGCTGATCCGCAAGGTCGGCGGCGCCTCCGGCCCCCTGTACGGCACGGCGTTCCGGCAGATGGGGGCCGCCCTCGGCTCTGCCCCCGAGGTCACACTGGCCGGCCTGGCGTCGGCCCTGGAAGCGGCCCTGGCCGGCGTACGGAAACTCGGCGGCGCCAGCGAAGGCGACAAGACCATGGTGGACGCCCTCGCC
>JAOPYI010000110.1 GCA_025964675.1 Sphaerisporangium sp. | reverse complement strand
TCCAGCGGTGAGCGGCCTATGGTGGCGGCGAGAGTTCCCGGGAGAAGCCGTCCAAGTCCGTGAAGTACGGCGCTTCATCAGCGGCCTGCTGATGGATTACCCGGTCCTTGACGACGCCATCTCCTGCGCCGTCGAACTATCCGCGAACGCCGTACGCCACACCAAATCAGGGCAGGGAGGCACTTTCACCGTCGAACTGTGGCTCTCAGCTCACTCCGTACGGATCGCAGTCACGGATGCGGGCAGCGCGACAGCACCATCGATGTGCCATCCCCGAGACGGCGATCTCATGGAAGGAGGTCGAGGTCTCGCCATGATCGCGGCCTTGAGCACCCATATGGGCGTCGACGGTGACGACCAGGGACGCACCGTGTGGGCCCAGCTCAGCTGGGCCACCGATCAGAACGACGAGACAGCGACGACCAAGCCGATCACGTCGCCTATCCGGTTCCCGGCCGGTTGGCGAGCATGGTTCGGGCAGGCGACACGTAGCTGGTGGGCAGTCCCTTGCGGACCGCTGCCCCTACTCATCGAGGCCTCCTCGGCCGAGGATCTCGCACACGGAATCGACCTCATCGAAGGAAACGGTTCCGGGTCAGCCACATGGCCAGCCGACCCGTCGGCGGTCCCGTAGGCTGCCGACCCCACCCTTCTAACGCGGCAGTGAGTTGCGACACCACGTTCGGCGCTGGTGGATGACCTCAGTGCTTGTTTACGGCGTTGGTCGCGCCAGACATGGCGATGCCCAGCACGGTCAGCACGATGTAGCTGTAGACCTCGGAGCCGTCCGGGATGATGAAGCGGAAAAAGCCGAAGAACGGCGGGACCCAGTCGATCCACTGGCGCAGCAGACCGGTGACGCCGCAGGCAATGAACATAAAGCTGATGAAACCGAGGATTGCCTTCATGCCTGAAGCGTAGAATTGCAGATCAGAGCCGGTATCGGCCAAGGGGATCCGGAGCCGCTACCAAAGTCTCGATCTTCCGGCGCCCGTGTCATCCAAAGGTCGCGCCGCACGCCGCAGGGCTTCGTCCGATCCCCTTCGGCGCTTAGATTTGCTAATTATGCCCCGCCGTACGTTCCGCGACTGGATCGCCGATTTCGCGCTGTTTCTCTTCGCGGCCACGTTCTCGATCGTGACCGCAGACTCCGTGGCCACCGGCCCCAACCTGTCCGAGGAAGCGCTGTTCGCCGATGTGGTGGCCGGCGGATTCGCCTGCGCCGCACTCTGGCTGCGCAGGCGCTCGCCCGTGCAGCTGGCCGTGGTGCTGCTGCTCACGGGCTCCGTCTCGCACTTCGTCACCGGCCCGGTACTGGTGTCGGTCTTCACCGTCGCCGCCCACCGGCCCTGGCGCGTCACCCGATGGATCGCGGCACTGGCGGTGGTGCCGCTCCCGGTCTATCTGATCCTCCGGCCCGATCCCGGCCTTTCCGCAGCCACCTCCGCGATCGTCTACTTCGCGCTGGTCGCCGCGGCCTTCGCCTGCGGACTCGCCGTACGCTCCCGCAACGAGCTCATCACGTCCCTGCGCGAGCAGGCCGAGCGGGCGGGGGCCGAGGCGAAGCGGCAGATGCGGGAGGAGATGGCGCGGGAAATGCACGATGTGCTGGCGCACCGGCTGTCGCTGCTGAGCGTGCACGCGGGGGCACTGGAGTTCAATCCGGGCGCCCCGGAGCCGGAGATCCAGCGGGCGGCCGGGGTGATCCGGGACAGCGCGCATCAGGCGCTGAGGGATCTGCGCGAGATCATCGGCGTGCTGCGGGCCGTGGAGGGCGGCGGTCAGCCACAGCCAACGCTCGCGGATCTGGGGCGGCTGGTCGAGGAGTCCCGGGTGGCGGGCGCCCGGGTGGCGCTGGATCTACAGGTCGCCGAGCCGGGTGCCGCGCCGGCGCTGGGGGGCCGTACCGCGCACCGCATCGTGCAGGAGGGTCTGACAAACGCCCGTAAACATGCACCAGGGGCCGAGGTGACCGTGGCGGTCAGCGGCGGGCCCGGTAAGGGTCTGATCGTGGAGGTACGCAACCTGCTGCCGGACGGCGAGGTGGGGGCGGCCATCCCCGGCGCGGGCCAGGGTCTCATCGGCCTGACCGAGCGGGCCTCCCTCGCCGGCGGACGGCTGGAGTACGGCCGGATCGGTGAAGACTTCCGGCTATATGCCCGGCTACCGTGGCCTACGTGATTCGGGTATTGCTGGTCGACGACGACCCCCTCGTACGGGCCGGACTGCGGCTGATGCTCGGCGGCGCGCCGGATCTCGAGGTGGTGGGCGAGGGGACGGACGGCAGCGAGGTGGAGCGGCTGGTCGCCCAGCACTCCCCCGACGTCGTCCTGATGGACATCCGTATGCCCACGGTCGACGGCCTCGCCGCGACCGAAGCGCTACGGGCTCGGCCCCAGCCACCCGAGGTCATCTTGCTGACCACCTTCAACGTCGACGAGCAAGTGCTGCGCGCCTTGCGGGCGGGCGGGGCCGGTTTCATCCTGAAGGACACCCCTCCGAAGGACATCGTCGAGGCGGTACGGAAGGTGGCAGCCGGCGAGCCGGTGCTCTCCCCTGCGGTGACGCGCCAGCTCATCGCGCAGGTGTCGCGCGGCGCCGGTCAGGACTCGCGGGGCGTACGGGCGCGGGAGCAGCTCGCGGCGCTCGGCGACCGGGAGCGGGAGGTGGCGGTCGCGGTCGGCGAGGGCAAGTCCAACGCCGAGATCGCGGCCGAGCTGTACATGTCCGTACCCACGGTCAAGACCCATGTCTCGCGCATCCTGACCAAGCTCGACCTCAACAACCGGGTGCAGATCGCGCTGCTGGTCCACGACGCAGGGGAATCCTGAGCCGCACACACGGTTGTAGTGATCGTCCGCCTGGCCGGGGTGAACTTGTCGACCGTCTTCGTCTATCGCTTGTTGCGCTGGTAGTTTCGCCAGGCGTGCCGGACGTCGATGATGAGGTCGGTCACGGCTGCTTGTCGGGTGGCTGGGCGTTTACCGGTGACGGTGTGCCAGGCGAGGGTGCCGCCGCGGTGGTGGGAATCCGGAGCGGCCGCCGGTAGGCGTGCGGTGCGGCTCGACGGTGCCCAGCAGTTCCCCCGCGACGATGACCCAGTACGCGCCTGAGTCGTCTTGCCGGCAGCCAGGTGGGTAAGCTCGGCGAGCGCGCGGCGGGCCCGGTCCAGATCGGGGTCGGGGTTGCTGGCGGCGGCCGATGCCGAAACCCATGTCAACCCTCCCGAGCCCCCTGTAGGTGACACGCCTCTACAGAGCTGTCCGATGTGTTCTGGTGGAATTGGATCTTGAGTCGAGTGCGCGCTTGCTCATGCCTTTGCTTGATCCGTGGTGATTGGGTCGTAGCGGCAGGATAGGCCGGTGCGGATGCTGCGGTCCAGGTGAACGGCGAGTTCGGGCAGCACGGGCTTGATCCGGCTGATGGTGTCTCTGATCCGTGCGGTGACTGCCTTGCGGCAACGTTCCGCGGTGGTCATGCCCAGATTGCGTGACTCACCGGAGGGTCGGGTTGCCTGGCGCAGTTCGGCCAGAAGGGTCTCCCGTTCATCGGTTAAGCGCATATGACGTCCGATGTCATCGCGGGAGGCTGTGAGTTGTTCGTCGATGTCGCGTAGCCGCTGGCGGTAGGAGGCGAGGGCGGCGCGGTCCAGGATGGGCGCGGCGGAGTCGATCAGAGCGGCGGCGGCCAAGTCGACCGCGGAGATGTCCACGCCGGGGCGGCTAATGAGCGTGGCGAGATCGCGGAGGCCTTTGGCGTCTCGCAGGATCGCCGACCGCCCTTCATAGGAAAGCTGCCATAGCTGCCCGTCTTGGACGAAGACCGGCCGGTCGTCGCCCATCGCCTCACGTGAGGACTTTTCCCACGCCCTGGCTCCCAGCACGCGGTGGGTTTGCAGCGCTCGCTGCCACCATTGCCTGGCCTGGGCGGGCTGATCGAGGGCGGCATACAGTTGGCCGATGCGGTGGGCGTTCGCGCCCATAAAGCAGACCAGCGCTCCGTTCACGGCACACGCATCGGCCACGGGTAGCAATTCAGCCAGCAACTCGGCGCAAAACGGACGGTCGTGCAACCGCACGGCCGCCTCGGTCATCTCCCCAATGAAGACCGACCAGAGATAGGAGCGATCCAGCCGCCAATCCCCCAGGGAACGCACCAGATCCAGCTCCTGGCGGGCCTCGTCGAGATCGCCGGCTCGGGCCAGGAAACCCGCAGCGACCGCGTGGGCATGCGCCGGTACGCCGACCCACCAGCGGACAGCCTCGGCCGCGAACTGGCGAAGCGCTGTGGGATCACCGCTGAGCCGGATCAGTTCGAGTCGTTGGGACATCGCGACGTTGCCAGCGTCCGGGTCGCTGATCGCCTCTCCCATCGCGGCTGCCTCGCGACTCAACTGCTCGCCCCGTTCGGCGTCGCCGTCCAAAATGGCCAGTGCCGCTTCCCTCGTTCGCAGTAGGTACTGCTGCCGGGCCTGGCGCAACTGCCCACCATGATGAAAGTACTCGGCCAGCGCCGGACGGAAACCCGGCGAACCGTTCTCCAGCAACGCATTCGCGACAAGCAGTAGCGCTTGGGCGTGGCGTTCGGAGTCGGCCGCCAGCTGCGCCAGTACGGCAATCTCCCGGGCGATGGGCAGGCGCTGCGGCGCGGTGCCGGGAGCCCACAGGCAGTCATGCTCGGCTAGCAGGCAGTCGGCGAGTGTGGCCGGATCGCCGAGCGCCCGTGCGATTTCCACGGCGCGCTGTGCCAGCGGGCGGGCGCGGGGCCGTTCGCTGGGCACGGAATGCTGAAGCTGACGTGCCAGCCCGGCCGTGACCTGCGCCTCGATCGCGGTTTCGGTGCCTTGCAGCACGGCCTGGGCCTGGTCCAGCACCGCAATGAGGTCGTGGCGTGGCATGGCGAAGCGCGCCCCGATCCGCTCGATGCCCAGCGCCACCATGCCGAGCTGCTCTGGATCGTCTATTTCGGACGCTAACGCCCACGCTTGGGCGAGGAGTCCCTGCGCGGCTCGCGGGTCTGCGGCCCGCAGGCGGTCAGCGGCCTCGACGGCGAGCATATTCACGAGGTCTGGTTTGGACAGCGCCATCCCCGCAGCGACGGCCGCGTCGCGCGCCCTGGCGAGATGTCCGGCGGCCTCCGCGAAGGCGAAACGTGCGCGGTCGGCGGCAGCGGCGGACAGCGCCCACCGCAGCGCCGGCTCAGGCCCGCCAGCCGCGACGCCGAGCGTAAAATGCCCGGCAAGCTCAGCCGGGTGCACGTGCGCCCCGCGTTCACACCGCCGTAACAGGGCCTGGGCGATCTGGTGATGCAATTCGACGCGCTGGCTTGCCGACAGCGAGGCGTATATCGATTCGCGGTAAAGGTCATGCTCGAAGCCCGCCAGGCTCAGCACGCCCGCGGCCTCTTCGATGTGCTCGGCAATCTGTGTCGGCGGGACTCCCAACACCTCGGCCAGCACGTCAGGCAGCGGACGTGGCCCAGCTACAGCCGCCGCCTCCAAAGTCCGCACGCACCCGCCGGACAGGCGGGCCAGCCGCCGCGACACCACCTCGCGGATAGCGCGAGGCACTCCGGCATCGGCTCCGCCAGAGGCCACGACTTGGCTTAGCTCTCTGAGGAAAAACGGATTACCGCCGCTGCGCTCATATATCGAATCCGCCCACGGCTTCGCAGCGGTGTCGATCAGCTCGTCGGCCTCCGAGCGGGCGACCCCCCGCAGCGGCAGGCGTTGCGCAGCCGTGCTCAGGGCGGCAAGGTCCGCATTGGACTCATCATCGCGATACGCGCCGAGGATGAGGAGCCTGTCGAGATGCGGGGCTCCCATCAGGTACCGAATGAGGGCCAGGCTTGACGGATCGCTCCACTGTAGGTCATCGAGGATGACGACCGTCTTGGTGATGCACCGGCTGATCGCGTCGAACAGCTCCAGCCGGTCCTCGATCCGTGCCAGCTCTTTCAGCTGCGGCACCGCCTGCGTCCACGGCCACAGCGCGGGCGCGTCACCCCAGCAGGTACCCCACAAAATGTCATTCCGGCCGTACTCTTCGGCGAACTTCACCAGCAGAGCGGTCTTGCCCATGCCTGCGGGCCCCGTCACCAGGACGAGGTTTCGGCCCTGACCGGCCGCCTCGTGCAGGACGGCCAGGGCTGCGGTGCGGCCGACAAATGGCACCCGTCCATTATCGCCATGCCGGATCTGGCGGGAACAGTCGCGTTTCTGGCGCGTACAGGTTATGACGACAACATTCGACCCACAGGTCTACAAAAGCAGCACCCGCCAGCAGTGGCAGGACGCGGCCGAGGCGTGGCACCGGTGGGGACCCACGATCGAGGCCTGGCTCGGCCAGGCCACCACCCGCATGCTCGACGCCGCCAAGATCACGACCGGGAGCAGGGTGCTCGACGTCGCCGCCGGAGCGGGTGGGCAGTCGATCGCCGCAGCCCGCCGTGCCGGACCGACCGGGCATGTCCTGGCCACCGACATCGCACCCGCGATCCTGCACTATGCGATGGCGGCAGCCTCGGCCGCGGGCGTGCACAACATCGCCGTTCAGGAAGCCGACGGCGAATGTCTTCAGGTACCAGATGAGGGTTTCGACGCCGTGATCTCGCGGGTCGGCCTGATCTACTTCCCGGACCAGCAGGCCGCCCTGGCCTGCATGCGCAACGCGCTGCGCCCGGGTGGGAGGGTGTCAGCCGTGGTCTACTCGACCGCCGACCGCAACGGCTTCTTCTCGGTACCCATCGGGATCATCCGCAGGCGCGCCGCATTGCCGCCTCCCATGCCTGGGCAGCCAGGCCCGTTCAGCTTGGGCAGTCCCGAAGTCGCGCAAGAGACCCTGGCGCGGGCCGGCTTCCGCGACGTCACCATAGAGACGATCCCGTCACCAGTACGGCTCGCGTCGGCGGCCGAATGCGCCCGGTTCGAGCGGGAGTCGTTCGGCGCGTTACATCAGATGCTCTCCGGCCTGCCCGCCGCCGAGCGGGAGGAAGCGTGGGCCGAGATTGCGTCCGCCCTTTCCGAATTCGACGGATCACGGGGGTTCACCGGACCGTGCGAAATGCTGGTGATCTCCGGCAGCCGCTGAGCGAGCTGACACCATTTGCAACTGTTACAGAGTTGCCTGCTCAACCGCGCCCACGAGCACATCGCCGCCAACCCGCCCAACGTCGGTGGACAAGGGCTCGGCCGTCAGTCACTGGAGATCGCCTCTTGACGAGGGCTATTCACTCGGTGAACATTTCCGGTCATGTCCACCCCCA
>JAOPYI010000276.1 GCA_025964675.1 Sphaerisporangium sp. | reverse complement strand
CATCTCGTATGCCCTCATCCTACCGCGTCCGCTTGACCAGGAGCAAACCGCGCCGTTACCAGCACTTGACTTCCGACCAGCCGAACCCACTAGCATTCAGACCACCCCGTTTCCAGGGCAACCCCTCTACCTTACACGGTCTGTCTGGGTGATGCAAGTCCCAATGTCAGAACCTATGAAGTCAGCGGGGATCCGGTCATCACACGCACGCGCCCACGCCAGATCGCCTAGGCGATGGTGTGGGGTTGTGCCGGGCGATGCCGACAACAGAAGATTAGCAGCCTTCGCGGGCGCCGGAGCACACTCGGGCCTGACGCTCAGGCGTCACGCCAGTTGGGCGGCCAAGGCCGCGCCATAGACTCGGCCAGGTGAGCAGCGACACGCCTCCCGTGGCGAAGAAGGTTCCGGCCGAACGCACTCATCACGGCGACACCGTGATCGACGAATACGCCTGGCTGGCCAACAAGGAAGACCCGGACACAGTCTCGTACCTGGAAGCGGAGAACGCCTTCACGCAGGACGAGACCAAGCACCTCGACGAGCTCGGGGAGACGGTGTTCCAGGAGATCAAGGGCCGCACCCTGGAGACCGATCTCTCCGTCCCCACGCGCAAGGGCGGCTGGTGGTACTACTCCCGTACCGAGGAGGGAAAGCAGTACGGCATGCAGTGCCGGCTCCAGGCCTCCGGGGACACCCCTCCCGAGCTCAAGCCCGGAGTGCCACTCGAGGGTGAGCGGGTCCTGCTGGATGGCAACGAGCTCGCCGGCGACAGCCCGTTCTTCGCGATCGGCACCTCGGCCATCAGCCCGGACGGCACCACGCTGGCCTTCTCCACCGACTTCAGCGGCAACGAGCGCTTCACGCTGCGATTCAAGAGCCTCGACAGCGGCGAGATCCTGAGCGATGAGATCCCCGGCATCTTCTACGGCGGCGCCTGGTCGGCGGACGGCTCCGCGTTCTTCTACACGACCATCGACGAGGCCTGGCGCCCGTACCGCGTCCACCGCCACATCATCGGGACGGCCGCCGACGAGGACGTGCTCGTCTACGAGGAGTCCGACGAGCGGTTCTGGGTCGGCATCGGCCTCACGCGCAGCGAGCGCTACCTCGTACTGAGCGCCGGAAGTAAGATCACCAGCGAGGTCCGTCTCCTCGACGCCGACTACCCCACCGGGGAGTTCGCCGTCGTGCGCCCCCGCCAGACCGGCGTCGAGTACGCCGTGGAGCACGCGGGCGACCGTTTCCTCGTCCTGCACAACGAGGGCGCCGAGAACTTCCAGCTCGCCACCGCGCCCCTCGATCACCCCGGCACCTGGACACCGCTGATCCCGCACCGCGAGGACACCCGGCTGCTCGACGTGGACGCGTTCTCCGATCACGTGGTGGTGCACTTCCGTCGCGACGGTCTCACGGGCATCCGTGTGCTGCCGTCGGACGCCGAGCCGTACGAGATCTCCTTCCCCGAGGCCATCCACACCGCGGAGCCCGCCGGGAACCCGGAGTTCCACACCGGCAGGCTGCGACTGGCGTACGCCTCGATGGTCACGCCGCCCTCGGTGTACGACTATGACCTCGCCGACCGTGAGCTGATCCTGCTGAAGCGCCGGCCGGTCCTGGGCGGGTACGAGCCCAGCGACTACGAGCAGTTCCGCGAGTGGGCCGTCGCCGACGACGGCACGCGGATCCCGATCTCCATCGTCGTGAAGAAGGGCACGGAGCGGCCGGCGCCGACGGTGCTCTACGGCTACGGCAGCTACGAGACCTCCATCGATCCGTCGTTCTCCGTGGCGCGGCTCAGCCTGCTCGACCGTGGCCTGGCCTTCGCCATCGCCCACGTCAGGGGCGGGGGCGAGATGGGCCGCCGGTGGTACGAACAGGGCAAGCTCACCCGCAAGAAGAACACCTTCAGCGACTTCGTGGCCGCGGCGCGGCATCTGAAGGAGTCAGGCTGGTCGAGCGAGATCGTGGCGAGGGGTGGTTCGGCCGGCGGCCTGCTGATGGGCGCGGTGACCAACCTGGCGCCTGAGGAGTTCGCGGGCGTGGTGGCCGAGGTGCCCTTCGTGGACGCGCTCAACACGATCCTCGATCCGTCGCTGCCGCTGACCGTCATCGAGTGGGACGAGTGGGGCGACCCTCTTCACAACGCCGACGTATACGACTACATGAAGTCGTACACACCATACGAGAACATCGACGACCGGGTATATCCTCCGATCCTCGCGATCACCAGCCTCAACGACACCCGCGTGCTGTATCACGAGCCCGCGAAGTGGATCGCCAGGCTCCGTGCCACAGCGGGCGGCGGCCCGTTCCTACTGAAGACAGAGATGGGCGCCGGCCACGGAGGCAGGAGCGGCCGGTACGACGCGTGGCGCGAGGAGGCCTTCACCCTGTCGTGGATCCTCGACCGGGCGGCCACGGGAAAGACCGCAGACTCAGGGGAGACGAAGTGACGTACTCGGCATCGAGTGACCGCTACGAGCGGCAGCCGTACAACCGCACCGGCAGGAGCGGCCTGAAGCTGCCGGCGGTCTCGCTCGGGCTCTGGCACAACTTCGGCGACGACAAGCCGATCGACACCCAGAGGGCCACACTGCGCAGGGCCTTCGACCTGGGCGTGACCCACTTCGACCTGGCCAACAACTACGGCCCTCCGGCCGGCTCCGCGGAGCGGAACTTCGGCCAGATCTTCGCCCAGGACTTCCGGCCGTACCGCGACGAGCTGATCATCTCCAGCAAGGCCGGGTACGACATGTGGCCCGGCCCGTACGGCGAGTGGGGTTCGCGGAAGTACGTCCTGGCCAGCCTGGACCAGTCGCTGTCGCGCATGGGGCTCGACTACGTCGACATCTTCTACAGCCACCGTCCGGACCCGGAGACCCCGCTCGAGGAGACCATGGGGGCGCTCGACACCGCCGTACGGTCGGGCCGTGCCCTGTACGCGGGCATCTCGAACTACACGCCGGAGCAGACGCGGGAGGCGGCCAGGATCCTGCGGGAGATGGGCACCCCGCTGCTCATCCACCAGCCGCGCTACTCGATGTTCGACCGCTGGGTCGAGGACGGCCTGCTCGACACCCTCGAGGCCGAGGGCGTCGGCTGCATTCCGTTCTCCCCGCTGGCGCAGGGCGTGCTGACCGACAGGTATCTCCATGGCGTCCCCGAGGGCTCCCGAGCGGCCCAGGAGAAGTTCCTGCGGCCGAGCCAGCTCACCGACGAGGTGCTCCAGCGGGTCCGCTCGCTGAACGAGATCGCCGCGGGCCGTGGCCAGTCCCTCGCGCAGATGGCCCTCGCCTGGGTGCTGCGCGACTCGCGGATCACGTCGGTGCTGATCGGAGCGAGCGGCGTCAAGCAGCTCGAGGACAACGTCGCGGCCGTGGACAACCTCGGCTTCTCGTCGGAGGAGCTGGCCGCGATCGAGAAGGAGATCTCGCGTACGGAAGGGCCGATCCTCTAGAGGCCGTTGTGCCGCTGGAGCCAGGCGAAGGACGCCCATCCGGGCAGGACGGGAAGCCAGAAGGTCAGCAGCCGGAAGAGCAGCACGGCCGAGGTGGCGACCGTACTCGGTAGCCCGGAGAGCGTCAGTCCGAGCGAGAGCGAGGCTTCGACCGCGCCCAGCCCGCCCGGGGTGGGCGCGGCGGAGCCGATGGCGTTGCCCGCGAGGAACACCACTGCCACGGCGGTGAAGCTGAGCGAGCCGCCGAAGGCCCGCACGCAGGCGTCCAGGCACACCACGAAGGCCAGCGTCAGCAGCAACGTGCCGCTGAGACCTTCCACGATCTTGCGCGGGGACTGCAGCACGTCGAGCAGCCGTGGCATCACCCCGGAGAACAGCGGGCGGAGACGCGCGGTGATCAGGCGCCGGAGCTGCGGCACGGCCAGCACGATCAGGACGAGCACGGCAGCCGACAGCAGGGCGATGACGAGGCCCCGTGAAGGGCTGACCGACGGGGCGGCCTTGGTGCCGGTGATGTACCCGAAGAACAGCAGAAGCAGGATGTGAGAGCTGAGCCCGACGAGCTGCGAGGCGCCCACGCTGGCCACGGCGAGCCCCGGTGAGATGCCGCGTTTCTGCAGGTAGCGTGAGTTGATCGCCACACCGCTGACCGCCGCCGGGGCCACCAGCTTGACGAACGAGCCCGCGAACTGGGCCAGCACCGTGCGTCCGAGAGGCAGTTTCTCCGGTACGAAGCCCCGGAGCATCATCGCGGCCGCGACGTAGCTGATGCCCGCGGCCACGAGGGCGACGCCGCCCCAGCCCCACCTGGCCGAGGTGACGACCTCGCCCAGGTTGACCCTGCTGAGCTGGGAGAGCAGGAAGTACGCGGCGAGCGCGCTGGCGATGATCGTCAAGAGCGTGCGCGGCTGGAACCGCTCGAGCCGCACTTCCTCGACCTGTACCTGCGGGGTGAGTGCGACGATGTGCTCGCGGAGCGCCGGGAGCAGCTCCTTGTCCTTGCTGACCTCGGCGCGGGTGTCCCTGGTCAGGGCGATGCGCTGGAGAAGAGGCAGCGCCCCCGCCAGCGCCCGCTTGGGGATCACCTTCGACGCGCACGTGACCGAGCGCTCGGCGCCGACCCGGAGCGCCAGGTAGGTGAGGAGCTGGGCGACGTCCAGGCGCAGGAGCAGGTCACCGGCCGCGATCTCGCCGCTGCGGGCGTCCATCAGCACCACGTCGCCGTCGGTGCCGACGTGGATGCTGTCCCCGGTGAGGTGGCGGTGGGCCAGGCGCTGTGCCTGGAGCAGCTCCACCTGCCTCCAGATCCTGATGAGCAGCTCGTCGTCCAGCTCTTCGTCCGGAAGGTCCTCGAGCGCGCGGGTGTCCAGGTGCTCGTACGCCAGCAGCGCGGCGTCGGTGCCGATCTCGCTGGTGCCGACCAGACGCGGGGTGTTCACCCTGGCGGCCTGCGCGGCGTACGCCATCAGGGCCTCACGCTCCAGCTCGGCGCGGAGCGAGCGGATGGCCCGGCGGCGGGTCTCGGAGTTGAGGCGGATGCGGCGCCAGAGCCGGTAGATGACCCCCGCGACCTGCCTGTCCCTGTCGAGCACGGTGACGTCGAGACGGCGCTCGTCGGACATCGTGACGGCGTAGCGGCGGCTGCCCTGGGCGTCGTCGGAGACACGGCGTGCCTTGACCGGCACGAACCCCAGGCGGCGGAGCGCGGCGATGACGGTGCTGCCGGGCGGGCGGGTGTTGGGGCTGCCGAGCGCGTAGAGGGTGGCGTAGCCGACGGCCAGGCCGACGAGGTAGGTGACGAAGACGCCGAGCGCGGTGGCATCCGCCCCGGTGAACAGGGCGAACACGTCGAGCGCGATCGCCATCCACATCATGGTGCGCCAGGTGGGGCGGCGGGAGATGCGAACGGCGGTGACGTAGGCGACGACCGAGGTGAGCAGGGTGTTGAGCGGCTCGACCTGGCGTCCCCCGGTGAGCAGCAGGCGGAGGTCGCCCGGGCCGGCCACGGCCAGCCACTCGCCGAGCACGAACGAGACGAGCATTCCGACGATCGCGGCGATCAGGCCTTCGGCGACCCGTAGCCCGTCGCGGTGGAACACCCGTTCGACGGCGAACGCCGCCGGCACGGCCAGCACGGCGGTGCCGGCGAGGAAGCTGGCCACCACGATCAGCAGGTCGGGCGCCCGGCTCGTGCCGTCGCTGACGTCGGCTTCCAGGCCGTTGAGAGTCTGCTTGGCGACGAGCGCGAGCAGGATGACCGCGGCCAGGGCCAGGAGGGTGGCGAGGAAGCGCAGTGCGTCGGACGGCCGGCGGATGCGCTGGGGTAGCAGCGGCTCGACGACGAGCACGACAGGATCGCTAGCGGTCGCCTCTGCCGTGTCGGCCCTGTCAGGCGCGGCCGGCGCGGCCGGTCGGGGGCCCTTCACGTCCGTACGCGAGGTGAAAGTGGCCGGCGAGGCGGGAACCTGCCTGGTCTGCGAGTTCTCCGAGGTCACGGGAGAATCCGCCACGGAGATATCTGCCCCCGCGGCCTCCTCCGCCTCGTCGCGCTCCCTTATATCGGTCACCGCCGGCGTCTGCACACGTCTCTGGTCATATGATCATTCCTAGCCCCTGTTCATCAATGATGGCGCGAAGCCGCCGAACTGAGGCGGCCTCGTGTCGGCGCTCGCCTCCAAGGTCGCCGGCGAGCTGGTGCACCCGGGCCACTCGCTGACACTCTACGGCGCGCTCTCCCACAGAGGATCAGCCGGACCGGATCTCCTCCATGCTGCCGCGAGGAGCCGCCGCGGCGCATCATCCCTAAGTATGGGCTGGTGGAGTCAGGCGTGAATCCTCCCGATACGGACGGCGTGGGTGCCAGCGAATCCTCGTGGAGCGCCCAGGTACCGTTTCCACATGACCCGTGAGCTGAACGTTCTGGGAGCCTGCCCGCTGGACTGCCCGGACACCTGCTCCTGGGTGGTGACGGTGAAGGACGGCGAGGCGGTGGGCCTGCGCGGCAACCGCGATCACCCGTACACCCGTGGCGCCCTCTGCGTGAAGGTCAACCGCTACCTGGAGCACACCAAGGCGGACGACCGGATCCTTCATCCGATGCGCCGGGTGGGGCCCAAGGGGTCGGGTCAATTCGAGCGCATCACCTGGGAGGAGGCGCTCGACGAGATCGCGGAGCGGCTGACCGGCATCATCGACGAGTTCGGCGGCGAGGCCATCTGGCCGTACCAGGGCACCGGGACGCTGGGCTACATCCAGGGCGAGTCGGGCTACGCCGGGTGGCGACTCTGGAACGCGCTCGGCACGTCGCACCACGATCTGAACATCTGCGCCCGGGCCGGCAACGTCGGACTCAAGCACACGAACGGCACCCCGGGCGGGATGGACCCGGAGACGTTCGCGCTGTCGAAGCTCATCCTGCTCTGGGGCACCAACACGCTGACCAGCGGTCACCACCTGTGGAAGTTCATCCAGGAGGCCCGGGCCAATGGGGCGCACGTGGTCGCCATCGATCCCATCAGGACCCGTACGGCGGACCAGGCCGACCAGTATCTCGCGATCCGTCCGGGCACCGACGCCGCGCTCGCGCTCGCACTGATGCACGTCGTCCTCGACGAGGGCGCCGAGGATCGGGACTACCTGGAGAACCACACGACAGGCTGGGAGGACTTTGAGGGAGAAATCCGGAAATATCCCCCCAGCGTGGCGGCGGAGATCACCGGTATCCCCGAGAAGGACATCCGTGCCCTCGGCGTACGGCTCGCGCACACGCGTCCGACCGCGATCAGAGCCACGATGGGCATCCAGCGACACCGGGGCGGCGGCACGGCCATGCGGACGATCGCCTGCATCCCAGGCGTGACCGGCGACTGGAAGCATCCCGGCGGCGGCGTGGCCTACTCCACCAGCGCCCACGTCCCCATCCACGCGGACACCCGGCCCGACCTGCTGGACAAGCCGGTCAGGACGCTGACGATGACCCGCCTCGCCGAAGGCCTCGAGGACATGGCCGACCCCGTCAAGTGCCTGTGGGTGTACGCCGCCAACCCGATGGGCAGCACGTCCGACCAGAACCGCATACGGAAGGGGCTCCTCAGGGACGACCTGTTCACGGTCGTGATGGAGCAGTTCCCCACCGACACCGTCGACTACGCCGACATCGTGCTGCCGGCCACCATGCAGATCGAGCACACGGACCTGCACGCCGGATACGGCCACATGTACCTGATGTGGAACGAGCCGGCGGTGCCCCCGCCCGGCGAGTGCCTGTCCACGACGGAGACGTTCCGCCGGGTGGCGCGCCGCCTGGGCCTGACGGAGCCCTCCCTGTACGACTCCGACCTCGAGATCGCCGAGCAGCTCCTGTCGGGCGATCACCCGATGCTCGAGGGCATCACGGTCGAGCGGCTCCGCGAGGAAGGATGGGCCCGGCTCACCTGCCCGGACCCGTTCATCCCGTTCACCGAGGGGTTCCCCACGGCCTCCGGCAGGCTGCAGTTCGTCCCCGAGGACCAGGGCTACGTCCCGCCCTTCTCGGCGATCACGGACGGGCCGTACAAGCTGACCATGATCACCCCCGCGTCTCACACGTTCCTCAACACGGTCTTCGGGAACAACCCCGAGCTGGTGCGCCGCGCCGGAAAGCCGAAGATCATGGTCAGCGAGAAGGACGCCGCCGAGCGTGGGCTGACCGACGGGCAACACGTCCGCGTGTTCAACGACAACGGCGAGGTGACAGCAGAGCTGCGGATCAGCGACAGGGTCGCCGCCGGCGTGGTGGCGACGACCAAGGGCAACTGGCCGAAGCTCAGCCCCGGCGGGGTCAACGTCAACGTGCTGGTCGACGAGCGTGACGCGGACATGGGCAGGGGCGCCGTCTACCACGACAACCTCGTGGAGATCGCACCCCTCACAGGCTGAGCTTGAACCCGACGTGGGAGTCGACGAAGCCGAGCGAGGTGTAGAAGCGGTGGGCCTCGGCGCGGGTCTTGTCGCTGGTGAGCTGCACCATGCGGCAGCCCCGGTCACGGGCACGGTCGACGGCCCACCGCATCATCGCGCGGCCGAGGCCCCTGCCTCGCATGGACGCGCTCACGCGCACGGCCTCGATGAGGGCGCGCTCGCCGCCCCTACGGGAAAGCCCCGGGATGAACGTGATCTGCATCGTGCCGGCCACCTCGCCCTCCGCCTCCGCGACGATCAGCTCCTGCCGCGGATCCGCGTCGATCTGCTCGAAGGCGGCGAGGTAGACCTCGTCCGACGGGTCCCCTTCCCTGGCCGCCGCGATGGGGTCGTCGGCGAGCATGGCCACGATCACGGGGACGTCTTCCTTGCGGGCGGGACGAAAGATCACAGACATTGTCAAAGGCTATCTCCAGTGCGAGGTAAGCAGGTCAGCGAGTAGGCACCGGGCTCAGGGGAGGATCAGGGTTCTTCCCGGATGTGCCGACACCGTGACCGAGGGCAACCTGGGAAGCATGAACGAACTGACTCGACGCGACGAGATGTCGCTTGCCGGCGCGGCCCTGCGTGGCGCGCCCTGGAAGATCGCCGCGATCACCGGTGGGGCGGGCGCGGCGATCAGCTTGGTCATGGGCTGGATCCTCCCCGGGCCCGCCGACCTGACCTGGGCGCTCTGCCTCGGCATCAGCATCTTCAGCGTGGTGGCCTCCATCGGGGCCCTCAGAAAGCCCGACGTCGGAGACCGGGTGACCCGGCAGGCGCGGCTGTGGTCGCTGCGCCACCCGTGGAGGTTCGCCCTCTACCCGGGCGTTGCCGCGGCCGTCCTCATGTATCCGGTCCAGCTCGTCTTCGACCAGGAAGGGGTGTTCGGCGCCGCTTGGGACTCGCTGTGGGGCGGCGCGCTGGTCTACCTGCTCGCCGGCATCGCCACCCTGTCCATGAAGGGAAGGGCCCGGTCGGCCGGGTGACCCGCCCGCCACGACTCCGCCTCCCGGGCCACGTGCCCCGGGAGGCGTTCGTTTTCGCCCGGTGAACGGGATCAGCTCGTGGCGTCGCGCTCGGCCTGGCTACGGCACACGCAGAACTCATTGCCCTCCACGTCGAGAAGGGTGACCCATCCGGTGCCGTCGGCCTTGCGGTGGTCCTCGTACGGCTTGGCGCCGAGGCCGATGAGCCGCTCGACCTCCTGATCGCGGGTGCTCCCCTCGGGCGCCGAGTCGATGTGGACGCGGTTCTTGCCGCTCTTACCCTCCGGCACCCGGATGAAGAGCAGATAGGGCTCCTTCGGGGCGACGAGCATGACCTCCTCGTCGTCCTTCTCGGTCTCCTCGTGCAACGGCCATCCGGTGGCCTTGCTCCACCACTGGGCGAGCTCGTACGGCTGGGCGCAGTCAATGGTCACAGCGTGAATGCCTATCATGCGTCCACCCAAGCGCAACACCAGCAAAGCCGTCAAGGGGGTTTCCTAGCGACCCGCCGCTGGGCGTTCCTCTTCATCTGGGCCGGGTAGGACCCACTACTCGTCCGGGAGCTCGCGGTATGGGTATCTGTCCTCGAACCCTTCACTCCTCCCGTTTTCGCATGGTGAGGTCACACTTTCTTCCACGACTCCTGAAACGCTTCTGGATAGCCGGACATATGTGGAAGTGAGCAGCCCTCCTCGGAAGGCTGAGGGAACAGTCCCCCATCGGAAGGACGGCGGCGTGGGACCTCCAGACCCCGGGCGGCGCTTCAAGGAGATCTACACGGCCCACTACGCGGACCTCCTCGGCTACGTCCGGCGGCGAACGGAGTCGCCCGACGACGCCGCGGACGCCATCTCCGAGACCTTCACCACGGCCTGGCGCCGGATGGAGGACGTCCCCGACGGAGCGCAGGCCCGGCTCTGGCTGTACGGAGTCGCTCGAAAGGTCCTCGCCAACCAGCGCCGTGGCCATTCGCGGCGGACCGCGCTGGCCGTACGGCTCCGCGCGGAGCTGGCCGCGTGGGAGGAGTCCTCGCCACGCCAGGACACCGGTGCCATCCGCGAGGCCTTCCAGCGGCTCAGCCCGGACGACAGGGAACTGCTGTCGCTGGTGAGCTGGGAAGGCCTGGACACGGCGGAGATCGCCACCGTGCTGGGCTGCTCCCGGGGAGCCGTACGCCTGCGCCTGCACCGGGCGCGCAAGCGCCTCGCCAGGGAGCTGCACTCCGCCGACCTCGACCTCGCCCGCTACGGCTCGCGTGCCGCCGCGCTAGTGAAGGGGCAGCCGTGAACACCGACATCGACCGCCTGGTCGCCTCGATCGTCCCCGACCCCGGCCCTGGCATGACTCCTGGTGCGGGCGAGCTGCTTGAGGAGATTACGCTCACCATGGCCGAGTCGGAGGCATCCCGGGAGACTCCGGCACGGCCCATGCGACTGCAGGCGCCCCGCTGGCGGCCCCGGAAACTACGGCTCCTCGTCCCTCTCGCCGCCCTAGCCGTCCTGCTGAGCTGGTTCCTGCCGGACGCGGCGGGAGTCGGGCCGCACCCGGCCTCCGCCGCCCTCGACATCACCCGGCAAGGCGACGACTACATCGTCACGGTGAAGGACCTCTTCGCCGACCCGAAGCGCTACGAGAGAGAGTTCAAGGCCGTTCACCTGAACATCTCGCTCGGATTCGAGCCCGCGACCCCGAGTCTCGAAGGGGTCATCCTAACGCTGAGCAACGCGATCACCGCCCTCGAACGTCCCGGCGGCTGCGGCTTCGGGCACGGGCAACGCGGCTGCCAAGTCGGGCTGAGGGTCCCGGTCGGCTACAAAGGGACGGCGAACGTCGTGCTCGGCCGGAAGGCCCTTCCGGGCGAGGAGTACAAGGCCAGGTCGACGCTCGCCGCGCCCGGTGAGCCGCTGCACTGCGTCCCGTTCGTCAACAAGACCGTTCCCGTCGTCGTGCGGATGCTGAGTGATCGGGGCGTGAAGAGCGTCGAGTTCGTCACCTACCACGGGGCGCGGTCTTCGGCGCCCGACTCGTGGTACGTGCACGACGGCGTGATGAGCAAGCCGGGTACGGCGCTCGTCCTGGTCGATCCCGCCCCGCATCCTCAACCAGTTCCCCTCGGCCTCTATTGCCCAGGAGGCTCCTGAACCACGAGGCATTTCGGCGAGTAACTCGCCGTTGACGGCGCCGGTCCACGGACCGCCGTACCGAGGCCCGATATGACGCAACCCGTCGCCTCACCATCTAGCCGCAGGACGCCGGCGTAGGCACGGGAGCCATCGGCGTCCCCGCTGTCACGTTGACCCATCCCCGCGCTGCCGCACGCACAGCGATGGCTACTTAAAGCATGCAATCAATTACTAAACGTTGACATGCACTTTGGAGAGCACATTCATGCTGACCATCCCTCGTAGCGCCCACCCGACCGCACTCCAGCGGACACGGGGCGCCTTCGCTGCTCACCGGCTGTTCGTGGTCTTCGTGGCCCTCGCGGCGGGGCTGCGGGCGATCACGATGCTGGGGTACCGGCCGGCGCAGCTCTACTGGTACGACTCGTTCACCTATCTCGACGTGGCCTCGCACCTACGGCCGTCCCTCGGGTTCCATCCGAGTGGTTATCCCTTGCTGCTGTGGCTGCTGCGGCCGTTGCACAGCGTCGCCGTGGTGGTGTTGGTGCAGCACGCCATGGGGCTGGGCATCGGCGTGATGATCTACGCGGTGCTGCGGCGCCGCGCGCTGCCCGCCTGGGGCGCGTCGCTCACGGCGGTGCCCATCCTGTTCGACGCGTCCTTCCTGCGGCTGGAGACCGGCGTCCTGTCCGACACGCTGTTCATCTTCCTCGTGGTCGCCGCGCTCACGGTCCTCCTCTGGTCGGCCCGGCCCTCGATCACGGCCTGCGCCGCCGCCGGGGTACTGCTCGCCCTCGCCACGCTCACCCGTACGATCGCGCTTCCCCTGCTCGTGCTCGTGCTGCTCCATCTGGCCGTACAGCGCGTCGGCCCGCGCCGGCTGGCGGCCGTCGCCGTCGCGGGCGCCCTGCCGCTCGTCGCGTACGCCGGATGGAACGCGCAGGTCAATGGGAAGTTCGCGCTGGCCGGTGGGGAAGGAGCCGTGCTATGGGCACGGACGATGACGTTCGCCGACTGCGCCGCGATCAAGCCTCCGCGCGCCGAGGCCGGCCTCTGCCCGAACGGGGCGCACCAGGACGCGGCGTCGGAGTACGTCTGGGACGCGGACGCCTCCCTCAACCGGCTGCCCGGCGGCCGTGACGGCAACAACGACCTGGCCCGCTCCTTCGCGCTGCGCGCCATCCTGGCCCAGCCGCTCGACTATCTGGCCGATGTGGCCCGCGACACCGCGCTGACCTTCGCCTGGACTCCCGTACGGCATCCCCAGCGGACGACGCCCGCCTTCGGCTTCGCACGGGGACAGTGGGGACTGCCGGACCATCCCCTCGTCCAGAAGGTGCGCGAGGAGTACGACCCGAGCGTGCGCGATCTGCGCTCCGTGGACCCCTACGCGGGGTTCCTCATCGCTTACCAGTACCCGGCGTACCTTCGCGGCCCGGTGATCGCGGCCATCCTGCTGGTGGGCGGGCTGGGCTCGGTGGTACGGCGCCGCGCGGCGCTTCTGCCATGGGGCGTCGCGGTGATCCTTCTCGTGGGCCCGGTGGCCGTGCTCGACTTCGACCACCGCTACGTCCTGCCGGTGATCCCGGTGGCGTGTCTGGCCGCCGCGCTGGGAGCCGCGGATCTGGCCTCGGCCGGGCGCCGAATCCGTGCCTGATCTGTCGGCTGTTCAGTGGCGCACACCACGGTTGATCCCGTTTTTTAGGGGTTACTCACGGGTAGCATTGGAGGTAAGGTTACTGGCCAGTACGTTATGACTTGGTTCGAGGGGACGCACAGCCATGGGCCACTACAAGAGCAACGTCCGCGACCTGGAGTTCAACCTCTTCGAGGTGCTCGGCCGCCGTGAGATCCTGGGCACCGGACGGTTCGCCGAGGTGGACGAGGACACCGTGCGAAGCGTGCTCGACGAGGTCAACCGCCTCGCCACCGGAGTGCTAGCCGACTCTTTCGAAGAGGGCGACCGCACTCCGCCGGTCTTCGACCCCGCCACCAACTCTGTGACGATGCCGCCCCGCTTCAAGAAGTCCTACGAGACCTTCCGTGACGCGGGATGGACGAACCTCGACCTGCCGGAGGAGCTCGGAGGCCCCGGCCTCCCGCGCAGCGTGATCTGGGCGCTGGCCGAGATGGTTTTGGGCTCCAACCCCGCCGTCTGGATGTACGCGAGCGGCCCCGCCTTCGCACACGTGCTGAACGTGATCGGCACCGATGACCAGAAGCGCTTCGCCGCGTACGCGGTCGAGCGGCACTGGGGCGCCACGATGGTGCTGACCGAGCCGGATGCCGGGTCCGACGTCGGCGCCGGCCGTGCGAAGGCCATCGAGCAGCCCGACGGCACCTGGCACATCGAGGGTGTGAAGCGCTTCATCACCAGCGCCGAGCACGACCTGTCGGAGAACATCTTCCACCTCGTGCTCGCCCGGCCCGAAGGCGCCGGCCCCGGCACCAAGGGCCTGTCGATGTTCCTCGTCCCGAAGTACCACGTGGACCTCGAGACCGGCGAGCTCGGCGAGCGCAACGGCGTCTACGTGACCAACGTCGAGCACAAGATGGGCCTCAAGGCCTCCACCACCTGCGAGCTCACCTTCGGCGAGAAGAACCCGGCCGTGGGCACGCTCATCGGCGGCGTGCACGAGGGCATCAAGCAGATGTTCATGATCATCGAGCATGCCCGCATGATGGTCGGCACGAAGGCCATCGCCACGCTCTCCACCGGCTACCTCAACGCGCTGGCGTTCGCCAAGGAGCGCAAGCAGGGCGCCGACCTGACCAAGATGGCCGACAAGACCGCTCCGCGCGTCACCATCGTCCACCACCCGGACGTGCGCCGCGAGCTCATGCTCCAGAAGGCGTACGCCGAGGGCATGCGCGCGCTGGTCCTCTACACGGCCACCTTCCAGGACACGGCGCAGATCGCCGCGTTCGAGGGCACCAGGGACACCGACGCCGAGGCGATGAACGACCTGCTGCTCCCCCTCGTGAAGGGCGTCGGCTCCGAGCGGTCGTACGAGATGCTGGCCCGCTCCCTGCAGACGCTGGGCGGCTCAGGCTACCTCCAGGACTACCCGATCGAGCAGTACGTCCGGGATGCCAAGATCGACTCGCTCTACGAGGGCACCACGGCGATCCAGGGCCAGGACCTGTTCTTCCGCAAGGTCCTGCGCAACCAGGGCGCCGCGCTCGGCTCGCTGCTCGCCGGCGTCAAGGGCTTCGCCGCCTCCGATGCCGGCAACGGCAGGCTCAAGGAGGAGCGCAAGCTGCTCGACGAGGCCGCCGACGAGATCAAGACGATGGCCGACACCATGGCCGCGTGGGCGATCGGGTCCCTGGAGAAGCCCAAGGACGTCTACAAGGTCGGCCTCAACACCACCAGGTTCCTGCTGGGCCTCGGCGACCTCGTGATCGGCTGGCTCCTGCTCCGCCAGGCCGAGGTGGCCCTGGCCGCCCTCGGCGAGACCGACCGCGACAAGGCCTTCTACACGGGCAAGGTCGCCGCGGCCTCCTTCTTCGCCCACACCGTTCTGCCCCGCCTCGCCGCCGAGCGCCGCACTCTCACCGCCACCGACCAGAGCCTGATGGAACTCCCCGAAGACGCCTTCTGACGGCCGATCGGCGCGTCGCGGCCGCGCTCGGGTGGTCGATGGTGCTGATCGCCGTCTTTCTGCCTCTCGCGGTACGGCGTTATCGCGCGCTGGTGCGCTAAATCGGTAGTGTGAGCGCTCGCGGCTGGGTATTACCCTGCCGCGAGACGCTCTTTACCAAAAGCATCGAGTCCCGGAGGTCCGGATGGGGATTGGGGTCAGCATCTTCTTTCTGACCATCGGGGCGATTCTGAAGTTCGCGATCGAGCCGGACGTTCTGGGCAAAAGCGTGCATATCGACGTCATCGGTGTGATCTTCATGCTCGCGGGGGCCATAGGGGTGCTGCTCAGCTTCCTCCTCATCTCCCGCCGCGGCCAGACCTCCGACAACGAACTGCAACACCGCGAGAACCCCCCTTCGGTCTGAACCAACGGCATAGGGCAACCGGTTCGTGGACCCCTACTAGATCTCGTACTGCACCGCGGCGCGGTTGGCGAGGATCGGCCTGATGGTGTCAGCGATCACGGCTCGGTGCACCGGATGGTCGCGGTAGACCAGATAGTCCTCCGCGGAGTCGAAGTCCGCCACGACCGCGAACTCGTAGTTGCCGGTATTGATGCCCACGTCGCTGCCGATGTCATAACGGCGGATCTCGGGGATCACCCCCGGCAGCTCCTTGAGGCCGGCCTCCACACTGGCCTTCTGATCCTCGGTGGCGCCCGCGACCCAGGTGAACAGCACGACGTGCCGGAACATGATCACTCCTTAGATTGCCTGAGCCGCCAGCGTACGACCCAAGCCCGGCGCATCCGATCAGGAACCCCACCGATCGAGAGCGTTACGTACGCGCTGCGCCGCCTCAGAGCCACGATGAGCGGCTCCCCCCGCGCCTGAAAGTAGATCTTGATCAGGACGCGATGCCCACCGTCTGGGCCGCCACGAGGGCGGCGTAGCGGCCGCCGGAGGCGAGGAGCTGGTCGTGGGTGCCACGCTCGACGATGTGGCCCCCGTCGACCACCAGGATGAGGTCGGCGTCTCGGATCGTGCTCAACCGATGGGCGATGACGATCCTGGTCTGGGTCAGCTGGGCGAGGTGACTCTCGATCGCCGCCTCGCTTTCGCTGTCGAGGTTGCTGGTGGCCTCGTCGAGCAGAAGGATCTTCGGCCGGGACAGCAGAGCGCGGGCGAGCGCCAGCCGCTGCCGCTGGCCGCCCGAGAGACCGGCGCCCTCGGTGAGCATGGTCTCGTACCCCATGGGCATCTGCCTGATCTCGTCGTCCAGACGGGCGACCCGGGCCGCCTCGGCGACACGGGCGAAGGACGCCTCCGGGTCGGTCAGGGCGATGTTCTCCCTGATCGTGCCGGTGAAGAGCGACGGAGCCTGGGTGACCACGCCGAACTGCCGCCGCAGCGTGCGGAGGTTGAGCTCGCTCACCGGCACCCCGTCGTAACGGATCTCGCCCGTGGTCGGCATGTACAGGGCCAGCAACAGCCGGGCCAGTGTGCTCTTGCCCGACCCCGATGCCCCTACCAGCGCCACCTTCTGACCAGGAGCGATCTTCAGTGAGACGTCCTCGACTGTCCAGGGCGCCCTTGGGTCGTAACGGAAGCCGACGTTCCGCAGCTCCACAGCGCCGCGCAGCCGCAGGACCTCGATGCCGTCGGACGGTTCGGGTTCGGAGGCGAGGATGTCGGAGAGCCGGTCGAAGTGGGCGCCGGCCTGCTGGAGGCTCTGCAGGCTGGACATCAGCGACGACAGCGGTGTCAGCGCGGCGACGGCGATGGCATTGAGCGCGAGCAGCGCTCCCAGGGTGAGCCCCCCGTCGAAAATCCGCCAGGCTCCGACCCACAGCAGGCCTAGGGGGGCCAGCACCCGGATGGCGCCGAGCGCGGCCTCCAGCAGGCCTTGCGTGATCCCGCCCTTCACGTCCGCGTTGAGCTGGGCGGTGAAGTTCTTGGACCACTGCTCGACCGCGTGTTCCTCGGCGCCGGAAGCCTTCAGCGTCTCGATCCCGCCGATGGCCTGAATCAGGTGGCTCTGCGTCGCGGACAACGCGGTCAGCTCCTGCTGGGCGAGGTAGTTGATCCGGCGGGTGGTGGCGAGCAGCAAGATCATCTGCACGAGGGCGATGCCGACGAGGCACGCACCGAACAGGGAATCCCGTATGAAGACCAGGATCAGGTAGCCGATGGCGAGCGGCCCGTCGAGGAGGGCGGACAGGATCTGGCCGGTGAGCATCTCCCTCAGCACGGCGACGCTGCCGGCTCTGGTGACCAGGTCGCCCGTTCCTCGCAGGGCGAAGTAGCGGTAAGGCAAGGCGATCAGGTGGGAGACCACGCCCCGGGTCAGCTCGGCATCGGCGCTCGCCCTGACGGACACCAGGAGCACGGAACGCAGGCTGCCGACCACGAACTGCGTCACCGCGGCCAGCAGCAACCCCCCGCCGAGCAGGGCGAGGAACGCGTCGGCTCTCATGGGAAGCACCCGGTCCACCAGGACCTCGGAGAAGAGCGGCAGCGCCAGCCCCAGCGCCTGCAGGAGCAGCGACGCCAGCACGACCTGCGCCAGCAGGCCACGCCTGCGCATGAGGAGGGTCTTCAGGAACTGGCGACGCCAGGTGCCGGCCGCGCTCGAACGCCCGCGGCGGAACATCGGGCCCGGCTCGAACGCCAGCAGGACGCCGGTGAACCCCTCGTTGAACTGCTCCGCCGTGAGCCTGCGCCGCCCTCGCGCCGGATCGATGAGGTCCACACGCTCCGGCGTCCAGCGCTCGACCACCATGAAGTGGTTGAACTCCCAGTGGACGACGGCGGGCATGGGGATCCGGGCGAGGTCTTCAGGTTCCAGCGAGAACGCCTTGGCGTTGAGCCCCGACTCCCGGGCGCCCGCCACGATGGCGAGCGCGGTCAGCCCGTCCCTGCCGACCTGTAGCCGATCGGTGAGCTCGTGAAGCGAGACGCGCTGCCCGTGGGACGACAGCACCATGGCCAGGGACGCCGCCCCACATTCGGTCACCGTGTTCTGCAGGATGACCGGCACGCGGCTTCTCATGACGCCCCTCCGTCCGTGGCTTGACGCACCTTCACGTGCCTCGGTTCCACACCGTCCGCGTGCGCGTCCTTCACGACCCGTCTCATCACGCCGGTCACTGCTCGCCTCTCCACGCCGGTCACGAGCCGCCTCCGAACAGAAGGGATCCCGCGGCGACGGTTCCGCTTTCGATCACGGCCTCGCCGGCCCCGCGTACGAGCGTGCGGGGCTCGCCGCCGACGACGTCGCAGGACAGTACGGCGAGGCGGGCGGGCCCGGTGGCCGTGCCGAAACGCTTCTTGAGCTCGTCCACCGCTACCAGGGCACCCCCCGGATCGAGGACGTGGCAGGTGAGCGGCCGGGGCCGGCTCTCCAGCCGTACGGTCGTCTCGTCGCGCACCCGCGGTAAGGCTTGGTCCTGCGGCACCTCGGCCGTCACGTCGAGGCGCGGCGCGGGATCGGCCCTGTACCGCGTGACCGTCACCCGGACGGTCATGAGGTTGGGCACCTGGACCAGCGCCAGCCCGGCTCCGGCCGCGCCGAGGAGGGCGACGAGGACCCAGAACAGCACGAACCAGACTCGCCCGATCACCAGAGGCTTACTGGTCCGCGTTGACGGATCGCTGTACCGGCGCAGCGCCTCCTCGCGGTAGATGGGCCGGCTCACAACCAGTGCCATTCGATGGATGCTCGGCCGCGGCGCTCGGCGAGCCAGGCCGTGAAGGCGGCACGACCGGCGGCGGCCACGGTCACGGCGTCGTCCTCGGCGGGGCGGCGTTCCATCACGACACCGGTGAAGAACCCGCCCTCGTGGTCGGCGGGCCCGACGACTGTGCCGGCTTCGGCGTCCTTCAGGGGCTCAGGCAGCTCGCCGGCCCACCTGTCGCCGATCATCACCTGGGCTTCCCCGGTGACCGTTGGAAGCCTGGACATCAACTCTGCGGACGTGGCGGCGGTCCAGCGCTCCGAGCCGGTGACCCACAGCGCCCGTACCCGGTCGAAGCGCGAGCGGTGCCCGGTCAGGTAGGCCGGGGCGAGCTCCGCCTCCTTGCGCCGGCGGAACCTGCGCCGGCGGGCGATGCCCCCGATGTACTCCTCGAACTGCGCGGGCGACATCCCCATCTGCTCCAGCCAGGCGAGGGTCGCCTCACGGTCGTGCAGGCCGCGCCCTCTCCGGAACTCGTCGGCCGCCGACTGGAGGTCCTCGGCGCTGAGAGGCTCAGCGTCGGCCGTGACCTCGTTGAGGATCAGGCACTGGTCGACGATCTCGTCGTGCGGCGTCAAGTCGCGGCGGGACAGCGAGCGCAGCATGGTCAATGCCTGGGCCACGGACAGGTGGATCTCGTCTACGCTGACCAGCTGACCCGCCGCCCAGTGGGTCGAGTGCTCGATCAGCCAGGGCACGCCATCATCGGCCGGGGCGGTGAGCGCGACCGTCCCGCCGTCCGGATGCGCGAGGAGGAGGTCGTAGTCGACCACGGGTGTACCTGGCCGGATGTCGACGACGAGCTGGGAGTCGGCGCCCGGGTTCTCCGTCGCCCACTCGGCTGCGGCTCTGCGGGCCTCCTCCACGTGGGCACGCCTGCGGGGCAGCCCGCGCAGCAGCTCGACGCCGGATCCGAGCACGACACCGAAGTCACTCATTGGTCTCTCCTTGGGCGAGCCAGCCGGCGATGGCGTCGCTGATGGGCAGGCCTGTCCGCTCCTCGACGAACCCCCATGCGCCGTTCGGGTTGATCTCCAGGAAGACGTAGTCGCCTTCGGGCGTCAGGATGAGGTCGATGGCCCCGTACGTGAGCCCGAAAGAGGCGACCAGCTCTACGCAGCGGCTTTCAACGTCCCCGGGAAGCCGGTGCGCCGCGTACCGGACCCGGTCGTCGTCGTAGTGGCGCCAGTCCTCCCTGGCCGTCCGGGACGCCTGCGAGTCGATCTCGGCGGCGAACACCATGTCGGCTACGACGATCACGCGCAGTTCCACCGCCTTCGGCACGTACGGCTGGAGGATGACGGGCTCGTGCTGGAGCAGATGCCGTGACGTCAGGTGCCGGCGGGTGAGCACGGTCGTGTAGGTGCGATGATCCGCACCGTCCACCGTGAAGGAGTCGGAGTTGATCTGCTTGGCGATGAGGCGGCCCCCGGCACGCTCATACGCCGGGACGAGCTCGGCGGGATCATTGGTGAACACCGTCTCCGGTACGGAGAAGCCCAGCGACGCGGCATGTGCCATGTGAATGATCTTGTTGTGGGCCTGGCGCTCGGGCTCGCGCCGCGAGGGAAGCCAGCGGGCAGGGATGAGATCCCACGCTCCGTCGAGAAGGAACTGCGCCTGCCAGTCGACATGGACGCGATGGGTGGGCTCGGACACGTCGGCGGACGCCGTCGACGGGGTCGGGCGCCTGCGCCACACCGCCGTCACCGTGGAGAGATCCAGCGTGCCGTCTCCGGTGTGGAGCGTGAGCCGGTGCTCTCCTCCCGAGAAGGCCGCGGTGAGTCGGCTCCGGGCGGGGAAGTCCCCACTGTCCCACCACGTAACCGGGACGTTCCGCCGCCGGAGCTTGGGCAGCACCATGTGCACCGTGTCGTCCAGCCGCTCGCTCAGTATGAGAATCATGTTCCAGTCGCCTCGTTTGCAGCGTCCTTGCGGCATCAGGTACAACATGGGTGCGCGTCGCGTGGGGCTGGCGGAGCGGGACGGACCCGCTCCGCCGCCGTCGAACAACCTCAGGTCGGTGAGACAACCTCAGATCAGCCGTTGCTGCCCACCCACTCGGCCGGCCTGCCGCCGATGTACCAGCTCACGTGCATCTGGCCGCCGGCGATGTCGCCGAGCTCGGCGTCGGTCAGCTCCGGGCCCTCGAAGGCAAGGTTCTCCAGCGTGATCTTCGACATTTTTCTTTTCCCTCCCACCGCTCACGCGGCGAATCTTCGTTCCCCCGGATCCCCCCGGGGAACCTGTCGTGCTTCCAAGGACGAAGTTAGGGACCTGGACTTGGATCACGCTTGTCGCTGACTGTGGTCGCGACTTGGGATCGGCTTGCACGGGCTCGGGCCTGCGCCGACGGGATCCGCGCGGCGTCGGCGGCCGGGTGAACGGCGCAATGCGGACGGGCGTCCGCCGTCGGCCACAGCATCCTCACAGCTCGGGAACATAGTGGTCCAAGGTCAACCGCCCAGCCTGAGTCACATGCAGTCGTTCATTGTGCGCGGGACATGTTGAGGTCCAGGGCGCGATTCGCCCTGGTGCTCGGCCTCGGGATCATCGCTCTGCTCGTGTCGTCCTCGGTACCGGTCACCGCCTCGTCCACACGCGCCGGCGAGCCCGGCTTCGTCTCCACGGCCAGCAAGGCGGCAGGCAGTGCCGGGCAGCCGGCGAGCGCCGAGGCAGGTTACGTGGCGACCGCGGAACCGGAAGGGTCCAGGACGCAGCCGTCATCGGCCGCGATGAAACCGGCACCCGCCCCCTCTTCGGCGAAGATCAAGAAGGCGCTGCAGAAGTCCCTCGCCGGCCAGACCGGCCGTCTGTCGATATCCATCAAGGACCTGGGTACGGGATTCTCCTACACGTACAACCCGGGTCTGCGTACCGCCGCGGCCAGCATCGTGAAGGTCGACATCCTCGTCACGCTCCTGCTCCAGGCGCAGAAGGCTCACCGGCGGCTCACCGCGTCGGAACGACGCCTCGCCTCCCGGATGATCGAGCACAGCGACAACGACGCGGCCACGGCCCTGTGGAACATCGTCGGCGGCTCGTACGGCCTGGGACGGGCGAACCGCACGCTGGGCCTGCGCAACACCGTGCCGGGTCCGGGGGGTTACTGGGGTTCGACGACCACCGGCGCGAAGGACCAGGTCAGGATTTTGGGGGCCCTGACGGGATCCTCCAGCCCGCTGAACAAGCAGAACCGCCGCTACGTTCTCGGGCTGATGTCGAAGGTGACGGCGGACCAGGCGTGGGGTGTGAGCGCGGCGGGCGGAACGGTCGCACTCAAGAACGGCTGGCTGCCCCGGCCCGTCGACGGCGGCCGGTGGACCGTCAACAGCATCGGCCGCGTGACCACCGGCCGCCATACCTACCTGATCGCAGTGATCTCCGATCGGCATCCATCCCTGAGCACCGGCATCGACGCCGTCGAAGACGCGGTACGCCGCCTCAAGGCCCTGGTCGCCGCTAAGCCGGCGTCCCACTGAACGCCCGAGTCGCCCGGGCACGAGGTAGCTTGCCTACGCCGTCCACGTCTTCGCGATCCGTCAACGATCCCCGGCTGGATCCCGCTGTCAGGGTGGCGCCGTAGGAGGTTGCCGAGGGTGGCGACACCTTGGCTGATGTCAGTCGGGGTGTTGGCGGCGTAGCCCAGGACAAGCCCTGGTTGATTCGGGTGTTGGCTGTGCCACGACAGTGGCTGCACCTTGACGCCGTGCGCGAGCGCCGCGGCGGCGAGGTCGACATCGGCGAACTCGGCTTGGAAGGTGATCATCAGGTGCAGGCCGGCCGCGGCGCCGTGCACGACCGCACCCGGAAGGTGGGTTCTGATCGCCTCGATCATCGCATCCCGGCGGTGGCGGTGGCGTCGGCGCAGCAAGCGCAGCTGGCGTTCCAGCTGGCCCGATTCCATCAGCTGTGCCAGCACCAGTTGCGGCAGTATCGCGTTGCCCAGGTCGGCGAACCGTTTGGCGGCCACCAGGGCGTCGCTGTACCTGGGCGGCACAAGCACCCATCCCACCCTCAGCGCGGGAGCCAGAAGCTTGGACACGCTGCCGGCGTAGCAGACGTGCTGGGCGAGCATCGACCGCAGGGCGGGAACCGGAGGCCGGTCATACCGGTGCTCGGCGTCGTAGTCGTCCTCGATGATCAGCCCGCCCGCACCGGCCCACTGCATCAGCTCGCGACGTCGGCGACCCCCCAGCACCACCCCGGTCGGGAACTGGTGCGCCGGGGTGAGCAGTACCGCCGGGGCGCCGCTGGCGCGCAACGCGTCGACCCGCAGTCCATGGGAGTCGACCGGGATCGGCGGGGTGTCCAGCTGCCCGTTGCGTAGATGCTGACGGACCCCCAGCGACCCGGGGTCCTCCACCGCCACCGCCCCGATCCCGTCATCACCCAGCACCCGCGTCAGCAAGCCGAGTGCCTGAGCGGTGCCGGCGACGATGACCACCTCGCTCGCCTCCACCCGGATCCCGCGGTTGCGGGCCAGCCAGTTCGCAACGGCCCGCCGCAACGCCGGTGCCCCACGTGGATCTCCGTATCCGAGGTCGGACGCCGACAGGTCAGCGAGTATCGCGCGTTCCGCGCGCAGCCACGCGGTGCGTGGGAACGCGGCCAGGTCGGGCACGCCGGGCGACAGATCGATCCGGGCTGGGGCCGCCCGCAACGACTCGAAGATGTCCGCGTCGGGCGCGGAGGCTTTGAGTGCTGTCTTCATGCTGCTCACGTTCGTCATCTTCGCCGCCTACGGCATCTTGGCCGCCTCGGTGAGGAACCACGTGACCTCACGGCCGCGCGTGATGACCTGGATGCGCCGAATCTTCGCCGGCTCCTTCGTCTCGCTCGGCGCCAAACTCGCTTTCGCTGCCCGATAGATCCAATCCGCGGCAGGAACCTACCTCATGTACTTCCAGCACTCGAGTGAAATCTGGTCTGCGATCTTCAGCATGTCACCCTTGCCCATCAGAGCCAGGACGCGGTCGAGTTCGGGGCGGGAGGCCTTACCGCCACTGCACGACCAGGGGATGTGATGCTCCAACGACC
>JAOPYI010000268.1 GCA_025964675.1 Sphaerisporangium sp. | reverse complement strand
TGGCCACCCAGCGCATCGCGTACGCGGCCGAACGGTCGACCTTGGACGGGTCCTTGCCCGAGAACGCGCCGCCACCGTGACGCGCCATGCCGCCGTAGGTGTCCACGATGATCTTCCGGCCGGTCAGGCCCGCGTCACCCATCGGCCCACCGATCTCGAACCGGCCCGTCGGGTTGACCAGCAGACGGTAACCCTTGGTGTCGATGTCGAGGTCGGCGAGCACGGGCTCGACGACGTGCTCCTTGATGTCGAGGGCCAGCATCTCCTTGAGGTCGATCTCGGGAGCGTGCTGGGTGGAGACCACCACGGTGTCGAGGCGGACCGGGCGGTCGCCGTCGTACTCAATGGTGACCTGGGTCTTGCCGTCGGGGCGCAGGTAGGGAACGGTGCCGTTCTTGCGGACCTCCGCCAGGCGGCGGGCCATGCGGTGGGCCAGCGTGATCGGCAGCGGCATCAGCTCGGGGGTCTCACGGCAGGCGTAGCCGAACATGAGGCCCTGGTCGCCCGCGCCTTGGCGGTCTAGCTCGTCCGCCCCCTCGCCCTCACGGTTCTCGTAGGCGTCGTCGACGCCCTGGGCGATGTCGGGCGACTGCGCGCCGATGGACACCGACACGCCACACGAGGCGCCGTCGAAGCCCTTGTGGGAGGCGTCGTAACCGATATCGAGGATCTTCTCGCGGATGAGGCCGGGGATGTCGACGTACGTCTCCGTCGTCACCTCACCGGCGACGTGGACCTGCCCTGTAGTGATCATCGTCTCGACGGCGACGCGGCTCTTCGGATCGCCCTTGATCATGGCGTCGAGGATGGCGTCACTGATCTGGTCGGCGATCTTGTCCGGGTGACCCTCGGTGACCGACTCAGAGGTGAACAGGCGGCGGGACATCTTCACTCCTCGGGTTCATGGGGCGCGAGCTCTCGTCCTCGCGTCGTGGGGAGATTCGTCTGAAGCGATTGTGGACGGCCACGCTCAAGGATCGGTCGGCGGCGTGACGAAACCGCAAGGTGAGCGATGAGGCGCCCGTGGAGTCCTCGCGTGGAGCGGCCTGCCTTGGAGCGGGGGCGGTCACCTGGACCGCCGGTCCTCGACCTGCTTGGAGTAGGTGGTGCCTTGCATCGTGGCGCGCGCCCCGAGTGTGGCCGTGTCACCGAGCGCCCTCACGATAAAAGAGCCTGTCCGAATAGCATTTACCTTGGTATTTCCGTGACGATGCACATCTCCACGCGATCGATGACCGCAGGGGTGACGGAACGGAGAACTCCATCGATTCCTCTCACCGGATTCCTTTGTTCACGCACGGGAAACGGCTCCCGTGTGAAAAGCAAGGGCCATCGTGCGAGTGGCGCTCGCGCGATGGCCTTTGCCCGCGTGGGGACTTGCTGCGAAGCAAACCACCGACCAGAGACACCACCTCATCATGCGGTCAAATTCCGTTCCAAGCTCGATTGATTCGATGCTAGACCGGGTCCGAACCCCGCTGAAACCCCTGCCCAACCCCTACGGTTCCAGGCCCGCGGATAAACGGGTTATCGGTGGCAGGGCCGGTTTCCTCACAGCCACGATCACGGTTCACACCGTACCCCACAGGCACCTGAATATCCGCGCCGCCATTCCTTCCCATTGTTTCCGCCTCCGGCCGCGCGGGGCGGCCGGGAACCGGGGGGCCGACCGGCCGTGAACCGCCGAAGGCCACCGGTACGCCGCTCTCGCCTGGGATTCCCCTTGGCCCGCCCCTCTTGTCCCTGTGGCCCCGCCTGTCTCACGGTAAACTTCCACCACGCCACCCGGGTTCCGGTGGCGTGCCCGCGGCGACGACGTCGCGCGCGCGTACGGGCCACGGCCGGGCTCCGCCGGTGACCGGCCGGGACGGCCTCCGAGGCCATCGCGCGCCAGCCCTGGTTAATTACACATTTCACTACAAAGGTGATACTTTTCCGCCGGATAACGGCCTTCACGGGCGGAGTTTCGGTGCCTGAATAAGTCTCTGGTTCCTCTGGCTACCGAGTTGTACTATACGGGCATAAGCGGTAGGACGCTGAAGGAGTGACGATCAGTAACGCTTGGCGACCGCCAGCACGTGAGCAGGCGATTCACCTTGATAGGCGCGAATGCCCGGCCCGCCTGAGGTGGCGTACCTGATACTTGTCTCAGCAGGGCTGAGAGCGTGAGGACTTCCGGATCGGCCCGCGGGTTTTCTGGCAAGGAGTTAACAGGTGGAGTTCCGGATTCTGGGGCCACTTGAGGTGATCGCAGGTACCGAACGGCTGGACATCGGCGGGACGCGGCAGCGCATCACACTGGCCAACCTCCTGCTCGACGCCAACCGCGTGGTGACCGCCGACCGCCTCGCCCAGGCCATATACGGCGAGGACATGCCTCCCACCTCACGCGCTCAGGTGCAGATCTGCATCTCGTCCCTGCGGCGGCTGTTCGCCGCGCACGCCGGCGCGGAGGTCATCTCCACCCAGTCCCGCGGGTACATCATCCACGTCGGCGAGGGCCTGCTCGACGCGCAGCGGTTCGAGTCACTCACCCTCAGGGCGCGGCGCGCCCGTGACGCGGGCGATCTCGACGAGGCGGTGAAGAGCTACCGGGAGGCCCTCACGCTGTGGCGCGGGCAGGAGGCACTGGAGGGCATCGAGAGCAGGCCGGTCCAGTCGGCGGCGAGCAGGCTGACCGAGGAACGGATGACGACCAACGAGGACTGCGTCCAGCTCGAACTGGATCTCGGCCGTCACCAGCAGCTGATAGGCGAGCTCAACAGGCTCGTCGAGCAGTACCCCCTGCGAGAGCGTCTGCGCGGCCAGCTCATGCTGGCCCTCTACCGCTCCGGCCGCAGAGCCGAGGCCCTCCAGGTGTACCGGCTCGCCCGGGAGACGATGATCGAGGAGCTGGGCATCGAGCCCAACGATCAGCTCCAGCGCCTGGAGCAGGCCATCCTCACCGCCGACGAGAGCCTCGACAGGCCGGTCAAGCCCACCACGATCCCGGTCGAACCGCCGCCCGCCGCCCCCGCCGTCCATGTGCCTTTCCTGCTGCCCAGCGCCATCGCCGACTTCACCGGCCGCACGAAGCAGATCGACGCCATCCAGCGCGAGCTGGCACTGGCCTCCGAGGACCCCACGCGGTTCGCCGTACCGATCGTAATCGTCGCCGGGAAGGGCGGCATCGGGAAGACGACCGTCGCCGTGCACGCGGCACACACCGTCGCCGAGCGGTTCCCCGACGGCCAGCTCTTCGCCGACCTGCACGGCGGAGCCTCACGGCAGGTCAGCCCGATGCACATCCTGGAACGGTTCCTGCGCGCGCTCGGCGTGCCAGGGAACGCCATGCCCGACGGGCTCGAGGAGCGCGCGGAGATGTACCGCGCGCTGCTCGCCGACCGCAGGACTCTCGTCGTCCTGGACGACGCCGCCACCGAGAGCCAGGTCCTGCCGCTGCTTCCCGGCACGCGGATGTCCGCCGTGATCATCACGAGCCGTAGCCGGCTGGCCGGGCTGGCCGGCGCCATCCACGTCGACATGGACATCTTCGACACCGACCAGTCGATGGAGCTCCTGGAGCGCATCGCGGGCACCGGGCGGGTGCGGTCCGAGACCGACGCCGCCGAGGCGCTGGCCGAGCTGTGCGGGCAGCTGCCGCTGGCACTCCGCATCGCCGGCGCCCGCCTGTCCGCCCGCCCCCACTGGCGGATCGAGCAGCTCGTGAGCCGCCTGGAGGACGAGACCCGCAGGCTGGACGAGCTGAACCACGGCGACATGGGCATCAGGGCGAGCATCTCCCTGACGTACGAGAGCGTCGGCGAGGAGGCCAGACGGCTGTTCCGGCGGCTGGCGATCCTCGACACCGGCCACTTCTCCGCCTGGATGGGCGCCGCGCTTCTCGACCGGTCCTTCGACGACGCCGGAGACCTGTTCGACGAGCTCGCCGACGCCCAGCTCATCGAGACGGCCGGCGGGTACGGCGCGCACGGCCTGTACCGCTTCCACGACCTCATCCGCGTGTTCGCCCGCGAGTGCCTCGCCAGCGAGGAGACCCCCGCCGAGCGCAGGTCCGCGCTGGAACGCGTGCTCGGCGCCCTGCTGTTCCTCGCCGAGGCGGCGCACCGCCGGGAGTACGGCGGAGACTACGTCCAGATCCACAGCGACGCCCCCCGGTGGCCGCTGCCGGACAAGCTCGTCGGGGAGCTCGTCGCCGAGCCTCTCCCCTGGTACGAGCGCGAGCGGCCGCTGCTCGTGTCCGGCATACGCCAGGCGGCTCAGGCCGGGTTCGTCGACCTCTCGTGGGACCTCGCGATCAGCGCGGTGACGCTGTTCGAGTCGCGGGTCTACCTAGACGACTGGCGCGAGACCCACGAGACCGCGCTGGCGGCCACCCGCCAGGCCTCGCACGTGCGCGGGCAGGCCGCGATGCTCTACTCGCGGGGCTCCCTCCACATCACCGAGAAGCGGTTCGCCGAGGCGCGGCGTGACTTCGAGGAGGCGATCGGGCTCTTCATCGGCATCGGCGAGGACCAGGGCACCGCACTGGTGCTGCGCAGCATCGCCTTCCTCGACAGGATGAGCGGGTGCTTCGACGAGGCGACGGCTCACTACGAGCGCGCCCTGTCGATGTTCGCGAGCATGGGCGACCAGGTCGCCTCCGCGTACGTGCTGCACAACCTGGCGCAGCTCAAGCTGGAGGCAGGCGATCCCGAAGGCGCCAGCAACCTGCTGTCCGAGGCGCTGGCGCTCAGCCGCGACGGCGGCAGCAGGAGGGTGGAGACCCAGGTGCTCCACCGGATGGGCGACACCTACCTGGAGTGGGGGGAGCCGGACCTCGCGGCGGAGATCTTCGGCAGGGCGCTCGAGATGGTACGGCTCATCGGCGACCCCGTCGGGGAGGCGTACATCCTGAAGGGGCTCGGTATCGCGCGGCTCCGGCGGGGCGAGGACGCCCTCGCGGAGGAGGCTCTGCGCCATGCCGTACGGCTGGCGAGGACGACGGGTGACCGGCTCGTGGAGGCCCGCTCGCTGCTCGGGCTTGGAGAGCTGGCCCTCGGCTGCGGCGACGCCGAGCACGCCGTCATCCACGCCGAGCAGGCGCTCGGCCTGTTCCAGTCGATCCACACGCCGAACTACGAGGCGCAGGCCCTCGCCATGCTGACGAAGGCGCGGATCATGCTGGGCACCGAGGGGCGCATGGGCGAGTCAGAGGAACTGGTGGGCTGAGCCCGGTCCTGGTTCGGGCGCGACCGGTGATCGGGAACGCAACGGATCAGGATAAGATCGGGCATGTCGAGCTTTTCTACTGTTCGGCTCGCATTTCCGTACGGATCAGGCGGCCTGGACCGCCGAATGCTTTTCGCCGGGCAGGCTCATTCGGTAGCGGACCTCTCTTGGCGCCCTCGCGTCATGGAACATCGAATCCACCGCGGGCGCATCTCGCAAACAGCCTTCCCTCCGCTGGAACGGATTCCGCAGGGGTCTTCAGACCCCCCGTACGCGAATCCGAAAGAGCGTTTCCGCCGGTCATCACCAGCCTCCGCCCTCCTGGTGTAATGCACTCACCCCTCCCCCGCGAGAACCCTTACTCACCGGCGGCCTGCCCTAGCCGGGCGAGAGCCCGTCCCGAGAAAGATTGGCATTGATTCCTCGCGGATCCGCGATATCGATAGTCTTGGGTTGTGACCGCTACGCGAGTTAGCAACGGAAGGTCCGAGGGGGCCGGCGTTCTCCAATTCGCCGTTTCCGTCAGCCGGGAGACCGCCGAGAGGCCGCCGCCCCGCCGGGCGACCCTCGGGCGCGTACCGAACGGCGACTCGCTGACGCAGGCATTCCCGGGCCGCGAGCGGCCATGATCAAGTCCATCCTGCCCGACTTCGTGGTGGCCGCCGACGTCTTCGCCGATCCGCCCGACCCCACGCTCTTCCCTGAGGAAGAGATGGCGATCAGCCGCGCGGACGAGAAGCGGCGCAAGGAGTTCAGCACGGCCCGGATGTGCGCCCATGACGCGCTCCGCAAGCTCGGCATGCGCCCGAGCCCCGTCCTTCCAGGCCTGCGCGGAGAGCCGCAGTGGCCGTCGGGGGTCGTCGGCAGCATCACCCACTGCGCCGGCTACCGAGGGGTCGTCCTCGGCGTCTCCTCCAAGGTGACCACCATCGGCATCGACTCCGAGCCGAACGAGCCGCTGCTGCAGGGCGTCCTCGACGCCATCTCGCTTCCGGAGGAGCGCGAGAGCCTGCGAAAGCTCGCCGGCCGCCACCCCCGCGTGCACTGGGACCGGCTGCTCTTCAGCGCCAAGGAGTCGGTGTACAAGGCGTGGTTCCCGCTGACCAAGCGGTGGCTCGACTTCGAGGACGTCATGATCAACATCGATCCCGAGCACGGCGGCTTCTCGGCGTGGCTGCGGGTGACGGGGCCGCGTGTGCGCGGCCAGCGGATCACGGCCTTCTCCGGCCGCTGGGTGGCCGACGCCGGCCTGATCCTCACCGCGATCGTCGTGCCCGCTCCCGGAAGGGCCGGCCTGCCGAGGCCCGTCACGCAGCGCTCACCCGGTCATGGCCGCTACCCCCAGCCGGCGGGCGCGACCATCCGATAGGCGGCATCACTTCGCCCCATGACCAGGTGTCACCGGGAGATCATCGCCGCCACCTTGATCGAATGTGTGTTTGAATGTGTGGCATATACTCGGCACATGACCGCATTCCAGGGCTCATTGCTGGACTTGTGCGAGGAGACCGGCCCAGGCGCCCTCGGATCGACGGTGCGGCGCACGATCCTCGATCACGGCGCCTGGATCGACGTCCGGCCCGGCTGGATCGCCGGCGCCGACGCGCTGTTCGAGCGACTGATGCAGGCCGTGCCGTGGCGTGCCGAGAAGCGGCACATGTACGACCGGATCGTCGACGTTCCACGCCTGCTCAAGTTCTACGACGAGGGCGAGCCCCTTCCCGACGTCATGCTGGAGCAGGCCAAGCAGGCGCTCGACACGCACTACGCCGAGGAGCTCGGTGAGCCGTTCCGCACCGCCGGGCTGTGCCTGTACCGCGACGGTCGCGACAGCGTCGCCTGGCACGGCGACAGGATCGGGCGCGGCGGCACCGACGACACCATGGTCGCGATCATCTCGATCGGCACGCCCCGCAGCCTGCTGCTCCGCCCGCGCGGCGGCGGCGGCCACACGCTGCGCCACGACCTCGGCCACGGCGACCTCATCGTGATGGGCGGCAGCTGCCAGCGCACCTGGGAACACTCCATCCCCAAGACCACGCGACCCACCGGCCCCCGCATCAGCATCCAGTTCCGCCTCCGCGGAGTCCGCTAGCCGGCGGCGTGCCGCACCCCGGCCATGGCGTCCTTCAGCGCCTCGCGGTCCACGTCCGCCTGGCGCCCGCCGAGCCTGATGAGGTGAGCGTCCTGCACGACGGCGTACTCGTGCTGTAGCCCGCTCGTGCGATACCAGCCGACGTCGTCACTCTCGCACGAGACCGGAGCGGTCGCGGGCTCGGCGTCGTGGACGGGCTTGCCCAGGCACGCGACATCGCTGAAAGCGCCCCGCTCGGCCCCGAACCACACCTCGGCACCCTCAGGTGAGAAGTAGAACGCCTGGAACCCCTCGTCGTTGTAGACGCTCACGGACTGCTTGGCCAGCTCGTACCCCGGCAGGTCGACGACGTACACCAGGTCGGAGGCCACACCCTGGGAGCGGAGCTCGTCGAACTGAACCGGGCCGAGCGCCGCCCCGCCGTCACAACCGCAGAGCAGCGCGCCCCCGGCGAGCACGAGAGCGGCGTTTTTCAGTATCACGCGTCCACTCTCCCTCATGGCCCCAAGGCGGCGGGAAGTGACCGCGAAATGGTCCTCTTCCGGCCAGCACCCACGCGGCCTCCCGGCCCACGCAGGCGCTCGCCTTCGGACGGGAGGCGCCTCACATGGACTTGTACAGCGTGAGGTGCCGGTCAGCGGCGGCCGGCCAGGTATGCCGGGACGCCAGGGCTCGCCCGGCCTCCCGGCGGGCGGGGTCGGGCCCGGACATCGCGTCGCGCATCGCGTGGGCGAGGCCGCGAGGATCGGAGGCGAAGCGGGCGGCCTCGCCGAAGACCTCCCTGAACACCGGAAGGTCGCGGGTGACCAGCGGCACTCCCGCCGCCAGGGCCTCCATGGCCGCGAGACCGAACCCCTCCTTGAGCGAGGGGAAGGCGAAGACGGCGGCGGAGGCGACCAGCGCGGGCAGTTCCCCGTGGTCGATCCGGCCGAGCACGACGGCGTCGATGCCGAGCGAGGCGGCGCGGACCTCCCATCGGGCCCGGTAGTCGCGGTAGTCGAACAGGGTCTCGCCGCCCGCGATCACCAGACGGAGGTCGACGTCGTCCAGCAGCGCGTAGGCGTCGAGGAGGTCCATCGACCCCTTCCTGGGTTCGATGCCCCCCACGGTGAGGACGTATCTCCCGAACCGCGCACGCCAGCGTCCGTCGTCCTGTCGTGCCGCCGAGGCGAACCGCTCGGCCTCGACGCCATTGGGGATGACCGTCGCGGTGATCCCCCAGCCCGCGGCCAGCTCCCGGGCGACGGCCGAGGAGACGCAGACGTGGGTGTGCGGCCGGACGATCGCGCGCTCATGACAGGCTGCCAGTTCGGGAGTGGTGAAGTGGTCGATGTGATGGACGGTCCGCACGCAGTCCTCGACTGCGTTGGCGCTGATGCAGTCCTGGGCATGGACGACGTCGTAGCGACGCGGGTCGAACGCCTCGCGCAGGACAGAGATCGACCGCATGACCCGGTCGCCCACGGTCTCCCCGGGAATGTCGGGGAAGGGCACGACCGCCTGCCGCACTGCCGGCGCCACCGCGCGGAAGAACCCCCCGTCCCCGCCACGGCCGAGGGTCCATACCGTGACATCCTGCCCTGCGGCGGCCAGCGCCTCCGCGAGGTTCAGCGTGTGCACCACCCCTCCCCGGGGCCTGGTGGAGTAGGTCAGCAGGGCGATCCTCATCGGTAGCTCCCCGGCCTGAGCTCGTCGAGGTGCTTCAGCACCCGCCGGGCCGTGGCGATCTCCGCCGCCACGTCCAGCTCCGCCACCGCGAGCCCTGCCTTCGACCAGGTGCGGGCGAGGACGTCCCCGCCCGGGCCGACGACCTTGGCCTGGCCGAGGAAACGCATGCCGCCCATCGCCCCGGTCTGGTTGGAGGAGGCCAGCACGACCTGGTTCTCGGCCGCCCGCGCGCAGTCGTAGAGGTCGAACAGGCGGGACTGGCGGTCCTGGGCCATCCGGGGCGCCCGGTTGGTGACGCTGGTCGGCCAGGCCGACAGGCAGGCGATGATCTCGGCGCCGTCCAGGGCGAGGCTGCGTGCCGACTCGGGGAAGGTCTTGTCGTAGTCGATCAGCATCCCGATGCGCCCTACCGGGGTGTCGAAGGCGTCGAACCGGTCCCCCGGCGCGTAGGCCATGGTCTCCCCCGCCGGCAGGTGGACCTTGCGGTGCCGCCCCAGGACGCCGTCCCCGGTGAGGCACGTCGCCGCGTTGTAGCGCAGCGGCCCGGCGGACTCGCAGTAGCCGACGCAGACGACCATCTCACCGGCCAGCCCGCTCAGCCGCTTGAAGATCGGGTCGTCGGGTTCCAGGGCGGGCGGCAGGGCCTCCGGGTCGGGATGCCGCAGGTCGGCGAGGTACCCGCCCAGGGACGCGTCCGGCAGGACCAGCAGCGCGGCGCCGGCCCCGCGCGCGTCGGCGATCAGCTTGGCGATGCGCTGGAGGTCGAACTCCAGGTCACGGCCGAAGTGAGCCGAGGCCGCGGCGATACGGATCACGACTCAGGAACCCCCCGCGGCGGCGACCACGCCGTACGCGTCCGGGCGGCGGTCGCGCAGGTGTCCCATCGAGCGGCGGGCCGTCTCGAGCACCCGCCGTACGTCCAGCTCGGCGACGGCGACGCCACCCGGGACGCCGGTGCGGGCGATGACGTCCCCTCCTGGGTCGACGATCTTGGCGCTGCCGACGAAGCGCAGCGTGCCGAAGGCGCCTGTCTGGTTGGCGGAGAGCCAGACCACCTGATTCTCCAGGGCCCGCGCCCGGTCGAACAGGTCGAAGCGGCGCGTCCAGCGATCGTCGGCGAGGTCGGGGGCCGGGTTGGTACGGCTCGCCGGCCAGGCCGACACGCACACCACGATCTCGGCGCCGTCCAGGGCCAGCGCCCGCGCCGACTCGGGGAACGCCTTGTCGTAGCAGATCATCATGCCGAGCCGTCCCGCCGGAGTGTCGAACGCCGCGAACCCTGTGCCGGCCGCGAACAGTGCGTCCTCGCTGAGCGGCTGGTGCACCTTGCGGTGCCGTCCGAGCACGCCATCCCCGGTGACGCAGACCGCCGCGTTGTACCGGACCGGACCGGCGGCCTCGCAGTAGCCCGCGCAGACGACCATGTCCCCCGCGATGGCCGCCAGCCGCCGGATCTCCGGCCCGTCCGGGTCGAGTGCGGGCGGGACGTCTCCCGGGTCGCCGTCCATGCTGAGCAGGTAGCCGCCCAGGCAGGCCTCGGGGAGGGCGAGCAGCCTGACGCCGTCCGCGCGGGCGGCGGCCACCAGGTGCTCGATCCTCGCGAAATCGGCCTCCAGGTCGCGGTCGAACGGCGCCGCCACGGCACCCATGCGCAGCATCATGGTCGGTCCTTCTCACACGGTGGGACGGGGTTCCCGGCGGACGTACGGCACGGGGCGACCCCGGACCAGGCGCGGTTCACGCGGTGCCCAGTCCGGTCACCGGGCCGGTGACCGCCTCGGTGAGCTCTCCGTCGGGCCAGCGCAGCCGGACGCCTCGCCCGGATGTGAGCTCACCGCACTCTGCGCCCGTCGCGGGACCGGCCCCGAGCCCTGGACGGCCGGGCTCGCCGGTGGTGAGCATCGCGAAGCCGGGGAAGCAGGTGAGCCAGTCCCCCACCGTGGCCGCACCGGGCCGGGGCACCGCTGCGACGTCCAGCACGGCGCCGCAGCCCGACGCCTCCGCCAGCATGCCGAGCGTGCCTGCGACGCCGGCCATCGACACGTCCTTGGCGGCGGCGGGCCGGGAGGCGGCCACCGCGCCCAGCATGGCCTGGAGCTCGGGGGTACGCCGGTAGGTGGTGGAGTCCCACTGCCGCCCGGTGTACCCGGGCCGCCACCCACCGCCGAGATCGGCGGTGAGGCTCACCCGGTGTCCCGCGCGACCACCGCCGCCCGGGACCGGGTCCGCCGTACGGCCGAGCGCGGTGACAGAAAGCGCGGCCGGCACGCCGAGTTGCGTGTGCCCGCCCAGCACCGGCACGCCGTACGCTCCGGCCGCGCGGCGCAGCCCGCCGAGCACACGCGCCGCCGCCGAGGCGTCCCTGGCGCCGAGGGCGTCCAGCAGGCCGACAGGCGTGGCGCCCATCGCGGCGAGGTCGTTGAGGTTGACCAGCACCGAGCACCAGCCGGCCCAGTCCGGGTCCCGCTCCACCATCGCGGGCAGGATCGCGTCGCAGGCCGCGACCAGGTCGCTGCCGGGCACGGGGGCTCCGTCGTCGCCGACGAATCCCGCGCCGCCCGGGGCCAGCCCGGCGAGCAGCGGGCCGAGCGCCTCCTTGGTGCCCGCCACGAGCGCGGCGATCCGCCCGACAGGCCACCGCATCAGGACGTGGGGCGCGCCCGCCACCTCGGCCGCGCGCACGGCCGTCCAGCCGAGCCGGGCGAACATCCGCTCGGCCGGGGCCTGCACCGTGGCCTCGAAGCGCAGCGCCCCTGCCGCCTCCGCCCGCGCGCAGGCGGCACGGACAAGGGCGGGCCCGATCCCGTGACCGCCCCGCTCGGACGGGTCGACCGCCAGGCGGCCGCCGCGCCACCAGCCGATGTCCGGGCCGTCGACCGCCGGGCCGAGCCGGACGCCGCCGAGCACGGCGCCGTCGCGGCTCCTGGCCACCAGCACCACGGTGCGCGGATCGGTGTCGCGCTCGTCCAGGTCGTGCCGGCGGAAGAGCCCCTGCTCCTCGACGAAGACCCTCCTGCGCAGCGCCCGGTAGGCCTTGGTCGCGGCCAGGTCCGCCTCCTCGACCAGGAAGCGCTGCCTGCGGGCGCCGAGCAGCGCGTCACAGACGGCGGAGCCGTCCCATGGGGCCGAGGCGGCGAGGCCGCCGAGGTCGAAGGTCGCCGTCATCGGGTCACCCGCCCGCCACGGCAAGGGCGCTGCACGCGCCGCACGCCGCACAGCCCGCCCGCTGCTCGGCCCCCGACATCCCCGCCGCCCGCAGCAGCGCCGCCACCTGCTCGGTGACCTCCCGTACGACGCCGGTCGCGGGACCGGGCACGCCGTCCTGGCCGGCGAGGGAGTCCTTCATCGGCCTGAAGGGCACGACGAACGGGTAGACGCCGCGGTCGATCAGCCGGGCCGCCCCCGCGACCAGTTCGGCGGGGTCCTCGCCGAGACCGGCGAGGAGGTAGGTCGAGACCCGGTTGCGGCCGAACACGCGCACCGCCTCGTCCCAAGCCGCTTCGTAGGCGGCCACGGGCACGGTCGCCTTGCCCGGCATCCACCGGCGGCGCACGCTTTCGTCCAGTGACTCGATGTGGATGCCGATCGCGGCGGCTCCCGCGTCCTTGAGCAGCGTGATCCACGACAGGTCGGCGGGCGGCTCGCACTGCACCTGGACCGGCAGGCCTGGCACCGCCTCGAGGACCGCCCGCACCGCGCGGGCCAGGACCCTCGCCCCACGGTCGGGACCGGCGGTGGTGCCGGTGGTCATCACCATCTGCCGCACTCCGTCCAGGCGCACCGCCGCCTCGGCGACCTCGGCGAGCTGCGCCGGGGTCTTGGCGGCGACGGTGGCCCCGGACGCGAGCGACTCCTCGATGGTGCAGAACCGGCACCGGTCGGCCTCGCCGTACCGGACGCAGGTCTGCACGACGGTGGTGGCCAGCACGTCCGTGCCGTGCAGCTTGGCGATCTTCTCGTACGGGACGCCGTCGGCGGTGACCAGGTCGTAGAAGCGGGGGCGGCGGACCGGCTGGACCGGGAGGCCCAGGTCGGTCTCGCCCAGCCACAGCCTGCCGTCGCGGACGAGATAGGGGCTGTCGGGATTGAGGGGGATCGCGGCCCCGACGCCACCCATGACCAGGTGGCCGTCGTCGCTCGGTCCCGCTCCGCCCGCGCGGCGCACCGGAGCGTCCACCCGGACGCCCCTGATGGCCACATCCACCCTGGTACCGACGCTCACGCGTGACCTCCTAGAACATGTAGGTCGAGTTGATGATCGCGCCCTTGCGGCCGTAGTGGATCAGGGCGTCCTGCACGTCAAGCGGGTGGGTGGGGATGACGCCCTCGATCAGGTCCTCCTCGCGGGCGCCGTGCAGGGACAGGCCGAACCGGCAGCAGTAGACCTTGCCGCCTTCCTCGATGAAGGTCCTCAGCGAGTTGTTGATGTTGTGCTCGCCGGGGAAGGCGGAGCTGCCCGTGGTCGGGAAGCCCCGGGTGGCCAGGCAGTTGAGCGAGCCAGGCCCGTAGAAGTAGATCGCCGACTCGAAGCCCTTTCGAAGAGCCCTGGTGGCCTGCAGGATCGCCACGAAGCTCACCGACGACTCGTGGGCGATGCCGTGCACGAGCGTGAAGTAGCTCTCTCCGTTCTGCGCTTGGTAGTCGGGGAAGACCTTGGTGCCGCCGTAAAGACTCGAACCCTCGGGAAGCGAGGGGTGCGGGATCTCCGTCAGGCTCTGCTTCTCGAGGTCGGTCAGCTCGGTCGTCTCGGACATGGACGTCTCCTTGTTGTGTGTCGTGCGGTTTCCCGGGAAGGCCGGTCGCGAAGGCGGTCCGGAGGAGGTCAGCCGTAGAGTTTCTCGAAGGTGTCGCGGAAGATCAGGCGGGCGAGCTCGCCGTCGCCCACGGCCGCGCCCAGCCGGGCGCGCTCCCCCGTGTAGTCACCCCACGGCTCGTCGCTGGCGAACAGCACCCGGTCGTGGCCGATGCCACGCCGGTGGATCTCCCCGGCCAGCCAACGTGGCGCGAAGCCGATGGCCCAGGAGAGGTCGGTGTAGACGCGCTTGCCGGCCTCGATCCAGTCGAAGAACCGGGAGCCGGCGAGCTTGATGTGGCCGCTCATGCCGCCCCCGAAGTGCACCAGGTGCACGGCCGTGTCGTCGCCGTACCACTCGACCAGGTGGCCCACCTCGTCGATGTCGGAGGCGGCGCCGGGCGAGGTGTGCACATGGACGATCAGGTCATGGCGGCGGGCGCTGTGGAAGATGCGGTCGAGCGCGGGGCGGCACGCCGGGTCGGTGGGCCTGCCGCCCAGCAGGAAGCTGAGCTTCAGCGCCCGGACGCCGCGTTCCCCGGCGAGCTCCAGCGCCGCCGCCGTGCGCTCCTCGTCCTCGGGCCGGGGCGAGACCCACAGCCCGCAGCTGACGCGGTCGTCGCGCCCGGCCGCCTCGACGCACAGCTCGTTGAAGCCGAACGCGACATCCGGGTCGGGCACTCCGTAGTTCGGCAGCACCAGCGCCCGTTCGGTGCCCTCGGCGTACAGGTCGTCGAAGAGCTGGTCGACGGTCGCCCGGGCGGTCACGTCAGGCCGTACCGGCGGGCCGCCGTAGAACGGGTAGGCGGGGAGCACACCGAGATGGCGGTGCGCGTCGAAGACCATGGCTCACGTCCCCAGCAACTCGGGATGGACGAAATAGTCGTGGCTCGCCCGCTCAGCGCTGAGCCGGGACGCGCGCCTCCCGGACGAGCCGATGTGGCGGGCCAGGTGCTCGGCGTCGGCCGCCACGCCGGAGAACCGGCCAGAGCCCCAGGTGTGCTGCCACGGCAGGCCGAGGAAGTACAGGCCGGGAACGCGGCTGACGCCGCGTTCGTGGACCGGGTAGCCGGTGCCGTCGAAGGCCGGCACCCTGATCCAGCCGTAGTCTCTGCGGAACCCGGTGCACCAGATGACCGACGTGACGCGGTCCGCCTCCAGGTGGCCGGGCCCGGGCACGGGCCGCCACACCGGCTGGTACCGCCCTTCGGCGGGCGCGTCGATGCCGTGGTCGGCGATGAAGGCGTCGATGGAGTCCTTGACGCCCTCGGACACCGCGTCGGCGTGGTCGAGGTTGCTCCCCAGGTCGGAGCCGAACCGCAGCACGCCGTCCTCGACTCCGGTGAGCCGGCCGTACAGGCGCATCCCCTCAAGGGCGAAGGCCCGCAGGTCGATGTCGTGCCCGCCGTCGCGGCCGGTCACGTAATGATTGGCGCGTGCCCGGATCGCGTCGTGGTCGGCGAAGGAGTCGATGGGCCTGTCGTAATAGCCCATCAGGTCGAGCCAGGCGACGACGTCCCTGCCCCGGTAGAACCGGGCGACCCTCGGCGCGCCGCCCACGGCGAGATGTACCCGGCGGCCGTCCAGGTGGAGGTCCTCGGCGATCTGGCAGCCGGACTGGCCGCTGCCGACCACGAGCACCTCGCCCGGCGGCACCCCACGCGGGTTGCGGTAGTCCCCGGAATGGATCTGTGTCACGTGCCCGGGCAGCCGCTCGGCCAGCCGGGGGACCACCGGGACCTGGTACGGCCCGGTCGCCACCACGACCTGGTCGGCGGTGAACGCGCCGTGGTCGGTGGCGACCTCGAACCCGGGACCGGCGGTGGCCAGGCGTGTAGCGGTGACCCCCTCGGCCAGCGGCGGCTCGAACGAGGCGGCGTACTCCTCGATGTAGCGCACGATCTGGTCGCGCGGCATGAAGCCGTCGGGGTCGTCGCCGGTGTAGGGGAAGCCCGGCAGGCGGCACTGCCAGTTGGGGGTGACCAGGCAGAAGGTGTCCCAGCGGCGGGCACGCCACTCGTGGCCGACCCGGTGCCGCTCCAGCACGACGTGGTCGACGCCCCGACGCTTCAGGCAGTGGCTCATCGACAGACCGGCCTGGCCCCCGCCGATGACGACGACCGCGTGATGCCTTCCACTCATCTCTGGAACCCCTCGGCCGTCACCGATCCCCCGCCTCCGAGAGCGGCGGCCTTCTTCTCGCTCTCGTCGATCTGCCGAGCGGCGCCTCGGGCGGACATCTCAGGCACGCGGGCCTCCTTGCGGGGAAGGCGACTTACCGGACTGGTTGAGAGTCCACTTCTCCGAGGTTTCCGAGCTGTGTCATCCGGAACAAAAACGAGTTACCCCTGCTTCACAGTCCGTCACCCGTTGTCGCCATGGACGGGAGACGCGCCCCGGATGGGCAGCGTGCCGCGCCGGGGCCGTCACGGGACCATGGGCTTCCGGATGACCGTGGACCCCTGACAGAAACCGGCGCGATCGTACGAGCGGCCGGGCGCGCGGGTCAGTCGAGGGCGCCGAGCGTGATGCCCTCGACGATGTGACGCTGGGCCGCGACCGCGACCAGCAGAACGGGGACGATCGTGATCAGCGACGCCGCCATGATGAGGTTGTACTGGGTGGTGAACTGGCTCTGGAACACCGACAGGCCCTGTGACAGGACGGCCATGTCGGTGGTGTTCACCACGATCAGCGGGAACAGGAAGTTGTTCCAGTTCTGCAGGAACAGGATGATGGCCAGCGCGGCGACGACCGGGCGCGCCAGCGGGGCGTACACGTTGAAGAAGACCCGCAGCTCCGAGGCCCCGTCGATGCGGGCCGCCTCCCCCAGCTCTCGCGGCGTGCCGAGGAAGAACTGCCGGAACACGAAGGCGCCGAGCGCTGAGGCGATGTTCGGCACGATCAGGCCCTGGTAGGTGTTGAGCCAGTGCAGGTCGCCCAGAAGCTGCGACATGGGCACGATGATCGCGCTGAACGGCACCATGAGGCCGCTCAGCGCGACCAGGAACAGCGGCCGCTTGCCCGGGAAGTCCAGCATGGCGAACGCGTAGCCCGCGAGCAGCCCGCTGGCGAGCTGTCCCGCGGTGGCCGCCACGCCGAAGATCGCGGTGTTGAGGTACCAGCGTCCGAACGGCGCCTGCGACAGGGCACGCCCGATGTTGGACCATTCGGGATGCTCGGGCCACAGCGGCGCCGCGGGATTGATGATCTCGGCGTCCGTCTTCAGGGCGCTCACCGCCATCCAGACCAGCGGGAACGCGACGATGAGGACGGCGAGGGCGAGCAGCAGGTAGACCACCGAGCGGCGCGCGAGCAGGCTAACGGGCACGGTCCGCCCGTCCGAGCAGCCAGATCTGCGTGATGGTGATCAGCAGGGAGAGCAGGAACAACGCGACCCCCATGGCGTTGGCGCGGCCGGTGTCGAACTGGACGAACCCCTCGTTGTAGACGTAATAGAGGGCGGTCTGGGTCGCGCCGTCCGGGCCGCCCTGCGTCAGCACGTAGATCTGCGTGAAGGTCTGGAGCCCGGTCAGCGTGGTGACGACCCAGATCAGCAGGGTATGGCGGCGCATCATCGGCCACTGGACGTGGGCGAACCTGCGCCACGCCCCGGCTCCGTCGACGCTGGCCGCGTCGAGCACGTCACCTGGTACGGATTTGAGGGCCGCCAGGTAGAGGATGATGTTCTGCCCGAAGAACTGCCACGCGCCGAAGGTCAGCACGGCGACCAGCGCAAGGCCCGGGGACGAAAGGAAGTCGGCCTGCGGCAGGTGCACGGCGCTCAGCAGCCTGTTGATCAGCCCGAACCGCGGCGCGAACATGTTCGCCCAGATCAGCGCGGTGGCCACCACCGGCACGACGAGGGGGATGACGAACGGCGCCCGCAGCCGGGCCACGCCGGGGGCCTTGGAGTTGAGCAGCAGCGCGAGCCCGAGGCCGACCCCCATCGTGAGCAGGACGAAGCCGACGGTGTAGACGCCGGTCACGCCGAGCGCGTGGCCGCCGCCCTCCTGGAACATCTGCCCGTAGTTGCCGAGGCCGGCGAACCTCGGCGAGGTGTCGAACACCCCGCCGGTGTACAGACTGCGCCACAGGAGCATCGCGAGCGGGACGAGCGAGAAGAGCACGGTGAGCACCACGGTGGGTGCCACGAACACGTACGCGAGCGTCCAGGTGCGGTGGCGCTGCCGCATCAGCCGAGTCTCTTCAGCGCCGCGTCTCCCTCTCGCGCCGCGCTCGCCAGGGCCTCGGCCGGGGTCTTCCGCCCCTTCAGAGCCGCGTTGATCTCCGTCCAGAGGCTCTGGGAGATCGCGTTGTAGGCGGGGGTGATCGGGCGGACCTTGCCTGTCTTCTCGGCCTCGGCGAAGACGGTGTAGGTGGGGTCCTTGGCGATGTGGTCCTTCAGCGCCCGCTGCTCGAGCTGGGCCGGGTCCGACGGCAGGCCGCCGTTCTTGGCGGCGAGGTAGGCGCCCCGCTCGGGTGTCGTCAGGAACTTCAGGAACGCCAGGCCCGCCTTCTCGGCCTGGTCACCGGTCTTCAGCAGGGCCGCCACGCCGATGCCCATGCTCGTCGAGGTGCCGGCGGCGCCCTTCGGCATCGGGGCCACGCCGAAGTCGACGCCGGCCTTCTGGAAGGTCGGCACCGCCCACTGGCCGTTCACGACCATCGACACTGTGCCGCTGGCGAACGCGGGCGCCCCATCGAAGCTGCCCGCCTGGGCGTAGCTGGTGCTAGGCGCGGATTTGGTCTTGAGCAGCTCGACCCAGGTGGTGAGGGCCTTGACCCCCGCGGGGCTGTTGAAGGCGGTCGCCGTGCCGTCGGCGTTGAGGAAGGATCCGCCCTCGGCGTACAACATCGGCGTCCACGCGAACGAGATCCACTCCGACTCGCCGAGCGGCACGTAGAAGCCGTACTTGTTCTTGGCCGGGTCGGACAGCTTCCTGGCGTCGGCGGCCAGCTCGGCCCAGGTCTCGGGCGGGCCCTGGATGCCCGCGGCGGCGAAGGTCTTCTTGTTGTAGAACAGCACGATGTCGCCCACGCCTGCGAGCGCGATGCCGAGCTGGTGGCCCTTGTAGAAGAGCGACTCCTTGATGCCGGGATACAGCGCGTCGGTCTCGGCGGTGAGTTTGCCATCGAGCGGGACCAGCTTGCCGCTCTGGGCGATCACCGGGAGGTCGGAGGGGTTCTGGGTGAGGAGCACGGTGGGCTGGGTGCCGTTCTTCAGCGCCGAGATGACCTTCGGGAGGTACTGGTCGGAGCTCGCGATGTACTGCCCCTTGGCGTGCATGCCGGGGTTGGCCTTGTCGAACGCCGCGTCGATCTCCGCGATCTGGTCCGGCTGCCAGCCGCTCGTCCAGTAGGTGAACGTGCCGCCGCCTGCGCCTGTCGCGTCGCTCGAACCGCCGCACGCGGCGACGGCGAGGAGGAGGCCGAACGCGACCGACCCTGCGGCGGCCCTTTTCCTGATCATCGTGTGTCCCGTCGCTCGCCGGCGCCGTCCCATGGATCGCGCCTGACCGAAACCGGCCGTCTCCCCGGACTCCCCGAGTCGGGAGACATATTAACCCAGCTAAGCAGTAGGTAAATCTTGTCCCTCGACGGTCCGAGCATGGCGATGGTTTCCGGCGATCTGGACGGGTACGCGAGAGACCTGAGCACGCCTCCACGCCCTCAACCGAGCCGAAAGGAACCTGTCCATGATCAACCGGCAGCGCGTCGTCGTCGTCGGTGGAGGATTCGCGGGCTTCACCGCAGCGCGTCGCCTCTCCCGCCTCGCCAAGGGCGCGATCGAGATCGTCCTGATCAACCCGACCGACTACTTCCTGTACCTTCCCCTGCTCCCCGAGGTGGCCGCTGGGATCCTCGACCCGCGCAAGGTCGCGATCCCGCTGTCGGGCCGCTCACGGGGCGTCCGCCACCTGCTGGCGAGTGTCGACAAGGTCGACCTCGAGGGGCGGCGTGTGGAGTGCACCGACGCCGAGGGCAACCAGCGCGACCTCGGCTACGACCGCCTGGTGATCGCGATCGGCAGCGTCAACAAGCTGCTTCCCGTCCCCGGGGTCGCCGAGCACGCGCACGGCTTCCGCAGCATCGCCGAGGCGCTGTACCTGCGCGACCACCTGATCCGTCAGATCGAGCTCGCCGACGCCGGCGACGACGCCAAGGAGAGGACCGCGCGCTGCACGTTCGTGGTGGTGGGCGCCGGCTACACCGGTACAGAGGTGGCGGCCCAGGGCCAGCTGCTCACCCAGCACGCCAAGCGGCGCCGTCCCGGCCTGCGCGAGCAGCCCACCCGCTGGATCCTCGTCGACAAGGCCCCCCGCATCCTTCCCGAGCTGGACGAGCGCCTGTCCCATACGGCGCACCAGGCCCTCGCCGACCGGGGCATGGAGATCCGCACCGGCACGACAGTGGCCGAGGCCACATCCGAGGGGGTCAAGCTCTCCGACGGGGAGTTCGTGCCCACCCGCTCGCTGATCTGGTGCGTCGGAGTCGGCCCCGACCCGCTCATCGAGTCGCTTGGGCTTCCCACCAAGAAGGGCCGCCTCCTCGTCGATGAGTACCTCACCGTGCCGGGGCACCCGGAGATCTTCGCCTGCGGCGACTCGGCGGCGGTGCCCGACCTCACGCGCCCGGGCGAGTACACGGCCATGACCGCGCAGCACGCGACCCGGCAGGGCAAGCGCGTGGCCGCCAACATCGCCGCGTCGTACGGCCGGGGGGAGCGCCGCCCGTACCGGCACAACGACCTGGGCTTCGTCGTGGACCTCGGAGGTGCCAAGGCGGCGGCCAACCCGCTCGGCGTCCCGCTGTCAGGCGTGGCCGCCAAGGCGGTGACGCGCGGATATCATCTGCTGGCCGTTCCCGACGGCCGTACGCGCATCGCGGGCAACTGGCTGCTGGACGCCCTGCTTCCCCGCCAGACCGTGCAGCTCGACCTCGTGCGCGGCTCGGCCGTGCCGCTCACCTCCGACGCCCCCGAACGGCCGCACGGACTGAGTGACTGACCAGCGGGGATACGGTCTCGGGGGCGTTAACGCTCCTCCCGGCCCTTAGAACACGCCGATGCGTCTTGACCCTTCACGGGCCCGCGCCTTACATTCCATTGAACAAGTCTAGACAGGTAGGTTCCATGGCCGGTATGCAGGGCGAACAGTTGAGCCAGGCATCCTCGGGCTCGGGTGGGCGGCAGCTCAAGGTCGAGGCGCACGGGCTCGACGTGATCGGCGACACCGAGCGGAAGGGCCGTCCGAGACAGCTCTTCTGGCCGTGGTTCGGCGCCAACGTCTCGGTCCTCGGGCTCAGCTACGGCTCCTTCGCCCTCGGCTTCCGTATCTCCTTCTGGCAGGCGCTCGCCGCCGGCCTCATCGGCGTCCTTTTCTCCTTCCTGCTGTGCGGCTTCGTCGCCGTGGCGGGCAAGCGCGGGTCGGCGCCGACCATGGTGCTGAGCCGGGCGGCGTTCGGCGTGCGCGGCAACCGCCTGCCGTCCGCGATCTCATGGCTGCTGACGGTCGGCTGGGAGACCGTGCTCACCGCGCTCGCCACCCTGGCGACCGCCACCGTCTTCGACCGGCTCGGCTGGGGAGGCGGCACCTCAACCAAGGTCATCGCCCTCATCGTCGTGACGCTCCTGATCGTCGCCGGCGGCGTCATGGGTTTCGACCTGATCATGCGCATGCAGACGGTCATCACGGTCGTGACGGGCGTGCTGACGGTGGTCTACATCCTCCTGGTGGTCGGGCACATCCACTGGGACACGGTCGCGCGCATCCCCGCCGGCTCCGCCCAGCAGTTCATCGGGGCGCTGGTCTTCATGATGACCGGGTTCGGCCTCGGCTGGGTGAACGCGGCGGCCGACTACTCGCGCTACCTGCCGAGGAGGTCCTCGAGCGGGGGCGTGGTGGGCTGGACGACGTTCGGCGCGTCGGTGGCGCCCCTCGTGCTGCTGGTGTTCGGCCTGCTGCTCGCCGGGTCGTCCACCGGCCTCAACCAGGCCATCATCGTGGACCCGATAGGGGCGCTGACGACGATCCTGCCGACCTGGTTCCTCATTCCCTTCGCCGCCGTGGCCGTCCTCGGCCTGGTCGGCGGCGCCGTACTAGACATCTACTCCTCCGGCCTCGCGCTGCTGGCCGCCGGGCTGCGGGTCCCTCGCTACATCGCCGCCCTGATCGACGGCGTGCTCATGGTCGCGGGAACGGTCTACATCGTCTTCATCGCCGACGACTTCCTCGGCCAGTTCATCGGCTTCCTGACCACGCTGGGCGTCCCCATCGCCGCGTGGTGCGGCGTCATGCTGGCCGACCTCGCCCTGCGCCGTCGCGACTACGACGAGACCGACCTCTACCGCCCATCGGGCCGCTACGGCGACGTCCCGCTGCTGCCCCTCGCGGTGATCGTCGTCAGCACGGCCATCGGGTGGGGCCTGGTCACCAACGCGGCGGCGAGCTGGCTCCGCTGGCAGGGATACCTGCTCGGGCCGCTGCAGCTCGGCGGCAAGTCCGGTTCGTGGGCCATGGCCAACCTCGGCGTGCTGCTGGCGCTCGTCCTGGGCTTCGCCGCGACCTGGCTGCTCAACCGGTCGAAGGTCCGCGCCCAGGAACGGCTCGCCCCCGCCGGTCCCGGCACGGCGCCGGCGTGGGCGGCACGGCCGTGACCGAGTCACAGGCCCTGCCATGGCTCGCCGTCATCGACAGCGCCTGGACGAGGTACATCGAGGTCGTCACCGTGCGGGAGGTCCTCGGCCGGTTCGCGGCCCCGGGGGTGCACGCCGAAGGGACGGCCACGTGAACGTGACCCTCAAGCACCAGCGGATCACCGTCGAGCTGGAACGCGAGATCCGCTCCGGCCGGGTCCCGCGCGGGGCCCGGCTTCCGGGCGAGCTGTCCCTGGCCCGGCGCTTCGGCGTCAGCCGCAACACCGTGCGTGCCGCGCTGGCCGAGCTGAACCAGGCGGGCCTGATCGCCACGCGGACCGGCAAGGGGTCGTTCGTCCTGTTCGACGGGCGCCCGCTGGCCGCCCGGCTGGGATGGGCGCGGGCCCTGGCCGCCCAGGGCGTGCGGGCGCGGGTCCGGGTGCTCCGCATCGCCGCCACCACCGAGGACGAGCTGGCCGCGCGCCTGGGCCTCGACTCGCCGGAGGTCATCGCCATCGAGCGGGTGCGGGAGACCGCCGCGGGAGCCGTGATCTCCTACGAGCGCAGTTGCGTCCCGGCGATCGAGGGGATGGCCGCCCGGGGGCTGGAAGGCGGGTCACTGACCGAGGGGCTCCTGCGCGCGGGGCTGCGCGCTCACCACGGCGAGCAGAGGCTGTGCGGCGGTCGGCTCGACGACCGCGAGGCGGCGTTACTCGAACGCGAGCCGGGCGAGTGGTTCCTGCGCACCGAGCGCACGAGCTGGACGGCTGACGGGCGGTTCGTCGAGCACGTGAGCACCCTGCTCGACCCCGAACACTTCCAGCTCCACCTCGACTTCAGTGAAAGCGGCGCATGACCGGCCAGGGACCCATCGTCGCCGGAACCACGGCCGACTCGACCCTGTCCTCGGCCCAGACCGGAACGACGGGCTTGGCGGTGGCGTGCAGCAGCTCGCGG
>JAOPYI010000237.1 GCA_025964675.1 Sphaerisporangium sp. | reverse complement strand
CCGCACTCGTGAAGGCCGACCCCAACTGGGTCGTCGACACCGCGGCGAGAGCGGACCCGGACACTACGGAGGTCATGAACCTCCGGCGCGAGACGGCCACGTGAACTCCTTCGGTTAGAGCGACTGTTCGTAAGCCGCGCCTGCTGGAAGGTGGAGTCGGCAGAGCCGTTACGTTCGATCGGCGGCCGTCGCTCCCGATCGGAGCCAGACATGGCTGGACGACGATGAGCGCGCCGCGTCACGAGGAAGAGCTCCGCAGCCTTTTCCTTCCGGATCAGGCTTCACACCGACAGAACGCCACCAGAAGACACGAAGCGGTATATGTCATCGCCGAAGTAACATCGGACCGCTCGCAGTCATCCTGACAGGATCTGACACGCCAACGCAATACTCAAACAATGTTCCGGAAACTTATGAACAACCCCGCAGCGAGAATGCGCAGCTCACAGCCGGGAATGGATCGATCCACGACAGCATGGGCTGTTTCCCGTTCAAGCTGTCGTTCAAAGTCATCGGATCTCTCTAACGTGAACGGCCTCCAAGGTCGTGGCCACCTCCCGTCGACGCGGTCGTCCCCGCGCCCCGTCTGCGCCGGCGGGTCAGCGGTTTTCCTGCTCCTGTGGAGGATCTCGGGAACATGTGTTGAAGTTGCCACCATGAGGGACTTGGGGCGGGGGCCCGGACGTAGGGCGGTCGGCGTGGTGCCGCTGGTCGCGGGGGTGGTGGCGGCGGTGGCCGCGCTCGTGGCGGGACGGGCGGGAGCGCCCGACCTCGCGGCCTACGTGCCGCTGGCCGCTGTGCTCGTCCTCGCGGCCGTGATACTCGTGGGGGCCGGCGTCGGGCTGGCCCTGTGGAGGCCTCGGCCGGCCGACCGCGCGACGCTGCGCGTCCTTTCCTGGTGGTGGGTCCTCACTGGGGTCGTGATCATCGTCGTATCCATGTGGAGCGCCACGGCGGTCCTGCTGTCCCTCGCCGACACGGCGCCGGACGCGGCCAAGCGCGTCGAGCTGCGACTGGACGCCGTGAAGACCGGGCTGACAGTTGGTGCCGGGGCTGCCGGGCTGGTGGCGCTCCTTCTCGGTGTGCGACGCCAGTGGCTCGGGGAGCGTACCCAGGCCTACCAGGAGTACGACGCCGGTGAGAAACGCGTGACGGAGCTGTACACCAAGGCGACCGACCAGCTCGGGCACGACAAGGCCGCCGTACGCCTGGCAGGGCTGCATGCTCTGGAGCGTGTCGCCCAGAACAACCCCGACCAGCGCCAGACGATCGTCGACGTGATCTGTGCCTATCTCCGCATGCCTACTGTCGAGGCCGGATCCGCGCCCGGGGAGGAGGGAGATCACCCCGCGAGCCGGGAGGAGGCGACCGGGGCGTCCATCGACCCTCAGGAACTCCAGGTCCGCACCACGGCCCAGCGGATACTCAGGAACCATCTGCGCTGGAGCAGGTCCGAGCGGTTGCCGCCCGGCACGTTCTGGCCGGACATCGACCTGGACCTCACCGGCGCCTGCCTCGTGAAGCTGGACTTCAACGAATGCCGGATGCGCCTGGCGGGTTTTGGCGACGCCACGTTCATAGGGTTCGCCCGCTTCGGCGGGGCGACCTTCAATGGGAGGACGGTGTTCGGGGGAGCCGTCTTCACCGGAAAGGCGGGCTGGGGGGACGCCAACTACAAGGCGGGGTTCGAGGAGGCGCTTTTCAAGGACGACGCGATATTCCGGGACACCGTGTTCGCCCTCCGAGCGGATTTCAGGGGCACGACGTTCGAGGGAACGGCGCTCTTCAGCCGTACGGTCTTCAAGCATCGGGCCGTTTTCCGAGCGGCTGCCTTCCCGGCGGAGGCGGTTTTCGGCGAGGCCGCGTTCAAGGACGAGGCCGTATTCCGGCAGGCCGAGTTCGGGGGTGGAGTGTCCTTCCGGGATGCCACGTTCGAGACCGCGCCGGCCCTGTGGGAGGCGACGGTGCGCGCGGCCCCCGGTGGTGCTCAACGCTCCTGGCCCGATGGCTGGAGGGAAGTCATCCGGCGCGATGGTTCCAGCCGTCTGGTCGGGCCGGACCCGGTGGCCGGTGAACCCGTCGGCCGCTTCGGCGCGTGAAAGCCTGGCCTCCCAGGGCGTGACGGTCGCCACGACCAGTCCAGATCGCGCTGCTGGCCAACGACGCGGGGCTTATCGGCGACCAGGAGTGATGGGCCGGCCAAGTCCGGTGTCGTCGTCCGGTCCTACCGGTCCGAGCCCTGACCCCGTGTGAAGAATAGGGGACTGGTCCAGATTTCGTGCCCGTCGGTCTGCACGGCGTGCACGTACAGGGCGCTGTCGCCCTCGGGGGGACGGACGGAGAGGTCCCCGGCGAGGGTCGACGGGAGACGAGCGGCGTCGGCGACCCGCTCGACCGTGACGTGAAGCCCCGCCCCTCCCAGCTCGCGGCGTACCGGGCCGCCCGCGAGGCCGGTCACAGGCACGCTGAACCGCTCGGTGCGGGCGTCCTCGGCGACGGTGGCCTCGATGGTGATCTCCGCGTCGCCGCCGGGGCCGAGGTGGAGCACCACGCCCGTGTCGTTCCCGTACGTCGCGCTCGACCAGCCGATACGCGTGCCGTCGACCGTGATCGCCTGCTCCTGATGCGTGAGCGCCCATGGGCGGGCCTCGAGCAGATCGGCTCCGGAGACCTGGATGTGCCCGGTCCAGGAGGCCCAGCGGTAGCGGTCACGGTGCCGCGCGCCGCCCCAGCGGACCCTGACAAGCCCCGGCGCGTGGCCCGCCTCGGCGTTCAGATCGCGGTGCAGCAGCGGTCCGCGCGTGTCGTGGACGGTCATGCGGTCCCACGGCGCGTCCCCGTACAGGGCGTACGAGACGACGATCTCCTCGTCGGCGACGGCGAGCTCCTCGCCCATCCACCGGTCTCCGGCCCGCAGCAGGGCGACGGCCCGCGCACCCGTCGTCGCCCATGTGCGACGCGCCCGCAGCGTGGCTCCGACCGAGGCGCGGGTCAGGTCAGGGGACAGCACGCCGGTCAGCCCGCCACGGCCACCGAAGATGTTGGCGCCCGGCGCCCCGCCACCGGGACGGCCCCGATGCTCGTCGCTGTTGGCGCTGACACCGAGCCGCAGGCCGCGGCTCATGGCGTCCCGGAGGAACCACGGGCTGGTGCCCCAGGCCGAATGCACCTCGATGAGCCGTTCCAGCGCGGGATGGTGCCAGTCCAGGACGGCGCGCCGGCCGCCGACGTGCGGCATCAGCAGGTAGTCGTCCGGGTTGGCGGCGTACGCGTCGTACAGCTCGGTGATCGGCCAGTGCTCGGGGGCCGGTGAGCGCGTGGTCATCGCGTCATGCCATTCCAGGGACCTGGCCAGCCTGGTGTCCTCGCCCAGATAGATGACGTTGTGGTCGCCGCCCACGCCGGAGTTGCCGCACCACTCGACGCCGGGCAGGCACACGAACCGGCCGTCCTCGCTGACCTCCCGGCACAGGGCCACGACCTCCTGCCAGGCTTTCTCGGTGATCTGGAAGTCGTTGGCCGTGTAGCCGAGCACGTCAAGGCCGCCCACCCAGCGGCCGTAGGCGAAGTTGTAGGCGCTGTCCTGGGTGCCCACGGTGTCGTCGGAGTGCACGTGCAGGTCGGCGAAGTAGGCGCGCTCGCCGGGCAGCTCAGCCACCACGTCCACGGTGCAGCCGGCCGTCAGCTCGCGCCCGTCCGGCAGGCTCGCCGAGACACGCACGTCGTTCGGCCCGGGAGGCCGGGCGGGAAGCTCGATGGTGGCCGTGGCCCAGCCCTCGGCGGCGAAGGCGCGGGGCGGTGAGGTCCACCCGCCGCTGACGGCCTGGACCGGTGCCGGGGTGCCGGACGCCACGTTGCCCCAGGCGTCCTCGAGGTGGGCCCGCAGCGGCGCGGTGGCGCCCGCGCGGACCAGGCGCGGTCCCGTGACGACGAGCCGCTCGGCGGGTCCCGCGACGATGTCGACGGAGACGTCGCCCACGTGCCCCATGCGCGAGGTGCCGAGGACGTCGGCGTACATCCGGAACCTGAAGGCGTCCTCCACGAAGGTCTGCGCCCGGGTGCCGGGGCCGCCGTGCCGCCGGTCGCCCAGCCGGATGACGATCTCATCCCCCGGCCGCACGAAACCGTCCTCGAGGTGTACGAGGAGGGCCTTCTGGAAGGGCCTCTCACCTCCCTTGACGTCATAGGCGGTCCGCAGCCTGCGAACGGTCGCGAGGCCGCCCGCCGACGCACCGCCGAGATCGCCACGGCGTGTCACCTCCGCCGTGGCGTAGTCGCGTCCCTCCGGCCGGGTGGTCTGCAGGTCCCAGTCGGAGTAGTACTTGAAGCACAGCTTCAGCCAGCCGCTGTCGGCGATGCCCGAGCCGCCCACGGTGTAGCGCAGCGTCAGCTCGGTGACGTCTCCGGCGGTCAGCCTGGTGGTCTCCGTGGTGAGCTCGCCGAGGAACGGCAGTGCCCGTACGGCTTCGGTGGTCCTCCTGCTGACGGCCGTGTCGGCGCAGTCGTTGTAGAGGCGTTCTGTCTGCGGGCGCGGGGTGATCCGGGGCGTGCTCATCCGGCGACCGCCGCCTTGCCCTCGGCCCGCAGCGCCTTGTTCAGCGGGCCGAGGTCGGCGAGCCGGGTCAGGTCGCCGCCGGGCAGCACGCCGACGTCCGTCCCCCGGCGGCCGTACTCCTTGATCGTGGCCAGCAGGGGATCGACGGTGAAGGTCATGTCGGCCCAGGCCGCCCGCAGATCGCCTTCCTTGAGGCCGCCTCCGTTGATCTTGTCGATGGCGGTGTCGGCCCGCTGCCTGGCCTGCGCGGGATCGGTGTTCACCTGGTCCGTCTCCTTGATCAGGCCGCGCAGCAGGGCGACGACCACGTCGGGGTGCCGCTTGAGGAAGTCCGCGCGCACGAGCAGGTTGGTGGTGTTGAACCGGCCGCCGGGCCACAGGGAGTGCTCGTTCACGAGGACGTGCGCGCCCCGGTTCACCAGCAGGGTGGCGTACGGCTGGGGCACCCAGGCGCCGTCGATCGCGCCGCTCGCGTAGGCGGCGGCCATCTGGGCGTTGTCCTGCGGGGAGATGTGCACGTCGCCGTCGCCGGCGGTGCCGGTGCGCAGTCCGTGCTGCTTGAGCCAGTAGCGAAGCTGGATGTCGGGCGCGCCTCCGAGCGCCGGGTCGGCGATGGTCCTGCCCTTGAGGTCCGCTGCCGAGGTGATGCCGTTCCTGACCACGAGCTGCGCCCCGCCCGAGGTGGCACCCGAGACGATCTTCACGTTGCCCTTGGTCTTGTGGAAGGCGTTCACCGCTGGAGTGGCGCCCACGAAGACCGCGTCCACCGCGTCGGAGAGGATGGCCGTGATCGCCGGAGGGCCGGAGGTGAAGAGCGACGGCTCGAGCTTCACGCCCGAGCCCACGGCACGCTGGAACGTCCCGTCCTCGACTCCCAGGATCGCCGTGGCGTGGGTGAGGTTCGGGAAGTATCCGAGCCGCAGCGGCACCGGCCCGGCGTCCGGCGGGTTCGTGGAGCAGCCGGTCACCGCGACCGCGACGACCAGGGCGATCACCGCGGCCCGCAGGCGGGATGGGGGAAGACGAGGCATCTGTGCTATCTCTCCTTGGTGCCGTGAGCGGCCACCCATCACGTGCTGTGGACCGGTCCCTCTCAGACTCCCAGTGGCACACTCATGCGTCAAAGACATGAAAGAGCTAACAGTTATCACTGTGATTGAATAATGCGATGGATCTACGACAGCTGCGGTACTTCCGGGCCATCGCTCGCACGGGAAGCTTCAGTGCCGCCGCGGCGGGGGAGTTCGTCGTGCAGTCCGCGCTGAGCCAGCAGATCCGCAAGCTCGAGGACGAGCTGGGCATCAAGCTGTTCGAGCGCACCACCCGCTCGGTACGACTCACCAGGGCAGGGGCCCAGCTGCTCCCGCTGGCCGAGCGCGTGCTCAGCGACCTCGATCTCCTCGCCGCCGAGGCGGACGCCCTGCGGGGAATCGTACGCGGCAACGTCGCCGTGGGCATGATGGAGTGCCCGCCTCTGACCCTTGACATGGCTGCCCTGCTCAGCGACTTCCACACCCGTCACCCCGGGGTCGAGGTGGCGCTGCGCAGCGGTGGCAGTGATCGCATGGTCGAGGACGTCCGCTCGGCGAAGCTCGACCTGGCGATCCTCGGCCTGCCCCCGAAGCCGCTGCCCGAGCGCCTGCGCGCGCGCCCGCTGCTGACCGAGGACCTCGTCGGGCTCGTCCACCTGGAACACCCGCTGACCGGGTCCGTTCCGGCCTCGCGGCTCGCCGGTGAGCGGTTCATCGACTTTCCCCCGGGATACGGGCTGCGCGAGCAGGTCGACCACAACTTCGCCCAGGCCGGCGTGTCCCGCAGGGTCGTCTTCGAGGTCGTGCGGGTCGAGGAGATGGTCAGGTTCGCCGCCCAGGGCCTCGGCATGGCCGTGCTCCCCCGGTCCATCGCCCGGTCCGCAGCCAGGCGCGCTCCCCGGCCGCGCGTGCTGGAGATCACCGGCGCCGACCTGCGCCGTACGGTCGCGCTCGTCCACCGGCACGACGGGCCGGAGTCACCGGCGGCGCGGGCCTTCTTCGAGCTCGCGGCGGACATCCTGTCCATGTCGTGACTTCCGGCACGGCGACAGGAGTACCCGGAGTCATTTCTCGTTCTGCCGCCTGAACTGCGCTTCGAGGTCCAGGAAGATGCGGCGTTCCAAAGGGGGCAGGTCCTCGTGGGACGTGACCCGGTCAGGGTGCGATGGAGGGCCGGGCGGCCTGCCGATGGACTTGGCGGCCTTGAGGGCGGCCCAGACCTCCGGAGTCGGCCACGCGGCGGCCCCGATGTACATCAGACCTGTCCCGATGTACTTCAGGGCCGTCCTGAGGCGGCGTGCCATCCGGCGCGGAGGCCCTTCGCCAAACATGTGTTCCACGAATCGATCACCCGTCCGTCTAGGACAGCAGGGTGACGGCGAGGCTGTTGGCGGCGAGCGCCACCATCGCGAGCGCGGTGCGCAGGATGTGCCAGCGCCGCCACAGCGGGCGCGGATCCTGCCACCCGGCCGGGATCGCGTCGGGGTCGGTGCGGTGCACCACCTTGTTGATGGGCACGTTGCGCAAATGAGAGACCCACGAGACCCCGGCCAGGCAGACGGCCGCGACGATGACGAGCGAGCGGGCCGCGCCCGCGGGCGCCATGACGGCGAGCGCGATGTCGAGCAGGGTCGAGCCCAGCACGATCAGCGGCATGGTGGGATCCCAGTTCCTGCCCAGCAGCGTGTGCGTGTAGACATAGCGGTCCGGCGACATCGCCGCCAGGGCCGGCACGGTGCTCACGGCCACCGCGAACAGTACGCCGGCAACCGTTCCGCTGCCGAGCAGGACCAGCACGCTGAGCACGTTCATCATCGTGATCACCCCCAGACCGCGCCGGCGATCAGGTCCGCCTGACCCGGGTCCGCCACGCACGGGAAAAGGATCAGCTCGTCGCAGCCCGCGTCACGGTAACCGTCGGCGAACTCCCGGAGCTGCCCGGCGTCCGTGAGCACGCTCCGCACGGCCATCTCGGCCTTCCAGCCCATGAAGGAGTAGTAGTCGAGCAAATGGTGCTCAGCGTGCTCGCGCGCGCCCGGGCCCAGCGAGACGTACGCGATGGCCACCAGGCGCGGCTGGTCGGCGCGTCCCGCGGCGTGCCAGGCCGCGCGGGCGCGGTCGGCCATCTCGCCGTAGCCCGCGGCCGAGCTGCCCCCCGCGATCCAGCCGTCGCCGAAGGCGGCGGCACGCTTCATCGCGGCGGGCGAGTGGCCGCCGACGAGCAGCGGCGGGCCGCCCTTCGACCAGGGCGGCCCGGGGACCGGCCCATCGGCCGTCCCGTCCCAGGTCCGCCGCAGCTCGCCGAGCAGCTCGTCGAGCCGGCGGCCACGGTCGGTGTAGACCGTGCCGGACGCCTCGTAGTCGTCCGGCCGCCCGCCGGCCGCGGCGCCGACGGTGAGCCGCCCTCCCGAGATCCTGTCCAGGCTCGCGAGCTGCTTGGCCAGCAGCGCCTTGTCGCCCCGGTACGCGGCGATAAGGATGGTCGTGGCGAGCCGGATGCGGCTCGTCGCGCCGGCCGCGGCCGCGAGCGCGATCAGGGACTCGTAGCCGTCGTACATCAGCCGGTCGAGCGCCCCGAGTGAGGAGAACCCGAGTTCCTCGGCGCGCTTGGCCCACCCGAGGATGTCCCGGCCGGTGATCCCGGCGATCATCGTCGGAAGCCCGATCCCAACCTCCATGCCGTCCTCCATCTCTCGGCCCGCATGGGCGTCCTTGCCGGCCCGCGCCGGCGTCCCTGCCAACCCGGCCACGTCCTCACCGGTCAACGGGATGGGTGTCCACGGAGAGCTGGGAGATGTTGCGCATGACCGCGTCGCGGAAGTACGCGCCGAACGCCTCGGGCGTCGAGGTGTCCCGCTGCCGCGTGAGGTAGGGCGCGAGCTTCTCCTCGATCAGGTGGACGCCCCGCTGCCCCGCCATGTGCGCGGCCACGGCGCCGAACTCGCCCTCGTAGTGGATGACGCGAACCATCACGTCGTCCTTGATGAAGACGGCCGTGCCGAGCAGGCGTCCGGCCTGGTCGCCGCCGGTGTCCCGCATGACGGGGGTGTCGACCCGCTGGAATCCGGCGAAGATCTCCGCGATCTCGTCCTCGTGCCCGGGCTTGACACGGTAGGTGATGGCAGCAAACGGCATCAGATGCCTCCGTCCACGTTCAGGGTGACGCCGGTGATGTACCGGGACACGTCGCTGGCAAGGAAAAGCACGGCGGCGGCCACGTCCTCGCTGGTGCCGAGCCGGTTGAGCGCGGTCACGGCGCGGATGAGGTCGGCCACCGGGGGCGGCGGCCCGCCGCCGGGCTCGGTGACGATGACGCCGGGCGCCACCGTGTTGACCCGGATGCCGCGCCCACCGAACTCCCTCGCCAGCGACCGGGTCAGCCCCATGAGCGCCGTCTTCGAGGCGCCGTAGTGCGCGCTCTCCGGCCGCCCGCGCATGCCTGCCGAAGCTCCGATGTTGATGACCGAGCCGTTGTCGGCGAGCAGCCCGAGCGCCGCCTGGGTCACCAGGAAGCTGCTGGTCAGGTTCGCCTCGATGACGTGGTTCCACTTCTGCTCGGTGAGCTCCTCGAACGGCGACCGGCCGTCGACGCCGACGTTGTTCACGACCACGTCGAGGCCGCCGAGGGTGTCCCGGCAGGCGTCCGCGAGCGCGGCGACCCCGGCGGGGTCGGTGACGTCGGCCTGGACCACGCGGTGGCCGTCTCCGAGTCCCTTCAGCTCGAGGGCGAGGGTGTCGGCCGCGTCGCCCGGGCTGCGGTTGCAGGCCACGACGCAGGCCCCGGCCCGGGCGAACGCGAGCACGGTTTCCCGGCCTATCCCGTGAGTGCCACCGGTGACAAGGACACGTTTACCGGCCAGTCCAAGATCCACGATTACCTCCGTCAGGGCTGATACCTGACGAAGATGGCGCGGTGCGCTCGCGACAGGCTGGAGCCCCGCTCGGCACGCCCGCGACCGGCCGGCGGGGATCAGGCGGTCGCTCCGGCGCCGGTGATGGCGTAGACGACGTGCATGGTCGTCATCGTGCCGCCGGAGCGGAAGGGATGGAGCTTGGTGCGGTGGGCCAGATGGCCGTCGCTGGTCTCGAACTCGCGGAAGCGTGGCTCGTCGGTCCAGTCGCTGGTGATGTAGTAGACGCCTTCTTCCTCCTGGCTTTTCGCGAGCCATTGGCCGAGGTTGGCGGGGTGTTCGGTGACGGTCGCGCCGACCTGGTACCAGGTCTTCTCGAAGTCGTTCTCCATGCCGGGGTGGATCTGCATGCGAAGGAAGACGCGGAAGGCGGGCTGCGGTTCTGACATGATTCCTACTCCCTCAAGCTTTGGCGGCTGCTGTCACCACAACGACAGCAAGGCGGGCTGGTCGATCGCTGGCAGCTCGCTGGCCCCGGGGGCCGATCGGCTGGAGCGTTCTCGAGCCGGTCTCGAGCCGTCCCCGCAGCGCCGGTGGCAATCTTCTGTGGCAGGTCATCGATCGCGGCATGTCAGCCGGTCCGCCAGCGGCGGTCCAAAGGCATACCGCTCCGGGGCATGGGAGATCGCGATGAGTGACACGAAGGTAGCGCTCGTCAGCGGGGGGTCACGCGGCATCGGCCGCGCGATCGTGCTGAGGCTCGCACAGGACGGGTTCGACGTCGGCTTCTGCTACCGCAGCGCCGAAGGGCCGGCCACGCAGGTCGCGAAGGAAGCCCAGGAGTTCGGCGGCCGGGTCCTCCCGGTCCAGGTTGATGTGTCCCAGGGCGAGGAGACGCGCGCCTGGGTCGCCCGCGCCGAGGAGGAGCTCGGTGGCGTCGATGTGGTCGTGACGTCGGCCGGCATCACCAGGGACGGGCCGCTGGTGCTCACCGACGAGGCCGCCTGGGACGAGGTGATCCGCACCAACATGGGCGGCGTCTACCACCTGTGCCGTGCCGCGGTGTTCGGCATGATGAAGCGCCGGTCGGGCTGCATCGTCACGATCTCCTCGGTGGCCGGGGTCTACGGCAACGCGGCGCAGACGAACTACTCGGCGTCCAAGGCCGGCATCATCGGCTTCACCCGGGCGCTGGCCAAGGAGGTCGGCGGCCACGGCGTGCGGGCCAACGTGGTCGCGCCCGGCCTCATCGGCACGGACATGACCGACAAGCTCAGCGAGCAGGCCAGGCGCCGGTTGACGGAAGCGATAGCCCTGAAGCGGTTCGGACGTCCGGAGGAGGTGGCCGAGCTGGTCGCCTTCCTGTCCTCCGATCGCGCCCAGTACATCACCGGCAGCGTCATCGAGATCCACGGCGGGATCGCGATCTGAATGCGGGAGACGACATGAGCGCCTCTGCCTGGGAAAGCAAGGCCGACTGGGATGTGATCGTCATCGGGGCGGGGGTGGGCGGCCTGGTGTGCGCCGCGTATCTCGCCGCGAGCGGCCGCCGGGTCGTCGTCATCGAACAGCACGACGTGGCGGGGGGCAACGGTGTGTTCCGCCGCCGTTCCTGCCAGCTCGACGCCGGCGTGCACTACCTCGGGGACTGCGGGCCCGACGGCATCCTCCCCGCCATCCTGAACGGCCTCGGCCTCCGCGATCGCGTCACCTTCCTCGAGATGGATCAGGACGGCTTCGACCGCATCATCATGCCGGGCCTGACGGTCGACGTCCCGGCCGGATGGTCGCGGTACCGGCAGCGTCTCATCGGGGTCCTGCCGCGGGAGGCCGAAGGGATCACCGAGTTCATCCGCGTCTGCGAGAGCATCGCCGACGCCGACCGGCGGAGCCTGCTGGCGCAGGGCCCGGAGACCGGCGGCGGGAGCCGGGGAGACCTCCTCTGGGGCCGGTGCTCGCTCGCCGAGCTGTTCGACCACTGCGGGCTTTCCACGGTCGCGCGCACGGTGCTCGCCGCGCAGTCCGGCAACTACGGCGCCGCGCCTCGCGACGTCTCGGTCGCGACGCACGCGGCCGTCACCGACCACTACCTGAGGGGTGCCTACTACCCGGCCGGCGGCGGGCAGGCGATGATCGCGTCGCTTGTGGAGGTGATCGAGGCGCACGGCGGCGAGCTGTGGACGCGATGCGCGGCCCGGCGCGTGTCGCTCGACGACGGCGGCGTCAGCGGCGTCGAGCTGGCAGACGGCCGCCAGATCGCCGCGCCGCTCGTCGTCTCCAACGCCGGCTACCGCCGCACGATCCTCGAGCTGTGCGACGACGGGGCGGGCTTCCCCAAGGACCTCGTCGCCCGGGCGAGCGCGTCGACGACGCGCCTGCCGTGGGCGGTCCTCTATCTCACTCTCGACATCGCGCTGCCGGACCTGCCGAACGCGAACATCTGGTGGTTCCCGAGCGAGGACCTCGAGCGCGGCTACGCGCGCCTGCACGAGGGCGTCCAGGACGAGCTGCCGTTCGTGTTCATCTCCTTCGCCCCCGTCGAGGACGGCGAGTCGGCCGGGCACAGCAGCCTTCAGGTGATGGCCATGCGCCCGCCCGGCCACGCGCCATGGGGTGTGGCGGGCGGCCCCGCCGACGGCGTCCGGTACCGGCGTGGCCCCGCCTATCTCCAAGCGAAGCGGTGGCTGACCGAGGCGCTGCTCGCCGCCGCGGAGAAGGCGATGGGGCCGCTGCGCGACCACATCGTGCACATGGAGGCGGCCACGCCGCTGACCCACGAGAGGTACAGGCTCGGCAGCGGCGGGACACCCTACGGTCTGAGCAGCCGGGGGAAACGGGGCCGCCGGCCCGACGGGCGCCCCGGCATCGGCACCAGCGTGCCCGGCCTGTACATGGTCGGCCAGAGCACGCGCTTCGGCAACGGGATCGCCGGTGTGGCGGTCAGCGGCATCATGTGCGCCTCGGAGATCATCGGCCGCTCGCTGCTGCCGGAGGTTCACGCGGGCGCGACGCTCGGCGATCCGTCGCTGCTGCCAGAACGCCCGCCAGGCTGGGATCCCGTGGCCGTCTCTCGGGGCCGCGGCAGGCGCGACCCCCGTGGCCTCGCGCGGGCCTCGGCGCTTGCCTTCGACGCCTGATCGTCGCCCAAGGCCGGCGCCGGACGCGCCTGATATCACCGGACGGGGGAGCGCAGCTCCACCACGACGGCGGCGTCCTTGTCGCCGTCACCGGCGAGGACGGTCTCGGTGAACCGGTCGGCCACGCGCGCCGTGACGGGAAGCTCGAGGCCGTGCGCGGCTGCCTCGCCGACCGCGAGACGCAGATCCTTCTCCATCAGGGTGCTGCGGAATGCCGCGGGCTCGTAGCGCCGGGTCCGCATCAGCTCCGCGCGGAACGCCAGCGTCGGCGAGCTGAACCCGCTCTTGGTGACGGCCGTCAGAAGCAGGTCCCGGTCCAGCCCGGCGCTGTCGGCCAGCAGCACCGCCTCGGCCAGCGCGGCGATCTGGTTGCCGAGGATCAGGTTGAACGACAGCTTCAGCGCGCAGGCCGAACCGGCCGGGCCGACATGCCGCAGATCCTGGGCGAGCGCCGCAAGGACGTCGCCGACCTCCTCGGCGTCGCTCTGCTCCCCGGCCGTGAAGACCCGCAGCTTGCCCCCCTGGGCCATGTCGGGGTTCCCGAGCACGCACGCCTCGACGCGCCGGGCGCCGGTCCTGGCAAGCCGCTCGGTCGCGTCCGCGGAGTAGGCGGGGGAGACAGTGGAGGTGTCCACGACCAGCGCGCCGGGAAGCAGCCGCCCGGACAGCTCGCCGAAGAGGACCTGCTCGACCGCCGCCTCGTCGCTGAGGCTGAGGACGACGATCCGGGCGCCCCCGGCCGCCTCGGCGGCCGAGGCGGCGACGCGCGCTCCCGCCTCGGCCAGTGGCACGGCCTTGGCCGCGGTGCGGTTGTGCACCACGAGAGGGAATCCGGCCCTTCGCAGGCACAGTGCCATGCCGGCGCCCATACCACCGAGCCCGATGAACGCCAGCTCTTTGTCGCTGCTCACAACGGTCACCCTTCGACGATGACGGTACGTCGGCGCTGATGTGCCTGTCGTCACCCTGCGGTCCCTGACTCGAGCTGTACTCGGAGCCCGGTGTAGGGCGCGTTCGAGTGGCCGGGGGATCGGCCCGCGGGCCGGCTTCGTGGAGCGCGTCGGCCGAGGTCGGGGGATCCGCGGACGCCGGTTCGCCGGCTGTTTCGAGCCGGATTCGACCGGAACCAGACACAACGGCATCAGCATGGCGGCACCGAACGAGAGGAGTTCCGGGGTGCATCGGACATTGATCGTCGCCCGGATGGAACCGGCCGAGGCGGACAGCGTGGCGCAGATTTTCGCGGACTCGGACGCCACCGACCTGCCCCGGATGGTCGGAGTATCACGGCGAACGCTCTTCCGCTTCCATGACCTCTACTTCCACCTGGTGGAGGCGGACGAGGACATCTCGCCGAACCTCTACAAGGCGCGAAGCCACCCGCTCTATGACGACGTCAACCAGCGGCTTGCCAAGCACATCAGGCCGTACGACCCGAACTGGCAGGAGCCGAAAGACGCGATGGCGGCACCTTTCTACGTCTGGGAGGCAAGCGGTGAGTGAGCAGGTGGTGGACGAGCTGTTCGCGCCGTCGAAGGTGGCCGCGTCCGACGTGGCGCCGAACCGGCGGCGCGGCGGTGACATCCGCGTGGTCCTCAGCCCGAAGACCGTGGCCTCGACCTCCGGGTTCATGGGCACGCTGACGCTCAAGCCCGGGGAATTCGTGGCCGAGCACTACCACCCGTACTCCGAGGAGTTCCTCTTCGTGGTGCGCGGCCGGCTGACCGCCCGGATCGAGAACGTGGAGATCGAGCTCGGGGTCGGCGAAGGGCTGATGGTCCCGAAGGGGCTGCGGCACCGGGTCTGGAACAACGGCGTCGAGGAGGTGCACGCGGTCTTCCACCTGGGCCCGCTGGCGCCGCGGCCCGAGCTGGGCCACGTCGACACGGAGCCGCTGCCGACGTCGGGGGTCGCGGAGCCCGTACTCGACGTGGGAGGGCCCCGCTGATGGTCAGTGACAGGCGCGTCGTCATCACCGGGATCGGTGTGACGGCCCCGGGCGGCATCGGGACCAAGGCGTTCTGGGATCAGCTCACCGCCGGGCGCACCGCCACGCGGAACATCACGCTGTTCGACGCGTCAGGGTTCCGCTCCCGTGTCGGGGCCGAGTGCGACTTCGATCCCGCCGCCGAGGGGCTGAGCCCGCAGGAGATCCGCCGGATGGACCGGGCCGCGCAGTTCGGCGTCGTGTGCGCCAGAGAGGCCCTGGCCGACAGCGGCCTGGAGGAGGGCGACGTCCCGCCGGAGCGGATCGGCGTCAGCATCGGCAGCGCCGTCGGCTGCACGATGGGACTCGAGGAGGAGTACGTCGTGCTGAGCGACGGGGGCCGGCGCTGGCTCGTCGATCCCGCCTACGCGGTGCAGCACCTCTACGGGTACATGGTGCCGAGCACGATGGCGTGCGAGGTCGCCTGGACGGCGGGGGCCGAGGGCCCGGTGTCGCTGATCTCCACCGGGTGCACCGCCGGGCTCGACTCGGTCGGCAACGGCGTCCAGATGATCTGGACCGGCCGCGCCGACGTCGTGATCGCCGGCGCCACCGACGCGCCCCTCTCACCGATCACGGCGGCGTGCTTCGACGCGATCAAGGCGACGTCGTCGAACAACGACGACCCGTCCCACGCCTCGAGGCCGTTCGACGCGCACCGCGACGGGTTCGTGCTCGGCGAGGGCGCGGCCGTCTTCGTGCTCGAGGAGCGCGAGGCGGCCCACCGGCGCGGAGCGCACATCTACGCCGAGATCGCCGGGTTCGCCAGTCGCAGCAACGCCTACCACATGACCGGTCTCAAGCCCGACGGGCGCGAGATGGCGGAGGCGATCCGCCAGGCCATGAAGGTGGGCCGCATGGACGCCGCGGACATCGACTACATCAACGCGCACGGTTCAGGCACCAAGCAGAACGACAGGCACGAGACCGCCGCCTTCAAGAGCGCGCTCGGCCACCGTGCGTACGAGGTGCCGGTCAGCTCCATCAAGTCGATGGTGGGGCACTCGCTCGGCGCTATCGGGTCGATCGAGGTGGCCGCCTGCGCGCTCGCCATCGAACACCAGGTGGTGCCGCCGACGGCCAACCTGCACACCCCCGACCCGGAGTGCGACCTGGACTACGTGCCGCTGACCGCCCGGCAGCACCCCATCGAGTCGGTGCTGAGCGTCGGCAGCGGGTTCGGCGGCTTCCAGACCGCCATGGTGATCAAACGGGACCGGGCGGCATGACCAGGAGGGCTGTCGTCACCGGAATCGGTGTCACCGCGCCGAACGGGCTCGGCACCGAGGCGTACTGGGCGGCCACGCTCGAAGGGCGCAGCGGCATCGGCCCGATCAGCCGGTTCGACGCGGCCGGCTACCCCGTCCGCGTAGGCGGTGAGGTGAGCGACTTCACCGCCTCCGACCACGTGCCCAGCCGTCTCATCCCGCAGACGGACAACTGGACCCACCTCGGGCTGACCGCGGCGGCCTGGGCACTGGAGGACGCGGCGGCCGATCCCACGGCGTTCCCCGAGTACGAGATGGCGGTGGTGACCGCCAGCTCGTCCGGGGGCACCGAGTTCGGCCAGCGGGAGATCGAGCGGCTGTGGTCCAAGGGGCCCTCCTGGGTCGGCGCCTACCAGTCGATCGCCTGGTTCTACGCGGCCACCACCGGACAGATCTCCATCCGTCACGGGATGCGCGGTTCGTGCGGGGTCATCTGCGCCGAGCAGGCGGGGGCACTGGACGCCGCGGGGCAGGCGCGCCAGCTCATCAGGACCGGCACACGGCTGGTGGTCACCGGCGGCGCAGACGCGTCGCTGTGCCCGTACGGGGTGACCGCGCAGTACAGCAACGGCAGGCTGAGCGAGGGCGCCGACCCGAGCCGGGCCTACCTGCCCTTCGACGTCGGCGCGGCCGGCTACGTGCCCGGCGAAGGCGGCGCGATGCTGGTCGTGGAGAACGCGTCCGACGCGCTCGCCCGATCCGCGCCGGTCATCTACGGCGAGATCGCCGGCTACGCCTCCACCTTCGACCCGCGTCCGGGATCCGGCCGCGAGCCGGGGCTGCGCCGGGCCATGGATCTGGCGCTGTCCGACGCGGAGCTGGCCGCCGGCGACGTCGACGTGGTCTTCGCGGACGCGGCCGGGGTGCCGGAGCTCGACCTGCAGGAGGCCACGGCCATCTCCGCGGTCTTCGGCCCGAGCGGCGTTCCCGTCACGGCCCCGAAGACGATGACCGGCAGGCTCTACGCCGGGGGCGGGGCGCTCGACCTGGCCAGCGCCCTGCTGGCCATCCGCGACGGTGTCATCCCGCCCACGGCCGGCGTCACCGAGCTGGCGCCGGGCTGCGACATCGACCTGGTACGGGGCGCGCCTCGTGAGGCGCGGGTCCGCACCGCCATGGTCCTCGCCCGCGGCTACGGCGGATTCAACGCGGCGATCGTCGTGAAGCAGACAAGTTAACGGAGTGACCTATGGAACAACTCGGCTCATTCACCCTTGACGACCTGAGAGACATCATGCGCGCCTGCGCCGGGGTGACCGACTCGGTCGACCTCGACAGCGCGATCGACGACATCACGTTCGAGGACCTCGGATACGACTCGCTCGCGGTCCTTGAGATGGCGGCGAAGCTCCAGAACCACCTGGGCGTCGTGATCCCCGACGACGTGGCGGAGCAGCTCCCCACTCCCCGCGCGCTGGCCGAGTACGTGAACGTACGGCTGGCGCCAGAAGAGCAGATGCCGAGCCCTACTCCAGCGGCGGCCGCAGAGGCCAGGTAAGGAAACAGACGTCATGGCAGGACACACTGACAACGCGATCGTCATCAAGGCGCCCATGAAGCTGGTCTGGGACATGACCAACGACGTTGCCTCGTGGCCCCAGCTGTTCAGTGAGTACGCCGCCGCGGAGATCATCGAACGCGGCGGCGACACGATCACCTTCCGCCTCACCATGCACCCCGACGATGAGGGCAGGGTGTGGAGCTGGGTGTCCGAGCGGACCGCCGACCCGGTGAAGCGCGAGGTGCGCGCCCACCGGATCGAGACCGGCCCGTTCGAGTTCATGAACATCTACTGGGAGTACCGCGAGGTCGAGGACGGCGTCCAGATGCGCTGGGTGCAGGACTTCCACATGAAGCCGCAGGCCCCGGCCGACGACGACGGGATGACCGAGCACCTGAACCGCAACACCGCGATCCAGATGAACCGCATCAAGGGGCTCGTCGAGGAAGCCGCGGCGGCCACGGCGGTGAGCGCGGGCACGGGTCAGCAGGCAGCGGGATGATCCAGGCGCTCGTCCCGCTGGCGCTCCTCGCGAACGGGATCGCCGCGGGCGTCATGCTCGGCAACGCGATAGGGCTGGCGGCTCACGCCCTCAGGCTGCCGTATCCGGGATACGTGGACCTGATCAAGTTCATGTGGCCGCGCTACGACCCCTTCCTGCCGATCACGAACGTGCTGGCGTTCGGGCTGGACATCGCCATCGCGGTGATCGTCCATGGCGAGCGGGGCGGGGCCGGCGCGCCCGGCCTGTTCGGGCTGTCCGCCGTGCTGCTCGCCGTGCTCATGGCGATCTCACTGCTCAAGAACGTCCCGATCAACAAGTACGTGATCGCGCTCGACCCGGCCAGCCCACCGGAGGACTGGTCCGAGCGCGATCCGCGAGCCAGCTGGAAGAACTGGAACCAGATCCGGGTGGTGCTCTCGATGGCCGCGCTGGTCGCCAACCTGGCGGGCGCGGCGGTCCTCCTCTAGCGGCCTTCAGCGGCCGATCCAGGAAACGTCACAGAGATGGCAGGAACGATGGAACTCAAGCTGACAGGCAAGAAGGCGCTTGTGACCGGGGGCTCACGCGGCATCGGGCGGGGAATCGTCCTCGCCCTCGCCCGCGCGGGCGCCGACGTCGTGACGTGCTACCGCACGGAGGGCGAGGCCGTAACCACCCTCGCTCACGAGCTCAAGGAGACGGGCGGCAACCACCAGCTGGTCAAGGCGGACGTGAGCGACCCCGCCGAGGTCGACGCGCTGGTGGAGGACTGCCGCACCTCGCTGGGATCCCTCGACGTGGTCGTGCACAACGCGGGCGTCATCAGCCACGTGCCGTTCGCCAAGCTGCCCTTCGAGGAGTGGCAGCGCGTGGTGGCGAACAACCTGGGCGGGCCGTACCTGGTGACGCAGAAGGCGCTGCCCCTGCTGTCGGCCGGGGGATCCATCATCTTCATCGGCTCCAGGGTGGCCACCGTCGGGATCCCGCTGCGCGCCCACTACACCGCCACCAAGGCCGGCTTAGTAGGACTCACCCGCTCGCTCGCCAAGGAGCTGGGCTCGCGAGGGCTGCGCGTGAACGTGGTGGCGCCCGGGCCGATCCAGACCGAGGAGCCGACCCCGCCGGAGGTGCTGGAGCGGTACCAGAAGATGATCCCCCTCGGCCGGCTCGGCAACGTGGACGACGTGGCCGGAGTCGTCGCGTTCCTGGCCAGCGATCTGTCGCAGTTCGTGAACGGCGAGACGATCAATGTAGACGGAGGGATCTGATGTACGACGAGAACGTCCCGGTGCTGATCGTGGGCGCCGGCCCGGTGGGACTGTCCACCGCGGTCTTCCTCGGCAGGCACGGCGTCAGGACCCTGGTCATCGAGAAGCGGGCCGACACCTCCCTGCTGCCGCGCGCGCCCGGCCTTCAGGCGCGCACCATGGAGCTCTTCCGGGCGGCCGGGCTCGGCAAGGAGATCCGGGCGCTGGAGATCGGTGATTCCCACCCGTTCTTCGAGGGCGGCATCCTGCGGGTCAACACCTTCTCGGAGATCGCGGACGCGGAGGTCCTCGAGGCCCCCTCGCTGGACGGTCCCACCATCAGCCCGGAGCGGGTCATGGGATGCGGCCAGGACCGCTACGAGGTGGTGCTCGCCGAGAAGGCGCGTGAGTTCGGCGGCCAGGTTCGCTTCGGCAACCGGCTGCTGTCGATGGATCAGGACGACGACGGGGTGACCGCCCAGGTCGAGGACGTGAAGACCGGTGTGGTGAGCACGGTCCGCGCGAGCTACCTGATCGGGGCCGACGGCGCGGGCAGCTCGGTCCGCCAGGCGCTGGGCGTCACCCGCTCCGGCCGGGGCACCGTGTTCAACGCGCTCAGCATCTACTTCCGCGCGCCCGAGCTAGAGGAGATCCTGGCCGACCGGCCGTTCATCCTGTGCTACGCCACCGCCGGGGGGACGATGACCGGGCTGTCCCGCCTGCACGGGAGGGACCCGTGGCTGGCCGCCCCGGTGTACTTCCCCGAGAAGGGCGAGTCCCCGGCCGACTTCACCGACGAGCGCTGTGTCGAGATCGTCCGTGCGGCCTCCGGGAAGCCGGACATGCACGTCGAGATCATGGCGAAGGTCCCGTGGGAGGGTTCCCAGCTCGTGGCCGAGCACTTCAGGGTCGGCCGGGTGTTCCTGGCAGGGGACGCCGCCCACGTGCACCCGCCGGCCGGCGGGTTCGGCGCCAACACCGGCATCCACGACGCGCACAACCTGGCGTGGAAGCTCGCGGGCGCGCTGCAGGGCTGGGCGGGCGCCGAGCTGCTCGACACCTACCACGACGAGCGCCACGCGGTCGGCGCGGCCATGGCCGAGCAGGCGATGGTCCGCAACCGCATCAGGCACGGGTACGCCACGGACGAGGTCCGCGCCCAGATGGTGGACGACATCATCATCACGCTGGGCTACCGCTACTTCTCGCAGGCGGTCGCGACCGAGGAGCGCAGGCCGGTGCTGACGGCGCCGCTGGAGCTCGTCGGCGAGCCCGGCACCCGGGCGCCGCACGTCTGGCTCGAGCGCGACGGCGAGCGGCTGTCCACGATCGACCTGTTCTGGGACTCCTACGTGCTGCTCACCGGGTCCGACGGCGGGGCATGGCACGAGGCGGCGGCCCGGCTGGCCGAGCGTACCGGGGTGCCGCTGCGGACGGTCCGCATCGGCGCGGACGGCGACTACGCCTCGGTGGACGGCGACTGGGCCGCGGCGTTCGGCGTCTCGCCGCGCGGCGCGATCCTCGTCCGGCCGGACGCGTTCGTGGCCTGGCGGAGCGCCGACAGCCAGCCCGAGCCCGAGAAGGTGCTCGCGGACGTCCTCGGCCAGGTGGCCGGCAGCGTGGACATGGCCGCGGCGGCGTACTGACGATGACGGCGTCTGCCGGGGAGCGCGAGATGATGCGGGACGAGCTGTCGGCGATCGCCGGGCCCATACTGGACAAGATCAAGGAGCACCCGTTCTGGGACGGCCTGCGCAAGGGCACGCTGCCGGCGGCGTCACTGTGGTACTTCGCCGAGCAGGACGCCCGGCACGTCGTGCCGACGTACGCGCGAGCGCTGGCCCGCTGCGCCGCGCTCGCCGAGCAGGACTCGCACGGCGCCCTGCTCTCCTCGGCGTCGGGCGCGACGTTCGGCTCGCTGTCCCGGCTGGACAGCGAGCTGACCAAGCTGGCGGAGGCGCTCGGCAAGCCGCCGGGCGCCGGCGCCATCACACCGGCTCCGCCGATCCACGCGTACACCTCTTTCATGATGGCGGCACCCGGGGCCTCGTTCGCCGGTGGGATCGGCGGGCTCCTGCCCATGACCTGGTTCCATCTCGAGGTCTCCACCGATCTGACGGAACGGTACGAGCCCGGCTCCCTCTATGCCGCCTGGATCGACCAGTACGTCCCTGAAGGCGGCTATTACCAGGAATATGTTGATACGTACCTGAACATGATCGACGAGGTGGGCGGGCAGTGCTCGCCCGGTGAGCGGGACCGGCTCGTCGAGCAGTTCCGCCTGGGCGCCCGCCACGAGTGGGCGTTCGCCGACGCGGCGTGGCGGCGCCAGGAGTGGCCGGTGTAGCCCAGGCCTTTCGAGCAGGCGTCGAGCCGGCTCCAGGCCCGGTGCCCGCGCGGCGGCCTTTCGAGCATCCGTCGAGCCTGCCCCCCCAGACTCTGCCCGACAGCGCCCGGTCATCCGGTGACCAGCCGCAGTGACCCGGCCATGCCGCCGTCACAACTGCGCCGGTCTTTGTGCACCGAAGTCACATTCTTGGAGTAAGCGGCATGGGTATCACACCGAGCTGGACACGTAGAAATCACGGTGCGCGGCACCGCACACGAGCCTTCCGGGCACTCATCCTCGCTGCCGGCATGAGCCTTGGGATCGCGTTCGCCATACCCGGCGGCTCGGCGCTGGCGGCGTCGAATGCGTTGAGCGGCAAGCAGTACTACCTCGACTGTGGTGCCGGAAACGATGCCGCCGCCGGCACCGCGACCGGGACCGCGTGGCGGACCCTCGCCCGTGTCAACACGGTCACCTTCCAGCCGGGCGACTCCATTCTCCTGCGCAGGGGCACCACCTGTACCGGCGTCCTGCAGCCCAAGGGATCCGGCACGGCCGCCACCCCCAACGTCATCAGCGCCTACGGCAGCGGCGCCCGCCCGGCCATCGTCGGCGGCGGCGCTCGCGCGGCGGTGTACCTGTACAACGTGCAGGGCTGGGAGATCCGTCACCTTGACATCTCCAACCAGGGCCCCGCGGACGGAGGAGCGCGCGTGGGCATCTACGTGCTCCTCGAGAACTACGGCACCGGCAAGCACTACGAGGTCGACGACGTCAAGGTCCATGACGTCAACGGCTGCGACTGCCTGCAGCCCGAGCTCGAGAACACCGGCGGCATCCTGTTCAAGGCCGCCGGATCCACCACACCCACCGGCTTCGACGGGATCGAGGTCTCCCTCAACACCGTCACCGGCGTCGACAACATCGGCATCGGCACCCTGTCGCAGTGGTCCCGCCGCAGCACGTTCTACCCGGCCGGCGCGAACTCGTTCGTCCCGATGACCAACGTGCACATCTTCGCCAACAAGCTCGACAATCTCGGTGGCGACGGCATCCTCGTGCAGAACGGTGTCGATTCCCTCACCGAGTACAACGTGGTCGACGGTTTCGGCCTGCGCGCGATGGCCTCCCACGCCGGAATCCTCGCGTTCAACTCCAACCGCCCGGTCATCCAGTCGAACGAGGTGACGCACGGTGCCGCCTTCCCGCCGTCCTTCGCCTTCAGCGTCGACGCCGGCAACTCCAACATCGTGTACCAGTACAACTTCAGCCACGACAACGACGGCCCGTTCATGCTGTTCTGCGCGTTCACCGGATCCAACACCGACGGTGCGACCATCCGGTACAACATCAGCCAGAACGACAAGGACCTGCTGCTGGGCACCTTCCAGATCCCGGTCGTCGCCCATGGCTGTGACAATCCGGTGACGAACCTTCGCTTCTACAACAACGTGGTCTACAGCCCGGTCTCCAACGCGCTCTCGGGAAGCCTCCACGCCACGCCGAACACGTTCACCAACAACATCTTCGCCGGCAGGGCGACCGGCTCGACGATCACCGACCCGGCGGGGGTCTACGACCACAACCTCTATCTCAACGTCAGCCCGGTCCCCCCGGCCGACAGCCACGCGGTCACCACCGATCCCCTGTTCACCAAGCCGGGGACCGCGTCAGGGATCGCGAGCGCCCTCGGATACCGGCTCAAGTGCGGCTCCCCGGCCATCGGCGCGGGCGTCGCCATTCCGGACAACGGCGGCCGTGACTTCTACGGGCTCGGCCTGCCGAGCGGACCGCCGAACATGGGCGCCTACCAAGGGTCCTGCGTATCCTAGTTGCCCGCGCACGCCGGTTTCCCGGCATCTCCGACAGCCTCTCCCGTACGGGGGAGGCTGTTCGCGTTCTGGCGCCGCGCCCCGCTCCGGCCGCGCCCGAGCGGTTCTCGATCCGGCTTGGTCAATATCGGCAGACCCTTGAGATCGGAGAACCATGGCGCCCGCCACCGCGCCGGTCGGCATGATCGGCCCAGACCAACTTCTCGTCTTCCTGATGCAGGTCGGGTTGCTGCTGCTCTGCGCGCTGCTGCTCGGCCGGCTGACGCAACGGCTGGGGATGTCGGCCATCGTCGGCGAGCTGTGCGCCGGCGTGCTGGTCGGCCCCTCGGTGCTCGGGCACCTGGCGCCCGGGCTGAGCGGCTGGCTGCTGCCCCGCGACCCCGCCCAGTTCCACATGCTCGACGCCGTCGGCCAGATCGGCGTGCTGCTGCTGGTCGGCATCACCGGCATCCACATCGATCTCCGGCTGGTACGCCGCCGGGGGATCACCGCCGCCCGGATCAGCGTCGCCGGAGTGGCCATCCCGCTCGTGCTGGGCGTGGGCGCCGGGCTCCTGCTGCCGGACTCCCTCGTCCCCGGCTCGGCCGACCGCAGCACGTTCGCGCTGTTCCTGGGCGTGGCGCTCGGGGTCAGCGCCATCCCCGTCATCGCCAAGACGCTGATGGAGCTGCGCCTGCTCCACCGCAACATCGGCCAGCTCATCCTGTGCGCGGTCACGGTCGACGACATCGTCGGATGGCTGCTGCTGTCCGTCGTGTCGGCCATGGCGACCACCGGGGTGCGGGCGGGCAACATCGTCCTGTCCATCGGCTACGTGATCGCCGTCATCGCCGTCGCGATGCTCGTCCGCCCGCTCGTACGGGCCGCGCTGCGAGCGGCGGACCGCGCGGACGCCGCGCGGGACGGCGGCGTGACGGTCACTCTGGTAGTCATCCTGCTGCTGCTCGGAGCCGCGGCGACGCAGGCGCTGAAGCTGGAGGCGGTGTTCGGCGCCTTCGTGTGCGGAATCGTCATCAGCAGCTGCGGCACGCTGAACGCCGCCCGGCTCGCCCCGCTCCGCACGACGGTCGTGTCCTTCCTCGCGCCGGTGTTCTTCGCGACCGCCGGCCTGCGGATGGATCTGACCGCGCTCGCCCAGCCGATGGTGCTGCTGGCCGGGCTCGGCGTGCTACTCGCCGCGATCGTCGGGAAGTTCTCGGGGGCTTACCTCGGAGCCAGGCTCAGCCGGCTCGGTCGCTGGGAGGCCCTCGCGATCGGCGCGGGCATGAACGCACGCGGCGTCATCGAGGTCATCATCGCGATGGTCGGCCTCCGGCTCGGCGTGCTGAGCACCGAGATGTACACCATCATCGTGCTCGTGGCCATCGTGACCTCGCTGATGGCGCCGCCTCTGCTGCGACTCACCATGGCACGGGTCGAGCTGACCGCCGAGGAGCGGTTGCGCGAGGAGTCCGACGAGGGGGAGAAGGTCCCCGGCCCGGGCGAGGTCGCGGCGGCGTGGGAGCGCTGAGCGCTGAGTCCGCCGTCGTTGAACAGCGCTCGAGCCGTCTTCCAACCCCGGCGGCGAGCATTCCCTTATGCGTGAATCGACCCAGATCTTGATCATCGGCGGTGGCCCGGCGGGTTCGACCGCAGCCGGCCTGCTCGCTCGCGAGGGCTTCCAGGTGACCCTCCTCGAGCGCGACCGCTTCCCCCGCTACCACATCGGCGAGTCGATCCTGCCGTCCTGCCGCCCGATCTTCGAGATGCTCGGAGTCTGGGAGAAGGTCCAGGCCCATGGCTTCCAGCCCAAGGGCGGCGCGTTCTTCCAGTGGGGCCCCGAGGAGTGGGAGGTGCGCTTCAGCAACCTGGGCGACGACACCCCCAACGCCTGGCAGGTCGTCCGCAGCGAGTTCGACCAGATCCTGCTCGACCACGCCCGCGAACTCGGCGTCGAGGTGTTCGAGGGCGTCAGCGTCCGGGACGTCGAGTTCGACGGCGACCGCGCCGTCGCGGCCCGCTGGTACGAGACCAAGGACGGGGACCGCGGCGGACGCATCGCGTTCGACTACGTCATCGACGCCTCCGGCCGCAGCGGCGTGCTGGCCACCCGCCATCTCAAGAACCGCCGGTTCCACGACGTGTTCCGCAACGTCGCGGCCTGGTCGTACTGGAAGAACGCCAAGCCCCTTGGCAAGGGCCCGAGCGGCGCCATCGCCGTGTGCTCGGTCGAGGACGGCTGGTTCTGGGCCATTCCCCTGCACGATGGGACGCTCAGCGTCGGCCTGGTGACCGGGCGCGACCTGTTCAACGACAGCCGCGGGCGGCTGAACGGCGACACCCAGGCGGTGTACGACGAGGCGCTCGCCAAGTGCCCGACCGTCCTTGAGATGCTCGAGGGCGCCGAGCAGGTGAGCGGCATGAAGGTCGAGCAGGACTACTCCTACGTCTCCGAGAGCTTCGCCGGCCCCGGATACCTGCTCGCGGGCGACGCCGCGTGCTTCCTCGACCCGCTCCTGTCCACCGGCGTCCACCTCGCCACCTACAGCGCGATGCTCGGTACGGCGAGCCTGGCCAGCGTGCTTCGTGGGGAGGTCTCCGAGGAGGACGCCTGGAAGTTCTACGGCACCGTGTACCACCACGCCTACCAGCGGCTTCTCGTCCTGGTCTCGGTCTTCTACGAGAGCTACCGGGGCAAGGAGCACCACTTCTACAACGCCCAGCGGCTGACCCACGACAAGCGTGACGCGCTCAACGTGCAGGCTGCCTTCGATCGCATCATCACCGGCATCGCCGACCTGAACGACGCCGAGCAGGCGTACAAGCTGGTCCAGGACCACCTGCACGGCTCCACGAGCGGCGATCCGAACCCTCTCAACAACCTCAACCGGGTGCACGAGATCAAGCAGTCCCCGTTCGACCCGGACAACGCCGTCGGCGGCCTGTACCTGGTGACCCAGCCCCGGCTCGGCCTCAGCTCCATCCAGGACTCGCCGCGGCCCGAGCCCTCCTGACCCACGCACCGCGAACGACAGCGCCGGGTGGGCATCGCGGCCCACCCGGCGCTCAGCGGTCTCGCCACCCCTGACATGTGCCTGCGAGGCACCGCTCCGGTGAGGGGCCCGTGACGACGAAGAAGACCGGAAGCCCGAGGCTTCCGGTCTTCTTCGTGTAGCGCGACGCCCGGCTGGGGCGAACGCCCGGGCCGGGCGGGGGTCAGGCGGAGGCCGCCGCCTGGCTGAGCCGGCGCAGGGTCCCGGCCGGGTCGGCGACGACGGGGAGCGCCGCGAGCACGCCGGACACGCCGAGCGACTGCAGCTTGTTCAGGTGGGCGCCCACCTCGGTGAGGTCTCCGGTGATGCCGGTCAGCCCGGCCGCGAAGTCGACGAGCCCGAGCTCCTCGAGCAGCATCGCGTTCTTGCCTCCGATGGTGTGGTCCCAGACGTCGTAGCGGCGCTCCATCTCCTCGACCGCGCCCAGAAGGTGCGGCGGGATCTTCGCCCGCATGTGCTTGGACTTCAGGCGCAGGGCGACGTCGGAGGCGAGGGCGGAGCCGATCTCGGCGTTCGCCTCGGCGCGGGTGTCGCGGATGGAGATGAAGCTGAAACCCCAGACCTCGATCGCGTCGGGGTCGCGCCCGGCCTTCTCGGCCGCGTCGCGAACCGTCGCGATCTTCCGCTCGACCAGCTCCGTCGACATGCCGACGGTGGTGATCACGCCGTCGGCGAGCTCGCCCGCCAGGCGCAGGCTCTGCGGGTAGTCGGCGGCGACGTGGATCGGCATGGGGCGGACTCGCGTGAGGGCTTCCGTGGTGAGACCGTCGACCACCGTCGTGCGGCCGTCGAGGATCTCCCGCACGGCCTTGACGTAGTCGTACAGCTCCTTGGGCGTCGCCACCGGTAGCCGTCCGACGATCCGCCTGACGCTGCCGCCGTTTCCGATGGCGAGCATGACGCGGCCGCCCGTCACCTCATGCAAGGTGGAGATCGCGGTGGCGGTGGCGGCGGGGTGGCGCAGGAACGGCGTGGTGACCATCGGCGTCAGGATCGCGTTACGGCTTTCCTGGGCGGCCACCGTGAGCGATACATACAGTTCCCATGCGCGGGCCGGCGTGTCACCTACGCCGATGACATCATATCCAAGGTCGTCCGCCAGACGAATCAGGCTTCGGAATGTGGAGAGGTCGTCTGCCCATTCTATGATCGCACCTAATTTCACGAAATATCCCTCCACGACATAGTCGCACCTGGCCTCACGATTTCAAGATAAATACTCGATATCTCGCGCGCAATGCGGTTTGAGGTGTCATCGAGCGGCTCTCGATGGAGGCCGCCGGCGCCGGAAATCGGGGGGTCCGCCAATGCCCCGGCGGTCACGGCGGGCGTCATCGGGCGGCGGGCGCGGCCTCGATCGGCGTCGCGGGGATGTTGCGGCCATCGGTGTCGACCGGGACTCGACCGTGGCCCCAGGGACGGCACGGACCATTGCTCACGTTGGTAGCCCGGTTGCTGACGCGGCGCGCTGAGCGAGCTGCTCGTCGGGCCCGCGTATGAGTCCAAGAGGAGCGTAATGGATATCGGAGTCTGCCTGCCGACCACCGTGCCCGGTGCTGACGGCAGCCAGTTGATCGAGTTCGCACGCCGCGCGGATCGCCTCGGATTCCACAGCCTGACGGTTTCCGACCGGGTGGTCTACGACAACTACGACAGCATCGTGGCGCTCTCCGCCGCGGCCGCCGTCACCGAGCGGATCAAGCTGGTGACGGCGATCCTGCTGGCCGCCTACCGGCCGAGCGCCGTGGAGCTGGCCAAGCAGCTCGCCAGCCTGGACCGCCTCTCCGGCGGCCGGCTCATCCTCGGCGTCTCCGCCGGGATGCGGGAGGACGACTACGTCGCCACCGGCACGGACTACGCCACCCGGGGCCGGCGCCTGGACGCCATGATCGAGGAGCTCAGGGAGATCTGGAAGGGGAAGGGCCCGGTACCCGGCGTCGGTCCCCGTCCCACCAACGGCGACATCCCGATCTGGGGGGGCGGCCACACTGAGGCCGGCCTGCGCCGGGCCGCGAAGTACGGCATCGGCTGGATCTCGCCGGGCGGGCCGCCGCACAAGTACCCGGAGCTGGTGACCAAGATCAAGGAGCTGTGGGACGAGGAAGGCCGCAGCGGCTCGCCGAGGATGGGGGCCAACTGCTATGTGTCGCTCGGCCCGGGCGGCAAGGAGCTCGCCACCGAGCACATGCTCAGCTACTACTCCTACATGGGACAGGTGGCCCAGCATCTCGCCGCAGGCGCCGTCACCGACGAGGCCAGGCTGCGTGACGTCGTGGACGGCTACGCCGCCAACGGCTGCGACGAGCTGCTGCTGCTGTCGGTCACGGCCGACCCCGACCACCTCGACCGGATAGCCGACGTGGTGCTTCGCTGATGGAGACCCCCCGCGACCAGGGCCGGCCGATGCGGATCATCATCATCGGTGGCGGCATCGGAGGGCTGTGCCTGGCTCAGGGCCTGAAGCAGGCCGGCGTCGACGACATCGTCGTGTACGAGCGTGACGAGTCCCCCCGGGGCCGGATGCAGGGCTACCGGCTGCGTATCAGCCCCGAGGGGGAGCGGGCGCTGCGCGAGTGCCTGCCCCGCCTTGCCCAGGATCTGCTCACCGCGACGTCGAACAAGCGGCAGGAAGAGGGCCTCGCGGCGTACGACGAGCGGCTCAACCAGCAGTGGGCCCCGCAGTTCGACGACCCCCGAGGCGACGCGCCGGACAAGGTGGACGCGGTCGACCGGGTGACGCTGCGCCGCGTGCTGCTCGCCGGGCTCGACGACGTGGTGCGCTTCGGCAAGCGGTTCACCCACTACGAGCAGGCGGAGGGCGGGGTCGTGGCGCACTTCGCCGACGGCCACTCCGACACCGGCGACGTGCTGGTGGCCGCCGACGGGGCCAACTCCCAGGTGCGCGCCCAGTTGCTGCCGGACTACAGCGCTCAGGACCTCGGGGTGCGCGCGATCCTGTCGCGCACCCCGAGGGCCAGCGCGATCGAGGCCGGCCTGCCGGAGGTGCTGCGCGACCGGTTCCTCAACGTGACCGGCTCGAACGGGCTGCGCCTCGCGCTCATGCCCATGGTCTTCCGCACCCCGCCGCGCGAGGCCGCCGACCGGTTGTGGCCGGGCCTCGGGTTCGACGAGACCGAGGACTACTACATGTCGGTGTTCAGCGTGCACCGGGACGTCCTCGGGCTGCCCGACAGCTCGTTCTTCGCGATGACCGGCGAGGAGCTCCGCGAGCTGGTGCTCGAGCGCACCGCCGACTGGCACCCGGACCTGCGCGGCGTGTTCGCCCACGCCGAGCCGGAGGAGACCTATCCGCTCGCGCTGCGGGCCACGATGCCCGTCGAGCCCTGGGCGCCGGGCAGCGTGATCCCCCTCGGCGACGCGGTGCACACGATGCCGCCGACCGGCGGGGTCGGGGCCAACACCGCGCTGCGCGATGCCGCCGCGTTGAGCCACGCCCTGACGGCGGTGACCCGTGGCGAGCGGTCGCTGCTCGACGCCGTGGGCGAATACCAGGCGGAAATGGTGAAGTACGCGACCGAGGCGACGGAAATGTCGCTGAAGATCGCCAAATGGTCCATGCGGAAGATCGACGTCAACGAGAAAAACCTCTCCCAAGCGTAAAAGGAGCCACGCAAGTGACGAGCATTCCTACGGACACCAGCCATCCGGCCGGCATTCTGAGGCTGGCAAACTCCTTTTGCGACGCCAAGGCGCTGCTGACCGCCGTGGAACTCGGCCTGTTCACCACGTTGAGCGCCGGCGCGGCGAGCGAGGAGGAGATCCGCCAGACCCTCGGGCTGCACGGCCGAGGCCTCTCCGACTGGCTCGACCTCCTCGTGGCGCTCGACCTGCTGAACCGCGAGGATGGCCGCTACGCCAACAGCACGGGCGCGGACCGCTACCTGGTGCGCGGCGCGGACTCCTACATCGGCGGGTTCATCGAGCGGTCCAACCGCAACCTGTACCCGGCCTGGGGCAAGCTGTCGGAGGCGCTTCGCAGCGGGAAGCCGCAGTCCGGCAGCGACTTCGACGCCGTGGTCGACAACCCGAAGATCCTCGCCCAGTTCATCAACTCGATGGACGCGCTCACGGGCGTGCTCGGCCCGCAGCTGATCGAGGCCTACGACGGATGGGCCGACTACAAGTCCGTGCTGGACGTCGGCGGCTGCCGGGGCAGCCTGGTGTCGCAGGTCGTCAAGGCGCACCCGCACCTTTCCGGCACGGTGTTCGACCTGCCGCAGATGTCGCCCTTCTTCGACGAGAAGGTCGCCGAGCACGGCCTGGCCGACAAGGTGTCGTTCAAGGGCGGCAGCTTCTTCAACGACCCGCTTCCCTCGGCGGACATCGTGATGATGGGACACGTGCTTCACGACTGGGACCCGCAGCAGCGGAAGTTCCTGGTGAAGGCGGCCTACCAGAGCGTCAACCCCGGTGGCGTCCTGCTGGTGTACGACCGGATGCTCGACCGGGAGTCCAGCCGCGTCGAGAACCTGGTGATCAGCCTGGACATGCTGCTGGTCACCGACGGCGGCTCGGAGTACACCGTGGCCGAGCTGCGCGGCCACGCCGAAGAGGCCGGATTCACCTCGATCGAGGATCGCCTGCTCGGTGAGGACGACACGCTCGTGGTCGCCCGCAAGGCCGGCTGACCCCTGTCGCGTTCGGGCGAGCGGGCGCGGCCTCGCACGGCGCGAGATGAGGATCACGCCGCCACGTGCCGGTCAGCGGGCGAGAGCCGACGTCGCTGACCGGCACTTTCCGGTTCCGGCCCAAGACCTGTCTTGCAGAGTTGCGCCGAAGGAGGCGACCCATGATTGTGGTGTTCGGATCTACGGGGACGGTTGGACGGCTCGTGGTGAACGGGCTGGTGGCCGCGGGTGAGCGGGTGCGCGCGTTCACCCGCGACCCCGCCCGTGCCACGTTCGGCCCGGGTGTGGAGGTCGTCGCGGGCGACCTCCAGGAGATCGGCACCGTCCGGGCCGCGCTCGCCGGCGCGGACGGCGTCTTCGTCGCCACCAGCCCGGACGCGCTGGCGCACGAGCTCACCCTGGCGGACGCGCTGCGCGACAGCGGTGCCGGACGGGTGGTGAAGCTCTCGTCCGTCGCGGCCAACCCGCCGGTGACCGACTCCTACGGAGGGGCGCACGCGGACGCCGAGAAGGCCTTCATGGAGTCGGGCGCCGAATGGACCGCGCTGCGCCCGGCCGGGTTCATGTCGAACGTGATGCAGTGGAAGAAGTCGATCAAGTCGCAGGGCAGGGTCTACCAGCCCCACGGCGGGATCCAGCGGGCAGTGATCGATCCGGAGGACGTGGCCGCGGTCGCGGTCTCCTGCCTGACGACACCGGGCCACCATGAGAAGGCCTACCAGCTCACCGGTCCCGAGGCGCTGTCGGCACCGCAGCTCACCGCCAAGGTGTCCGCCGTGCTAGGGCGCCCGCTGCAGTTCGTCGAGGTCGATCCGGAGCAGGCCAGAAACGGCATGATCGGCGCGGGGATGCCGCCGCAGCTCGTGGAGGGGCTGCTCGCCTCGATGGCGGATCCCGGTGCGCTACGGGGTGGCACGCCGATGCCCACCGTGCAGCAGATCACCGGCCGCTCGCCGGCGACGTTCGACTCCTGGCTGGCCCGGCATGTGGCGGAACTGCGCGACTGACCCGGCGCCGCACATGACAGCGCGGCTGATCCCCCCGGGGATCAGCCGCGCGAGTGATGTCAGGCGCCGGCCTTGTGGCACATGACCAGCGTCTCGTTCTCGTCGAGCGGCTGGTGGCTCACGGAGGCGAACCCGGCGGTCCCGGCGAGTTCCGCCAGCTCGCCGATCGTGTACTCCGAGCCTTCCTCGGTGACCAGCGCCATGATGAGGCTGGCCTGGAGGTTGTCGATGTTGGCGCGCTCGTCGTCCAGCATCCGGTCGTGCACCAGCAGCACCCCGCCGGGGGCGACGGCCTCGAAGGCCGCGCGGACCAGGTGTTCCCGCTGCTTCAGCGGCCAGTTGTGCAGGATGTGGCCGAGGATCAGCACATCGGCACGGGGGAGCGGGTCGCGGAAGAAGTCTCCGGCGTGGAAGCTCACCTTCCCGGTCGTGCCCAGCTCGGCCATGTGCTCGTCGAACAGCGGCTCTATCTGCGGCAGGTCGAACACGTGCCCGGCCAGCCCGTGGTGGGCGAGGGCGAGCTGCCCCGCCAGGCCGCCCCTGCACCCGCCGACGTCCAGCACCGAACCGTACCGCGACCAGTCGATCGCCTCGGCGATCCTCGGGATGAGCGGTTGCAGCACGCCTTCCATCATGCGTACGTACCGCCGCAGCTCCCCGAGGTCCTCCAGCATCGCGGCGAAGCCGTCGGCCGCCGAACGCGGCAGGCCGACGCGCAACGTCTCGGCGAGCCCGTCCCAGACCGGGTACAGGTTCGCCTTGGCCCCGAGCAGGAAGCCGCCGAGGTGACCGGGCCGGCCGCCGACGAGGTGGCGCTCCGCGCCCGGGGCGTTGCCGTAGCGGCCGTTCCGCTCCTCGAGCAGGCCGAGCGCGACGAGCAGCTGCAGGAAGTCGCGCAATCCTCGGCCGTGCAGCCCGAGGCGGCCGCGGATGTCCTCCTCGGTGGCGGGCCCCTCGTGCAGCACGGTGAACAGGTCCAGCTCGGCGGCCGTGAGCAGCGCCTGCGCGTCGCAGAAAGCGTTCGCGAGCCGGAGAATGCCGTGCGCGGAGTCGATCTCGGGGGCTGTGCTCGTCATCGGCAGGCCTTCCTTCCCGTCGCGGACCACCTCGGCGCGATCATGCCGCAGCACCATGGAACATCGCTCGAAGGCGGGGCGCTCCCCGACTGGCGGCCTCTACACCGGCTCTCGAGTCCGGCGCGAACCTCTGGCCGCACAGTACTTCTGGCAACGTACCGATGGCCTTGGGAACGGTGATTGTGATGCACGTGAGCGCGACCAAGGAAACCTGCGTGGTAAGCAGCATGTGCGTCTACCGCGTGCCCAAGGTCTTCGACCAGGACGAGGACGGCGCGGTAGAGGTGATCGACCCGGACCCGCCGGCCGAGCTGCACGAAGCGGTCCTGAGGGCGGTCTACGGCTGCCCGACCCGGTCGATCCGCGCCGAGTAGTGCTCACCACCGTCGAGCGGCCGTCGAGGCCGTCTAAAAACGCCGACCGCATGCTGCGGGAAGCTATGGAACCAACCGAGGGAGACGTGGATGTGCGGCATCGCCGGCTGGGTTGACTTCGGGCGCGACTTGACGCAGGAGCGGCCGACGCTGCAGGCAATGACGAATACGCTGGCCAGACGAGGCGTGACCGACCAGGGGCTGTGGCTGAGGGGCAACGCCGCGCTCGGGCACACACGCACCTCCATCATCGACCTGGCCGGCGGCGTGCAGCCGCTGACCGTCGAGGAGGACGGCCGTCCCGTCGCCGTGATCGTCTACAACGGCGAGGTCTACAACTTCAAGCAACTACGCAGTGAGCTCGAGGCGCGGGGGCAGCGCTTCCGCACCCGCAGCGACACCGAGGTGGTCCTGCGCGCCTACCTCGAGTGGGGTGCCGACTGCGCCAAGCGGCTCGAGGGCATCTTCGCGTTCGCGGTGTGGGACCTGCGCCGCGAGGAGCTGGTGCTGGTCCGCGACCGGCTGGGCGTCAAGCCCCTCTTCTACACCAGGCTCCCCGAAGGCATCCTGTTCGGTTCCGAGCCGAAGGCGCTGCTGGCCAACCCGCTGGTCCGCCCGGCCGTCGACGTCGAAGGGCTCCAGGAGCTCTTCGCCACCGCCAAGAAGCCGGGGCAGTCGGTCTTCCGTGACATGCGGGCGGTGCTGCCGGGGCACACGCTGACCATCAGCCGCAAGGGCGTGGTCGACCGGACGTACTGGGCGCTGGAGGCGCGGCCGCACACCGACGACCTCGACACGACCATCACCAACGTCCGCTCGCTGCTCGAGGACATCGTGCTCCGCGAGCTCGAGGCGGACGTCCCGCTCTGCACGGCGCTGTCGGGGGGCGTGGACTCCAGCGCCATCACCGCCATCGCCGCCAAGTGGCGCAAGCTCGACGGCGAGCGGGTGCGGACCTTCGTGGTCACCTTCGACGACTACGCCAAGAACTTCGAGCCCGACGACGTCAGGTTCTCACCCGACGAGCCGTACGCGGCGGAGGTCGCCCGGCACGTGGACTCCGACCACGTCAGGATCCTGCTGAAGACCGAGGACCTGATGGATCCGGAGACGCGCCTGGCGGTCCTGCTGGCGCAGGACATGCCGACCACGCTCGGCGACATGGACACCTCCAACTACCTCACCTCCCGCCAGATCAAGACCCACTCCACCGTGGCGCTGGCAGGGGAGGTGGCGGACGAGATCTTCGGCGGCTACAACTGGATGTACAACCCCGTCCTGCTGGACGCGGACGTCTTCCCGTGGGTGGCCAACGAGACCCGCCAGCCCGGTTCCCCCCGGGGCCAGGGCAGGGGGCTGTTCGACGAGGGGCTCATGCGCAAGCTCGACATGAACCGCTACTACGCCGACGAGTTCCAGCAGGCGCTGTCGGAAGTGCCGCACCAGGACGGGGAGGACGCCAAGGAGCGGCAGATGCGCTCGGTCGGCTACGTCACCCTGACGCGGTGGCTGCCCATGCTGCTCGACCGCGACGACAGGCTCTCCATGGCTCACGGCCTGGAACTGCGGGTGCCGTACGCCGACCACCGGCTCGTGGAGTACATGTACAACACCCCATGGAGCATGAAGACCTTCGACGGCCGGGAGAAGAGCATCCTGCGCGCCGCGGTGCGCGACCTGGTGCCCGCCTCCGTGCTGGAGCGCACGAAGAGCCCGTGGCCGGTCACCCAGGACCCGGCGTACACCAAGATGCTGCACGGCGAGATGACCGCCCTGGTCAACGACCCCTCGTCACCGGCGCTGCCGTTCCTCGACATCGACGCGGTGCGGCGCATGCTCGAGGACCCCGCGGGGATCGCCCACCAGTGGGTGAGCCGGATGAACATCGAGATGGCACTGCAGTTCAACACGTGGCTCAGGCACTACAACGTAGAGCTGGCGATCTGACAACGCGAGGTGATCACCATGGATTTTGCCGACGTGCTGCGCAGGCGCCAGATGGCGCGCAGCTACACCGACGAGCCGGTGTCCGACGAGGCGCTGACCCGCATCCTGAAAGTGGTGCGCCGGGCGCCGAGCGCGGGCTTCAGCCAGGGCCACCGGCTCGTCGTCGTCACCGACCCGAAGCTCCGGCAGCAGGCCGGCGACATCGCCGAGGGCCGCTACGTCGAGATGGGCTTCCCACCCTGGATCTCCACGGCGCCGGTGCACATCTACCTCTGCACCCGTGAGCAGTCCTACCACGATCGCTACGGGGTGGCCGAGCCGGTGCGGCCGGGATATACCGAGATTCCCTGGCCGGTGCCGTTCTGGTGGTTCGACTGCGGCGCGCTCTTCATGCTGCTGCACCTGGCCGCGCTCAACGAGCAGCTCGCGACCGGCTATTTCAGCTCCGTCTACACCGACGAGCTGGAGGCCCTCGGGCAGGTGGTGGGCCTGCCGGACGACCTGTTCCTCGCGGGCGTGATCACCATCGGGCACGGCGACGAGAGCCGCCCGCTCCCCGTGCCCGACAACGTCGTGCCCCGCATGTCGAACGACGAGATCATCGAGTGGCGCGTGTAGGTCGTCACCCGCCCGGCCCGCCCCCGTCGTACGCCGCCTTCGGCGGTGGACGGACTGAGGGCCGGGCCGGGACGGCGGCGTCAGCACATCATCGGATATGGAGACAACCGTGAGGAAAGCTGAGGCAACTCCGATGAACCGGCGCGTCGTCGTTCTCGGCGGGGGCATCGCCGGTCTCGCAGCAGCCATCGCCCTGGCCCGGCGCGGCTACCCGGTCACGCTGATCGAGCGGGACCCGCCGCCACCGGCCGGCCACGACGAGGACCCTTTCCTGGCGTGGAAGCGCCGTGGCGTCCCGCAGTTCAGACTGCCCCACGGCTTCTCGGCCCGGGCGCGCAGCCAGCTGGCGGCACACGCCCCCGACGTCCTCGAACGGCTCCTCGCCGACGGCATCGAGGAGATCAACGTCTTCAAGCGGCTCATCTCCCCGGAGCTGTGGGAGCCCTCCGACGACGAGTTCACGGTCGTGTGGGCCCGGCGGTCGGCCTTCGAGCTCGCCCTGCGGCGCAGTGCCGAATCCGAACCCGGCATCACCTTCCTGTGCCCCGCGGTCGCGAGCGGGTTGCGTTTCGACCGGTCCCCGGGCGGCCCGCCGCTGGTCACGGGGGTCCGCCTCGCCGACGGGCGCGAACTGGACGCGGACGTCGTGCTCGACTGCGGCGGCCGTAGCTCACCGGTGTCCCGGTGGCTCGCGGCCGAGGACGCTCACGTCCGCACCGACACGCAGGACTGCCGGACGGTCTACTTCAGCCGCTACTACAGGTTCACGCCCGGCTGCGACCTGCCCAAGACCGCTGTCGCCATCCTTCGCGGAGACATCGACGACCTGATGTTCATCGGCTTCCCCGGTGACGACGACACCTTCGCCATCTGCGTCGAAGCCCGCCCCGACGACCAGGACATACGGCTCCTGCGCCACACCTGGGCCTGGGAGGCCGCCACCAGCGGCATCCCGGCGGTGGCGCCCTGGGTCGACCCGGCGAACGCCACCCCCTTGGACGAGGTCCAGACCATGGGCGGGCACCACAACGTCCGGCGGCGTTACGTGGTCGACGGCCGGCCGGTCGCGCTCGGCCTGCTCGCCGTCGGCGACGCCCTGTGCACCACCAACCCCGCCTACGGCTGGGGGGCGTCGATGGCGCTCACCTACGCCTTCGCCGCCGCCGAGGCCGTCTCCAGCCACGACGCCGACCCGGTCGCGATGGCGCTCGCCTACGACGCCGCCACCTCCAGTGAGGCCGACGCCGTCTACAAGGAGTCGGCCGCCATGGACCGGGCCCGCATCTACCGCAGCACGGGACAGGAAGTGCCCGAGCACGACCGCGCCGAGATGGAACGCCAGCACCTCATCGCCGAGGGCGTCGGGGCCGGGGTGTTCTTCGACATCGAGCTCGGCCGCGCATTCTCCCGCCGGGTCAACCTCGCCGGCCCCGCCGACGCCGTACTGGACAACCCCGACATCGTGTCGCGGGCCAGGGCCGCCCGTGAGCGGATCACCTCCGAGCCGGCCCCGAAGCCCGGGCCCGACCTCAAGGAGCTGCGCGCCATCGTCCTTGCCGCCAAGCCGAAGACCACCGTCTGAAGCGCGGTCCTCGTGAGGGCGTGCCCGGATGCCGGGCACGCCCTCGGTGCGGTTCAGTAGGTCGCGGTCACTTCGTAGATGCCGAACGGCCGGGTTCCCGGCGCCCGCTGGTAGCGCCGCAGCGGAGCCGTGGTGCCGCGGTGAGCCGCGCCGTCCTCCCAGGAGCGGAACGCGGCGAGGCTCTCCCACTCGCTCATCACCACGAACGCCGCCGGGTCGTCCGCCGCGCGTAGCAGCTCGTTGCCGAGCAGGCCCGGCGTGCCCGCGAGGTCACGGCTGATCTGGTGGTAGGCCGCCTCGATGGCTCCGGGCTCCTCCGAGGGCGCGGCGGCGTAGATGAGCACCCTGGCGCGCGAGGTGACGGTCTGGCCCGCGCCGTTCGCCATGGCCCGCTTGGTGTCCCCGGCCATCAGGTGGTGGCTCCGGCGCCGGTCATGGCGTAGACGACCCGCATGGTGGTCATGGTGCCGCCGGAGCGGTAGGGGTGGAGTTTGGTGCGGTGGGCGAGGTGGCCGTCGCTGGTCTCGAATTCCCGGAAGCGGGGTTCGTCGGTCCAGTCGCTGGTGATGTAGTAGACGCCCTGTTCTTCTTGGCTTTTGGCGAGCCATTGGCCGAGGTTGGCGGGGTGTTGTGTGACGGTGGCGCCGACCTGGTGCCAGGTCTTCTCGAAGTCCTTCTCCATGCCGGGGTGTATCTGCATGCGCAGGAAGACGCGGAAGACGGGCTGCGGTTCTGACATGATTCCTACTCCTTCTGGCCGGCTCGCTCGCAGGGTGGCCGCGCGCGCCGGCGCGGTCGCTGTCATGCCCCTACAACACCAAGGCGGGCTGGTCGTTCGCTGGCAGCTCGCTGGCCGCGGCCGGCGGTGCGCGGGAGCATCCTCGAGCGGATCTCGAGCCGTCGCCGCAGCGCCGCCGCCCCGCAGGTCACAGGGCCGCGGCACGGGTCGGCGTAGTCCTCGGTGACGGGCTCGAGCAGGGATCGCAGCGGTCAGGTGAAGATCTCGCCTCCGGACACGCCGAGCACTATAGTTCGAGATATGTCTGGAGATCTGGTGCCGGAGCGCCGCGACCTGCGTGCGTCCCACGAGGACCGCGATCAGGTCGTGGAGCAGCTCCGGGTCGCCGCGGGCGATGGGCGGCTCACCATCGAGGAGCTCGGCGAACGGCTCGAGACCGCGCTGGCGGCGCGCACGTACGGCGAGCTGGAGAGGGTCCTGCTGGACCTTCCGGCCGTTCCCGGCGCGGCCCCCTCCAAGGCCCCCGCTCCGGTCTCCAAGGACATCCTCCGGCTGCAGACCGGCAGCGGCAAGATCCATCGGGCCGGTGTGTGGGCGGTGCCGGGTCGCCTGGAGGTGGCGACCCGGAGCGGCCAGGCGATCGTCGACTTCACCGAGGCCGTCATCACGCGGCAGACCATGGATCTCACGGTCTCGATCGGCAGCGGCAACCTGCTGCTGATCGTGCCGCCCGAGGTGACGGTCGACGTCGAGAGCGTCTCGATTCGCAGCGGCACGGTCCGGCAGCGCGCGCGACGCCAGCCCGGCGTGCCGATCAAGTTGCTGGTCAGCGTGTCGGGCAGCATACAAAGCGGCCGGATAGTCGTCCGTGGCCCCCGCCGTACCTTCTGGGACTGGTTGCTCCGCCGCCCGCTCCAGCCCCGTGCCCCCAGACCCTATTGAGCCTGAAGGCGTCTGCCGTATGCCGGCCGGCACGTCTCTGACCGCCGGCCGGGACCGGGCCCGACACCCCTGGAGAGATGTCTCTCTCCAGGCTTTGACTCAGGTGGAGTAGTCGTGCTGCGGGGGAAGGCTCATCTCGGGCTGGATGAACTCGCGGTTCAGTCGTTCTCTCGCATAGAGCCGGGTGAGCTTGTGCATCTCGTATCGCATGCCGTCGGAGCCGTCTTCTCGCCTGACGTCGAGAAGGTGGCAGCTGACCAGACGGGTGAGTTGGGCCTCTACGGCGTCGGCGCCGTTGCCGAGCAGGCCGGCGGCCGTGTCGGCGGTGAAGTCCTGTGGGGGCAGCAGGCTGAGCAGACGTAGGGCGCTGCGGTCGTGGGGATCGAGCCGGAAGTAGGTGTCGTCGTAGTCGGCCCGCACGTCGAACTCCGCGAACCGCAGCTGGTCCAGGGGAGCCGGACCGGACTCGATGAGTGCCGCCATCTTCTGTAGTGGCCAGGTCCGTGCGGCGGCCAGGCGGGCGCCGACGCATCGCAGCGCCAGCGGCAGGTGCCCGCACAGGTCGACGATTCTTTCGGCCTGTTCCTGCTCGGCGGCCACCCGGCTGTTGCCGATGATGCGGCCGAGCAGTTCCACGCCTTCGGCCGGGTTCATGACGCCGAGTTCGATTGACTGGACGCCGGGCAGGCTCTGCATGCCCCCGCGGCTTGTGATCATGACTGTGCACTGGGGTGTGGCGGGAAGGAGCGAGGCGACCTGGGAGGCGCCGCGTGCGTCGTCCAGCACGACGAGGACCCGCCGGCCGTTGCTCCATGTGCGAAAGAGGTTGCTGCGTTCTTCCAGGCTGGGCGGGATCTGGTGCTCGGGCACGCCCACGGCGCGCAGGAAGCCGGCGAGGATGTCGGTCTGCGCGGTCGGGTTGGCCGAGGCGCCGCGCAGGTCCGCGAAGAGCTGCCCGTCGGGGTACTGCGCCCGGTCGATGTGCGCGGCGTGCAGTGCCAGGGTCGTCTTCCCCGCCCCGGCCATGCCGCAGATGGAAACCGCGCGGGCTGTGGTGCTGTTGTCCTGGCGCTCGGAGAGTATCTGGCGGACCAGCTTCAACGGCTCCTCGCGTCCGGTGAAGTCGGATATATCTGGCGGTAGCTGCGCTGGGACGGTAAGGGTGGCGGCATAACGCGTGGCCGGGGCCGACGGCGGCGCCTGCCTGCGCTTGGCCGGATCGCCCGAGTCGGCGCTGAGCAGCGACTGGTGGAGGCGTTGCATGGAGGCGGAGGGCTCGAGCCCCAGCTCGTCGATCAGCACCCCGCGTAACTGCCGGTAGACCTCCAGTGCCTCGTACCGGCGCCCGGACCGGTTCAGGGCGGTCATCAGGTCCCCGTGGAAGCGCTCGTGGAGCGGATAGGTGTAGACGAGCACCTTGAGTTCGCTGATGAGCTCTTGGTAGCGGCCGAGCTGCATGTCGGCCTCAATGTGCATCTCCAGTGCCCGTAGCCTGTTCTCCTCCAGGCGGGTGACGTGGGCGGAAAGGATCTCGCCCGCGGTGACGCCGACGAGCGCCTGGCCGCGCCAGAGGGTCAGCGCCTCTGACAGCAGCTCGCTGGCGCGCAGCGGGTCGCCGCTCTCCAGCGCGAGGCGGCCCTGCCGTGACATCCGCTCGAAGCCACAGACGTCGATGATGTCGTCGGCTACGTCAAGAAGGTAGCCGGACGGCTGGGTGTGCAGGCGAGCCAGCCCGGAAGGGTCCAGCACGTCTTTTCTGAGCTTGTAGATGTAGGTCTGGAGAGTTGTCATCGCGCTATCCGGTGGATGGCTGCTCCACAGCTCATCGACGAATTCGCTGACCTGAACAATCTGATTCCTGCGCACCAGCAGAAAGGCTAGGACTTGACGGACTTTCGGTGCCGTCGGAGTTATATCCCGGCCCTCATGGGTAACGGCTAGCGGACCGAGAATGCAGAAACCCATTTTGCCCCCTCCGATCACATATGTTCACATATGTTCACAATGAGCACACGCCTAGGATGCTAACCTCGGCCCGCTAGAAGGACACTCGAAGCCCAGTTGACCTCGTTGTCGTTTTCATTCCCCGTTTCATCCCCGTTTCTTCCCCGTTTCGAGATGCCGCCCGGCCTTAATCGTTCATGATCACGGCGGGTGGTTCGTCTCGCCCTCGAACTGCTGACTCGGTGGGGCGGCTTGGATTCGCCTCTCCCCTGGCGGGACGTGAGTCCCGCGGTGCCTGATGACCGCTCACTGTGGCGGCGACCGGGTCAAGGGGGTTTGCCCGGCGGATATCCGCACAGCCTGTAGTCGGCTGATGGCGATGGTGACTGTGGTGCCCGCGTTGACACGTGGTCAAGCCTAGCCGCATTCTTCCTCGTTTCAATATCTCCGCAAGGAGTGTGCGGGCCTTTCTGACAAGGGATTGCTCCCGAGGGATATTGGATGTGTTCGAAGACTGTGCGGAGTGTGATGCCGATATCAGCGGAGCGTGATCCGCGGTGGCTCGCCGCGGCGAGCCACGCTGAGTTGTTTGGGACCCGCCGGGAATTGTGTCCGTTTTCCCGCCGTGGCGTCGCGCAGACATGTCTCCTGATGGGCGCGGGTTTCTGCATTTCACGCGTCGCGGACCGGCCGGCCCCCGATCCCGGGTGACCCCGATCGGCGGCCGCGCGCGGGGTTCTTTTCGGAGCCCTCCCTGTATTGGGCGACCCTGGGCCGCGCCTTTGCGGCGGTGTTCGACCGGCGTGGGACACGCGTCGGCGACCTCCCGCCCGGTATCTGATCAACGAGCGGTAAACGGGCGACGGCGGTTGGATAACACAAACGCATCGGCCTGACACGGCTTTGTCGGGAAATTCTCTGCGCTTCAGTCAAGTTCTCACGTTCCCCGGACGATCGGATCCTGACGGATATTCATGGACCTGACGGAAGGTGGTCTTCGCGGCGGCTTCGGAGGCCCTCAGCTTCCACCGGTGCCCGGAGCGGCGGGCGGGCGCGCTCCCGCAGTGTCGCCTCCACACGCATGACGAAGCCCTCTTCCCGGCCGCCGGGGAGTCCCGAGGACTCCCGAGCTTTCCAGGACAGAGGGCTTCGTCATGCCCGGGCGGTCACCAGACCCCGGCCTGCGCGCTTGGCGTCTCCACCGATCCGTTCCACCGCCCCCGGAAGGCCCCCGGCGCGCGGCGGTGACGGTTCATGTCGGGCGGTTGTAGTGCGCCGGAGGAGCCATTCCGGCGTCGATCGTGTAGTCCGAGCCCGTGACGCTGCGCACCTTGCCGGACGCCAGCAGCAGCACCAGGGCCGCAACCTCGTCGGGTTCTATCATCTCGCCGGTGGACAGCCCGGCCATCTTGGGCACCATCGCGACGAACTCCTCCGGGGTCACCCCGGCTCGCCGCGCGATCTCCGGGTTGGTCCAGAGCCGGGTACGCACCGGCCCGGGGGAGATCGTGTTGACGCGGACCCCCTGCGAGCTGAACTCCGCCGACAACGCCTTGCCGATGTTGGCGAGGGCGGCCTTGGCCGCCGAATAGTGGCCGAGCCGGGGATCCACCATGGTCGCGTTCATCGATCCGATATTGATGATGGCCCCCTTGCGTTCGACCAGGCTGGGCAGCGCCGCGCGGGTCGCCCGTATCGTGGTCAGGACGTTGAGCTGAAAGGCGTGCTGCCAGACGTCGTCCTCGATGTCGAGGAAGCCGGCCGCCAGTTTCACACCACCGCCGACGTTGTTGACGAGTACGTCGACGCCACCGAAGTCCGCGAGCGCCCGTTCCACCAGGAGCCGGGGCCCCTTGGTGGTCATGAGGTCTACCTCGAACGTGTGGGGCGTGGCGGCGAGCAGCTCCGGGGTGATGGTGCGCGCGCCGCCGAGCACGTCGGCGCCCGTGGAGGCGAGTGCCCGCACGACCGCCAGCCCGATCCCGGCTCCGGCCCCGGTGACCACGGCCTTCTTACCGGACAGGTCGAATTCCATGCCGTCTCCTGTTGCTAGGACGCGAGCCTCAGCCCTGGCCGCGCTTCTCAGTGAGGAATCGCCCGGTCGGCCCGTCGGCTGGAAGGGTCGCCACGTCGGCGATGAACCGGGCCGCGTCTTCGGGAAGGGTCTGCTGGTTCGGCATCATCCTGGTGCGCACCCGTCCTGGGTTCACCGCGTTCACCAGCACCCCCGAACCCGCCGTCTGGGAGGCCAGCAGCGTGGTAAGCCCGTTCAGCGCGCTCTTCGACAGCGAGTAGCCGGGAGCGCCCGCGAACAGGGCGCCGCCGAACTCGGCGGTCGTGCCGCTGGAGATCAGCACCACGCGCCCCCACCCCCGCTCGACCATGGGCGGGATGAACTCCTGCGTCACCCGCCACGACCCGAGCAGGTTCACCCGCAGCGTCTCCTCGACGAGCTCGAGCGGCACCGACAGCGCGTCGGTGCCCCCGTCCAGCAGGACGCCGGCGTTGGACACCAGCACGTCGACCGGGCCGAGTTCCTTGCCGAGCCGGCTGACGCCGTCCGGATCGGTGACGTCCAGCGCGTGCCAGAGGACGCCGGGGCCGATTCCGGCGGCCGCCTCGCGTGCCGCGTCGGCGTCGCGCGCTGTGACCACCACCCGTAGGTCCCGGCGGTAAAGCTCGGCGGCGACCGCGCGGCCGATACCGCGGTTGGCTCCGGTGATGAGAGCGGTGCGCCGCTCGGCTGCCGCGTTCCCGTCAGTCATCCGTCCACCTTCACAATGCCGCGGGGGCGCCCGCGTCGCCGCGCCGGCGGAAACGCATGGGGGAGATCTCGAAATCGTCCGGAGGATCCGTCTCCACGGGCGTGCCCGCGCATCCTTGCAATAGAGTCGGCCACGCCCTCGGAAAACCGGCGCACTTCCATTACGGCAGGGCCGGTTTCTCGTGCACGCGTGCGCCGCGCCACCACCGCGCAAAAGGCGCCCGTGAATTCAACGGGAAACCGGCGCCGAATCCGGTCACCAGACGACCGGGATGTCGCTGAATCCCTCCATGAATCCGCCGAGACCCCGCGGCAGGTCCTCGGCCGGAACAGCGAGGCGGACGTCCGGGAACCGCCGCAGCAGGCTCTCGGTCGCCACCTGCAGCTCCATCCGGGCCAGCGCCGCGCCCACGCAGTAGTGGATGCCGGCCCCGAACGTCATGTGGTGGTTGTCCTCGCGGCGGATGTCGAGCCGGAACGGGTCGGTGAAGACGCTCTCGTCCATGTTCGCGGACTCCTCCGACAGCAGGACGCTGGAGCCCTCCTTGATGACCGTGCCGTCCGACAGCGGGATGTCGGTCACCGCGTAGCGCAGGGTGCCGATCGAGGAGCCCATGATCTGCGTCCGCAGCAGCTCCTCCACCGCGGACGGCACCAGCGAGTAGTCGGCCTGGATCTCCTTGACCAGGTCCCGGCGGTGCAGCAGCACCGCGGTGCCGGTGCCGATCTGGCTCGCCGTGGTGACGTAGCCGGCGATGAGCAGGCTCTGCGTCCAGAAGTGCAGCTCGTGCTCCGACAGCCGGTTGTCGTCCTCGTCCCGGACCTTGATGAGAGCGCTGATCAGGTCGTCGCCCAGGTTCGCCCGCTTGGAGGCGATCAGGTCGATGAGATAGGCCCACAGGCCCTTGCGGGACTCCTCGACCTCGTCCGGCGGCAGCTTGGTCACCGAGAGGAACCCGTCCACCAGGCTGCGGAACTTGGTCCTGTCCTCCGGGGGGATGCCGAGCAGCTTGCAGATCACCAGGATCGGCAGCGGGAACGCCAGCGCCTCGTTCAGGTCGGTCGGCCTCGGGCCAGCCGCCATCTGGTCCAGCAGCTCATCGGCGGTGGCCTGCGCGAACGGGCGCAGCAGCTCGATCCGGCGCGCGGTGAACGCCTTGGTCACAAGGCCGCGCATCCGCGTGTGGTCCGGCGGGTCGGCGTCGATCTCGGGGTCGACGAACAGCTCGTTGTCGGCGGAGATCCTCGCGACTCCAGGCCTGGCGATGTTCTTGCTCAGCCGTTCGTCGGCGAACAGCTTCCTGACGTCCTTGTACCGGGTCACCATGACGGCCGTGTCACCGCTCGGCAGCGTGACCTCGACGAGGGCCTTCTCTCGCAGGCCCCGTAGCCCCTCGGGGACCTCCATCGGGGGCGTCCACTGGAAAGGGTATGGAATGGGAGTTTGGATGCTCATCTCGCTGGCGACCTTTCTCGTCGGCTGCTTCGTGCCAAGGATGTATGTGTCAAACCGGCCACGAGGGCTGTTGAGTGCAGCATTCGGCGAATGCCCATTCGTAACGGATGCTGATGGAGAACTGCTCGACAATCAGCTCGCGCTGCCACGCCGAGCAGCTCTCGCCGGCCCGGTCGACCATGTCCAGGAACGCCCGCACCGCGTACCCGTAGGACTCGCCCGGGTGGTAGACCTCGATCCACGGCAGGTAGCGGGAGCCGGGAGAGGCGTTCTCCTTCAGGCTGTCGGACACCTCGGCGTTGAACCACACCATGGGGAGCAGCGCGCCGATGCCGGCGTAGAACGACCTCGCGCTCGCGGCGGCGAAGAACGAGGTGTGCGCGTGCGTCGCCGGATCCAGAAGCGGCTGCGCACCGAGCTCCGGCAGGCCGAGCCGGCCGGCCAGGCCGGTGTAGGCCTGGCGCAGCTTGTCCCTGGCCATCAGCGTGCCGGCGACCGACTGCCCGAGCAGGAACGTGTCCGCGTCGTCCGGGGCGGCGGCCGCGCACCGGGCCAGCGCGCGGGCGTAGGCGGGGAGCAGGTACCCGGTGTCCTGCTGGACGAAATAGGCGAGCGACTCGCCAGGTAGTGAACCGTCACGCAGACCCGACCAGAAGGGATGGTCCTGCACCTTCCGTAGTACCGGGTCCCTGATCTCCATGAGTTCTTCGTGCAGCATCGGTCTTCCTTCGTCGCGGCGAGAAGTCCCGGTGGGGAAGGTACCGGCGCCTGCTTGACGCCTACTGGAGCACGTTGCGGCGTGCGCGGCTGGCCGCCCGAGCCGCTCTCGAGCCCGCTGACGGAAATTGATGGTTGGCATGTCCTCGAAGCCGAGCAGCGAGACCGTGAGGAATACGCAATGGACCTTGGCCTGGAAGACAAGCGCGTACTGATCACCGGCGCCACCCGCGGGATCGGCCTCGCCACCGCGCGTATGTTCGCCCAGGAGCGCGCACGGGTCGCCATCACCTATCACACCTCCGACGCAGTGGCCAAGCGCATCGTCGAGGAGCTGGGTGGCGACGACCGGGCGTGCGCCCTGCGGTACGACCTCGCCGATCCCGACTCCATCAAGGAGACGGTGAGCGCGGTCGAGGACCGCTGGGGCGGGGTCGACGTCGTCGTGGCCAACGCGCAGACATGGGTGTGGACCAACCCGGAAGAGATGCCCCCGTACCAGGACTTTCCCATGGACTACTGGCTCGACCGGTTCCGCGAGAACGTCGAAGGCCACATGTGGACCGTGCGGCAGGCCCTGGGCGGGATGCGCGAGCGCGGCTGGGGGCGCATCGTCATGCTGTCCTCGATCACCGCCACGTACGGGAACCCGGGCTCGGAGCTCTACAGCGCCGCCAAGGCGTCGTTGCACGGGTTCGTACGCGCACTGATGTGGACCCGTGACGGCGTGCTCGCGAACGTGGTCGCGCCCGGAGGCACGCTCACGGAGAGCCTCGACGCGGTGGACCCCGCGCTGCTCGAGCGGGCCGCTCAGGAGACCCCGAGCGGCCGCCTGAGCACCGCGGACGAGGTCGCCCGCTTGATCGTCTTCCTCTGCTCGGACGCCAACGGCAACGTCAACGGCGAGGTCATCCACACCGCCGGCGGGCGCTGAGCGAGGCCCGTCGAGATGCTCTCGATCAACTTTCGAACCGGCAGGGAGAGGGTGCGCACGTTGAGTCCGTGATGAGAGAAAGGGAGTCGGATGCTGGGACGAAGGGATGCGATCAAACTGGGGGCATTGGGATCGGCGGCGCTTCTCATTCCGGGAGCGCGTATGGCCATGGCGTCGACCCAGGCCACGGCCCCGACGGCCGCTCTGCCGTTCTCAGTGCCTCTCGCCGTTCCGCCCGTGCTTAGCCCCGTACGCCGCACGCTGACGACCGACTACTACGCGATCATGACCCGCCAGGCCGACGTCGAGATCTTCCCCGGAGTCACGACGACCGTGCTGGGGTACAACGGCCTGTTCCCGGGACCGACGATCCGCGCGTTCTCCGGCCGCGAGGTCCAGGTGACCCATGTCAACACGCTGGCGGAGGAGACCGTGGTGCACCTGCACGGCGCGCACGTGCAGACCCCCAGCGACGGCCATCCCCGGGACCCGATCGCGCCGGGAGCCTCCCGCGTCTACACCTATCCGAACCGGCAGGAGGCCTCGACCCTCTGGTACCACGATCACGCTCACCATCGCGAGGCCGAGCATGTCTACCGCGGCCTGGCGGGCTTCTACCTCCTGAGCGATGTCAACGAGACCCTGCTGGGGCTGCCGTCCGGTGAGTACGACGTGCCGCTGATGCTCCGCGACGCGCGGTTCGACGACAGCGGGCAGATGGTCTTCGTCATGGGCGACTTCGCCGGGCGCGGCACCGTCCTCGTCAACGGGCGACCGCAGCCGTACTTCGAGGTCGCGGCGCGCAAGTACCGGCTGCGCGTGGCCAATGGCGCCAACGAGCGGTTCTTCTCACTCAGGCTGAGTGACGGCGGGGAGATGCTGCAGGTCGCCTCGGACGGCGGAATGCTTCCCGCTCCGATCCCGGCGACGAGCGTCACCCTCGCGCCGGCCGAGCGGGTGGAGCTGGTGGTTGATTTCTCCAGGTATCCGATCGGAACCCAGATCGTGCTGGAGAACACCTACGGCGCTACCGACGCCTCGAAGAACGTGATGCGGTTCGATGTCGTCCGCGGCGCCCGCGACTACAGCCGGGTGCCGGACCAACTGCGCGACCCTCTGCCCGACCTCGGTGCCGCGGCGGTCACGAGGAAGATCGTCATGAAGCTCAACTTCCAGACCGGCATGTTCGAGCTCGACGGCAAGACGTTCGACATGGACCGTGTGGACCAGCAGGTCAGGCTCGGCGACACCGAGATCTGGGAGATCAGCAACCCGGGCGTGCTACCGCCCATCTCGCACAACTTGCACCTGCACGGAGTGCACTTCCAGGTGCTCGACCGCGACGGCATTCCGGTGAGCGGGCACGAGACCGGATGGAAGGACACGATCGTGATCAGGCCGGGCGGCACCGTCCGCTTCAAGGTCAGGTTCGACCAGTACGCCGGCCGCTACCTCTACCACTGTCATCTCATCGACCACTCCGGCATGGGGATGATGGCCCAGATGGAGGTCGCCGGCTGAGGCCGCGTCCCTCGCCGCCGATCCGGGCTGGACCGGCGGCCGGGGACGACGAAGCCCTCTGGCCCTGGACGCGGATGTCCTTCCGGACCGCCGGCAGCCGGGGCGAGGGGGCTTGTCCTTGTCGTACAGGTGTCCCGGCCACGACGGCACTCCCGTGTTCGGGTGAGACCCGTGGTGGCCGGGACGCCTTCGACGCGCGCGCGGGGTCAGCTCGCCGTGCCGAGCACCTGGCGGAGCGCGCCTTCGAGAAGCGCCGCGGGCTCTGCGGCCGGGGAGGCGCTCCGCCAGGCCACGTAACCGTCGGGGCGGATGAGCACCGCGCCGTCACGGCCGAGGTCGTAGCGAGGCCGCCAGTTGCCGTCGACATCGACCAGGTCGACTCCGGCCGAAGCGGGGCCGACGCGGTAGGCCCGCAGCGGTACGGGCGTGCGGCCGGCGACCTCGCCCGCCGCGGCCGTCCACGCGGTGCCGGCCGATCCCGTGAGCAGGACGAAGGCGTCGTGGAAGAGGTCGTGCACGGCGATCCGGTCGCCGTCCTGGTCGAGCCACAGATGCGGGGCGCGCGTGCCGGGGGCGGCCTGTTGTTCCAGCTTGTCACCGTACACCGTGTCGTGCTCGGCGCCGATCACCGCCGTGGACCGGTAGCGCTGGCCGAGGGTGCACAGCGTGTCGTCCACGTCGTCCCCGTCCGGTGTGTCGCCGAACCTGGCCTGCTGGCGCCGTACGGTGATGTCCGCCAGGGCCCTCGCGACGGGCCGGCGCTCCGCTTCGTAGGAGTCGAGCAGGCCGTCGGACGCCCAGCCGCCGATCGCGGCGGCGAGCTTCCAGGCCAGGTTGTGGGCGTCCTGCACGGCGGCGTTCGCCCCCATCGCTCCGGCAGGCGGCCACACGTGCGCGGCGTCCCCGGCGAGGAAGACCCGGCCGCCGCGGAAGCGGTCGGCGACACCGACCGCCTCCTCCCAGGCCGCGATGTCCAGGATCCTGACGTCGATGTCCTGGCCGATGACCGCCCTCGCCACCTTGGCGCAGTGCTCGGGCGTGAAGTCGGCCGCCGACTCCTTCGCGGGGTCGTAGGTGAAGCTGACCGCCCACTGGTTCGGGACGGCCGTGGTGAGGAACGAGCCGAGCCCGATCTCGGGGTTGACGACGATCCAGAACATCGCCCTCTTGCGCACGATCTCCGACAGGTCGGCCTCGATGATGAAGGTCACCCAGTTCTGGGTGACCCCCGGCCCGGGGCGGCCGATGCCGAGCCGGCCGCCGATCCTGCCGCGGAAGCCGTCGGCCGCGATGAGGTAGTCCGACCGAAGGGTGCGCCGCCGCCCGCTGTCGCGATCCTCCGTCACCGCCGTCACACCGCCGGCGTCCACCTCGACCGAGACGCACTGCGTGTTGAACCGGATGTCGGCACCCCTGGCGCGCGCGGCGCCGATCAGGATCGGCTCCACGCTGCGCTGGTCGGCCATGCCGAACTCGCAGGCGGTCAGCTCCGGCAACGCCTTCCTGGTGTCCTCCTCGAGGATCCAGTTCCACTCGCTGGCGAGGGTCTCGCAACGGACCACGCCGGCCTCCTCATCGAAGGGCCGGCCCGCCTCCCTGATGCCCGGTTCGATGCCGAGCGGGCGGTAGATCTCCATGGTCCGCTGGTTGATCCCCCGCGCGCGGCCCTGGATCGACACGGCCGGATGGCGGTCCACCAGCACCGAGCGCACGCCGTGATGCGACAGGAACAGCGAGGACGCCAGCCCCGCGTACCCGCCGCCGACGATGAGGACTGGCGCGGTCTCGTCGTACTCCGTCATTTAGCCCCACCTTTTCCGGTGCCCGTCCAGCGCCCCAAAGGGTTGCTCGGCATGTGGAAACCTCCATATTCCTCCCCGCGAGGCTTCCACGGCCG
>JAOPYI010000216.1 GCA_025964675.1 Sphaerisporangium sp. | reverse complement strand
CCCGCATGGAGCGCGTCGTCCGCGAGCGCATGACCACGCAGGACGTCGAGGCGATCACGCCGCAGACCCTGATCAACATCCGCCCGGTCGTGGCGTCCATGAAGGAGTTCTTCGGCACCTCGCAGCTGTCCCAGTTCATGAACCAGACCAACCCGCTGGACGGCCTGACGCACAAACGGCGTCTGTCCGCGCTGGGCCCCGGTGGTCTGTCCCGTGAGCGGGCCGGCTTCGAGGTACGCGACGTGCACCCGTCCCACTACGGCCGGATGTGCCCGATCGAGACCCCTGAAGGCCCCAACATCGGCCTGATCGGTTCGCTGGCCTCCTACGCCCGGCTCAACGCCTTCGGTTTCATCGAGACGCCTTACCGCAAGGTCGTCGACGGGAAGGTGACCGAACAGATCGACTACCTCACCGCCGACGAGGAAGACCGCTACGTCAAGGCGCAGGCCAACACGGTGGTCAACCCCGACGGCACGTTCGCCGAGGCTCGCGTCCTGGTCCGCACCAAGGGTGGCGAGACCGAACTCATGCGGGCCGAGGAGGTCGACTACATCGACGTGTCGCCCCGCCAGATGGTGTCGGTGGCCACCGCGATGATCCCCTTCCTGGAGCACGACGACGCCAACCGCGCGCTCATGGGCTCCAACATGATGCGCCAGTCGGTGCCGCTGCTCAAGAGCGAGGCGCCGCTGGTCGGCACCGGCATGGAATACCGGGCCGCCACCGACACGGGTGACATGGTCAGCGCAGAGAAGGCGGGCGTGGTCGAGGAGGTCTCCGCCGACTACATCACGGTCATGAACGACGACGGCACGCGGACGACGTACCGGGTGGCGAAGTTCAAGCGTTCCAACCAGGGCACCTCGTTCAACCAGAAGCCCATCGTCGCCGAAGGCGACCGGGTGGAGGCCGGGCAGGTGATCGCCGACGGTCCGTGCACCGACAGCGGTGAGATGGCGCTGGGCAAGAACCTTCTCGTGGCGTTCATGCCGTGGGAGGGTCACAACTACGAAGACGCGATCATCCTGTCCCAGCGGCTGGTGCAGGAAGACGTGCTGTCCTCGATCCACATCGAGGAGCACGAGGTCGACGCCCGCGACACCAAGCTGGGTCCCGAGGAGATCACCCGGGACATCCCCAACGTCTCCGAGGAGGTCCTGGCCGACCTCGACGAGCGCGGGATCATCCGGATCGGCGCCGAGGTGGTGCCCGGTGACATCCTGGTCGGCAAGGTCACCCCGAAGGGTGAGACCGAGCTGACGCCGGAGGAGCGGCTGCTGCGCGCGATCTTCGGCGAGAAGGCCCGTGAAGTGCGTGACACCTCGCTGAAGGTGCCGCACGGCGAGCGGGGCAAGGTCATCGGGGTGCGCGTGTTCTCCCGCGAGGAGGGCGACGAGCTTCCCCCGGGCGTCAACGAGCTGGTCCGCGTCTACGTGGCGCAGAAGCGTAAGATCACTGACGGCGACAAGCTGGCCGGCCGCCACGGCAACAAGGGCGTCATCTCCAAGATCCTGCCCGTCGAGGACATGCCGTTCCTGGAGGACGGCACCCCGGTCGACATCATCCTCAACCCCCTCGGTGTGCCCGGCCGTATGAACGTCGGCCAGGTGCTGGAGACCCACATGGGCTGGATCGCCGCCAGAGGCTGGGACATCTCCGGCGTCCAGGAGGCCTGGGCCGAACGGCTGCGCGACAAGGGCTTCGAGAAGGTCGCACCGCGCACCAACATGGCCACCCCGGTCTTCGACGGCGCCCATCAGGAAGAGATCGTCGGGCTGCTCGACAGCACCGTCCCCAACCGCGACGGGGATCGGCTGGTGCAGCGCAGCGGCAAGGCCCGGTTGTTCGATGGCCGCTCCGGCGAGCCGTTCCCCTATCCCATCGCGGTCGGCTACATGTACATCCTGAAGCTCCTCCACCTGGTCGACGACAAGATCCACGCCCGGTCGACCGGCCCCTACTCCATGATCACCCAGCAGCCGCTCGGCGGTAAGGCCCAGTTCGGTGGCCAGCGCTTCGGTGAGATGGAGGTCTGGGCTCTGGAGGCCTACGGCGCCGCCTACGCCCTGCAGGAGCTGCTGACGATCAAGTCCGACGACGTTCTCGGCCGGGTGAAGGTCTACGAGGCGATCGTCAAGGGCGAGAACATCCCCGAGCCGGGCATCCCGGAGTCCATCAAGGTCCTCATCAAGGAAATGCAGTCGCTGTGCCTCAACGTCGAGGTGCTCTCCAGCGACGGCATGTCCATCGAGATGCGCGACACCGACGAGGACGTCTTCCGCGCGGCGGAGGAGCTCGGTATCGATCTGTCCCGGCGTGAGCCGAGCAGCGTCGAAGAAGTCTGACGGTCCCCATGCGCGACCTGCGGGTGTCGGCCCGCGACGGAGGGAAGGTGGTCGTCTTCCGGCGCGGGTCCGACACGCTGCGGTGGAGCAGAACCGGCGGGTTCGGCGATCTGCTGGACGGTGTAGTCGCCGGAGTCGGCCCGACCCGATCCGCCCACAGATCACCGTGCACCGCCGCGCCGACTCCAGCGGTTGTTACCTTGGAGGCATAACATGATCGGCAGGGCGTAGCGAATAACGCTCATTCGCCGAAGCGAGTAGCTCATCGCGCGACCGAAATGAGTGAATCATCATGAGCGAAGATGTCGAAACGACCAAGGGTCCACTCGTTCCCGGCCCTGACCCGGCGCAGAATCTGAAGGCGGACGATTCTGAGCACCCGGGGTTTGTTGTCCTCGGCGAAGACGACACCCCTGGGCACAAGGCTTACTACATCCACCTTGAGGCGAAGCCGGGCAAGGAGGGTGAGCTGAAGAAGTTCCTCGAGGACATCAACGCTGGAGTGGATGACGAGCCGGGTACTGGCCCGTGGTTCGCGCTGCGCTTCTCGAAGACCGTCTTCGGAATTTTCGAAGCGTTCCCGGACGCGAAGGCCCGCCACACCCACGACATGGGCCCCGGAGGCCGCAACTTCCTTCGCTCCGACCTCCTCGCGGACGTGCTGGCGTATCCCGCCCGTCTGTACCGGCTCGACGTCATGCACGGCAAGTACAACGTGATGCTCGGCCACAAGGTAGTTCAAGCCTAAAGGCTGTCCCGTAACTGGTTGAAACGGTCGGAGGGCACCCGCGAGGGCCTGGTCGCCGCCCGCGCCCGGGGGCCAGCGGCTTGGCCGGTCCCCGGCGATGACGCCCGAGCAGGTCCGCCACGCCCGCGCGCTCCTCACCGAACCCGACGCCACCGTCAGCTCCATCGCCCGGCTACTGCGCGTCAGCCGCTCCACGATCTACAAGTACGTCCCCGAGCTGGCCACCGGTGACCGGCACCTGGGCGACCGGACGAGATGTCTCGATCACCAGCTTCACGGCCTCTTCCTTGAACTCAGGCGAGAAGTTCCTACGATTCCGCGACAACCATCTTCCTTTCCAGACGACCCCAACCTTAGTGGGGCCACTGTCCGGAAGGCTCGGGGCGGCTCACAATGCTCGCCTTGCGACATCATGGCATTGGCCACGGTGTAAGCATGGCGTATATCAATCCACCCAAGAAGACCACCGCCAGGCCTATGACGCAGAGCACGAGGAATGCGCGGGCGAACTTGTCCCAAGCATCAAGCTGATGCACGCGGCCGTTCTGTCCCTTACTGGGGTCCATGGTCACGACCATAACGCTCTCTCGCCTGACGCCCCTATATGCCAGGGTTGCATGCTGTAGCCCTGATTCAATGCCACTCAGCCTAAGTTGATCATCGTTTGACGTGCGGCGATGGGGTGGTCGGGTCGTGGTCAGCCCTCCGTTTCCTGGAGATCCACTACGGTTCGTGATCGTGGCGGAGATCGAGGAGCGGCCTGCGGGCCGGTTGGCGGACGCGGTGTCGTTGAGTCAAGAAGCCCGGCGACGTGGGCGTACGCCACGCGGGTCCCGCCACGATCAGCCTCGCCAACTCCCCGAACTGACCTTGGCTTCATGATCAATTTAGCGTGTGTGGCATTGGGTCTGAGCGGAGCATAATGTGAAGCCGTGCAGGGATTACTGCTGCGTTTGTCTACTCTGGACGCCGACGCGGAGAGTGCCGTCCGCGTCATCTCGTACTTCGACTCGCTGATGCGAGACCACGCGAGCGTCTCGGTGCTGCTGCAGGCGACCGCGCGGCTGGCGCAGTGCCCCGTCGGTCTCGTCGACTCGGTCACGGACAGGCGGATGCGGGTGTTGCCCGGCGGAGTCGCCGAGCGGTCCGCGCCACCGCCCGAGTCGGCGGCCCGGCGCGCGCTCGGCTCGGCACTCGGCGTTGTGTGGATGGAACGCGAGGGGCAGGCGCACGGGCTCGACGAGATCGTGCTGGAGCGCTTCGCCGGGGCGGCCGAGGTCGCGCTCGAGAGGGCGGCCGCCCAGGCGCGGGTAGGCGACGATCCGGCCCTGGTGGAGCTGGTCCTGTCCGCCGACACCGGAGAGGCCGAGCTGACACGGGCTCTGCGGCTGCTCGGCTTCGGCCCGGCCGCTCAGCTGTGGGTCCTCGCCACGCCGTCCGCCGGCGACCGTGACGACGGCACCCCGGCGGTCACCCACCTGCGCGCGGGCGGGTACCACGCGAGGGCCGCCCGGATGGGCGACGTCGTGGCGGTGCTGGTGAGCCTCGGCGTGGAGCGGCTGCGTGAGATCGTGGAGCCGCTGTCCGAAATCACGGACCGGCTGCCCGGAACGTGGCGGGTCGGCATCGGGCCGTCGGCGCGCGGGGCGGCCGTCGCGGAGTCGTGGGCGGGCGCGCGGATCGCCCTGCGGTTCACCGGCCCGCACCCGGCGGACCGGGTGGTGAACTGGGCCGATCTCGGAGCTCTCGCGCTGTTCGCGGCACATGTGCCGGAGGAGGCGATCGCGGGCCTGGCCGACGTGCGAGCCGTCGAGGAGCTCTCACGCCGGCCGTACGGGGCCGAGGCGATGGAGGCGGTGCGGGCGCTGTGCGCGGAGGGGTCGGTGCGCCGGGCGGCCGTCGCCGTGCATCTGCATCACAGCTCGCTGGCCGCGCGCATCGCACGGGCCGAGGCCGTTCTGGGCTTTTCCCTCGCCGACTCCGCGGGTCGGCTCCGTGCGCACCTGGCCCTCCAGCTGGTACGGCTCCGCCCCGAGATCAGCGAAGCAGCGCGCGGCGCAGCGCGACCACCCGCTCGGTGGCGGCCCGGCGGCTGATCTCCGCTCCGGGGATCAGCCCGTCGAAGCCGTGGAAGGCTCCCGGGTACAGGTGGAACTCGGTGGAGACGCCCGCCTGTACCAGCCGCTGGGCGTAGTCGGCGCACTCGTCCCGGAAGACCTCCAGCTCGCCGACGTCGATGTAGGCGGGGGGCAGGCCGGACAGGTCGGTCGCGCGGGCGGGGGCGGCGTACGGCGAGACGTCGTCGGAGCCCGCGGCGTCGCCCAGGAGCGCGGTCCAGCCGAAGAGATTGTCGCCCCGGTTCCAGACGACCGCCTCGGTGAACTCCTGGCTGGACGGGGTGATGTTGCGATCGTCCAGCATCGGGCAGACGAGCAGCTGGAACGCCAGGGCCGGGCCGCCGCGGTCACGGGCCAGCAGCACGGTGCCGGCGGCGAGGCCCCCTCCGGCGCTGCCCCCGCCCACCGCGATGCGGCCGGGGTCGATGCCGAGCTCGGCGGCGTTCTTGGCGGTCCAGACGAGACCGGCGTAGCAATCCTCCACCGGCGCCGGATGCGGATGCTCGGGCGCGAGACGGTAGTCGACGGATACGGCCACGCATCCCAGCTGGAGGACGTACTCGACCATTCGCAGGTCATCCATCTCGGGGTCACCGATGATCATCCCGCCGCCGTGGATCCAGTAGATGCCCGGAACGGTCCCTTCCTGGCCGGCGAGACGATAGATCCGTAGCCGGATGTCGGGCTCGCCGTCCGGGCCGGGCACCGTCCGATCCTCGATCGTGACCCGGTCGTCAAGCGCGACCGGGGCCATCGCGGCACGCATCGCGTTCATCTGGACGCGGAGGTCGGGAAGGTCCTCCTGCCGCACAGTGGAGAGATCGGCCAAGGGGCGGGGGGACTCCAGGAGAGCGGCCCCCAACTCGGGATCGATGTTCGGATGAAGTGCCATGTCAATCACCTTCGGGAAGACGGTACTGCCGGTCCGTGCGATCGGCCCTGTCACCGATCATGTGCGAATCCGGACTCTTCTCACAACCGCAACATGGCCACGATGAAGGAGCATATGACCGCCAGTTGGCGGTCATATGCGGGGCACGCCGATATCGGGTGCACCGCCGGCTCGGATACGGCTGCATGACCGCGGCGGCGATCGCCGCGTCGACGTCGTCACGGGGCACGGCCGGAAAGCGCATCGTCAAGAAAGCCAGTGGCAAGGCCAAGACCGAAGCCAAGGCCAAGCTCAAAGAGATCATCCGCGACCACGATGACGGGCTTGCCAGCGGCCCGGCCGACTACACCGTCGCCGACGCCGTGACGAGCTGGCTCACCTACGGCCTGCACGGACGCGACCCGAACACCGTGGCCAACTACCGGACTCTCTGCGACAAGCACATCATCCCCGGCCTGGGCGCTCGCAAGCTGCGGGAGCTGAGCGCCGAGGACGTAGACCGGTGGCTCATGGGCAAGGCCAAGACGCTCAGCGCACGTACGGTCCGCCTGCTCCACTGTGCTGGCGACACCAAGACCAAGAAGTCTCACAGATCCCTCGCGCTGCCTCGTCGGTGCGTTGAGGCCCTCCAAGAGCACCGGACGCAGCAGGCCAACGAGCGGGAGGAGGCAGGCGCGAAGTGGCGTCTTCGCCTCCGTGGTCGGCACTCCCCTGGACTCCCACAACGTACGGCCGGCGTTCCGGAAGATCGTGAAAGATGCCGGACTGCCGGCGAAGGACTGGACGCCTCGGGAGATGCGGCACAGCTTCGTCTCGCTGCTGTCCGACTCCGGCGTCCCCCTGGAGGACATCGCGCGACTCGTCGGCCACAGCGGGACCGCGGTCACAGAAGCGGTCTACCGTAAACAGATCCTCGACCAGCACCCGGGTCCCGTCCTCGGGCGACGGATCGTCGTACACCCGGCGCACCCCACAGCCGGCATCCGAGGTCCTCCTCCTGATCGACGTTCCCGTCCACTCAACTCCGCCGGGCCTCCGGCCGCCCCAAGCGGCCGGCGAGCCCGGGACGGCCCTGCGGGCGACGCCCGGCCTGCGAGGCGTCGCCCGCGTCCGCCGTGGCGAACGGGAGGCGCAGGACGAAGCGCGCCCCCCGAGGGCTGTCCTCGATGCGGAGCGTGCCCCCGCTCGCCTCGGCGATCTCGCGGGCGATCGGCAGGCCCAGCCCGCTGCCTCCGGCGTCCCTGCTGCGAGCGGCGTCCAGGCGGGTGAAGCGGTGGAACACCAGTTCACGCTTGTCCGGCTCGATGCCGGCTCCGTCGTCGGTCACCTCAAGCACTGCCACTCCGCCGGTAGAGCCGCCGGACGAGGGGTCGAGCCGGACGACGACCGTGACAGTGGTCTCGGCGTGCCGTCCGGCGTTGTCGAGCAGGTTGGTGAGCAGGCGGCCGAGCCGCAACCGGTCGCCGATGACCATCACCCCCGGCTGGAGCGAGCACGCGACGCGCTTGGCCGAGGCCGGCCGGTTCCGCATCTCCGCTCCGACGAGGTCCGCGAGGTCGACTACGTCCCCACCCCCCGGCACCCCGGCGTCGAGCCGGGCGAGGTCCAACAGATCGGTGACGAGCGCCTGCAGCCGGTCGAGGCTGCGCAGCATCGCGCGGGCCACGTCGGGAACGCTGGTGCTCTCGGGCGCGAGAAGCGCGTCCTCGGACTCCGCCCGCATCGCGGCGATCGGAGTGCGCAGGTCGTGCGAGGCGTCGGTGGCGAACCGCCGCTGCTGCTCCATGGCGGCCTCCAGGCGGGCCAGTGTGCGGTTGACGCTCGCCGCCAAATCGTGGATGTCGTCGTCGCCGGCCGGAACGGGCACCCGCCGTCCTGGACAGGACGAGTTGATCTCGTCGAGCTCGGCCCTGATCTGTCGCACCGGCGTCATCGCCTTCCTCACCCCCTGGCACGCCAGCCGGTGGACCGCGCCGGCGAGAAGCGCGCAGCCGCCGACGACCAGCGCCGCGAGCGCGGGATGGCCCCCGAATGGGATCCGTGGCGCGGCGGTGTACACGATCTGGGGCTCGCGCGGCCCGTGCGCCCACTGTGCCACCACGATGTGGCAGCCACTCTGTGTGAAGGCGCCGTCGCATAGGGTGCGATGGGCGGTCACGCGGTAGCCGGCCGGCCGGAACGTCGCCATCGGCGGCCTGCCCCACATAGCCGCGCTCGAGCCGACGACCCGGCCGCCCCGGTCGACGACCTGGATATCGCGGATCGGGCCGGTCGGAATCGGTCGTATCAGCCGGTTCGCCTCGACCTCCGTCGCCACCCGGTCGCCGATGGCGGCGAGCTGATCCGTGAGGTGCGCGTTGGCCAGGAACTGCACGGCCGCCAGGATCACTGTGGCCAGCAGCGCGCAAAGCACCGTCACCACGACGCCGTTGAAGAGGTTGATGCGCGTGGTGACCGAGAGCCGCCGCCTCTTGTCCATCTCCCAGTCGTGGCCGGTGGCGCCGTGCGCCATCCAGGTCAGTCCTTCGGCTGCAGAGAGGAGGGCCTGTGGAGAGCGCTCTTGCCGCTCTTGTCGCTGTCGAGGAGGAACTGTGGGTCGTCTGGCGAAGCGTTCACCGTCCGCCCAGCATCCTCGGTTCTCTCGGTGATCTTCATCTTGACCTTGCCCGAGGTGATCAAGCCGCTCCGCCAGGTAGCCTCATCGTCCACGGCCGGCCCGTCCTTGTGGTGTTCATTTGCCATGCCCCGTCCATACCCCCCATAAAACCGACAATCAGCCATTTATCTCCATAGATCGCCGAAGCCGCCGCAGCCCATATCCTGAGACAGAAAAGTCAGGCGTCTCATGGGACTGGACAGGGCCGCGCCGAGCCTTAGCCCCGCTGACTACCCGGCGTCGGTGATTGCGGCAGCGAGTTGGCTCATGGTGCCCACCAGCGCGTTGGGACCCGCCTCTCCGAGAGTTTGCGCCTTCCACGGCTCATCGACGAAGCCGATCGACAGGGCTCCGGCGTTCTCCGCTGCCGGCATGTCGAAATCCGAGTCTCCGATCAGCACGGATACAGGTGTCGGAGCGCGACGCCGTTTACACATCGGATCGCGACTACGCGATACCCGGTCGTGCTCACCACATCTCTTTTGAAACGGGGCTCGCCATCGTATTTCTGATCGTGGTGGTCGATGCTGTCTTTCCTCCCCCGTGACCGCCCGCAGCTCTCGGCGACCGTGGCCGCACCCCTCCCTGCCCCCGATAGCTGCGATAGTGCGCGACTGCCGGCCGGACTGGGTCAACCGCGGCTTCGCGTGTTCCAGGTCCCGGTGACCTTCCACGCTCACTGGTTGCCCTGCGGTCACAGCCGTGGTTGACGCGGGCCGGTCGCCGCGCATAATCGGCAGCCCGGGGCGGGGAGGGTGTGCCTTGCACCTTCCACGGTCACTAAGCGAGTTTTAACCTCGGCACGGCATGGACGGGTGATCGCCTGATGAGGTTGCCCCGCGCCTGGCGTGCCGGCGGCCTGCTCCAGCCGGACCAATGAGCTGAAGCGAGTTGCTGTACAGCTCTTCGGCGGCCCCTCCACTCGTCCGCGCCAGCCGTCCGGCTGTCTTTGCGCGTCGTCCGCCGGGAGCGCAGCGGGAGGCGGCGGCGTGCGCCGTGACGGCGGCGCGTGCGGCCCGGTCCGGGCCGCCTTGAAGACGTACAGAAAGTTCTCACAGGGTTCCACCGCGCATGCTGGATGATCTTTCTCTGACGGTGGCTTAGTACTACGGCCGCAGTTAGACGAAGTCCGGTGTGGCGAGGTCCACTGTGATCGAGTTGCCAAGGTTGTTGGTGAGCGTGGCTGTCGTACCGTCCACAGTCACGCAGAGCCACGCATCAGTTGGCGGTGCGGTCGACAGCGGCTACCCGTGCCAGCGCGCGTAACCAGCTAGCGAGCTGGGGCGGTGGGAGTGTTCCTCAGCAGGAAGGTGATCCCTTCAGCCGCCGCGGGATGGGCGTAAATCGCGAATGGCGTGGGTGCGGGACCCTAAGTTTGAGGACCCCCGGTCTCTCCCGGCCCAAGGCAGGACACCGCCAAAGATCGCGCCGACCCTCTGTTGTAGTTAAGCCTGCCGTATTTTTTCTCCAACGAGACAGCCATCTCTCGGGTTCAGGTCTCCTACCTACGAGGCGAAGCACACCCTCGATATGCCGGCAATTAGACTGACAGGGGATATTCCGAGGTGTCGGAGTGGGCGCGTTATCGCCCGCGACGGACACTTCCTACATACAGGGGACGTAGAGCTGGAGATTCGGCGGGCAACGACGCCGCACTGTCACGCCGAGCATCATTGATCGGCAAGCCCCCGGTTCCGTCCCAAGTGACGTAACACCGCATCGAGGGGGTGCTCTCCGGTGGCCGAGGAGAAGCGCATTCTGACCAATCGTCAGGGACATCCGGTCCACGACAACCAGAACCAGCGCACGGTGGGCCCGCGCGGCCCGGCGACGTTGGAGAACTACCAGTTCCTGGAGAAGATCACCCACTTCGACCGGGAGCGCGTCCCTGAAAGGGTGGTGCACGCCCGCGGGGCGCTCGCGTACGGCTTCTTCGAGGCCTTCGGCAGGTGGGGTGACGAGCCGATCGCGCAATTCACCCGCGCCAAGCTGTTCCAGGAAGAGGGCAAGCGAACCGACGTGGCCGTGCGGTTCTCGACGGTGATCGGCGGCCGGGAATCCTCGGAGGCCGCCCGCGACCCGCGCGGGTTCTCGGTGAAGTTCTACACCGAGGAGGGCAACTGGGACCTGGTCGGCAACGACCTCGCCGTCTTCTTCATCCGGGACGCGATCAAGTTTCCGGACCTCATCCACGCGTTCAAGCCCGACCCGGTGTACTTCCGGCAGGAGCCGAAGCGGATCTTCGACTTCCTTGCGCACATGCCCGAGTCGATGCACATACTGGTCAACTTGTTCAGCCCGCGCGGCATCCCGGCGGACTACCGGCACATGCAGGGCTTCGGCGTCAACACCTACAGGTGGGTGACCACCGACGGGGAAACATCGCTGGTGAAGTACCACTGGGTGCCCAAGCAGGGTGTCAAGAGCCTCACCGAGGACGACGCCGCGTACATCCAAGCCCGTGACACCGGGCACGCCACCCGGGACCTGTACGACGCGATCGAGCGCGGCGACTACCCCGAGTGGGAGCTGCTGGTGCAGATGATGAGCGACGACGAGCACCCCGAGCTCGACTTCGACCCGCTCGATGACACCAAGGCCTGGCCGGAGAACGAGTTCCCGCCCAAGCGGGTCGGCCGGCTCGTGCTCAACCGGATACCGGACAACTTCTTCGCCGAAAACGAGCAGATCGCCTTCGGTACCGGTGTGCTCGTCGACGGGCTGGACTTCTCCGACGACAAGATGCTCGTCGGGCGTACCTTCTCCTACTCCGACACTCAGCGGTACCGGGTAGGCGCGAACTATCTGCAACTGCCGGTCAACTGCCCCAAGAACGCCGAGCATCTGGCCACCAACCAGCGCGACGGCCAGATGGCCTTCTACGTCGACACCGGCGGGTCCAACCCGCACGTCAACTACGAACCCTCCGGCCTGGGCGGGCTGTCCGAAGCGGAGGAGCCAAACCATGACGAACTGGGTCCGCTCATCACCGGCCGGCTCACCCGAGCCAGGATCCCCCGCACCAACGACTACCAGCAGGCCGGGCAGCGCTACCGGCTGATGGAACAGTGGGAACGCGACGACCTGGTGCAAAATCTCGTCACCCTGCTGTCCGAATGTGAACCGCAGACCCAGCAGCGCATGGTTTGGCACCTCCTGCTCATAGAGGACGAACTCGGGCTACGCGTCGGCGAGGGCCTGGACATCCGCCCCGACGACGTCCGCCACCTGCAACCGCTGCCCAAACAGGCGCTGACCGACAACGACCGCGCCCGGCTGGCCAACCTCGGCAACAACGGCCCCCGCGACGTCGCCGGGCTCAAGATGACCCACTGCGTACCCAACGAACACGCCGAGGCCCAGGCGGTGTTGCGGTGAACACGAACGGGTTGGAATTGCTCAGCGAGACCAGCCACACCAGATTCCGTCCCGGGTCGAGTCTGGCGAAGAAGCCCCGCGAACCGTGTGAGCCCTCCCCCGCGCAGAGGTGGCCCGATCCGTCCGGCAGTACGACGGATGTACGCCTACGTCGTCCTGTCCCTCCTCATCGGCGCCCGGACTGAGGAACTGCGCGCCCTGGCTTGGACAGAGGTGGATCTCGTCGGTGATCCGGACAACGATGTGCCCCCGTGGATCGCTGTGTGGCGCTCGGTACGGGAAGGCGGAGACACCAAGACCAGGCGGTCACGCAGATCGCTCGCGCTGCCAAGGCGATGCGTGGAAGCGTTCATCCTTCACCGGGCTCAGCAACACAGGGAACGACAGGAGGCCGGCGACAAGTGGCAGGAAAACGATCTCGTCTTCGCCTCCCTCGTCGGCACTCCCCTCGACTCCCACAACGTCCGCCGCGCCTTCCGGAAGATCGTCAAGGATGCCGGGCTACCGGCCGACGACTGGACGCCACGGGAGATGCGGCACAGCTTCGTCTCACTGCTCTCGGACTCCGGTGTGCCCCTGGAGGACATCGCTCGGCTCGTCGGCCACAGCGGGACTGCCGTAACAGAGGCCGTCTACCGCAAGCAGATCCGCCCGGTGCTGCTCGGCGGAGCCGAAGCAATGGATCGGATCTTCGAGTGATCAGATCCATAGTTACTCAGTTTGTCACTCAGCAACGAGAAAGGGTGCCACGTGATCTCGTGACACCCTTGCCAACCAGGGGAAACCTGGTCGGGACGACAGGATTTGAACCTGCGACCCCTTGACCCCCAGTCAAGTGCGCTACCAAGCTGCGCTACGTCCCGCCGCTCACCTAGGCGAGCGAGAACAACCTTAGCGCAGATCGAGGGGTCCTGCGTACGCGTACCCCCGGCCTGGGCGACTCTTCCGCCGTCCACTGCGCCTACCGGGTAGCTTCCAGTGCGCCTACGGGCAAGGACCCTACGGGATGACGGATGGTCGGGCCCCCGGGACCATGTGACTGGTGAATCGCCAGGGGCGATGTGAAGGCAGGATGGGTGTATGGGGCGGAGAGCTCATGTTGAGCGGGACGAGTTGCGGCGGCTCGTGGCCGAGGGGCGGTCCAACGCGGAGCTGGCCGCGCACTTCGGGGTGACCGAGTCGGGGATCCTCCAGGCGAAGCGGACGGCCGGGCTCGCCAAGCCGATGCTCGATCACAGGAGGGCCATCCCCTGGAAGCTGAACCGGGTCCACAACCAGACGGGGCCCGCGACCAACCTGAGGAACCTTTCCGTGATCGCGCAAGGCGGCGACGTGCCCCCAGCCAAGATCAATACGGCTCTGCGCTGGGCACGGCGACTGGTGGACGGTGGTCTCGACGTCGCCTACAGCCCTGACGATGGCTTCAATGAGACGCCTGTCGCGGGTGCCTCCCACATCGAGTCCGTGCTGAACGACGCTTTGGAGGCCCTGGGCAAGCGCGGGGACGCCCCGAGCGAAGAGGACGTTTCCGCGGAATAGCGCGTCCAGGCGGTGCCGGGGTTGTCCATGGAACGCCTGTGCGGGCGCCTGGGACATGCGTCGGCGGTTCAGTCCACCCAGTGTGACTTGACCCAATGCATACATTCGCGCTGTTTTGGCGTCTCAGTCTCGGGCAGTCGGTGGGTTACAAAGGCACACATAACCGGAGGCAGACATGACCATCACCTGGGTGGCCCTCGTTGTAGCCGCGGTGGTGGCGATCCTTGTCGTCGGCTACCTCGTGACGCAACACCAGCGCAGGCAACGGCTCCAAGAGCGCTTCGGCCCCGAGTACGAGCGGACTCTGAGTGAACGCGACAGTCGGCGCGAGGCGGAGCAGGAACTGCTCGATAGGGAGCAGCGTCACGCCAAGCTGGACATCAGGTCGCTCGCCCCGGAAACCAGATCGACCTACGCGAAGAAGTGGACCGAAGTGCAGGAGCGGTTCGTCGACGCTCCCGGCTTCGCCGTCACCGAGGCCGACCAGCTCGTGACCGCCGTCATGGCGGACCGGGGGTATCCGACCGAGGGATTCGAGCAGCAGGTTTCCGACCTGTCGGTCGTCCACGGCCCGACGCTGGACCACTACCGGAAGGCACACGAGATCAGCAGCCGCGCGGCGAGGCAGGAGGCGTCGACCGAGGAGTTGCGGCAGGCCATGGTGCACTACCGCGCCCTGTTCGAGGAGCTTCTGGAGGACACCACCCCCGGCCGTGACCACCGGGAGACCATGGCGCCTGACCGCCGAGGTTCCGTGGGGAGTGACCCCCGAGAGCCCGTGGACGGCGACCGCCCAGGGCCCGTGGAGACCAACGGCCGGGGACCCGTGGACACGGACGCGCGACTGGCCGAGGACCGTACCTCGCACCGCTACACCCAGGGAGGCTGACCCCGCGATGGAGCACTATCGCCGAAACACCGCAGACGAGCCGGTCCGCGATCCGGAGACCGGCCACGTGCAGGACCCCACCGGCGCCGCCGACGACCGCACGGTCTACGACCAGGCTGCCGATCCCGTCCACGCCTCTGGGCGGACGGATCTCTCCGAGCCCTCAGGCCTCGGCGAGCCCGCCGTGGACGCGGAGCGGGCCAAGAGGGACGAGCAGTCGGACCTGATCGTGTACCCGGAGGAAGCGGACTACCCCACCCGGTCGGGCGACTCCAGCCTGACGGCCGGTGTTCCCGACCTGGAACCGGAGCCCGTGCTGGTGACGCACGACGGCGATAAGGACAACGACGTGGCACGCCCGGAGGCCGGCACGGCAGACGGAACCGGGGCCATCGACTTCCAGCAGCGCTGGCGTGAGGTGCAGGCGGGCTTCGTCGACGACCCCCGGGACGCCGTCGAGCGGGCCGACCAGCTCGTGGACGAGGCCGTGACAGCCCTCACCTCGCGGAAGCAAGGGCTCGTCGACCGCTGGAAGAACGGCGACCAGAACGACACGGAGAAGCTCCGGCTGGCTCTGCGCGACTACCGCTCCCTGCTCGAAGAGCTCGTGGGCGTTTCCTACTCCACCGCCGGGCAGGAAAGCCTTCCGGCCCATCACGAAGCGAGGTAACCGATGCTTGCCATCGTCGCGGCGATCGTCTTTGGTATCGCCTTCCTGTTCAGCCTCATCGGCACCAGCATCGGCATCTCCACCACGGCGCTGATCGCGCTCGGTCTGTGCCTGCTCGCCCTGCACCAGGGCGGGATCGGCACGCAGAGCATCGGCAGCGGCAACTGGCGCGGACGCCGCACCCGGCGCTGACACCGAAGACCGCTGAACCAGAGAGATGCCGACACCAGAGAGCCGACATACACAGAGATGACCTAGAGAGATGAGGTGTCGAGGATGAGCCAGAAGGTACGGGACGTCATGACGCACCGGCCGATCTGCCTGCCCGCCGACGCATCGGTGTCCAAGGCGGCTCGGCTCATGCGAGACCAGGCCATCGGGGACGTGCTCGTGACCAAGGACGACCAGCTCTGCGGGGTGGTCACCGATCGCGACATCGTGGTGCGCGCCGTCGCCGAGGACCGGGACGCGGAATCGACACCCCTGGGCACGCTGTGCACCTCCGAGCTGGTCACCGTACGGCCCGACCAGAACGCCGACGAGGTCGTACGGCTGATGCGGGAAAGGGCCGTCCGGCGGGTCCCGGTCGTCGAGGGCGGCCGGCCCGTCGGCATCGTGTCCCTCGGGGACATGGCGCTGGAACGGGAGCCGTCGTCCCCACTCTCCGAGATCAGCGGCGCTCCGCCGAACGGCTGAGCCTCTACAGCCACGCCGTTATACCAGCGCTTCAGTACGCCCGTACCGAAGTCGGATCCCAGGGCAGGGCTTCAGTCAGGCGGGCGGGGCGCCTGAGTGGGCCGGGCGGCGGGCGGCGGCCTCCTGGCGGGCCGAGCGGGCGGCGAACTCGAACTCCTGCCGCGGATCCTGCATGGCGCCCAGCGAGACGATCTCGCGCTTGAACAGGAAGTCGAGCGTCCAGTCCATGAGGATGCGGGTCTTCTTGTTGAAGGTCGGCAGCTTGGACAGGTGGTACGCCCGGTGCAGGAGCCAGGCGGGGAACCCCCGGATCCGGTGCCCGTAGATGTTCGCCACGCCCTGGTACAGCCCGAGGCTTGCCACCGAGCCGACGCTCTTGTGCCTGTACGGCCTGCGGGGCTCGCCGCGCAAGGTGGCGATGAGGTTGTCGGCCAGGCGCGCGGCCTGCCGTACGGCGTGCTGGGCGTTGGGCGCGGTGGTCTCCCCCGGCCGCGTCAGGTCGGGGACCGCGGCGCAGTCCCCTGCCGCGAAGGCGAAGGTGGTGCCCTCGACGACCAGGCACGGATCGACCTTGACCCTGTCGTGGGAGTCGAGTGGAAGGTCACCGGCTCTGACCAGCGGGTTCGGCTTGACGCCGGCCGTCCACACCAGGGTGTCCGCGTCGAACTCCTCGCCGTCGCTCAGCACGATGTGGTGGTTCTCCGCCGATCTGAGCAGGGTCTGGGTGCGTACCTCGATGCCGCGCCTGCGGAGCTGCTCGGCGGTCCACGCCCCCATCTCGACGCCGACCTCGGGAAGGATCTTGTCGGTGGCCTCGACGAGCATCCAGCGCATGTCGCCCGGTCTCACGGCGGGGAAGTAGCGGCAGGCTTCGGTGGCCATGTCCTCCAGCTCGGCCAAGGCCTCCACGCCCGCGAAGCCGGCGCCGACGAAGACGAACACCAGCGCCCGCCGCCGTACGATCTCGTCGGTGGTCGAGGCCACCAGGTCGAGCTGGGCGAGCACGTGGTTGCGCAGGTGGATGGCCTCTTCCAGGGTCTTGAAGCCGATCCCGCACTCGGCGAGGCCGGGGATCGGGAGCGTCCGGGAGACCGAGCCGGGCGCGAAGACGAGATAGTCGTACTCCAGCCGGCGTCCCGGCCCCTCGTAGGGCTCGAAGTCGGCGGTGCGCGAGGCCAGCTCCACGCGGACGACCCGGCCGCTGAGGATGTGGCATCTCGGCAGCACGCGGCGCAGGAACACGACGACATGCCGGGGCTCCACGCTTCCCGCGGCCGCCTCCGGAAGGAAGGGCTGGTAGGTCATGTAGGAGTCCAGGTCGACCACGGTGACGTGGGCCTCGCCGCGGTGCAGCTTCCTTTGCAGGCGAAGCGCCGCGAACATGCCGACGTAGCCGCCTCCGACGACGAGCACGCGAGGGATTCGCTGAGTCATACCCCGGGACGTACCCCACCGGAGCCCCTTATACAGGGATTCGTCAGAGTTCGAAGCGCATTGTGAGGTTTGTGCCGCTTGCGCCGGTACGGAGGGTGAGCTTCTTCGCCAGCCTCCTGGCCACCCACAGGCCCATCCCGCTGGTCGAGTAGTCGTGCGGGGCGATCATGCCCGGCGGCTCGTCCGGGATCCAGTAGCCGTCGTCGTGGATGTCGATCACCAGGTCGCCGCCGTCGCACCACACGCGCAGCCGTGCCTTGGCCGCGCCGTGCGTCACCGCGTTGGTGGCGACCTCGTTGACGGCGACGAGATAGTCGCCGATGTCCCCCTCGGCCATGCCTGCCCGGCGGGCGTGGAGGGCAGCGAAGTCCCGTACGTCAGGAAGATCCCCGACGCAGAATGTGATCTCCCTGACCGCCGACCCGGACGGGAGCGGCGTTGTCGCGCCGCTCCCGTCCGTGAGGAAGCGGGGAGGAGGGACTTCGTCCTCGTTCACCCGATAACCGCCTCCAAGAGCGATCAGCTAAGGAAAGGTCACCCTGCATCCCGGAGTTGCCGATTCACATCGACGAAGATACCCCGGGATACCGGCTCGTGAGGGAAGTGGCCCCCTCCGCGCATCTTCTGTTCCGCGGTTGAGTGCCCCAGGATGGACGGCTTAATCAGCATGTGGCGACAAGCTGCGAGCGCAGCGAGTCGAGAACCTTGCGCAGGATGCGGGACACGTGCATCTGCGAGATGCCGAACTCCGCGGCGATCTCGGCCTGCGTCATGTTGCCGTAGTAGCGCAGGAGCAGGATGTTGCGTTCCCGCTCCGGGAGCTGGTCGATCAGAGGCTTGATGGCCTCGCGGTCCACGAGCGTGGCCAGCTCGTCGTCCTCGTCGGGGATGAGGTCGCCGAGCGCGGCGGAGTCGTCGTCGGCGCCCATCGGGGCGTCCAGCGACAGGGTGCTGTACGCGGCGGAGGCGTCCATCGTGAGGAGCATGTCCTCTTCGGAGATGCCCATCTTCTGGGCCAGCTCGGCGACGGTGGGGAACCGGCCGAGCTCCTGGGTGAAGTCGGCGACGAGCCGGTTGAGCTCGGAGCGCCGCTCCTGGTAGAGGCGCGGCACCCGGACGGCCCACGTCCTGTCGCGGAAGTGCCGCTTCACTTCGCCGGTCATGGTGACCATGGCATAGCCCCTGAAGCTGTGCCCCAGCTCGGCGTCGAATCCGTTGATCGCCTTCATCAGGCCGACGTACGCGGCCTGGAGCAGGTCCTCCATGGGCTCGCCCCGGTGGAGGTAGCGGCGGGAGATCTCCCGCGCCATGGGAAGGTGCATCTCCACGATCATCTCGCGCAGCCGCGCCTGCCTGGCCTCGGTGGTGCCCGGCTCGACGAGCTCGCGCAGCAGGTCTTCGGCGGTGACGTCGGTCTGGGGGAAAGTGCGGTCTTCGGCAGCCATTGCTGCTCCCTCGTATGCCTTGCAAGCGAGGCGCAACCGGCAATGCCCATGCAGAGCCGACATCGCCTCGCGTACTACTGTCGAGACGAGGCCCTCTGCTGGACCTCGACTCCAGTATTCCCCAGACTTCAAGAGTATTGCTACCCCCCCGGCAACAGTAATGTTGCGATTGACCCCGATGGGGGTTGGCGCCATGCGCCAGGTAAGCGGCGAGGAGGCGCGTGGTGACCGTTCCAGATAGGGCAGATTCGGCCCTGACCCTTACTTCGACGGTTGCCGAGGGGGTGCCCGTGGTGGGAGTGAGCGGCATCCTCGACGCCACCACGCGGCAGCAGTTCACCGACCGGCTCGCGGAGATCTCCGACGACTACGGCCCCGACCTGGTCCTCGACCTGGCCGGCGTCACCTTCATGGACTCCCGGGCGCTCGGGCTGATCGTGCACCACTGGCAGCGCACCATGGCGGGGCAGGGCCACTTCGCCCTGGTCGGAGTGCAGTACTCCAACTCCAAGGTGATGTGGGTGACGGGCCTCGCGCAGCGGCTTCCGCTGTACGACACGCTCGATGAGGCGCTGGCCGCATTCAAGGCCTGATCCGAGGCAGACCCCGTTTTCAGGACGGCACCGCGCCGCCGTGCTTGCTCTGGTGCTCGCTGACCAGCAGGCGGGCCAGATCGGCGACCTTGACCTGGTGGTGCTGCGACAGGCGGCGCAGCTCGTCGAAGGCCGCCTCGGCCGAGCAGCCGCTCGCGTGCATGATGATGCCCTTGGCCTGGTCGATGACCGCCCGGCCCGCGAGCGCCTCCTGGAGCTGCGCCGCGTCGGTGAGCACGTCGTCGTAGTCGGAGACGTTGGCGAGCGCCACGGTGAGCTGCTCGGTGAGCAGGGCGGCGAGGGAGTCGGCGGAGCCGCCCGCGAAGGCGCCCGGCCGCACGGCGTAGAGGCCGAGGACGAGCGTCGCGCCGTCGATGGCGATGGGCAGCACCAGCGTGGACCGCACGCCGTGTCTGATCGCCGTGGCGTCGTACCGTGGCCAGCGTGTGTCGAGCAGCACGTCGGGCACCACGACGTTCCTGCCGGTCGCCACGGCCTCGACCGACGGCCCCTCACCGAGGGCCTGCTCCCGGTCGACCAGCGCGATGAGGTCGCTGTGGGAGGCGGACAGCATGAGGCGCTCCTCGCGCCGGAGCTCGACCGTGCCGCCGGCGCATCCGGGCACGCCGACCGCCACGGCCCCGGTGATCCCACGCAGCACGCTCTCCATCGAGGTGCCCTCGTGGACGCGGCCGAGCGCCGCGAGGTCCCGGGCGAGCGCGGGACTGAACATCCGCATCGTCTCCATACGAACCTTTCGTTTCCCTCAAATGGCAGGTTAATTCCAACGACGAGGTGCTCATCGATGAGGAGCGCCTTCTTGACGTACGGTCTAGCAGGGGAACCCACGCTCTCCTCGGCCATACGAAGGACGACAATTGACCGACCCTACTGATGTTCCCGCGCTCGAACAGGCGCTGAGCGGCCTGACGGCCCGCATATCGTCGCTTCGCGACGCCCGTTCGGCGTACCCCGGCGACCCGGCGCCGACCCTGGACGCGGCGCTCGTGGAGCTCGACACGGCCCGCGACCTGCTGCGGGCCTCGATCGGCGAGCTCGGCAAGTCGCGCCGCAGGTCGGGGGGCAAGGAGAGCAGCTCCAACCGCGAGCTCAAGCTGCTGCGCACGATCTACCGCACGATGCCGGTCCCGGTGATCGTCCTGGACACGGCGGGCACGGTCCGGCGCGTGAACGCCGAGGCCTCCCGCCTGCTCGGGAGCCCAGACGGCTACCTGACCGGCCGGGCCTTTCCGCTGCTGGTCGACGTCTCGCGGCGGGCGGCCTTCCGGTCCCACCTGACCTCCGTGCTCAACACCGGCGAGACGGCGGCCTTCCCGACGCGGCTGGCCCACCAGGGCCGCGCCCACAACGTACGGCTGGTCCTCACGCAGCTCCGCATGCCCGGGGAGCCGCAGGAGATGATCGCCGCGGTGGCGCTGCCGGTCGACGTGCGGATGCCGGAGGCGGGGCAGGAGGCGGAGCCCGAGCAGGCGCCCGAGGAGTCGCTCCTCATGGCCACCGCCCGGCGCCAGGCGCTGATGTCGCAGCTCACCCGCCTGCTTCTCGACGAGGAGAGCCTGAGCGAGCCCGTCGCCCTGATCCGGGCCGGCCGGCTGCTCGCCTCCCACACCGCCGACTGGGTGTTCGCAGACGTCCTCCGCAACGGCGCGGCGCAGCGGTCGCTGGTCATCGGGCCGACCGACCAGCCCGTGGCCCGCCTCGTGCAGACGCTGGAGCAGATGGACCCCTCGGCGGCCCCCCTCATCTCCCACGTGCTCGACAGCCAGGGAGGCGTCGTGCAGGAGATGGTCGAGGACGACTCGCTGCTCGGCGTCCTGCCCGACGGCACCCCCGTCCTGCACGCCACCCGGGCGGGGTCGGTGCTGAGCGTCCCGATCCAGGCCGGTGACGAGACCCACGGGGTCATCACCCTGCTGCGGCTGCGCGAGCGTCCTCCGTTCGGCCTTGCCGACCTCGCGCTGCTGGAGGACGCCGGCGCCCACATCGGTCTGGCCCTGCGGGCCCAGCACGTCTTCCAGGGCAGGTCCCAGGCCGCCGACACCCTCCAGACCGGAGTGCTGCCGCGCACCCTGCCGGACGTCCCCGGGTTCGACACGGCGGCGTCGTACCACACCGGCGCCGGGCCGAGGGCGATCGGCGGGGAGTTCTACGACGTCTTCCGCGTGAAGGACGGCTGGGGCTTCGCCGTCGGCGGCGTGGTCGGCCAGGGCGACGAGGCCGCGTCGGTCACCGCGATGGTACGCGGCGGCCTGCGCACGCTCAGCGTGTGGGAGGACGACCCAGGCGCCGTGGTCGCGAAGCTCAACGACGCCCTGGTGGCGCAGGACACCGGCATGTTCGTCATGGTGGCCGCAGGGTTCGTCACCCCCGGCAGGCGCGGAGGGCGCGTCCGGCTGGCCTCCGCCGGCAACCACCCGCCCGCCGTGCTGAAGTCCGACGGCGGGGTGCGCTTCACCTCGGGCGGAGGCATGCCGCTCGGCATCGAGACCGGCGCGGAGATCCCCGTGGAGGAGGTCAGCCTGGCCTTGGGCGAGACCCTTCTGCTGTACTCCGACGGGCTCGCGGGCTCGCGCGGCAGGTCGGGCCAGGCCGAGCTGGCGTACGGCGAGGGACGCCTCACCGAGGTGCTCACGCGCTGCACGGGGCAGTCGTCCACGGCGGTGGTCAAGGCCGTGGACGAGGACCACCAGGCCTTCTGCGGCGGCCAGGTGCTCGACGAGACCACCGTGCTAGCGCTTCGCCGCACCCGCTGACGCCCGCCGTTACGGACACGCCATGATGTAGGAGAAGACACCGGGAGCCGGGGAGCCTGTCCAGGGAGCACGCTCTGTCTCACAATGGCACCTACGGCCACCCTCGGTTCCCCGGGGCTGCGCCAGTGATATCTGATTCATCGAGGAAGAGACACACATGGACCTCGAGTTCGACGGTGCGATCCTGCGCATACGCCGCATCGCTGACCCGCCCGAGCTGCGGGTCGAAGGCGCGATCGACGCCACCACCGTCAACGAGCTCAGCAAGGCGCTGGCCACCGCCGTCCAGTGCGGGGACGGCGACGTCCGCGTGAACCTCGAAGGCGTCACCTTCGTCGATCTGGCGGGGCTTCGCGTCCTCGCCGACGCGGCCTCGGCCCTTCCCGAGGGGCGCGCGCTGATCCTGTGGCGCGTCCCGGGCCATGTCCGGCACCTCATCCGTCTCGTAGGCTGGGACACCACCCCCGGCCTGCGGCTCTTCGACACTGAAACCCGATGAGAACCGTCGGTGGAGGAACCCGATGACCACCCCCGCCTTCCTGCACCAGGCGACCCTGTACGGCTCCGACGAGGAGTTCCTCGCGATGGCGGTGCCGTTCGTGACGGACGGCCTGGCCGAGGGCGAGCCGGTCATGGTGACCACCACCTCGGCCAACCTCGACCTGCTCGCCGACGCCCTCGGCCCGCTCGGCACGGAGGTCGACTGCGCCGAGAGCGCCTACTTCGGCCGCCGCACGGCGCAGCGAGCGACCGGTTTCATCCGTTACTGGCGCAGGAAGGCGGCGGAGTCGTCCCCGCGCGTCCGCATCCTCGCCGAGCCCGTGTGGAGCGGGCGCTCGCCACGCGAGGTGACCTCGTGGAAGCGCATGGAGTCGGCGCTCAACGTGGCGCTGGCCGACACCGGCGTCTGGATGATCTGCCCGTACGACACGCGTGTCGTCGCTCCCGGCATCGCCGCCGACGCGCGCAGGACCCACCCGTCCCTGACCTCCGACGGCCGTACGATCGAGCCGAGCCCCGACTACGCCGACCCGGCGCGCTTCATCGCGCACTGCGACTCCACTCCCCTCGATGAGCCGCCGGCCGGCGCCGCGACGCTGACCACCGCGGACCTGCCGTCCCTGCGCCGGTTCGTGACCGAGCGGGCGCGGGCCCACGGCCTGACCGCCGAGCGAGGCACGCTGCTGGCCGTCGCGGCGTACGAGGCGGCGGTCCACCTGCGCGGCCAGGTGGAGCCCATGCCGGACGCCCCGACCACGGCCCGCGTGTGGGATCGCATGGGCGCCCTGGTCTGCGACCTGCGCCAGCCGGGGGCGCACGTCTCCGACCCGGTCGCCGGGTTCCGGCCTCCGGACCGCGCGGCGGCGCCCGGTGACGGTCTGTGGCTGACACGCCAGATCTGTGACCACGTGGACATCAGAACCGAGGGGGCGTCCGCGACGATTCGGCTGCAGGTGCCCAGCTCACGGGTGGAGGACGTCCTTCAGAAGACCCTTTTATAAGGTTTTTTTACCTGGGGGGGTTTGCACGGTTCCGTACACCGGTACACTGAGTCACAGATTCAGTGCCTAAGACGCAGGCACACTCAGTACGTCTGTGGGTCCTCGACGTGACCCGACTCCCCTGAGGTGTGCCTTGAACATCGCCGTCGTCTCCGTGCACGATCTTCCCGCCGACATCCCGGCCATCGCCCGTGAGCTCGGCAGTGCCCACCGCGTGACCGTCTACACCCGTCGCAACTCCGCCGACCGCAAGCCGCGGGTCAAGCCGGCGACCGGCGTGACGATCGAGTACCTCGCCGCGGGCCCCGCCGAGGCCCTCCCGGAGAACGGCCTCATGCCGTACATCTCGGAGTTCAGCGCCCAGCTCAGGCAGCGCTGGAGCAAGGACCGCCCCGACATCATCCACGCCCACTCCTGGACGGGCGGCCTCGCCGCCATCGCCGGGGCCGAGGGCCTCGATGTGCCGATGACCCAGACCTTCCACAAGCTCGGATCTTCCCGCATCCAGCCCCGGGGCGACCGAGGGCAGGCGGCCCGGATCAAGCTGGAGCGCGCGATCGGCCGCCGCGCCGACGCGGTCATCGCCTCCTGTGACGACGAGGCCGACGAGCTGATCCGCCTCGGCGTGCCGCGCAAGAACATCGCGGTCGTCCCGCACGGTGTCGACGTCGAGCGCTTCCGCCGCCAGGGCCCGTCCCTCGCCCGCGGCGAGCGGCCCCGCCTCGTGCACGTCGGCCACATCACCCCGGGCGGCGGCGCCCACACCGCGATCCGCGCGCTCGACGGCATCCCCGGCGCCGAGCTGCTGATCGCGGGCGGCCCGGTCGCCGGCGCCCCGGACGCCGAGCGCGACCTCGAGCGGCTTCGCCTGCTCGCCAAGGAGGCCGGCGTCGAGGACCGCGTCACCCTGCTCGGCCACGTGCCCCACAACGGGATCGCCAAGCTGATGCGCAGCGCCGACATCGTGCTCTCGCTGCCGATCGCCGTCCCCAACGGCAAGGTGGCCCTGGAGTCCATGGCATGCGGCACGCCCGTCATCGCCTCCGCCGTCGGCGCCCACCTCGACTCGGTGGTCGACGGCGTGACCGGCCTGCTGATCCGCCCGGACAACGCCGCCCTCCTGGCCCGCCGCACCCGCCAGCTTCTCGGCGACCTCACCCGCCGGACCGCGCTCGGGTTCGCCGGCGCCGACCGCGCCAGCTCGCGCTACTCGATGGAGCGCATCAGCCGCGAGCTGGTCCGCGTCTACGACAACGTGACCGGCCGCACGCAGCCCGTGGAGGTCGAGCTCGAGGACGCCGAAGCCGCCTGAGCCACTCCCCCGCCGGCCTTGAGCCCGTGCCACCCTAGGGGCGGCACGGGCTCAGCCGCGTCCAGGGGAACCCCGTACGGCCGTCACCGCGAGGTCATTCGGCGAAGCGGGCCATGCGGCGGATCTTGTTCATGGCGTCCAGAGCGGCGACCTTGTACGACTCGGCGAGGGTCGGGTAGTTGAACACCGCGTCGACCAGATAGTCCACGGTGCCGCCGCAGCCCATGACGGCCTGGCCGATATGGAGCAGCTCGGTGGCCCCGGTGCCGAAGACGTGCACACCGAGGAGGGCGTGGTCGTCGGGTGACACCAGCAGCTTCAGCATGCCGTACGTGTCGCCGATGATCTGCCCCCGCGCGAGCTCGCGGTAACGGGACACCCCGACCTCGAAGGGCACCAGGTCCTTGGTCAGCTCATCCTCGGTCTTCCCGATGAAGCTGATCTCCGGGATGGTGTAGATGCCGATCGGCTGGAGGTGGGACATCCCTTTGAGCGGCTCGCCGCAGGCGTGGTGGGCGGCGATGCGCCCCTGTTCCATGGAGGTGGCGGCCAGGGAGGGGAAGCCGATGACGTCGCCCACCGCGTAGATGTGCGGGACCGCCGTGCGGTAGCTCTCGTCGACGCCGATGCGGCCCCGGTCGTCCGCGCTCAGGCCCGCGGCCTCGAGGTCGAGCCCGTCGGTCACCCCGTGCCGTCCCGCCGAGTACAGCACGGTCTCCGCGGGGATCTTCTTCCCGCTCTCCAGCACCGTGACGCAGCCGCGTGCCCGGCGCTCGACGGCGGCGACGGTCTCGCCGAACCTGAAGGTGACCGCGAGGTCCCGCAGGTGGTACTTCAGCGCCTCGACCACCTCGAGGTCGCAGAACTCCAGCATGCGGTCGCGCCGCTCGACCACGGTCACCTTGGTGCCGAGTGCGGCGAACATGGAGGCGTACTCGATGCCGATGACCCCGGCGCCGACGACCACCATCGAGTCGGGCACCCGCTCCAGCCGGATCATGCCGTCGGAGTCGATGACCGTGCGGTCGTCGAACTCCACGCTCTCGGGGCGGGCAGGGCGCGTGCCGGTGGCGATAATGATCTTGTCTGCGGTGGCCTTGGATTCCTTGCCGTGCTCGTCGACCACCTCGATCGTGTGCGCGTCCAGGAAACGGCCGGATCCGACGAGCACGGTGACGTGGTTGCGGGAGAGCTGGCTGCGGATCACGTCCACCTCGCGTCCCACCACGTGTGAGGTGCGCACGGTGAGGTCCGCGACCGTGACATCCTCCTTGAGCCGGTAGCTTTGCCCGTACATCTCGCGCTGGTTCAGCCCGGTGAGGTAGAGGACGGCCTCACGCATGGTCTTGGAGGGGATCGTGCCGGTGTTGATGCACACCCCGCCGATCATGTTGCGACGCTCGACGATCGCGACGCGGCGCTCTAGCTTGGCCGCGGCTATGGCGGCCTTCTGGCCGCCGGGCCCGGAACCTAGAACAAGAACCTCGAAATCCGACACACCGCCAAGTGTGCGGCTAACAGGGCAATTGGTGAAGAAGTGCGGCGGCCGGGAACGCCAAATCGCTATAAGCCTGTGATCACGGGAAGATGCTTGCTTTCATGGGCGCATGTCGATTCGTAGCGCATACATGATCGTAGCGGCGACGACGTTGAGTCTCTGTCCCGGCCCGGGGCACGACGGCCCGTACGCCGGCCATCCCCGCGGCGACGCGCGCCCGCCGGCCGTCCACGGCGGCGCCTCCCCCAC
>JAOPYI010000214.1 GCA_025964675.1 Sphaerisporangium sp. | reverse complement strand
CTCCGGGGGCCCCGGCGCGGACAGCCTCCCGACCGCCCCCAGCCAATCATGGGCCTCGGCCCGGGAGGGCGGAGGTCAGGAGGAACGGCCGTACCAGCGGCGGCGGAGCGCCACCAGGGGAAACGCTCCGGCGAAGCCGAGCAGCAGCGGGGATGCCTCCCCCACCATGGCGGCGCTCTTCAGCGCGGCCCGGTTGAACGTGTCGGGGATCGACAGCGTCGTCGCACGCGAGAACGGCCACACGATCACGAAGGCCCGCCCGACGACCTTGTCCGCCGGGATCGCGCCGCCGCCGGGGTCTCCCTGGTGGGAACGGGAGTCGAGGGAGACCGAACGGTGGTCGCCCATCACCCATAGACGGTCCTTCTCCACCTTGATCTCGAAGAACTTCTGCGAGGGCTGGTCATCGGGGTAGAGGTAGGCCTTCTCGTCGAGGGCCACGCCGTTCACGGTGATGCGCCCCTTGGCGTCGCAGCACTTCACCGTGTCGCCGGGAACGCCGATGACGCGCTTGATGTAGTCCTTCTCACCGGGGACCACGCCGAAGGCCGTGCCGACCCAGCGGAAGAAGCCCGCGACGGGGTTGGACGGCGCTGGGACGTCGATCTCGCTGGCCCAGGAGTCGACACCGGAGAACACCACGATGTCGCCGCGCGCGATGTCGCGCGTGTGGTAGACGAGCTTGTTGACCAGCACCCTGTCGTTGACCAGCAGGGTGTTTTCCATGGATTCCGAAGGAATGTAGAACGCCTGGATCACGAAGCTCTTGATGATGAGCGCCAAGACCAGCGCGACCACCACCAAAACCGGTAGCTCGCGCCAGAAGGAGCCCTTTTTCTCCTTGCCGTCCTTGGCTGTCGGCTTGGTGTCTTCCGCGACCACGTCTACCTCGTCCTCGACGGGGCGGCGCGGCCCCGCCGGCCCCTGGCCATCGCTAGTCATCGCTGTCGAGCCTAAATGATGCGCGCTCCACGGCGGGTCGCCGACTCGGCGTCGCCCCAAAGAAACTCGACGACCTGGCCGGTCAGACCGGCTTTTCGCCCCAGAGAAATGGCCCGCGTCCCTCGCGGGCGCGGGCCACCTGTGGCTCGGGCGGGCCTACTTGGCCGTGGGCAGCGCGTCGCGCTTCTCGCGGATGCGGGCCGCCTTGCCGCGCAGGTCACGCATGTAGTAAAGCTTCGCCCGGCGGACATCGCCGCGGGTCACGAGCTCGATCTTCTCGATGACCGGGCTGTGCACCGGGAACGTGCGCTCGACGCCGACGCCGTAGCTCACCTTGCGGACGGTGAACGTCTCGCGGGAGCCACCGCCCTGGCGGCGGAGCACGAATCCCTTGAAGACCTGGATACGGGACCGGTTGCCTTCGACGACGCGGACGTGGACCTCGAGCGTGTCGCCCGGGCGGAAGCTCGGAACGTCGCTACGTACGGAGGCCTTCTCAAGCTCCTGGATCAGCGTGTGCATGACAGCGGTTCCTCATTTGAAGCGAGCGCTCGGAGGTCCGCCCGGCCATGCCTGATGCACGGCGACGAGGAAGACACGAGCACTGGGCTGAATACGTCTCGGATGCCGGGCCCACTGCCCGGAGCGGCCGCGCCAACCGCAGGCAGTTGGCAACAGCGATTCAGTTTGCCATATCTTCCGGCGGGAAGCGAAACGAAGCGTCGTCAAGTACCTCACGATCACGCTTGTCAAGGCTTTCCCGGTCGAGCCGCGCGGCAAGCTCGGGCCTCTTGGCGACCGTACGGCGGAGCGCCTCGTCCCGCCGCCAGCGCGCGACCGCGCCATGGTTGCCGGACAGAAGGATCGGCGGGACCTCGTGACCGCGCCACACGGGCGGCTTGGTGTAGACAGGGCCTTCGAGCAGGCTCGCCATGGCGCCGGGGGCGAACGAGTCGTCGGCCACCGAGTCGGCGTTGCCCAGCACGCCGGGCAGCAGGCGCCCCACGGCTTCCACGATGACCAGCACCGCCGCCTCTCCCCCGGCCAGGACGTAGTCGCCGACGCTGACCTCGTCGACGCGCAGGCGAGGGCCGTACTCGGCCATGACCCGGGCGTCGATGCCTTCGTAGCGGGCGGGCGCGAAGAGCAGCCAGGGCTCCTTGGCGTACTCAAGGGCCACTTCCTGGGTGAACGGCCGCCCGCTGGGGGTCGGCACGATCAGCCGGGGCGGCACGCTGGCGGGGCCGATGACGTCGTCGATGGCCTCGCTCCACGGCTCGGGCTTCATCACCATGCCGGGACCGCCGCCGTACGGCGTGTCGTCCACCGTACGGTGCACGTCGTGGGTCCAGTCGCGGAGCTGGTGCAGCCGGATGTCGAGGAGCCCCTTCTGCCGCGCCTTGCCGATCAGGGAGACGTCGAGCGGGGCGAAGTACTCCGGGAAGATCGAGATGATGTCGACGCGCATGGTCACACCGTCTCCTCCGGGTCGAGCAGGCCGGGCGGGGCGTGCACGACGACGCGCTTCGCGGCCAGGTCGACCTCCGGGACCAGGGCCTTGACGAACGGGACGAGCACCTCGTCGCCTCCCCGCTGGATCACGAGGAGGTCCTGCCCGTGGTGGCGGACGTCGATGATCTCGCCGACGGTCTCGCCCTCGCTCGTGACGACCGAAAGGCCGATGAGCTGGTGGTCGTAGAACTCGTCGGGATCGTCGGGCAGCGGGATGTCGGCGGAGTCGATCACGAGCATGGTGTCGCGGAGCTCTTCGGCCTCCTCGCGGCTGCCGACGCCCTCCAAGCGCAGCAACAGGATGGTCTTGTGCCAGCGCATGCCCTCGATGATCAGGGGACCCCTGTCCGCGGGGTCGGTGATGAGCGAGGCGCCGGGGGTGAAGCGCGACTCCGGCTCGTCGGTGCGCACCTCGACCGTCACCTCGCCACGGATGCCGTGCGGGCGGCCGATGCGGCCTACGACAAGCTGCACGTCTCTTCTCCTTCGAAGGTGCTGTCGGAACCGCGACAGGGGACCGCCCGGCTGCCGGGGGTCCCCTGTCCAGAGGGTTGTGGCCTCTGAGGTCTTCTGTTACCGGGCTTCGTTCAGGTCGAGCAGGTCGACCCTTACGTATTTGCCGTCGGCGAGGGCGTTCATGACGGTGCGAAGCGCCTTCGCCGTGCGGCCACCGCGGCCGATGACCTTGCCGAGATCCTCGGGATGGACCCGGACCTCGAGGACGCGACCGCTGCGGATGCGGCGGGCACGAACCAGAACGTCGTCGGGATGCTCGACGATGCCCTTGACCAGATGCTCGAGGGCTTCCTCAAGCACCTCAGGCCTCGCCTTCCGGCTTCTCCTCCGCGGCCGGCTCGGCCGGGGTCGCGGGGGTGTCGTCGGCCTTCACGGTCTTCTTGGGCCTGCGCTGCGTGGTGGCGTTGCTGGTGCCGGTGTCAGCGGACAGCGACTCCTTCGCGGCGGCCTCGTAGATCGCGTGACGGTCGGGCTTGGGCTCGGCCACCAGCAGAGGCGGCGGGGCGGCCTCGCCCTTGAACTGCTGCCAGTCACCGGTGAGCTTGAAGAGCTTCAGGACCGGATCGGTCGGCTGCGCGCCGACACCCAGCCAGTACTGCGCCCGCTCGGAGTTCACCTGGATGAACGACGGGTTTTCCTTGGGGTGGTAGAGGCCGATCTCTTCGATCGCACGGCCGTCACGCTTGGTGCGGCTGTCCGCTACCACGATGCGGTACTGCGGGTTGCGGATCATGCCGAGCCGCTTGAGCTTGATCTTGACTGCCACGGGTGTGGTCTCTCCTGGAATTTCGAGCTTGGGTGAGCGGGCGTCTCGCCGAGTGGGGCACGACGCGATGACCGCCCTAGGGACATACGTGACTCGCGGGGGTGAGAGGGCACCCACGGTCACGGTGTTCCAACATGACAGTCTGCCAGATGATTCGGTGCTTGTCCGAATCGGCGCCATCCCGGGACCCAGACCTCTGGATCCCGGGCGGCCCGGACTACTTCTGGCCGGGCAGCCGGAGCTTGGAGGGGTCGAAGCCCGGAGGGAGCTCGAGACCGGGAGGCAGCTGGCCTCCGAGACCTCCGAGACCGCCGAGGCCCGGAGGCAACTGCGGCGCCTCGGTGTCACCGCCCGCGGCCCCTGCCTTGCCGAGCGCGGCCTTCCTGGGGTCGCCACTGACCCGGCGGCCCTTCTTGGGCTTCTTCTGCGCGGCCTTGCCCTTGCGGCCCCCGGGCATCCCCGGGATGCCCATGCCGCCTGCCACCTGCTTCATCATCTTCTGCGCGTCGAAGAAGCGGACGACCAGGTTGTTGACCTCGGTGACGGTGACGCCGGAGCCCCGGGCGATGCGGACGCGCCGAGACCCGTTGATGATCTTTGGTTCCTGGCGCTCGGCCGGCGTCATCGAGCGGATGATCGCCGCGACCCGGTCGAGGTCGCGCTCGTCGACCTGGTTGATCTGGTCGCGCATCTGCCCCATGCCGGGCATCATGCCGAGGAGGTTCTTGAGCGGGCCCATCTTGCGGACCATCATCATCTGCTCGAGGAAGTCGTCGAGCGTGAAGCCCTCACCGGAGACGAGCTTGCCCGCCATCTTGGCGGCTTCCTGCTCGTCGAAGGTGCGCTGGGCCTGCTCGATCAGGGTGAGGACGTCACCCATGTCGAGGATGCGGGACGCCATGCGGTCGGGGTGGAAGGCGTCGAAGTCCTCGAGCTTCTCACCCGTGGAGGCGAACATGATCGGGCGGCCGGTGATGTGGCGCACCGAGAGCGCCGCGCCGCCCCGGGCGTCGCCGTCGAGCTTGGTGAGCACGACGCCGTCGAAGCCGACGCCGTCCATGAACGCCTGGGCGGTCGTGACGGCGTCCTGGCCGATCATGGCGTCGACGACGAACAGCACCTCGTCGGGGCTGACGGCGTCGCGGATGTCCGCGGCCTGCTTCATCAGCTCCTCGTCGATGCCGAGGCGGCCCGCGGTGTCGATGATGACGACGTCGTGCTGCTGGCGCCTGGCATGGTCGATGGACCCCCGGGCCACGTCGACGGGGTCGCCGACGCCGTTGCCCGGCTCCGGGGCGTACACCGCGACCTGCGCTCGCTGCCCGACCACCTGGAGCTGCTGGACGGCGTTGGGCCGCTGCAGGTCGGCGGCGACCAGGACCGGGGCGTGCCCCTGCTCGCGCAGCCAGCGGGCGAGCTTGCCCGCGAGCGTGGTCTTGCCCGCGCCTTGGAGGCCGGCGAGCATGATGACGGTCGGGGGGTTCTTGGCATACCTCAGGCGGCGGGTCTCACCGCCGAGGATCCGCACCAGCTCGTCGTTGACGATCTTGACGACCTGCTGGGCGGGGTTGAGCGCCTGGGAGACCTCGCTCCCCTGCGCGCGCTCCTTTACATGGGACACGAAATCCTTGACGACCGGCAGCGCGACGTCGGCCTCGAGAAGGGCGATGCGGATCTCTCGGCAGGTCGCGTCGATGTCGGCGTCGGACAGCCTCCCCTTTGACCTGAGGGAGGAGAAGACCGATGTCAGCCGGTCGGAAAGCGTCTCGAACACGTGATTGGCCAGCCTCTGCGCTACGGGTCGTCCGGGGTCTTACGTCTGCGACTCGACCTCCCAGCCTATCCGCTTCGCGGGCCGGTCACGCGAATCCAGCGGCGGGCTGGGAGGTCGGAGCCCGCTAGCTCCTCCAGCCGGGTACCGAGACCCGCGTCGTCAGAGCGTGCTCGACCAGGGCGATCAGCGTGCTCTTCACCGATTCACGCTGGCGCGCGTCCGTCCGTACGATCGGGATGTGCGGGGCCAGCGTGAGGGCGTCCCGCACCTCCTCGTCCTGATGGGGGTGCTCCCCGTCCCATCCGTTGAGCCCGATGACGAACGGCAGCTTGGCCTCCTCGAAGTAGTCGACCGCGGGGAAGCTGTCGGCGAGCCGCCGGGTGTCGACCAGCACGACGGCTCCGATGGCGCCCCGGACAAGGTCGTCCCACATGAACCAGAACCGGTGCTGGCCCGGCGTGCCGAACAGGTAGAGGATCAGCTCGCTGTCCAGCGACACGCGGCCGAAGTCCATCGCCACCGTGGTGGTGGTCTTAAGTGGAATGAGGCCCAGGTCGTCGATGCCGGTGCTGGCGTCGGTCATGACCGCCTCTGTCGTGAGGGGGACGATCTCCGACACCGCGCCCACGAAGGTGGTCTTGCCAACGCCGAACCCACCCGCGACGACGATCTTCGTCGAGGTCAACCCGCCGCGGCTAGAGCCTGCGAAGTCCACTGAGAACCCTTTCGAGCAAGTTGAGATCCGGCTTCCCGGCGTCCAGTTGCGGCTGGTGCAACTGGACCAGGCCTTCGGCGGCCATGTCCGAGATGAGCACCCGGGCGACGCCGAGCGGGACCCGCAGGAGCGCGGAGATCTCGGCGACGGAACGTACCTGGCGACAGAGGCTGTTGATCGCCTGGTACTCCGGGATCAAGCCGGAAATATCTTGATAAGCCGGAATCGTGGAGTGAACCAGCGTCTCCATGGCCAGGTTCGTCCGCGGTGCCGAGCGTCCTCCGGTGACCGTGAAAGGCCGGACCGGCGAGGAGGGCTCCTGCTGGTAGTGGCGTAACCCGTCCTCCCATCCGGGGCCGCCGCCCATGGAGTTCACCGCGGAGACGACGCCTGAAGCTCGGCGCGCACGGCCGGGGTCAGGACCTGACCGGCGCGCTCGACCATCAGCGTCATCTGGTACGCCACCAGACCCATGTCACAGTCGGGAGCGGCCAGCACGGCGAGGCAGGAACCGTCGCTGACCGACATGATCAGCAGCAGGCCTCGTTGCATCTCCACCACGGTCTGCGTGACCGCACCACCCTCGAATACCCGGGAAGCGCCCTGCGTCAAGCTGATCAGGCCCGCGGCCACCGCCGCGAGCTGGTCGGCCCTGTCCTTGGGGAAGCCCTCCGAGTAGGCCAGTGGCAGCCCGTCGGAGGACACGACCACCGTGTGAGCCACCCCCGGCACGCCTCGGACGAAGTCGGTGATCAGCCAGTTGACCCCGCGGGCGCCTTGGCTCAGCTCTTTCACGTGTCCTCCTTCTCGCCCTGAATGCGCCTCATCTCGGCGTTGTACGCCACCTCGTCCTCGCTCAGCTCGCCACGGGCGACCGCCCGGCCCTGCCGGATGCCCTGCTGGAAGCTCGACAGGCGGTTGCGTGCCCGGTCGGGAGAGAGCGCCGGCATGGCCGGCAGCGCGGTGGCGGCGGCCTCGGGAGTGCCCGCGGATCCGGGCACGAGGTTCGCCTTGGGCACCCGCTTGGGCAGGCCCGCCGCGGTGGTGCCGTCGCGGACGGGCTCCTGGACGGCCGCCGCCGCCTGCCATCCGGCGTCGGCGGGGATCTCCTGCCATCCGGTGGAGGCGTTCTCCTTGTCCTGCTCGTCCACGCGCCGGAACCAGGCCGACTCGACGGATGCGAAGATCGGCAGGAACTCCTCCTGCTGCTCCATGGGAGAGGACCGCACCGCGGGAAGCGGGCCGGTGACGGCGTCCAGATCCGAGGTCTCGTAGCGGCGAGGGCGCAGGCGGACCGGCAGATCGCCGCCTCCGCCGCCTGGCCCGGTCGGCGGGCCGGCGAGCCCGTTCTGTCCTGTGGCGGGTCCTCCGAAGGAGCTCGGACCTGCAGGTGGGCCGTACCCACCCGGAACGCCGGGACCGGTGGCAGGGCCGCCGAAGGGGTCGGAACCCGAGCCTCCGTACCCGCCCGAGCCGGTGGGAGGTCCGCCGTACCCGCCGCCCGAGCCGGTCGGCGGGCCGCCGATACCGCCCGACCCCGTGGGGGGGCCGCCGAAACCGCCCGACCCCGTGGCGGGGCCGCCGAAACCGCCGGAGCCCGGGCCGTAGAACCCCCCCGAGCCCGTGGCCGGGCCTCCGTACCCTCCGCCGGAACCGGTCGGCGGGCCTCCGTACCCTCCGGGGCCCGTGGGGGGACCGGCGAGACCGCCGCCCGTCGTCGGGCCCAGGGGCCCCGCCCCGTTGGACGAGCCGAACGCGCCCGGCTCGGTGAACGAGCCACCGAAGGCGCCGGGGGTCGGCTGGAAGTCCGGCGTGCCGCCGGTCGAGGCGAACAGGCTGTGGCCCGCGGGCTGCCCGGCGCCGGCCCAGGCGGGGACGCCGGAGCCCGCGAACGCCTGCCCGGCCGTGGGAGTGCCGCCGCCGCCTGAGTGGATGGGCATGCCGATGAGCGACTCAGGCAGCAGCACCATCGCGGTCAGGCCGCCGGTGTCGTGCCGCCGGAGCTGCACGCGGATGCCGTTGCGCAGCGCGAGACGGCCTACCACGAACAAGCCCATCCGCCGTGACACCGAGACGTCGACGACGGGCGGGTTGGCGAGCCGCCAGTTGGTCTGGGCGAGCTCCTCGTCGGTCATGCCGATGCCGGCGTCGGTGATCGAGATCATCACTCCGCCGCCGTCGATGCGGTTGCCCGACATGGTGACCCTCGTCTCGCGGGGCGAGAAAGAGATCGCGTTCTCCACCAGCTCGGCCAGCAGGTGGATGACGTCGTTGACCGCCTGCCCGGCGATGGAGATGCCTGAGGGGACGTGCATCGCCACCCGTTCGTAGTTCTCCACCTCCGACAGCGAGGCCCGGGTGACGTCCAGCAGCGGCACCGGCTGGCTCCAGCGGCGTGCGGGCTCCTGCCCGGCGAGGACCAGGAGGTTCTCACTGTTGCGGCGCATGCGGGTGGCCAAGTGGTCGAGCCTGAAGAGGTCTCCGAGCCGCTTGTCGTCCTGCTCGCCGTGCTCGAGGCCGTCGATGAGGGTGATCTGCCGCTCGACCAGGGTCTGCGTGCGCCGGGAGAGGTTCACGAACATGGCGCTGACGTTGCTGCGCAGCTGGGCCTCGTCGCTCGCGAGACGGATCGCCTCGCGGTGGACCTCGTCGAAGGCCCTGGCCACCTCCCCCACCTCGTCGGCCGACGCGACGCCGATGGGCTGTACGTCTGGGGGACCGGTGTTGCCCTCGGATTCCCGGAGCTTCTGCACCATCTCGGGGAGCCGGCGGCCGGCGATCTCCAGCGCCTCACCCCGGAGCCGCCGGAGCGGGGTGACGAGCGATCGGGCCATGACGACGGTGATGGCGAGGACCAGGATGAGAAGGAGCGCGACCACGCCGATGTTGACCGCGGCCTGGCTCTGGTCCCTGCGTGCCAGCTCGGCAGCCCGGTCGACGATGGAACGGCCCAGGGCCCGCTGCACGTCGTGCATGCGGTTGAGCCCCTCGCTGGCGGCGTCGAACCAGAAGTCGACGTCGTTCGTGCCGCCGCCGAGGCCACTCAGCTGCTGGCGTTGCCTGGTGAGCTCCAGCACTCGTGCGACCAGGCCCGCTGCCCGGTCGATCTTCTGGCCGCTGACGATGTCGGCGTACATCTGCCGCTCGGCGAGCGTCGCCCTGAAGAAGAACGCCTGGAGCTCGCTGTCCCGCTGGGCGCGGGCGGCGTTCAACGCGTCCAGCTGGTCCTGGCTGAACTGGCGGGAGATCAGTGCGATGGCCACGAGACCTCGCTGCCTGGACGACTGCTCCGCGGCGCGGGAGAGCGAGGCGAGGGCCGACGCGCTGGCGTCCAGGGCTTCGTCGGTGCTGCCCCGCGCCGTCTCGTCGAACACGGTGAGCAGGTCGTCGAGGACGAGCGAGTACTTCTGGAGGGTGGGAAGCGCGGGGAGCTGGGAGTCGCTGACCGTCGCGCGAAGCGAGCGGAGCTCCGACAGCCGGTCGAGCAGGCGGCCGACCTCCTGGCGGCCGGTGTCTCCGAGGGCCGGCTCGATCACGCTCCTGCGGTCCTGGACGATCTGCACGACCGAGTCGACGGCGTTCTGCTGATCGGTCAGCTTCGACTTGCCGCCGCGTCGGCCGTTGGCGACGAACCTCGCCGAGAGGTCACGTTCGACGTCGAGCTGGTGGGCGAGGTCGCCGAGGGTCGTGATGAACTCGGCCACGGTCCGGACGCGTTCGTATTCGGTGGCGCTCTGAACCGAGGTCGCCACCCGCAGGCCACCGAGCAGGACCGCCACCATGGTGGGCACCAGGACGAGTGCGATAAGGCGGGTTCGCACCCGCCAGTTACGCAGAGCGACCGAGTTTCCCGTCCCGTGACGCCGGTCGGGGGGAGCACCCGGGTCGGAGCGCGGCGGGGCCGCGTCCGGCTTTGTACCGCGACCGCTCTCGATTGTTGCTGTCCTCACTGGTCGCAACCTCTCGCCAGCTGGTCTGCTTTGGGGGGTAAGGGGGCTTGCCATGTGACACATGGCAAGTCAAGGGGTAATTGGAGCATAAGCCTATGAGTTGGACCAACAGCTACGGGTATTTAGAACGATCTAATCCGTTATTCGATCAATGTGAATCACGTTCGGTAGTGCGGAACGGGTTCCCCATGGCAGGGACGACGCAACTGACCAACATCAAGAGATCTACCTTTACTGCGATCCAAAGCCATATACCTACACATAGGTCTAATAGCGGGTCAAACTGGACTTCTTTACGAGTTTCGTGACATAGGTGACTTGTTCATGTTAGTTCGGATCTTCCTCCGCTAGGCTTCACGCTCGCCGTGCCACCGCGGTCTCCCCAGGACCACCAGGCACTCTTCTCCCCCACCTCAAAGGACACCTCAATGAGAAGACTTAGGGGTCGTACCTTCATCATCGGCGTAGCGGCCACTTTGGCACTCACGGCGTGCGGAAGCTCGAATACAGGTTCGAGCGCCTCCGGCGGCGGGCTGGAAAAGACCACGATCAGCGTCGGCGTCCTCGCCATCGGCGACGTGGCGGGACTCTACATAGCGAACAAGAAGGGCTACTTCAAGGAGGAAGGGCTGACCGTCAAGCCCGAGATCCTCCAGAGCACGCAGTTCGCCATCCCGAAACTTCTCAGCGGCGCCCTTGACGTAGCCCTCGGCAACTACTTCACGATTATTTCCGCCACCGAGAAGACCAACGACAAGTTCCGGTTCGTCGCCGACACCTACCAGGCCAAGAGCGACGTCTTCGACATCGTCGTGCCGAAGGACTCCCCAGTCCAGTCGGTGAAGGACCTGAAGGGCAAGAAAATCTCCATCGCCGGGCTGAACAGCATCGCCGAGCTCGCGGTGAGCACCACCCTGCGGGTCTCGGGCCTCGACCCGAAAAAGGACGTGACCTATATGCCCATGGCCTTCCCGCAGGCGCCCGCCGCGCTGAAGACCGGCCAGATCGACGCGGCGTGGCTGACGGAGCCGTTCCTCACCGGCGTGCAGAAGGACATGGGCGCCCGCAAGATCGCCGACACCATGACCGGCGCGATGGCCGACTTCCCGATCGCGGGCTGGACGGCCACGGAGGACTGGACCAAGAAGTACCCGAAGACGATGGCCGCCTTCCAGCGCGCCATCCTGAAGGGCCAGCAGGCCGCGTCCGGCGACCGCAAGGCCATCGAGAACGTCCTGCCGGACTACACCCAGATCAAGCCCGAGGTCGCGTCCGTCATCAACCTCGGCGCCTACCCCACTTCGCTGAGCGCGACCAGGATCCAGCGCGTCGCCGACCTGATGCTCGAGTACGGGTACATATCGAAGAAGATCGACGTGACCCCCCTGCTGGTCCCGCTGCCTCAATGATCGACCGCCGAGTGGTGGTCCGCGGCGCCGCCGGCGCCGCGGTCCTCCTCATCGCCGCCGAGCTGGCGGGGCGGTCCGGCCTGATCGATCCGGTGCTGCTTCCCCCGATGTCCACGGTCCTGGCCGGCGCCGCGGGCCTTCTGGCCGACCCGGAGTTCCTGACGGACCTCTGGGGGACCGTGATCGTGTGGGCGACCGGGCTGCTCACCGCGATCGTGATCGCCGTCCCGCTCGGCGTGCTGCTCGGCACCCTTCCCCGGGCCGAACTCGCCGCGCGCCCTCTGGTCGAGTTCATGCGGCCGATCCCCTCGGTCGCCCTTCTCCCCCTCGTGACGTTGCTCATCCCGTACGACCACGGCGTGAAGATCACCGTTATCGTCTACGCCGCCGTGTGGCCCGTGCTCATCAACACCATGTACGGGCTGCGTGACGTGGACCCCGTCGCGAAGGAGACGCTGCGCAGCTTCGGCTTCGGGCGGCTCGCCGTACTGGCACGGGTGTCGGTGCCGAGCGCGGCGCCGTTCGTCCTCACCGGCGTACGGCTGGCCGCAGCCACCGGCCTCATCGTGGCGATCAGCGCGGAGCTCGTGGCCGGCGGCACGGACGGGATCGGCGCGTTCATGATCCGAGCGGGCTCTGGCTACCGTACGGACCTCATCCTCGCCGCGACCCTGTGGGCGGGGATCCTCGGGCTCCTCGCCAACATGCTGCTCGTACGCGTCCAGCGGTGGGCCTTCCGCTGGCACACCGAGAGGACGGGGGCATGACCACGACCGTCGAGGGACAGACGACACGGGGCATGCGAGCGGGTCTGCTGGCCGTGCTCGCCAGGGTGTGGCTCGTGCCCATCGCGGTCGCCGCGTGGGAGCTCGGCACCCGGCAGGCGGGCTCCACCTACTTCCCGCCTCCCTCGCAGATCCTCGCGCGCATGTACGAGCTGTGGTTCTCGGGTCCGGCCGCCCATCTGTTCCTCACCGACGGGGCGCTAGGCGACTTCCTGCCCAGCCTCGCGCGGCTGTTCGGCGGGTGGGCGCTGGCGTGCGTGCTCGGGATCGGCCTCGGGGTCGCGCTTGGGCGCTCGCGGAAGCTGTCGGGCTACATCGACCCACTCGTGGAGTTCGGCAGGGCCATCCCGCCGCCGACCCTGATCCCGCTGTTCATCATCCTGTTCAAGATGGGCACCCAGATGCAGGTGGCGACGATCGTCTACGGGGTGATCTGGCCCATCCTCATCAACACCATCGACGGAGCGCGCCACGTGGACCGCGTCCACGCCGACACGGCGCAGGCCTTCGGGCTTGGACGGGCTCAACGGCTGTTCCGCATCATCCTGCCCGCGGCGGGGCCCAAGATCTTCGCGGGGGTCCGGCTCAGCCTTTCCCTGGCCGTGATCCTGATGGTGGTCTCCGAGCTGGTCGGCAGCACCAACGGGATCGGCTACCAGCTCATGTTCACGCAGCAGAACTTCGACCTGTCCGGGATGTGGGGCGCGATCGTGCTCCTCGGCGTCCTCGGCTTCGTGTTGAACGCGTCCTTCCTGGTGGTCGAACGACGCGTCCTTTCCTGGCACCGGCGAGCCCGGCAGACAACCTGAGGAAGCACCGTGCTGGATGTCGTCAACCTGAGTCACACGTACGGCGAAGGGCCGAACGCCCACCAGGCCCTCGGCGGAATCGACCTCAAGGTCGCCGAGGGTGAGATGGTGTGCGTCGTCGGCCCCTCCGGCTGCGGGAAGTCCACTCTGCTGCGTTCCATCGCCGGGCTCATCCGGCCCACCGAGGGGCAGATCCGCATCCGCGAAACGACGGTGGCGGACACGCCGGGCGACCTCGCCGTGGTCTTCCAGGACTACAGCCGGTCGCTCTTCCCCTGGATGTCGGTCGGCGACAACGTGGCGCTGCCGCTGCGCCGTCGAGGCAAGGACCGGACCGCGCGCCGCGCGGCCGCCGCGGAGGCACTCGAAGAGGTCGGCCTCGCCGCCGCGTCCTCGAAGTTCCCGTGGGAGCTGTCCGGCGGGATGCAGCAGCGCGTGGCCATCGCCCGCGCGCTCGCCTACCGGCCGTCCCTGCTGCTCATGGACGAGCCCTTCGGCTCGGTGGACGCCCAGACGCGTGAGGACCTGGAGGATCTCGTTCTCAAGGTGCGCGAGCACCACCGCATGACGGTCCTGCTCATCACGCACGACATCGACGAGAGCGTGTACGTCGGAGACCGGGTCGTGGTCCTCACCCGCTCACCGGCCCGGGTGGCCGGCGAGCTCTCCGTGGACCTGCCGTTCCCGCGCGACCAGATCGCCACCCGGGAGCTCCCGGCGTTCGTGCACCTGCGCGCCGAGGTGGGACGGCTGGTGCGCGCCAAGAAGGAGTCTCCCCCGGTCCAGGTCTAGTACCAGGCCTGCCCCTCTCCCCGGGAAGCTGCCCGGGGCTACTTCTCACCCAATTGGAGTGGAAATGACCGATCCCGGGACCTTGATCTGGGACGTCCTTCGCGGCGGCTGGCGTATGGCCGCCCTGAAGACCATGGTGGATCTCGACTGCGCCGCGCACCTGAGTGAAGGACCGCTGTCGGTGTCGGAGCTGGCCACCCGCTGCGGCGCGCACGGCCCCTCTCTCGGCCGCGTGCTGAGGACCCTGGCCGCCATCGGCGTGGTGGAGACGGTGGGCCACGACACCTACGCGCTCACCGAGTCGGGCGCCATGCTCGCCGCCGACTCGCCCCGGTCGCTGCGCAGCGCCGTGATCGCCAACTCGGACCCGACGATGTCCTACGCGATGACCGAGCTGACCGACACCGTGCGCACCGGCCGGTCGGCGTTCGTGGAGCGCTACGGCATCCTGTACGACTACCTGTCGACGGACCCCGAGCTGGGACGTGTCTTCAACGACTTCATGACCGGCCGGGCGATCCCCATGGCCGAGGGCGTCGCGAAGCTCTACGACTTCTCGGGGGTCGGCACGCTGATGGACGTCGGCGGCGGGCGCGGGCACATCCTGGCGGCGGCGTTGCGGGCGAACCCCGCGCTGCGCGGCGTGCTGTTCGAGCTTCCCCACGTGCTGCCGGACGCGCGCGAGGCGTTCGCCTCCTGGAACCTGTCCGACCGGTGCGACTTCGTGACGGGCGACTTCTTCTCGTCCGTGCCCAAGGGCGCCGACGCCTACCTGATGGGCAGCGTCATCCACAACTGGGACGACGCGGACGCCCTGCGCATCCTGAAGACAGTACGGGCGGCCATGGCCGACGACGGCCGCCTGCTGCTCGTGGAGATCGTCGTACCGGACGACGACACCCCGCACTTCGGCAAGGACCTGGACATGCGGATGCTCGGCCTGTTCGGCCAGGGACGCGAGCGCAGCCGGTCGGAGCACACGACGCTGATCGAGAAGGCCGGCATGAGGGTGAGCGACATCATCCCGCTGCCGTTCAACGCCAGCCTCATCGAGGCGACCCCCATCTGACCTGACCGATCGCCGCGGGTGGCGGTTCCCGGACGGGGGCTCAGCGTCCTCCCCAGCCGGGAACCGCCACCCGCATCGTCAGAGCGTGCTCCACGAGCGCGATGAGAGTGCTCTTCACCGAGTCGCGCGAGCGAGCGTCGGTCCGTACGAGAGGAATGTGCGGGGCGAGGGTCAGCGCCTCGCGCACCTCCTCGTCGGAGTGGGCATAGCGCCCGTCCCAGCCGTTGATCCCTACCACGAAGGGGAGCTTGGCCTCCTCGAAGTAGTCGATCGCCGGGAAGCAGTCGGCCAGGCGGCGGGTGTCGACGAGCACCACGGCACCGATGGCCCCGCGGACGAGGTCGTCCCACATGAACCAGAACCGGTGCTGGCCGGGCGTGCCGAACAGGTAGAGGATCAAATCCTGGTCGAGCGACACGCGGCCGAAGTCCATGGCCACGGTGGTCGTGGTCTTGTTCGGGGTCAGACCGAGGTCGTCGATGCCGGCACTGGCGTCGGTCATGACCGCCTCGGTCGTGAGGGGGACGATCTCCGACACCGCGCCCACGAAGGTGGTCTTGCCGACGCCGAAGCCTCCGGCGACGACGATCTTCGTCGACGTCAGCGCCGCGCCGCGGCTAGAGCCTGCGAAGTCCACTGAGAACCCTTTCGAGCAAGTTGAGGTCCGGCTTACCCGTCTCCAGCTGCGGGTGGTGCACCTGGACAAGGCCCTCGGCCGCCATGTCGGAGATCACGACACGGGCCACGCCGAGAGGCATGCGCAGCATCGCGGCGATCTCGGCGACAGACCGCACCTGGCGGCACAGCGTGCTGATCGCCTGCTTTTCCGGAGTGAGAGTTGAAAGATCTTGGTGCGCCGATGTGGAGGAGGAGACGAGCGCCTCCATGGCGAGCGAGGTCCGGGGAGCGGTGCGGCCCCCCGTCATGGCGTACGGCCGAACCAGGGAACTCTGTTCCATCGGTTCCGGCACGGGTAGAGGGGCCGCAGCGCCGGAAAACCGGCGGGCGTCCTCGACGGGCGGGTACGATGATCCGCCGCTCAGCGGGTCACCATCATCTGTCCAGCCACGGCGTGCCACAGCGTCCTCCTGTCATCGGCCTCTCACCTGGGTTGAGACGACTGGAGTTCGGCACGCACGGCCGGGGTCAGCACCTGACCGGCACGCTCTACCAACAACGTCATCTGATACGCCACCAGGCCCATGTCACAGTCGGCCGCGGCCAGCACGGCGAGGCAGGAACCGTCGCTGACCGACATGATCAGCAGCAGGCCTCGCTGCATCTCCACCACTGTCTGCGTGACCGCACCACCCTCGAAAACCCGGGAAGCGCCCTGCGTCAAGCTGATCAGGCCCGCGGCCACCGCCGCGAGCTGGTCGGCCCTGTCTTTGGGGAAGCCCTCTGAGAAGGCCAGTGGCAGCCCGTCAGCCGAGACGACGACCGTGTGAGCCACGCCGGGGACGTTGTTCACAAAGTCAGTGATCAGCCAGTTGACTCCACGGGCGGCCTGGCTCAGCTCCCTCACGAGTCCTCCTTGTTGCGTTCGACGTTTCTGTCGGGTGAAAGGTCGTCGTTCTGCTCGCCGCGGGCGGCGGCGCGGCCCTTCCTCACGCCCTGCTGGTAGCTCGACAGCCGGCTGCGCACCCGATCGGGCGAGAGGGACGGCTGTGGAGTGAAGACGGACGGTCCGGGGTCGGCGGACCCGGGCACCAGGTTGGCCTTGGGCACCCGCTTGGGCAGCCCGGAAGAGGTGATGCCTCCGAGCGAGGGGTCGCTGGCCGCTTGGGCCGCCTGCCAGCCCGCGTCACCGGGGGACGACCAGGCCCTGGTCTCCGCCGGCTCGACCACGACGGCCTCCTCGGGCTCCTCCTGGCGCGACCGCCGGGCGGGACGCGCCGTCTCCTCCTGCCGGCGAGCCTCGGCCTCGTGTGCCGCCGCCTCCACGTCCGTACGGCGGAACCAGTCGGACTCGACCGCCGCGAAGATCGGCAGGAACTCGTCCGCCCCGTCCAGCGGTGAGCTGTGGACGGCGGGCAGCGGACCGGTGTGGTCCATGTCGGGGACGGCTCCGAACGAGCGGCCGGACCTGTCGAGGGGACCGGTGACGGGACCACCGGTCCACGAGCCGTTGAACCCGCCTGTGACCGGACCGGTGTGCCCGCCACCGGTCATCGGGCCCGAAGGCCCACCACCCGTCATCGGGCCCGAAGGCCCACCACCCGTCATCGGGCCCGAAGGCCCACCACCCGTCATCGGGCCGGTGTGCCCGGCCGACGGGACGGCCGGCCACGAGGCGGTGTCCTGGTCGGCCGGATCGGACGACCACGAGGGGGCACCGCCGCCGCCGGGGGCGGGGACGTCGGCGGGCCAGGGTGTGTCGAGCGGCGGGTTCGGGTTGAAGTAGCGGTCGAACGGGTCCTGATCGGCGGAGCCGTCCCGGTCGAACGGGCCTCGCTCCAACGGGTTGCGCTCCGCCGCGGGGCTGTTCTCGAACGGGTCGCGCGCCGGGCGCTCGAACGGGTCACGCGCGGCGGGCGCCGGACGCTCGAACGGGTCGCGCTCGAACGGGCCCCGCTCGAAGGGGCCGCGGTTCAGCGGGCCCGCGGCGGCGCCGACCCCAGGCGCGTCGGCTCCGAAGACCGGGGCGCGCATCCCACGCGTGGAGGGGGCCTCGAAGCCGCTGGGCGCTGTAAAGGCCCCGGTGTCGAACTGGGACGCCTGCGCGGGCGCGCCGAACTGGCCGGCACCTGTCATCGGCCCGGTCATGTCCATCGGCATGCCCGCGTACTGCGGGGTTCCCGGCATGGACAGCAGCGTCTCCGGCAACAACACCATGGCGGTGAGCCCACCGGCGTCCTGCTGGCGGAGCTGCACGCGGATGCTGTGGCGCAGCGCCAGGCGGCCGACCACGAACAGGCCCATGCGGCGGGACACCGAGACGTCCACGACCGGCGGATTGGCGAGCCGCCAGTTGGACTCGGCGAGCTCGTCGGCCGTCATGCCGATGCCACTGTCGCTCACCGAGATCATCACGCCGCCGCCGTCGATGCGGTTGCTCGACACGACGACCTTGGTCTCGCGTGGCGAGAAGGAGATGGAGTTCTCCACCAGCTCGGCGACCAGGTGGACGACGTCGTTGACCACCTGGCCGACCACCGCCATTCCCGACTGCACCCGGACGTCGACGCGCTCGTAGTTCTCGACCTCCGACAGCGAGGCGCGGACGATGTCGACGATCGGCACCGGCTGGCTCCACCGGCGCGCGGTCTCCTGCCCGGCGAGGACCAGGAGGTTCTCGCTGTTGCGCCGCATGCGGGTGGCCAGGTGGTCCAGCTTGAAGAGGTTGGACAGCCGGTTCTCGTCCTGCTCGCCCTGCTCCAGGCCGTCGATGAGGCTGAGCTGGCGTTCGACGAGCGTCTGGCTGCGGCGCGAGAGGTTGACGAACATCGAGTTGACGTTGCTGCGCAGGCGGGCCTCGTCGCCCGCCAGCCGGATGGCCTCCCGGTGGACCTCGTCGAAGGCCCGGGCGACTTCTCCCATCTCGTCGCGCGAGGTGACGCCGATGGGTATCACCTCGGCGGTCGGGGAGCTCTCGTTGCTCTCCCTGAGCCGCTGGACCGTCTCCGGGAGCCGGACACCGGCGATCTCCAGGGCCTCGGCCCGCAGCCTGCGCAGTGGCCGGGTCAGCGAGCTGGCGACCACGGCGGTGATGATGAGGACCAGCAGCAACAGGGCCAGGATCAGGCCACCGGAGATCAGGGCCTGCCGCTGCGCCTGCTCCTGCAGCGCCTGGCTCTGCTGGACGACCGAGCCGACCAGCCGCTCCTCAACCTTGCGCATGCGGTCGGCGACGGCCGTGGTGGAGGTGTACCAGATGCCGGTGTCGTCACGGTGGATCGGGTCGAGGTCCTGGATCTCCTTGAACTGGCGGAGCTGCGCGAGCGCCAGGGCGCGCATCCAGTCGGCCTTGTCGACCTGCTGCCCTCGGACGTTGTCGTTGTAGAACTTCACGTCGGCGGGCGTGGCCTCGGCGAGGAACGTCGCCGTCTCGCTCTGCTGGCGGCTCCAGGAGCCGGGGAAGTCGACGAAGTCGTCGTAGTCGAACCCGCCGCCGGGGCTGCCGAGGGTGGTCAGGCCGACGGTCATGAGGCCTCGCTGGCGCGAGACCTCCTCCTTCGCGCGGCTCAGGGCGCCGAGGGCGATGCTGTCACCGAACAGGCGCTGGTCGTTGCCCGTGGTGCCGAGGTCGCCCTGCATGGACCCGAGGACGGTGATGAGCCGGGAGTACATGCCGAGCGCGGCACGCGAGGGCGCGCCCTCCGCGATACGGGTACGGAGACCGGGCAGGCCCTCCAGCCAGCGGCGGATCTGCTCCGCCTCCGTGCGGACACGCAGGGTATGGGAGGTGTCGAGGTTCGAGACGGCGGTCAGGACCGGTTCCCTGGCCTTGTCGACGACGTCCTGCTGAGCCCTGACCTTCTTGAACCGCGCCTGGCGCCGCCCGTCGGCGATGTACCACGCCGTCAGGTCGCGTTCCCTGTCCACCTCGTGGATCAGCGTGTCGATTTTCTGCACCAGCACGGCCACCTCGGTGAGACGGCGGTAGTCGCTGGAGGTGGAGATGGCGTTCGTCAGCTGTACGGCGCCGAGTATGACTCCGACGATCGTGGGAATGATGATGAGGGCCACGAGTCGTGATCGGACACGCCAGTTCTGGAGCCGGAGCCAGCTTCCGGTCTTCGGCGTGCGAGCCATGGGGGGCCCAGACCGCTCCGCACGGCCACCTTGACCTGGGTTACCCCGGGGGTCTTCTGTCCTCACTGATTTTCGCAACCTCTCACCGAGCCTGGCGTGCAGGGGGGTACGTCACGCGCGAGGCGCATGAGACGTCCGAGACATCCATCAGGCGAGGGTAATTGGAGCACACCCTTACCAGATCGGCCAACAGAACATTTCTTGACAAACGGTAATAAATAGCTACTTAGCGGGATAAATCCCCCTTCTCGCTTCCGTAACTATGCGGGGCGGAAGCCATCACGGACCTCGGCGGGAGCATGTTTGATCATCAGGTGCCTGGTAACCGAGTATTCCTGTACGGATTCCTGGCTCATGTCCTTGCCGAAGCCGCTACCCTTGACGCCTCCGTGCGGGGCCTCGGATGCGATAGGCAGGTGGTCATTGACCCAGGTGACGCCCACATCGAGCCGGTGGGACACCCGAAGCGCCCTCCCCACGTCACGCGACCACACCGACGAGGCGAGCCCGTACGGCGTGTCGTTGGCGAGCCGGACCGCCTCGTCCTCCCCGGAGAACGGCAGCACGACGAGCACCGGCCCGAAAATCTCGCCCTGCACTATCTCGCTGCCCTGGGCGGCCCCGGCGATCAGCGTGGGCGGGTAGAAGAACCCCGGCCCCTCAGGCATGGCGCCACCGCACACGATCTCCGCGCCCCCGGCGGCGGCCCGCTCCACGAACCCGTGCACCCGAGCCCGGTGGCTCCCCGAGATGAGCGGCCCGATGTCAGTCGCCGGGTCCCAGGGGTCACCCGTCCGCACGCCCTCCAACGTCGCCCTCAGCGCCTCCACCGACTCGGCGTACACCTCGCGCTCCACGTAGACGCGCGTGGCCGCCGTGCAGTCCTGGCCGGTGTTGTACGTCGCGCCCATGGCGACGCCCCTCGCCATCTCGGCCAGGTCGGCGTCCCCGAACACCAGCGCCGGCGCCTTGCCGCCCAGCTCCAGGTGCACGCGCTTCAGCCCTGAGTGCGCGTCGCCGGGGTCGCCGGCCGCGCGCCGCATGATGGAACGGCCGGTCGCCGTCGAGCCGGTCACGCTGATCATGTCGATCCCGGGGTCGCCGACCAGGGCCTCCCCCACCTCGGCGTCCCCGGTCACGACCTGGACGAGCCCCCCGGGGAGGCCCGCCTTGGCCATCAGCTCCGCCAGGCGCAGCGTCGTGCCGGGTGTCTGGGGGGCCGGCTTGATGACCACCCCGTTGCCCGCGGCGAGGGCGGGACCGAGCTTCCAGAGTGCCATCACCAGCGGGAAGTTCCAGGGCGCGATGGAGGCGACGACGCCGATCGGGCGGCGTACGAGCACCGAGGTGTAGCCGGAGCTCAGGACACCCGCGCCGGTCCCCTCGAGCGAGCGCGCGGCGCCCGCGAAGAACCGCAGGTTGTCGGCCGCGAACGGCAGCTCGCCGTCACGGAACACCGAGGCCGGCTTGCCGGTCTCGGCCACCTCGAGCCTCGTCAGCTCCCCGGCGTCGGCCTCCACGAGGTCCGCCAGGCGCAGCAGCGCCCGCGACCGCTCGGCCGGCGTCGCCGCCGACCACTGCTGGTAGGCGTCCCGCGCCTTCCGTACGGCTCCGGCCACCTCCCCGAGCCGGGTGTCGGACACTGCTTCCAGGCGATCTCCGGTGGCGGGGTTGACGCGTGTCCTGCTCATGGTGCTCTTTCCTTGGTGCTTTGGTGCGGCCGGGCCCCGTTCCGGCTGTGGCGCGGGGACCGGCGAGGGTCGTACTCAGGCGGAGGCGGGCGTGCCCGTCGCCGTATCCTCGATGAGGTCGGCGGCCTTGCGCAGACCGTCGCGGCGGCGGATCTCCTTGCCCGCCTCGGCGAGGCGCGCCCGCAGCCCGGTGTCGCCGAGCAGCCCGTCAAGCGCGCCTGTGAGCTCCTCGTCGGTGAAGGTGTACGTCGACAGGCGCACGCCGTAGCCCAGCTCGTCGATCCGCTGGGCGTTGTCGTACTGGTCCCAGAACAGCGGCAGCAGGATCATCGGCTTGCCGAAGTGCAGCGCCTCGGTGGTGGTGTTGTTGCCACCGTGCGTGATGACCAGGTCAACCAGAGGGATGATCTTCGTCTGCGGGACGAACTCCGCGCCCCACATGTTGTCGGCGAGCTTGATCTCCTCGTGGAGCGGCCCCTTGGACACGATGAAGCGGTGAGGCGTGGTGGCGAGCACGTCGATCACGCGCCGCATCAGCTCCACGTCGGCCGAGCCGAGCGAACCGAGCGAGAAGTAGACCAGCGCCCCATCGCGGCCGGCGAGCGAGGCGGGCAGCTCGAACGACTCGTCGGTCTCACGGACCGAGGAGTCCAGGCGGTGCCACGACTCGTCCAGCGGGCGGGCGTCGGTGTAGTCGGCGATCTCGGGGAACACGTAGAGGTTCAGGTCGCCCTCGTGGATGAACTCCAGCTCGGGCAGCGCGGGGGCGCCCTGCTCGACGACCCACTCGTTGAAGGCCGTCCAGATCTCCCGGTGAGTGCGGTCGTACTCCGCGCGGAACGCCTCCCACTCGCCGCCGTCCTCGGCGGGAAGGCCGCTGAACACCGGCGCGACGCCGTCGCCCTTCACCTCCAGAGGGTTGCAGGAGACGATGCGCACGAACGGCTTGCCCGCGGTCAGCAGAGCGGGGAAGGTGATCACGTTGTCCTCGACGATGACGTCGGGGTTCACCCGCTCGATGATCGCCTTGAGCTGCGGCTCGCAGTACTTCGTGCCGTCGATGAGCGCGTCCCAGATGGGCTTGGTGACGGTCTCGAGCTGCGCGAAGGTGGACTTGCGGTACTCCGGGGCGGTGTCCCGGATGAAGTCCTTCCAGAACTGGCCCGCGTCCTGCTCCTCCTCGGCCGGCGGGGCGAGGTCGACCAGGTCCTCCTCGAAGCCCAGCGCCGTCAGCTTGCCCTTCCACGACGCCTCGGCCGCGAAGACCACGCGGTGGCCTCGCCGGCGCAGGATGTCGCCGACGCCGACGCAGTTGTTCGTCGGCCCGTAGGCGCTTTCCGGCATGAACAGGATGGTGGCCATCATTACTCCATCGAAATTGAAGAACGATTCAAATACGTGGGGACGGGGTAGGTCAATAGCCAGGCTTGTATGGCCTGAAGCAGTTGAGGCGCTTTACACTCCATCTTCAACAACGGGGACAGGGGAGGCTGGCATGAGCTCGCGCAAGAGCCGCGCGGACCGGAGGGTGGACCTCATCGAAGCCGCCCGCCGGGCGATCCTCCGTCACGGCACCCAGGGAGTTCATCTCCACCACGTGGCCGAGGAGGCCGGGCTGACGTCGGGCGCGGTGCTGTACCACTACCCCGATCTGAGCGAGCTTCTGGTGGAGGCCCATCACGCGGGGATGGAGCGGTTCTACGAGCTGCGCGTCAAGCGCATCGCGCGGCTGAGCGACCCCGCCGAGAAGCTGGTGGTCACGATCAGGTCCGGGCTGCCGGTCGGTCACGACGACCAGGGCGTACGGCTGCTCAACGAGCTCGGCGGCGCGGCGGCCCGCAACCGCGTGTACGCGGTCCTGCTCACCACGCTGTACGACCGGCAGGTCGCGATGTACCAGACGATCCTGGACACCGGGGCGGCGCTCGGCGTGTTCACCCTCACCGGGGACTCGGTGGTGATCTCGCGGAACCTCGTCGCGCTGGAGGACGCCTACGGCTACCGCATCACGGCGCGCCACCCGCTGATCGGCCCCGACGAGGCCGCCGAGAACATCCTGACCTACGCCAGGACGGTCACCGGCAACACGCTCCAGGCCGCCGCTCACTGACCTCGCGTCCGCACCGCCAAGCCGTCCGGTCACCGCGCGATCAGCACCGCGTCCGAGGCGGACCAGCCGAGACCGACCTCGGCCCCCGCCCGCACGCGGGTCGGCCCCTGCGCGGCGACGAGAATCGGACGGTCGTGACCGGCCACCCTGACCGCGATGTGCGACACGCCTCCGTAGAAGCTCACGTCGGCCACGACGCCGCGAAGGACGCCGGGCTCGCCGAGCCGTACCGACTCCGGCCGCACGCCGAGCAGGGCCGGGGCGCCCGCCGCGAAGCCCGTCTCCGCCGGCAGGTCGCCGAGGCCGGGCACGGACAGGCCGCCGCCCACGGCGGTCCCCTCGAACAGGTTGTTGGCGCCGATGAAGTCCGCCACGAACGGCGTGCCTGGCCGCTCGTACAGCCGGACGGGCGCGTCGATCTGCTGGACCCGGCCCGACTGCAGCACGGCGATGCGGTCGGCGAGCGACATGGCCTCCTCCTGGTCGTGGGTGACCACGACGAAGGTGATGCCGACCTCGTGCTGGAGCCGCTTCAGCTCGAGCTGCATCTCGGCGCGGACCTTCTTGTCCAGCGCCGAAAGCGGCTCATCGAGCAGGAGCAGCCGGGGCCGCTTCACGATGGCCCTCGCCAGCGCGACCCGCTGCCGCTGTCCGCCGGAGAGCTGGTGGGGGCGGCGGTTGGCCTGCTCGGTCAGGCCGACGGTCTCGAGCACCTCCAGCACCCGCGACCTCACCTCGGCCCGCGACAGCCGCTCGCGTTCCAGCCCGTACGCGATGTTCTTGACCACGGACATGTGGGGGAACAGCGCGTACGACTGGAACATCAGGTTGATCGGGCGCCGGTGCGCCGGGAGCGACAGCAGGTCCGCCCCGTCCAGCGTGACCCCGCCGGCGTCGGGCGACTCGAACCCGGCGAGGATGCGCAGCAGCGTGGTCTTGCCGCAGCCGCTCGGGCCCAGCAGGGCGAAGAACTCGCCTTGGCGGATGTCCAGGGTGACGTCGTCCAGGGCGACGACGTCACCGAAGCGCCGGGAGACGCCCTGGATGCCCACCAGCGTCTGGGGTACGGCCGGAGCCTTGGGAATAGCGATCAAGACAGGGACTCCGTCAGTCGGGTCATCCGCTGGGCGACGATGACCACGGTGAAGCTCACCGCGAGCAGGATCGTCGCCAGCGCGTTGATCTCAGGGGTGACCCCGAAGCGCACCATCGAGTAGATGACGATGGGCAGCGTCGGCTCGGTCGGGGCCGAGGTGAAGAACGCGATCACGAACTCGTCGATGGAGAGCGTGAACGCCAGCAGCGCGCCCGCCGCGATGCCGGGTGCCAGGGTCGGCAGCGTGATCCGCGTGAACGTCGTCAGCGGCGAGGCTCCGAGGTCGCGGGACGCCTCCTCCAGCGAGGTGTCGGCGTGGTTCAGCCGGGTGCGCACCACGGCGGCCACGTACGCCATGCCGAACACCGTGTGGGCGAGGATCACCGAATGGAGCCCCAGCGTCATCTTGACCGTCACGTAGAAGACCAGCAGGCCGATTCCAAGGACGATGTCGGGGAGGATGGCGGGCAGCAGGCCGAGCGCGTCCAGCAGCCGTGACCGGCTGTGGCGCGCCATTCCCACGGCCAGCAGCGTGCCGAGCACGGTGGAGAGCACGGTGGCCCCCACGGCGACGATCAGCGTGTTGATCAGGCCGTTCCTGATCGTCTCGTCCCCGGCGAGCTCGCCGTACCACTTCAGGCTGACGCCCTCGAAGACGTACGGCGACTTGCCGGCGTTGAACGACATCACGACGAGCACGATGATCGGCGTGTAGAGGAAGACGTAGGTGGCCCAGAAGGGCACGTAGATCATCCGGCGTCTAGGCACGACGGCCCTCTATCCCCCCGTAGGCCCGCGAGACCCAGGCCTGCAGGAACAGCAGGATGATCAGAATCGCGACCACCGCCAGCGCCAGGGTCGAGCCGAACGGCCAGTCGCGAGCCTTGAGGAACTGGTCCCTGATCAGGTTGCCGGCCATGATCGAGCGCCCGCCCCCGAGGATCTCGGGGACCACGAAGTTCCCAAGGCACGGCACGAAGACGAAGACGCATCCGGTGAGGATTCCAGGCACGGTCAACGGGAGCGTCACCGACAGCAGCGTGCGCGCGGGACGCGCTCCGAGGTTGGCCGACGCCTCGCGGAGCTGCGGGTCCAGACGCTCGATGGCGGCGTACAGCGGAAGGATCATGAGCGGCAGGTAGGAGTAGAGCAGGCCGGTGACGATCGTGCCCTCGTTGTAGAGAAGCTGGATCGGCTTGTCGATCAGGCCGATGCCGGTGAGCGCGTTGTTCACCAGACCGGGCCCGCTCAGCAGGATGATCCAGGCGTAGACCCGGATCAGGAAGTTGGTCCAGAAGGGCATCACGATCGCGATCAGCGCGATCGTCTTCCACCTGCGGGGAAGCAGGGCGATGACGTAGGCCGTGGGGTAGCCGATCAGCAACGCGATCAGCGTCGTCAGCGCGGCGGTCCTCACCGAGCTGATGACGATGTCGAGGTAGAGCGGGTCGAACAGACGGCCGAAGTTGTCCGCCGTCGCCTCGTACACCACCCCGCCGAACCGGCCCCGCTTGAAGATCGTGTAGCTCAGCACGAGGGCGAGCGGCACGATGAGGAAGACGATCAGGTAGCCGAGCCCCGGGCCGAGGAAGACCAGGCGGGCGGCGGCCGACCCGAGGGCACGCGACCGGCGCGGCGGCCGGCCCGTGGAGGGGCCGGCCACCGCGCCGGGTCCTGCGATGTCGTGCTTGGTAGTCAAGTCGCAACCGTCGCTACTGCTTCGCCGAGATTTCGGTGGCGAGACGGGTGTACTTGCTGGACGCCTCGCCGAGGTCGATGATCGACTCGCCCTTGAGCAGCTCCGCCGGGGTCATCTTCAGCGGGGCGTTCTTCTCGAGGAGCGGCTTGTCGTTCTGGGCGACCAGGTCCATGGCGGCCTTGTTGGGCACCTTGTAGAGGATGTTCTCGGCCACCCAGCTGTGGACCTTCGGATCGAGGATGAAGTTGATGAACGCGTGGGCGGCCTCCTTGTTCTTGGAGGACTTCATGATCACCATGGTGTCCGACCAGAGGTCGCTGCCCTCCTTCGGCACCATGAACTTGATCTTCGGGTTCGTGGTCGGGCACCAGCCGTCCCACGCCTCGACCATCGCGGCCTCACCCTTGTCCAGCTTCGCGCCGAAGGTGGTGTCGTCGTACAGCATGCCCCACTGCTTGGCCTTGATCAGGAGATCCTTGGCCTGGGCGAGCTGCTTGTCGTCGGTGGTGTTGATGGAGTCGCCGAGGTACTTCAGGGCGGGCAGCGCGAGCCAGCGCTCCGTGGTCATCATGGTGACCTTGCCCTTGAGGTCCGCCGGCGGATTCAGGATGTCGTTCCAGCTCGTCGGGGGCGTCTTCACCATGTCGGTGCGGTAGCAGATGCCCGTCGTGCCCCAGGTGTAGGGCACCGAGAACTTGTTGCCCTTGTCGAAGGACATCTGCGACGCCTCGGGGTACAGGTTGGCGAGGTTCGGGATCAGCTCGGGGTGGAGCGGCTCCAGCAGGCCCTGCTCGTTGAGCGCCTGCGCGTACTGACCCGAGACGAAGCCCACGTCGATGCCGCTGTCGGTGTTGGTGGCGAGCTTGGCCATGGCCATCTCGTTGGTGTCGTGGATGGCAACCTTGACGTCGAAGCCGAGCTTCTCCTTCACGCGCTGGGGCAGGTCCTTCGGGCTGTACCCGTCCCAGATGGTGATATTGAGCGACTGCTTGCTCAAGTCCGCGTTCGGATTGAGCTGGTCTGTCGCCGCGCTCGGCGCCGCACCGTCGGCGCTTGTCGAGCTGCTTCCGCCACACGCAGCGAGGGCAAGCACAAGACCGGCGGCGATCGCTGCAGCCGGAAGACGACGGGTGTACCGGATTCGGGACACGGCCGCTACTCCTTAGGTTTTTAAGGTTCCGTGGTACGAAAAAAGCCGCAGTGCCTGACCTTCGCACGGCAGACCAAAGCAGGAGTGTTGCAGCACATATCAACATGAGCAAGACTTTGCCGGACATTGTTAGCTCGTAGTTTGGTTGTTGAGTTGAATCCGAGTTCAACAGATCCTGGCGGGATTCTGTCTCACAGGTGGCCGCCGGTGGCCGGGGACGGCACGACCGCCCGCCTCGTCGGCGCGCTGTCGCACGACGCCGGTCCTCCCGGGGGCCTCACGGTCCTGCGGTTCCATCCTCTGCCTCCCATCCAGGTCACGGCCGCCGAACGGGGCTTCGACGTCGACCAGACGAACCGCTCTGTCGTCGTGGGCGAGCAGGTGGTGGTCAAGTGGCTCACGCCGCCGCTTCCGCTCCCCCAGCCCGCCCCTGAGATCTTCGCCCATCTGACGGCCGTCGGTTTCACTGAGACCGCCTTACCGTACGCCGCCCTGTCGGCGCGCTCCCCCGACGGGACCGAGACGCTGGTCGCCCTGGTCACCGCCTACCTGCCGGACGCCACGGACGGCTGGGAGTGGTGCGTGGACGAGGCGGTGGCCGGGCGTACCGCCTTCGCCGCCGACCTCGGACGCCTCGCCGCCAACCTGCACGCGGCCATGGCCACCCCCTCGCCGGCGATCCCCGACCCTGTACGGAACGCGCACCCGGGCGGCGAATGGGCGGCGCGCGCCCAGAGGGCCCTGGGCGAGGCGCTGGAGCTGACGGGCGGCGAGGACGGCGCCTGGCTGGCCGAGCGAGCGGACATGCTCTTGGGGGAGATCGGCGCGCTCCGCCGCGTGAGCGCGGCCCCGCTGATCCGCATCCACGGCGACCTGCACGTCGGCCAGACGCTCCGCTGGCGCGACGGCTACGCCGTGATCGACTTCGACGGCAACCCGACGGTCGCGGAGACCGGCCTGTTCCAGCCGGCGGCCCGCGACCTCGCGCAGCTCCGCACCAGCCTCGAACACGTGGCCCAGGTGGCGATCCTGCGCAGAGACGCCGACCCGGCGGGGGCTATCCGGTGGGCCGCGACCGGCCGCGACGCCCTGCTGTCGGCCTACCGCGAGCGCCTGGCCTCACACGGCATCTCCGCGCTCCTCGACGAGACGCTGCTCGGCCCGTTCGAGATCGAGCAGGAGTGCCGCGAGCTGATCTACGCAGCCCGCCACCTCTCCCGATGGCGCTACGCCCCCATGGGCGTCCTGCGCAGCCGCTTCCCCGCTGAGGAGACCACGTGAACCCCGAGCTGTACCTCGCCGACCTCGAGGCCAAGCCGGAGGCACTCGAGGCGCTGGCCCGCTCCCTGGACGCGCGGGACCCGTTTGACGGGCTCACGCAGGGGATCCGCCGGGTGGTCCTCCTCGGGATGGGCAGCTCGCGGTACGCCGCGGGGGTGGCGGCGCTGCGGCTGCGCGCCTCCGGCGTCGACGCGGTCGCGGAGTACGGCTCGGCGGCTCTCGGGTACCCGCCCGGCGAGGACACGCTCGTGGTCGCCATCTCGGCCACAGGAGGGAGCCGCGAGACCCTCGACGCGCTGTCGCGTCATCGCGGGAAGTCCCGCGTCCTGGCGCTGACCAACACCCCTGGCTCCCCCGTCACCGAGGGCGCCGACCTGGTCGTTGAGATGGTGGCGGGCGAGGAGCGCGGCGGCGTGTCCTGCCGCACCTTCCAGCACACCGTGGCGCTGCTCCTGGCCCTGGAGGGGCGCCTCACGGGCGCCAGGGCCGGCGTGTCCGGGCTGGTACGCCGGGCCGCCGACGCCACCTCGGACCTGCTGGACCGCCGGGGCACGTGGCTGGGGGACGCGCTGGCCCTGCTCGACGGGCCGCACGGCGTCTACACGATCGCGCCGGCCGAGCGGCTGTCGTCGGCCGAGCAGTCCGCGCTGATGTTCCGCGAAGGGCCCCGCCGGCCCGCCGACGCCTGCGAGACGGGCGACTGGGCGCACGTGGACGTGTACCTCACCAAGACCCTCGACTACCGGGCGATCCTGTTCCCTGGCTCCCGCTACGACGAGCAGGCCATGGACTGGGTGCGGCAGCGGGGCTCCACCGTGCTCGCGGTGGGCGGGGCGGTGGAGGGCGCCCACGCCATCAGGTACGCGGGTGACGACGACCCGGAGGTGGCGCTGCTGAGTGAGACCCTGGTCGCCGAGCTCGTCGCGGGAACTTGGTGGGCCGGCTCCTCGTGAGCCCCCCGGCCGACCGGTCTGGTACGGCGTGGCCGTACCGGACCGGTCGTCAGCTCGTGCGGCCGTAAGCCGACCTGACGGTCAGGACGTATTCCACGAGCCTGATCAACGTGGATTTGACGGCGTCCCTGGAGCGGGCGTCGGTGCGCACGATGGGGATGTGCGGGGCCAGCGTGAGCGCCTCCCGCACCTCCTGCTCGACGTGCGGGTAGTGCCCGTCCCAGCCGTTGATCCCGACCACGAACGGGAGCTGGGCCTCCTCGAAGTAGTCGATCGCCGGGAAGCAGTCGGCCAGCCGCCGGGTGTCGACCAGCACGACGGCCCCGATGGCGCCCCGGACCAGGTCGTCCCACATGAACCAGAACCGGTGCTGCCCGGGCGTGCCGAACAGGTAGAGAATCAGGTCCTGGTCCAGCGAGAGCCTGCCGAAGTCCATCGCCACGGTCGTCGTGGTCTTGTTCGGCGTCAGACCGAGGTCGTCGATGCCCGCACTGGCATCGGTCATGACCGCCTCGGTGGTCAGCGGGAGGATCTCCGACACCGCCCCCACGAAGGTGGTCTTGCCGACACCGAAGCCGCCCGCTACGACGATCTTCGTCGACGTCAGCGCCGACCCGCGGCTAGAGCCTGCGAAGTCCACTGAGAACCCTTTCAAGCAGGTTGTGGTCTGGTAGTCCCTGGTCAAGCCTCGGCAGATGCAGGCGAACCAGACCTTCGTCGGCCATATCGGCGATCAGCACGCGGGCCACGCCGAGCGGGACCCGCAGCAGCGCGGAGATCTCGGCGACCGAACGGACGGAGTGGCAGAGCACGATGATCGCTTCCTGCTCGGGAGTGAGCAAGGACAAATCATCGCTCATTATGGGGGCCGATGAGACAAGTGTCTCTATTGCGAGGTGGTAACTCGGCTCTGCCCGGCCCCCGGTGACGGCGTACGGACGGAAGAGGGGCTCGTCCTCGGTCCCGTCACCCATGAGCATCACCGGATCCTGGACGTCTGCAACTCAGCGCGGAGCGCCGGCGTGAGAACCTGGCCGGCGCGCTCCACCAGCAGCGTCATCTGGTACGCGACCAGGCCCATGTCACACTCGGGGGACGCCAGCACGGCCAGGCACGACCCATCGCTGATGGCCATGACCAGCATGATGCCGTGCTGCATCTCGACGACGGTCTGCGTCACGCCACCGCCGTCGAACACGCGGGACGCGCCCAAGGTCAGGCTCAGCAAGCCCGCCGAGACGGCGGCGAGCTGGTCGGCACGGTCCGGGGGAAACCCGTCGGAGTTCGCCAGCCGGAGCCCGTCGGCCGACACCACGACCGCGTGCGCCACGCCCGGTGTTCCGCTGACGAACTCCGTGATCAGCCAGTCGAACCTGCGTGCCTCGTGGCTTAGCTCAATCACGAGCCCTCCTCATCAGTACGGCGTCAGTCAATACGGGGTTGATCGGTCTCGGGATTCCAGGGCGAGGCCTCCGAGATATCCGCCCTGCCGCGCTGGATCCCTTGCTGGAAGCGCGACATCCTGGCACGGATGAGGTCGGCGGACACCTCTGGACGGGGCGCGGGCGCCGCCACCGGAGTGGACGGGGCCGCGACCGATCCCGGCACAAGGTTGGCCTTCGGCGTCCTCTTGGGCAACCCGGCGGCGGTGATGCCCCCCAAGGAGGGATCTTGCACCGCGTCGGCCGCCTGCCGGCCGCTGTCGGCCGTGGAGCCCCACGCTCCGCCGCCGGGAGCGCCTGGCGAGGGCTCCGGGGCCCGTGGCGCGCTCTGCGCGTGCCTCGCCGGACCGGGCGGGACGCTCTGTGGACCCGCCGGTCCCTGGCCCCCACCGTCGGCGATCTCCCGAGCGTCGGGACGGCGGAACCACGCCGACTCGACCGAAGCGAAGATCGGCAAGAACTCGTCCCCTCGGTCCAGCGGCGACTCCGGCTGCGACTCGGAAGCGCCGGCCGCCGCGCTCCCGGCCTCGGTGTTCGCCCACCTCTCCGCGCCCGCCGGAGCGGACGGCGCGACACTCCGGTCGGCGTGCCGCCGTACCGGGCCCGTGGCCGGACCGGACCGCGCGGGCGGCGCGGGCTGCTCGGCCGGACGTATCACCGGCCCCGTGAAGGCTTCCGTGGACGGCCCGGTAGACGGCCCGGACGGCGTGAACGGCCCGGTAGACGGCCCGACGGGGCCGAAGGCCGGACCGTCCGGCCCGGTGACCGGGGAGTACACCGGATCGGAGGCTTCGGGCAGGGGGCCGGTGAACCCGGAGGCGGGCACGCGGGCACCGAACGCCCCGAAGGACCCGGCAGGCGCCGATCCGCCGCCGTTGGAGGCCGGCGCGCCGTTGTACGCCGGGCTGCTGTTGTACGCGGATGTGCCTCCGGTGCCGTTGAGGGCGGGAGACGACCCGTTGGACGCGGGTGCCGGGGTGGCGTCCCCTTGCGTGGCGCCCTGCTGGGGCAGCGCCGGCCCGCGCCCGGCGGCCACCGAGATGAGCTGCGGCGGGAAGAGAACCATCGCGATGAGGCCCGCCGAGTCACCGCGCCGGAGCTGGACACGGATGTTGTGGCGCAGCGCGAGGCGTCCGACCACGAACAGGCCCATCCGGCGGGACACCGAGACGTCCACGACCGGCGGGTCGGCCAGCCGCCGGTTCACCTCGGCCATCTCCTCGGACGTCATGCCGATGCCGGCGTCGCTGACCGCCAGGAGGGCGCCGCCTCCCTCGATCATGCTGCTGGACACCACGACCCGGGTGTTGCCCGGCGAGAAGGCCAGGGCGTTCTCGACCAGTTCGGCGACCAGGTGGACCACGTCGTTGGCGGCGTGCCCCGCCACGGCCGAGCTGCGGTGGACCTTGACACTGACCCGCTCGTAGTCCTCGACCTCCGACAAGGAGGCTCGAACCACGTCCACCAGCTTGGCCGGCTGGCTCCGCTTGCGCGCCGCCTCGTGGCCGGCCAGGACCAGCAGGTTCTCACTGTTGCGGCGCATGCGGGTGGCGAGGTGGTCCAGCTTGAAGAGGTCGGCCAGCCTGCCGCCGTCCTGCTCGCCGCGCTCCAGGCCGTCGATCAGCGAGATCTGGCGTTCGACCAGCGTCTGGATGCGCCGCGAGAGGTTGACGAACATCGAGTTGACGTTGCCGCGCAGCTGCGACTCCTCGGAGGCCAGGCGCACCGCCTGCCGGTGGACCTCGTCGAAGGCGGTGGCCACCTCGCCGATCTCGTCGTTGGTGCCCACGAGGATCGGCTGGATTTCCGAGGCCCCGCCGGCGTCCCCGGACTCTCGCATCCGCCGGACGACGGCGGGGAGGCGGAATCCGGCGATCTCCAGCGCCTCCGAGCGCAGCCTGCGCAGCGGCCTCACCAGCGATCGGGCGATCAGGACCGTGGTGGCGAGGACCAGCAGGATCAGCGCCAGGATCAGGATCCCCGCGATGATCGCGTTGCGCCGTTCCGAGGATTCGAGGGCGGCGTCCCGGGTGGCGACCGACGTGGCCACCCGCGCCTCGACCTGCTGGAGCAGCCCGATCGTCTTGGTGCTGTCGTCGAACCACTGCTTGACGGCGGCGGCGACCCCGTTGCCGTTGCCCAGGGACTCGTTACGGCTGGCCAGGGCGATGGCCCAGGACTTGGTCAGCTCTGCCCGCACGACCTGGGTGCCTCGGACCGTCTGGGCGAGGAAGCGCCCGTTGTCGGCTCCGGCCTCGCCGTTGAACGTGCTGATCGCGGTCTTCTGCCGCGATCGCGAGGCGATGAACTCCTCGAGCGTGTCGGGGGTGAACCGCTGCCCGCGCATGAGCGCGCCGACGAGCGTGCCGCGCTGCTGTGACGCCTCCTCCTTGGCGTGGGCGAGCGCGGTGAGGCCGCGCGCGTCCCCCACCAGCTGCGGGTCCACGCTCGACTGGCTGATCTCGTCGTGCAGCCGGAGCAGCGAGGCGATCACGTCGGTGTACTTCACGGCCTGCCCGCCCTTGCGGATCACGGCCATGGCGTCCAGGCGGTTCGCGACCTGCTGAGCGTCCTCGACGGCGCGGATGCCGTATCCGACGTCGATCTTCGCCAGATCGTCGCGCACCCGGGCGGTCGCGGCGTCCACGAGCTTGCGCTGGTCGGCCAGCGCGGCTTTCTGCTGGCGGGTCGTCTGGAACCAGATCGTCCTGTCGCGTTCCAACCCGAGCCCCGCGCTGAGGTCGCGCAGATGACCGGCCATCTCCGCTTCGACGGCGTTCCGCTGGTAGGTGGCGACGCTGTCGATCGACGACACCACGCGCAGGCCCGCCAGCAGGACGCCGACGATCGTCGGCACGAGGATGAGCGCCGTCAGGCGCGCCGGCACCCGCCAGTTACGCAGCGAGAGCCGCGACACTGCGCCCCGGCCGTGCTGGCGGCCCGGGGAGCCCTGACCGGCCGGGCGCTTGTGGCGCTTGCCTCCGGTCCCCGTTCCGGGCTGGAGTGCGGTCTTGGTCTCGGTTTCCGTTGTGCTCACCGCGCCACCCCCCGCGATCTTCCATGCATGGATGACGGCATGGCTGATAACTACATAAGCGGGGACAATTCGACCACAAGGTCACTATAACCGTGACCAGAACCGGGACACCCGACGTAATCGTTATGAATCCAGCAGCGACATCAACGCCTCTGACCTGCGCCGGTCAGCGCAGCGCCGCGAGCACATGCTCGCGAACCTGCGTGCGCTGCGCAGGGTCAGTGATGGGCCTTCCGGACCTGTCCACTACGTAAAAGACGTCCACTGCCTCCGCGCCGAGAGTCTCCACTCGTGCGGCCCGGACGTCAAGGTTGCATTCGCCGAAGGCTCTGCCGATCCGCCACAGAAGCCCCGGACGGTCATGCGCACGCACCTCCACGACGGTGGCCGTCTGGGAGGCGTCGTCGACCAGGCTTACCCTCGGCGGAGCGACGGGAACCCTGGCCGGGCGGACCGATCTGGTGCGCCGGGCCAGCCGCTGCTCGATGTCCAGGCGGCCCGCCAGCACCAGGCGCAGATCGGCTTCGAGCGTGGCGGGGTCGGGTGGCGTGCCGTACTCAGGGACGACCGAGAACTCGATCACCGCCGTGGACGAGGCGGAGGCCGCCGAGGCGGCGCGCACGACCATGCGGTGGGCCGCGAGCACGCCGGCCGCCCGCCAGAGCAGGCCGGGCCGGTCGGGCGCCACCACGGTCACCGCGCCTCCGTTCACGCGGATCGCGCCGCCGCCGTGCCTGGCCAGCGACGCCTGCTGGACGGACAGCGAGGGCGCCGGCGCCGGAGGGCTGCCCGAGAGCACCGAGCGCACCCTGCGGACCAGCTCGGAGACCAGGGAGGCCTTCCAGGCGTTCCACGCGGCCGGCCCGGTGGCGTTGCCGTCGGCGACGGCCAGAGCGGAGAGCAGCTCCAGCACCTCGCGGGAGCCGACCGCCTCGGCGACGCGCGAGATCGTGACCGGATCGTCCAGGTCGCGCCGGGTGGCGGTCTCGGGGAGCAGCAGGTGGTGGCGGACCACGGTGGCCAGGGTCTCCACGTCGGCGGGGGGCAGGCCCATGCGGGCACCGATGTCCCTGGCGACGATCTCGCCGGTCGTGGAGTGGTCACCCGGCCAGCCCTTGCCGACGTCGTGCAGCAGGGCCGAGATGAGCAACAGGTCGGGCCGTGACACCTCGCGGGTGAACGACGCCGCGCCCGCCGCCGCCTCGATGAGGTGACGGTCGACCGTGAAGCGGTGGACCGGGTTGCGCTGCGGGCGGTGCCGCACGCGCTCCCAGTCGGGGATGAGCCTGACGATGATGCCGGCCTGGTCGAGCTCCTCCCACACGGGCACTGCCGCGCGCCCTGCGCCGAGCAGCGCGACCAGCGCGTCGCGGGCCTCGTCCGGCCAGGGGACCGGCAGCGCCGGTGACTGTGCCGCGAGCGCCGACACCGTCGCGGGAGCTATCGGCAGCCCGGCCTCCGCCGCGGCGGCCGCCGCCCTCAGCACGAGGACGGGGTCGTTCTTCGGGGTGACGCCTCGCGCGAGGACCACCTCGCCGCCGTGCTCGACCACCCCGTCGGCCAGCGGGCGCCGCCCACGCGGCGCGGGTCCCGACAGCAGGCGGTCGACGGTGCGCCATGTGGTGTCGAAGGAGTGGGTGATCGTGCGGCCCGCCTCCGCGAGGCGGCGCATCAGGGCCTCGGCGTCCAGCAGGCCGAGCGCCCCGGCAACGGCGTCCTGCTCCTGGAGCACGAGGCGGTCGCCGCCGCGGGCCGTGACCAGGTGGAGCCCGTGCCGCACGTCCAGCAGGAACTCGTACGCCTCACGCACCCGGGGCCCGGGGGCGGAGGCGACCCAGGCGGCGGCGACGGCCTGCATGGCCTGCACGTCACGGAGCCCGCCACGGGAGTCCTTGAGATCGGGTTCGAGCAGGAAGGCCAGCTCGCCGGACGACTCCGCCCGCTTGTCCGCCGCCTCGCGCAGCTCCGCGAGCCTGCGGCGGGAGTCGGCACGCCACTCGGCGAGGACGGCCTCACGGGCCGCCCTGGTCAGCTCGGGGTCACCGGTGACGTGCCTGGCCTGGATCAGCCCGAGCACCGCCTTGAGGTCCTCGCGGGCGACCTTCGTGACCTCGTCGACCGTGCGGACCGAGTGGTCGAGGCCCAGACCGGAGTCCCAGATGGGATACCAGATGCGGTCGGCGATGCGGGCGACATCGTCCTGACCGTTGTGGAGAAGCACCAGGTCGAGGTCGCTTCCTGGGGCGAGCTCGCCTCGTCCAAGGCTGCCTACCGCGACCAGGGCGACACCCGTGCCCGCGAAGGCGGCACCGATCCCTCCCAGCGGGGCGCCGGGCCCAGGGGCACCGGCGCCTCGATCCTCTCCGGGCGTGAACCCGCTCTTCGCCCCCCCGGGCAGGTTTCGGCCCTCCCGTCCGTACGGCTGCGGACACGCCGTACGGAACAGGTCGGCCAACCAGCGATCGATGTCCGCGGCCCGGTCCTTGCGGGCCGCGGCATATGAGCGAGCGTCGCCTCTCATCATCCGGTTAGAGGGCCTCCGGTCCGCGTTCGCCCGTGCGCACCCTCACCACGGTGTCCACGGGGACGGACCACACCTTGCCGTCGCCGATCTTGCCGGTCTGGGCGGCCTTGACGATGACGTCGATGACGTCCTCGGCGTCCTCCTCCTCGGCGAGCACCTCCACGCGGACCTTGGGGACCAGGTCGACCTGGTACTCGGCGCCGCGGTAGACCTCGGTGTGACCGCGCTGGCGGCCGTAGCCGCTGGTCTCGCTCACGGTCATGCCCTTGACACCGAACTGCTCCAGGGCGGCCTTGACGTCGTCGAGCTTGAAGGGCTTGATCACCGCTGTGATGAGCCTCATGCGTCTACCTTCTTCGCCACTGAGGGGACTGGACCGTTCACTGAGGCGACGCCCGAGGCGTGTACGGAGCCGAGGTCGTAGCCGGTCTCGGCGTGGGTGGTGATGTCGATGCCGGTGACCTCGTCCTCTTCAGTGGCACGGAAGCCCATCGTCTTGTCGATGATCTTTCCGATGATCCAGGCGAGGATGAACGAGTAGAGCCCGACGGCCACGGGACCGAGGATCTGGAGCCCTAGCTGCTTCAGGCCTCCACCGTAGAACAGGCCCTTGCCCTGCTGCTCGAGGAACGGGTGGATGGCGAAGAAGCCGAGCGAGACGGCACCGAGCGCGCCACCGACGAGGTGGACGCCTACCACGTCCAGCGAGTCGTCGAAGCCGAGCTTGTACTTCAGGCCGACCGCGTAGGCACAGACGGTTCCCGCGATGGCGCCGATGACGATCGCCGCCCAGGGGTCGACGAAGCCGCAGGCGGGGGTGATGGCCACCAGACCGGCCACCGCGCCGGAGGCGACGCCGAGGGTGGTGGAATGCCCGTCGCGGAGCTTCTCGACCAGGATCCAGGCGCCCGCGGCGACCGCGGCGGCCACCTGGGTGTTCATGAACGCCAGACCGGCGGTGCCGTCGACCGCGAGCTCAGAGCCGGCGTTGAAGCCGAACCAGCCGAACCACAGCAGGCCCACGCCCAGCAGGACCAGGGTGAGGTTGTGCGGCCGCATGGGGTCCTTGCGCCAGCCGCTGCGCTTGCCGAGCACCAGGGCGAGCGCGAGACCCGCCGCACCGGCGTTGACGTGCACCACGGTGCCGCCGGCGAAGTCCTCGATGCCCAGCGAGTTCAACCATCCGCCGGTCTGCCAGACCCAGTGCGCCACCGGGAAGTACACGATCGTGGCCCAGACGACGCTGAAGACGACCCATGCGCCGAACTTCGCACGGTCGGCGATGGCGCCGCTGATGAGCGCAACGGTGATGATGGCGAAGGTGAGCTGGAAGGCGGAGAACACCAGGTTCGGCATGCCGGTGCCGTCGGTCTTGGTGGCGGTGTCCACCAGACTCTGCAGGCCGATGGCGTCGAACCCGCCGACCACCTTGTCGAGGACGCTGTTGCCGTTGTTGGTGAACGCCAGCGAGTGACCGTAGATCACCCACGCGATCGTCACCGTGATGATGCTGACGAACGACATCATCATCATGTTCAGGACACTCTTGGCCCTGGTCATGCCCCCATAGAAGAATGCGAGACCTGGAGTCATGAGCAGCACCAGTGCGGTGGCCGCGAGCATCCAGGCTGTAGTGCCGCTATCGATCTTCATTCGATGCGACCCTCCTTACATATGGCGTGTGGCCGATTTCTCCCGCAGTGGGCGCTCCAGGCCTCCATTGACCGGCTGCGCACTGACGTTGGGCGAAAGCGTGTACTTCTGCCGTTTCAGGTCTTCACCTGGCGTGTTTCACGTACGTGAAACTCACGGACACGATGTTTCGGCCATGTTTCGGAGGGGTCATCGATCGTTACGGGTACGTCCTCAAGGGTGGGCAACGGTGGGGTTGGAAGGGTCGTACGACGGCCGACCCGCGTCACGACCTGCGATCACGCGACGCGGGGACCATCCAGCTACTGCCGAAAGGGGAGATAAAGCCCATAATTTCGGCGCCGCGGGCGGCTAAGCAGCGGCGTGGGCGAGCTTCCTCAAGCGGGCGAGGGCGTCACGCTCGACGCGGCGCGCGCGGTCACGGCCGATGCCGTACCGCTCGCCGACCTCGGTGAGGGTGTGCTCCCGCCCGTCGACCAGGCCGTAACGCCAGCGCAACATCTCGCGTGTCTGGCCTTCCAGCCCGAGCAGCCAGTCTTCCAGCCGCTCCCGCTCCAGGGTGTCCATCGCCTGCTGCTCGGGGTTGGCCCACGTGTCGTCGGCGATCATGTCACCCAGCTCGGTCTCGTCCTCGTCGCCCACGCCGAGCTGCAGCGACACCGGGTCGGAGGCCCAGCGGCGCAGCTCGCGCACCCGCTCGATCGGCAGGTCGAGGACGGCCGCGAGATCGGCGTCGGTCGGCTCCGCGTCGAGCTCGGCCATCATGTCGCGGCGGACCCGCATCAGCCGGGTCATCTGCTCGCCCGCGTGGGTCGGCAGGCGCACGGGCCTTGCCTGCTCGTGGATCGCGCGGCCCACCGACTGGCGGATCCACCACGTGGCGTACGTGGAGAACTTGTAGCCCCGCCGGTAGTCGAACTTCTCCACCGCCCTGACCAGGCCGAGGTTCCCCTCCTGCACCAGGTCGATGAGCGGCATCCCCCTGCCGGAGTACTTCCTCGCGACGGCCACGACCAGCCGCAGGTTGGCCTGGATGAACTCGTCCTTGGCGCGCTGGCCGGACACCGCGAGGCGCTCGAGCTCCTCGTCGGTGGCGTCGGAGACCTTCGGCTCCGCCTCTCCGCCGTCCAGGAGCTGCCCCGCGAAAAGGCCCGCCTCGATGCGCTTGGCGAGCTCGACCTCCTGATCCGCGCTCAGCAGTGGCACCCGCCCGATCTCGGCCAGATAGGTGCCGAGAAGATCTCTGTCGGCCACCTGCTGATCCTGCGTCCGATTCCCCGTCGGCCTTGCCATTCTTATGGCACCTCGTCTCGCCGCGCCCGCCCTGACGTGCGGGTGGAGTCCGCCTCTCCGGCCCTGTGCCGGCACAGCGTCCTCGCCCCCATCTTCTGCACGAATCAACGTCCGGTCCAAGGCAAAGATTCCCTAAAGAGATACGCCCGGAGAATGGTTTCGGCCGTCATCCTTAAGTATGAGTTCGCGCGTGAAGGCTTCAGGGTCGCCGCGTGAAAACGCAGCTGAACGCGCATATATGGGCTCAGGGTGATCGCCGCGTGAATGGTCACCAGCGGATCGCCGAGATGGCGTCGCCCAGCATCGTTCCGACGTCTCCCAGCACGTGACCGCCCTCCACGACCACGCGCCGCCCCCCGGAGACGACCGAGTGGACGTCCGAGGCCGTGGCGCCGAAGACCACGGTCTCCCCGGCCGAGCCGCTGACCGCCCCGGCGGTGCGTACGGAGTCCAGCCGTACGGACACCAGGTCGGCCCACGCCCCGGGCACGATGAAGCCGGCGTCGGGATGGCCGAGTGAGGCCTGCCCCACCATCGTCGCCGCGCGCAGCAGGTCGGCGGCCGTCCAGTGGCCCCGCTCGCCCGTGATGAGCCGCTCGCCGAGCTCGACCTCCCTGGCCTCCTCGAGCAGGTCGATCATGGCGTTGCTGTCGCTGCCGAGCGTGACCGGCGACCCGGCGTCGTGCAGCCTGCGGGCGTGGCCGATGCCGTCGGCGAGGTCCCGCTCGGTGGTGGGGCACATGCAGACGTGCGTGGAAGACCCGCCGAGCAGGGCCACGTCCACGTCGGACAGGTGAATGGCGTGGACGGCGGTCGTCCGGGGCCCGAGGACACCGTGCTCGTACAGCACCTGGATCGGGGTCGCGCAGTAGGTCTCGACACAGTGCCGGTTCTCGGTGCGCCGCTCGGAGACCTGCGTGTGAACCGGCGCCGCCCTCCTGTGCCCGAACTCCGCCACCACGTGCATCTGCTCGGGCGGGCAGGCGCGCACGGAGTGGACGGCGCAGCCCACCACCACATCCTCGGCACGGGCGTACTCGCTCGCCAGGTCGTCCACGCGCTCGGCCCACTGGTGCGCGTCGCCGTCGCCGAAGCGGAGCTGCGTGCCGTCCAGGGGGGCGCCGATGCCGGACGTGAGGTAGCACGCGTCCAGCAGGGTGATGCGCAGGCCCGCGTCCCTGGCCGCCTGGATCAGCGCGTGCCCCATGGCGTTCGGGTCGTCGTACGGCCTGCCGCCCTCGCCGTGGTGGATGTAGTGGAACTCCCCCACACCGGTGATCCCCGCCAGGGCCATCTCCGCGAAGGTCGCGCGGGCGAGCGCGAGATAGGTGCCGGGGTCCAGCCGCGCGGCGACCTCGTACATCTGCTCGCGCCAGGCCCGGAAGCTCCCCGTACCGACCTGGGTCTGCCCGCGCAGGGCCCGGTGGAAGGCGTGGGAGTGAGCGTTCGCCATGCCCGGGATCGTGAGGCCGGCCAGCCGCACCGCCCCCATCGGCGGCGTGACGACGCCGGGCACGACCGCGGCGAGGCGGGTGCCCTCCACCCGGACGAGCACGCCCGCGACCGCCTCACCGGGATGCAACCAGGCCAGCTCGCACCAGTAGGTCAGGTCAGACACTCCCCCAATCTTTCAGGGCAAAAGTCAACGTATGTCCTGATATATGGATCAATTAACCCAGGGGATGTCGTCAGTCAACCGGACCGGCCGCCGGGCGAATCGTGATTTCGGTGATATGGGCGTCGGCGGTCGCGGTAACCGCCCCGACGACGACGCGTGCCACCGAGGATGGAGCGAGATATCTCTCAGGCTCGTAGTCGCCGCCCTCAAGCGCCCGCACCGCTCGCTGCATGTCGGTGTCGACCCGTCCGGGATAGACGGTGGTGACGCGCAGCGCCTCCTCCTCCAAGCGGAGGGCGTCGGCGAAGGCCCTGAGGGCGAACTTGGAGGCGGCGTAGGCGGCCCAGCGCGGGCTCGCCCGCTGCCCCGAGCCGGAGTTGATCAGGACGACGTGACCTCGTGCGGCCCGCAGCGCCGGCAGGAGCAGCCTGGTGAGGCCGGCCACGGCCGTCACGTTCACCGCGAACGACTCCCGCCACGCCTGGACGGGAAGGTCGGCGATCGGACCGAGCCTCGCCACGCCGGCGCTGTGGACGAGCACGTCCAGGCGCTCGATCCCGGCGACGGCCTCGGTCACCGCGCGCTCGTCGGTCAGCTCCACCGGCCACGGGCGCGCGCCCAGCTCCTCGCAGATGGAAAGGAGCGCGGTGCTCTCGCGCCCGCCCACCAGCAGGTCGTGCGTCGGCGCGAGGGCCCGGGCGATGGCCGCCCCGACCCCGCGGGAACCTCCTGTGATCAGCGCGATCGGTCGTTCACTCATGCGATTCACCCTAGGGTCCGCACCCCGGTGCGATCTTCATGCGCAGGCGAGGGTTCGGTTTTGCCGAGGTCGGCCAGAGGTCGGCGGCCACCGGAATGGACCGCATGTCCGGGCCCGACCCGCTTGAGACATGCATCCGCTCAGGGCTGGAGGAACACGCCCGTCTGGCCGCTCATCCGCTCGTGTTCCTCGAGACGTGCCCGGGTCCGCAGCGGCGCCGCCTCGGCCATCGCCTCCAGGAGCAGCATCGCGAGGGCGAGCGGCCCCGCATGGGAGTCGCACACTTCCCTCTCCCAGACCGGTGCGTGCAGCACCACGTCCGCCGGGAACGGCACCTCGGCCCGGTCGGTGATGACCGCCGTGCGGAAGCCAAGCTTGGCGGCGTACTCCACCGCCTGCACGGCCTCGGCCGGGTAGCGGGGCAGGACGACGGCCAGCAGCCACTCGGACCCGGCCCGGCGCGCGGCGTGCAGGCCGTCGGTCAGCTCGGAGCCGCCATGGATCAGCGGCCGCACGTCGGGATGGATGCGCCGGGCGTAGTACGCGAAGGTCGCGACGAGACCCGAGGACACCCGCAGGCCCAGCACGGGCAGCGGCTCACAGGCCGCGAGGGCCGTGCCGAGCCCCTCGATCCGGCCGGGCAGGCCATCGGCGTGGGCGCCGGGCGCTGTCGAGGCGCCCGCCAGGCGGTCGCGGATCGCGGTCAGGTTGCGTATCTCCTGGTCGATCATCTCGTGGAGGGACCGCGCGCCGACGGCCGCGCCGTCCGGCCTCGGCCCGCCGGGGTCATCGACGCCGTTGCCGCCGACCACAAGGGGGCGCAGCGCGCGGCGGAACTCGGGATACCCCGCGAAGCCGAGCGCCATCGCGAACCGGGTCACCGAAGGCTGGCTCACCCCCGCCCGCTCGGCGAGCTCGACACTCGAAAGGAAGACCGCGTCGGGCAGATGATCGCTCAGGTAGTCCGCGATGCGACGTTGGACGGGCGACAGCCGCCTGCCCTGGACCAGCGGTTCGAGCCCGTCCGCCACTTCCACCTCCAGCCCCCGGGGAGCGACCCCCTGATCGACAACGTCTGCGACCGCCTTCGTCATCCCACCCGAAGAGGTACGACCCGACCGATCTCCCCTTCATGGTGAATGGCCGCATTCATGCCGAGGCCCCGGAGGGTACCGGCCGGGCATGTAAGGGTGGGTTCACCGCAGCCTGTGACACCTCTAACAGGGCCCTTGAGCACGCTATATACGGATATTCAGGGATAGCAACTGCTCCGTAACCTGATCCGGGAACGCGACACTACGCGTTTCACGTTGTTCTGATCATGAAGGCCCCCGTTTCGCCGCCCACGGGTTCCTGGCGGCTGCTCCTCTCGCACGTACGCCCGCACAAGTGGACGCTGGTGCTCGGCGGAGCGCTCGGCCTGGTGGGCAGCCTCGCGGGGCTCGCCACGCCGCTGGTCGCCAAGAACGTGATCGACGCGTTCGGCCATGACGTGTCGCTCGCCGGGCCGGTGCTCGTCCTGAGCGCCCTGGTCATGGTCGGGGCCGTCATCTCGGCCCTCGGCGGCTACGTCCTTGAACGCACGGCCGAGAGCGTCGTGCTCACCGCCCGGCTCCGGCTGATCAGGCGCCTGCTACGGCTCCGGGTGCCCGACGTGGACCGCTTGGAGCCGGGCGACCTGCAGTCACGGGTGACGGCCGACACCACGTTGCTGCGCGCGGTCTGCACGACGGGCATCACCAGTGGCGTTACGGCGGTGTTCACCCTGATCGGCTGCCTGGCGCTGATGGCGGCCATGGACGCCGTCCTGCTGCTGGTCACGCTCGTGGTCCTCGTCGTCATCGGCGCGATCAACCTGTTCATCCTCCCGCGCATCCGCAAGGCCACGAACGCCGCCCAGGCGGCCCTGGGCGAGGTGGGCGCGACGCTGGACCGCTCGCTGCAGGCGTTCCGCACCGTCAAGGCCTCGGGCGCCGAGGAGCGGGAGACCGCGGCGGTCGAGAAGGCGGCGCGGACGGCCTGGCGGCGCGGGCTCAACGCGGCCGGTTGGAGCGCCGCCGCCGGTACCTCGATGTGGCTCGCCGTGCAGCTGGCGTTCCTCGCGGTGCTGGGCGTGGGCGGCGTGCGGGTGTCGAGCGGCATCCTGCAGGTGTCATCGCTCATCGCGTTCCTGCTGTACCTCTTCTACCTGATGGCGCCGATCTCGCAGCTCGTCCAGGCGGCCGTGCAGCTCCAGGCCGGCCTCGCCGTGATCCCCCGGCTGCGCGAGGTGGAGGAGCTGCCCGCCGAGCCGCTCGCGCCCGCCGAGATCCCGGCCGAGACCGGCACGGGCCCCGCCGCCGTGACGCTCACGGGCGTGAACTTCCAGTACGGGGACGACCGGCCGCAGGTGCTCCACGACGTGTCCTTCGAGATCCCGGCCGGCGGCATGACGGCGCTGGTGGGACCGTCGGGAGCGGGCAAGTCGACGATCTTCGCCTTGCTCGAGCGGTTCTACGAGCCCGGCTCGGGGACCGTCGCGGTCGACGGGCAGGACGTCCGCGACCTGCCCCTCGCCGCGTGGCGCTCGACCCTCGGGTACGTCGAGCAGGACTCCCCCGTGCTCTCGGGGACTCTCCGGCAGAACCTCGTGTTCGCCGCGCCCGGCGCCACCGACGAGGAGGTGGCGGAGGTGCTGGGCCGCACGCGCCTGGAGGATCTTGTGCGCCGGCTCCCCGAGGGGCTGGAGACGGCCGTGGGCCACCGCGGGCAGATGCTGTCGGGCGGCGAGCGCCAGCGGGTGGCCATCGCCCGCGCACTGCTACGCCGGCCGCGCCTTCTCCTGCTGGACGAGGCCACCTCCCAGCTCGACGCCGTCAACGAGATGCGGCTGCGCGAGGTGATCACGGAGGTGGCGGGCACGACCACGGTGCTGGTCATCGCGCACCGCCTGTCCACGGTGACCAGCGCCGACCGGATCGTCGTCCTGGACGGCGGCCAGGTGCGGGCCGTGGGCACCCACCGGGAGCTCCTCGCGCAGGACGGCCTCTACCGCGAGCTGGCCACCACCCAGTTCCTGGCCAACGCCGAGACACTCCCAAGCTGAAGCCAGGCGATTCATCCTGGTCCGGATGATCCGATCAGACGCTCATTCCCAAACGATCTTTTTTCGCCCAATCCGAAGGCGCCGCCGCCGCGTTTCTGGAGGCCCGGCTCGAGGGCCTGGCGGCGGCCCATCAGCCCATGAGGGCAGGCGCCAGCCGGCGGAGGTCCTCCAGGCATCGCTCCACGTCGCCTGCGACAGGCTGGACGCACACGTGGTCGGCTCCGGCCTTGTGATGGGCGCGGACCCGCTCGGCGATGGTATCCGGATCACCCCAGGGCACGATCGCGTCCACGAGGGCGTCGCTGCCGCCGCCGGCGAAGTCGTCGTCGGACCAGCCCAGCTCTCGCAGGCTCTTCAGGTAATTCGGCAGCTTCAGGTAGAAGGACATGTACTCGCGGGCTGTGGCGCGGGCGCTGTCGGGGCTGGTGTCGAGGACGACGGCCTGCTCGGGAGCCAGCAGCGGGCCGGGCCCAAGGATCTCCCGCGCCTTCGCGGTGTGCTCGGGAGTGACGAAGTAGGTGTGCGCCCCCTGGGCGCGCTCGGCCGCGAGCTGAAGCATCTTCGTCCGCAGGGCGGCGAGCACCCGGGGCGGCGGCGCGGGCAGCGGAGCGTCGTAGGGGGCCTTGTCCATGGCGTCGAGGTACGCGCGCATGGTCACGACGGGCTTGCCGTAGTCGTGCCCCCGCGCGGTGACAAGGGGGGCGTGGCTCACGCCGAGGCCGAGGACGAAACGACCCGGCCACGCCTCGGCCAGCGCGTTCGCGCCGGCGACGGCGGCGGCCGCGTCCCGCGCGTAGATGTTGGCGATGCCGGTCGCGACCACGAGCCGGTCGGTGCCCGAGAGCAGGATCGCGGAGTTCACCAGCGATTCCTTGCCGCCGAGCAACTCGGCGATCCAGAGGGCTCCGTACCCGAGGTCCTCGATCGTGGCGGCGGCCGCGCGGCTCGTGGCCGCGGACTCCTGGCCCAGCAGCGCCAGCCACACGCCTATCTTGCCGAGGCGCTGCTTGAGAGCCACGAGATCGGCCTGCGCCGGGGCGTTGTCGTTCTGCATGGGTGGCCTTTCGACGTCCGGTCCTGGTGGGATCCTTTCCGGCGAATCCCGCCGGCCACGCCGAGGTTGCCCGATTCCAGGCAAAGACATGGACGAAGAACTCAGCCCCGCCGTCCGTACTCTGCCTACATGCACGCCGGGAGGATGCAGCGGGGTGGGCGCGTCAGTGGCGGGCGCCGTACTCCCTGCGGATCTCGTTCGCCGTCTCCTTGATCTGGTCCTGGGTCTGGAGCAGCCGCGCCTCGGCCTCCTCGGTACGTGCCTCGGCGGCCATCGTGCGGTTACCGGTGCTCGCGCCCAGCCGCCGCTTCGCCCGCGCCTTCAGCTCGCGCATCTTCCACTTGTCCATGAAGCCCATCGCGCTTCGCCTCCTTGTCGCCGATCATCGTTCGCTACCGCACACTCCCCCCAGATCGACGAACCATGCCTGCGTCATGCGTCGTACCAGCTCGGTCGCTCACTTCGCCCGGCGCTCGCCGCTCCAGGCCGAGGGCAGGTCGTGGCGGCCGGAGACGAACTCCTGGACGGCGATCTTGGCTCTGATCGCCGGGCGCCGCCACCGGTCCTCGCGGTGGACGGCCCTCGCCATCTTGGACGGGCTCGGCCTGTGTGCCCCCGGGGCGAAGAACCAGTGGGCCCACGGCGATCCGGGACGGGCGAGCCGTACCGCTCCGGCGATCAGCAGGATCGGCGCGAACAGGCCCGCGAGGCCGGTCCAGATCTTGCCCTTCAGCAGCGTGACCACCGCCAGCACGAGGTTGACGGTCAGCAGGAGCGCCGCGGTCCACCTCCCGCCCGCGGACGGGTCGGGCGCCTCCCATCCGAATGGGCGCAGCCCGAGAACCAGGAGCAGCGTCACCGCGATGGCAACGAATACGGCGTCGACGGAGGTGCGCCCCTCCTCGGACCAGTAGACGTCCCGCAGGTGCAGGATCAGCGCGAACTCGTCCAGCACCAAGGCGGCGCCGATCCCGAAGACGGCCGCCGTCAGGGCGTACCACGCAGGGGACAGGCCAGAGGCCACCAGCCCCGCGACGCCGCCGAAGAGCATGAGCACCACGCCGAACACGACGTGGTGAACGTGGATGTCGCCGACGTTGACGTTGCGGAACCAGCCGACCCTCGCCCGGATCAGCCGGACGTTGAGTCGCGTGAACAGGAAGGTCACGATCAGCGCCGTCAAGAAGCAGAAGAGCGGCAACCTTCCGGTGTCGATGATCCGCTCGTGAAACCAGATCCCCACAGGCATCCCCCAGTACCGATGCTACGGTCCCGCTGGGAGTGATCCCCCGCCCGAGAGAGGGTGACCCCCGGGCGGTGGAGGGGAGTCGCCGGGCCAGGGGGGTTCAGGGGCAGGTAGGGGCGCTGCACGGCGAGGCCGTTTCAGGCCAGGAAGCCTCGCAGGAGCGCGGCCGTCCCCTCCAGGTGCTCCGCGACGGCCTTCCTCGCGGCCTCCGGGTCGCCGGCGAGGATGGCTGCCACCATCGCGGCGTGCTGTGTGGCGGCGTGGGCGATGTTGGGGCCGAGCACCGGGATGGCGTTGAGCAGGTCGGTCACCCGCAGCCGTGCGTCCGCGCTGGCGGCGGCCAGCAGCCCCGACCCGGTCAGCTCGGCGATGGACAGGTGGAAGGCCGTGTCGAGGCGCCGGTAGTCGGCGGGCGCGGCGTCGTTGACGTCCGCGAGGCGGCGCTCCAGGGTCGAGCGCTGCTCCTCGGTGAGGTCCATGGCCGCGAGGACCTGGGCGGCCCCGCACTCGATCGCCATGCGGAAGGTCAGCGCGTCGGCCAGCTCGGAGGGGCCCATCTCGTTGACCGCCCTGCGCAGGTCGCCCTGCCTTGGCGGTGGAGGCTCGTAGACGACGAACGCTCCGCCGTAGCGCCCGCGCCGTACGTCGAGATAGCCGGCGTCCTGGAGGGCACGGATCGCCTCCCGGAGCGTGACCCGGCTGATGCCGAGCTGGACGGAGAGCTCCCGCTCCGCGGGGAGTTTCTCGCCGGGCGCGACCACGCCGAGCTTGATCGCCTGGAGCAGCCGCTCCACCGTCTCCTCGAAGGCGTTGCCCGCCCTGACGGGCCGGAGGAGCGTGACGAGCTGGGGCTCGCCCATCACTTCCCCCCTAATACCGGTTTCAATGGTTCGAGATTAGTCCATTTGACGGCTTGAGGCTCGGGAACCGTTGACGGGGGACCGCCCCTGGTGCTTGCATGCCTCCAATGGTCTGATTCCAGACTTTTGCCGGAAGGGAGCGCCGTGCTCACCGTCGACCAACTGCGTGACGAGGTGTCCGCCGGGCGGGTGGACAGCGTGCTTCTGGCCGTCGTCGACATGCAGGGACGCCTCCAGGGCAAGCGACTGTCCGCGCGGTACTTCCTCGAGGAGGTGCTGGAACACGCCGCCGAGGGATGCAACTACCTCCTCGCCGTGGACATCGACATGAACACCGTCGACGGTTACAGCATGTCGTCCTGGGAGCGCGGCTACGGCGACTTCGTGATGAAGCCGGACCTGTCCACCTTGCGCCGGGTGCCCTGGCAGGAGGGCACGGTCATGCTGATGGCCGACCTCGTCTGGGAGGACGGCACCGACGTCACCGCCTCCCCGCGCCAGATCCTTCGCGGGCAGCTCGCGCGGCTGGCCGAGCGCGGATGGGCGGCGTACGTCGGGACCGAGCTGGAGTTCGTCGTCTACAACGACAGCTACGAGAGCGCCTGGTCCAAGGCCTACCGCGACCTCACCCCCGCCAACCAGTACAACGTCGACTACTCCCTGCTGGGCGGCGCCCGCGTCGAGCCCCTGCTGCGCCGGATCAGGCTCGGCATGGAGGGCGCGGGCATGTACGTCGAATCGGTAAAGGGCGAGTGCAACCTCGGGCAGCACGAGATCGCTTTCCGCTTCACCGAGGCGCTCTCCACCTGCGACAACCACTCGATCTACAAGAACGGGGCCAAGGAGATCGCCGCCCAGGAGGGCATGTCGATCACCTTCATGGCCAAGCCGAACCAGCGCGAGGGCAACTCCTGCCACATCCACATCTCCCTGCGTACGGTCGAGGGGGAGCCGGTCATGGCCGGAGACGGCGAGCACGGGCTGTCCAAGCTCGGAGAGCACTTCATCGCGGGCCAGCTCGCCGCCATGCGCGAGCTCACGCTGCTCTACGCGCCGAACATCAACTCGTACAAGAGGTACGTCCCGGGCAGCTTCGCCCCGACGGCGGTCAAGTGGGGTGTGGACAACCGCACCTGCTCCCTGCGCCTGGTCGGGCACGGTCCCTCGCTGCGCATCGAGAACCGCGTGCCGGGCGGCGACGTCAACCCCTACCTCGCGGTGTCCGCGCTGGTCGCGGCCGGGCTGCACGGCATCGAGAACGAGCTGCCGCTGGAGGACGCGTACGGCGGCAACGCCTACACAGCGGGCGCCGAGACCGTGCCCAGCACGCTGGGTGACGCGCTCGCCCTGTGGGAGGCTTCCAAGATCGCCAGGGCCGCGCTCGGCGAGCAGGTCGTCGAGCACTACGCGAACAACGCCCGGGTCGAGCTGGCCGCCTTCGACGCGGCCGTCACGGACTGGGAGCTTTTCCGGGGATTCGAGCGGATGTGAAATGAAGATCATAAACCCTGCCACCGAGGACGTGCTCGCCGACGTCGAGCTCGCCGACCTGGGCGAGACCGACCGCGCCGTGGAGCGCGCGAGGAAGGCGTTCCCGGCGTGGCGCGAGATCTCGCCGGGCGACCGCGCCCGGCTGCTCCGGCGCTTCGCCGACCTCGTCGACCGGCACGGCGACGAGCTGGCCGGGCTCGAGCTCGCCAACGCCGGGCACCCGATCGGCAACGCCCGCTGGGAGGCGGGCAACGTCCGAGACGTGCTGCACTTCTACGCGGGAGCGCCGGAGCGCAACCACGGCAAGCAGATCCCGGTGGCGGGCGGGGTGGACATCACGTTCGCCGAGCCGCTCGGCGTCGTCGGGGTGATCGTGCCGTGGAACTTCCCCATGGTGATCATGACGTGGGGGGCCGCTCCGGCCCTCGCGGCGGGCAACACCGTTATCGTGAAGCCCGCCGAATGGACCCCGCTGACGGCTTTGAGGCTGGCCGAGCTGGCCCTCGAAGCCGGCCTCCCCGAGGGGGTGCTCCAGGTGCTGCCTGGAGCAGGGGAGGTCGCGGGAGCACGGCTCGTGGAGCACCCGGGCGTCAACAAGATCGTGTTCACGGGGTCCACCGAGGTCGGGAAGCTGATCGCCGCCAGGGCCGCGGAGAACGTCAAGCGGGTCACGCTGGAACTCGGCGGCAAGAGTGCCAACGTCATCTTCGCGGACGCCGACCTGGAACAGGCCGCCGCGACCGCCCCCTCGGCGGTCTTCGACAACAGCGGGCAGGACTGCTGCGCGCGCTCCCGCATTCTGGTCGAGCGGACGGTGTACGACGAGTTCCTCGACCGGCTCGGCGCGGCCGTCGGGGGTCTGACCGTGGGCGACCCGCTCGACCCGGGCACGGACATGGGGCCGCTGATCAGCGCCGAGCACCTGGAGCGGGTGGCGTCGTTCGTCACCGGCACGCCGCGCTTCCAGGGGTCATGCCCGTCCGGCAGGGGCTTCTGGTTCCCGCCGACCGTGCTGACCCACGACTCGCTGGACGACCGCGCGTTCACGGACGAGATCTTCGGGCCTGTCGTGAGCGTGGTCCCGTTCGAGGACGAGGCAGAAGCCGTACGAATCGCCAATAACACGAAATATGGGCTTTCGGGGTCTATCTGGACCCGGGACGTGGGACGGGCCCTCCGGGTGGCCCGTGCGGTCGAGGCGGGCAACCTCTCGGTCAACTCCCACTCGTCGGTGAGGTACTGGACGCCCTTCGGGGGATTCAAGCAGTCAGGCCTCGGCCGGGAGCTCGGGCCGGACGCGCTGGCCGCTTTCACCGAGACCAAGAACATCTTCATCGCCCACTGAGCCACAAAGCCAACCGAACCATCATCGATCCGAGCACCAAGGAGTTCGTCACCATGCAACGTCTGCGGGACCGCGTCGCCGTCATCACGGGGGCGGCGGGCGGCATCGGCCTCGCCACGGCTCGCCGCTTCGCCGAGGAAGGCGCGAGGGTGGTCTGCGCCGACCTGGACGAGGAGGGCGGCACCAAGCTGGCGGACGAGGTCGGGGGCATGTTCGTCCGGGCCGACGTCACCAGTGAGGAAGACGTCAGCCGGATGTTCGAGGCGGCGTTCGAGGCCTACGGCAGCGTGGACATCGCCTTCAACAACGCGGGCATCTCGCCCCCGGACGACGACTCGATCCTCACCACGGGCATCGACGCCTGGCGACGTGTTCAGGACGTCAACCTGACCAGCGTGTACCTCTGCTGCAAGCACGCCATCCCGTACATGCGGCGGCAGGGCAAGGGGTCCATCATCAACACCGCGTCCTTCGTGGCGGTGATGGGCTCGGCGACGTCCCAGATCTCCTACACCGCCTCCAAGGGCGGCGTGCTCGCCATGTCACGCGAGCTGGGCGTCCAGTTCGCGCGCGAGGGCATCCGGGTCAACGCGCTGTGCCCGGGGCCGGTCAACACCCCGCTGCTCCAGGAGCTGTTCGCGAAGGACCCCGAGCGCGCCCAGCGGCGCCTGGTCCACATCCCGGTGGGCAGGTTCGCCGAGGCCTCCGAGATCGCCGCCGCCGTCGCGTTCCTCGCCTCGGACGACGCGAGCTTCATCACCGGCGCGGAGTTCCTGGTGGACGGCGGCATCTCAGGCGCCTACGTGACCCCGGTGTAGCGATGCCGCGACCCGTGATCGGCATCACCTGCTACGTCGAGCCCGCCGCCTTCACCGTGTGGCGGATGCCGGCCGCGCTGCTGCCGTACAACTACGTCGAGCACGTCGTCAGGGCAGGGGGCCAGCCGGTCATCCTGCCCCCTGCGGGCGACCCGGCCTCGCTGGTCGAGCGGCTGGACGGCCTGATCGTCGCGGGCGGCGGCGACGTCGATCCGGACAGATACGGGAAGCAACCGCACGAGAAAACCGGATACGTCCGGAAATTTCGTGATGACGCGGAGTTTGAGATGGTCGGGGCTGCTCTGGATGCCGAGCTGCCGTTCCTCGGAATCTGCCGAGGGCTCCAGGTGCTGAACGTCTCCCTCGGCGGCAGCCTGCACCAGCACCTGCCCGACGTGGTAGGCCACGGAGGCCACTCCCCCGCCCCGGGCGAGTTCGGCCACCTGCCCGTACGGCCGGCGCCGGGCAGCAGGCTCGCCGGAGTGCTGGGAACCGAGAAGGCGGAGGCCGCCCACTACCACCACCAGGCGACCGACCGCCTCGGCGACGGGCTCACGGTGTCCGCGACCTCGGAGGACGGCACCGTCGAGGCCGTGGAGCTGGCCGGGCACCCCTTCGCGCTGGCCGTCCAGTGGCATCCCGAGGCGGGCCAGGAGGGTCATCTATTCGACGCGCTGGTCGTCGCCGCGACGACCGGCAGGCATTGGTAGGGTGTGCGAGAACACCGATGATCCCGTGCGGGAGAGCGTCCTGGCATCCGGCCAGGACCCCTGAAGGAGCAAGTCCTCCCCGCGAACCTCACAAGGCAAAGGACCGCGCGGGCCAGGTGATCTCTGGAAAGCAGGCCTTCTCCATAGGGCCTCGCCGAAGGTGAAAGTCCGGTAAAACCCGGGCGAAACTCTCAGGCACCGATGACAGAGGGGGAGGATGCACTCATCCAATCCTGTCTGAGGTGCGCATCATGTCCCGACCCACACCGCTCCGCGAGGTGCACGAGAGCCTCGGCGCGACGCTCACCGACTTCGCCGGCTGGCTCATGCCTTTGCGCTACGGCAGCGAGTCCGCCGAGCACAAGGCGGTGCGCACGGCCGCCGGGCTGTTCGACCTCTCCCACATGGGCGAGATCTTCGTCACCGGGCCACAGGGAGGCGAGGCGCTCGACCACGCGCTGGTCGGCCACCTGTCCGGGCTGGAGCCCGGCCGGGCCCGCTACACCATGATCTGCGCCGCCAACGGCGGCGTGCTGGACGACCTGATCGTCTACCGCCTGGGCGCCGAGGAGTTCCTCGTCGTGGCCAACGCGTCCAACTACGAGCGGGTGGCCGCCGAGCTGACCGAGCGGGCGACGGGGTTCGACGCCGAGGTCGACGACCGGTCCGACCGGTACGCGCTGATCGCCGTCCAGGGGCCGCGCTCCCAGGAGATCCTCAGCACACTCACCGACGCCGACCTGACCGGCCTGAAGTACTACGCGGGGCTGCCGGGCACCGTGGCCGGGTTCGACGCCCTCATCGCGCGCACCGGCTACACCGGCGAGGACGGCTTCGAGCTCTTCGTCTCCGGCGATGACGCCGCGCCGCTGTGGCAGGAGATCACCAAGGCGGGCGACGCCTACGGCCTGCGCCCCGCCGGGCTGTCCGCCCGCGACACGCTCCGCCTCGAGGCCGGCATGCCGCTGTACGGAAACGAGCTGAACGCCGGACTCACCCCCTTCGACGCGGGTCTTGGGCGCGTCGTGAAGTTCGACAAGCCGGGCGACTTCGTCGGCCGCGCGGCGCTCTCGCCGCTGAAGGACGTGCCCCCGCGCCGGCGCCTCACCGGCCTGGTCGCGCGGGGCCGCCGAGTGCCGCGCCACGGCTACCCCGTGGTGCTCATGACTGACGGCACCGTCGTTGGAGAGGTCACCAGCGGCGCGCCCTCACAGTCCCTCGGCAAGCCGATCGCGATGGCCTACGTGGACACCAACGTGTCCGAAGGGCTCGCGGTCGACATCCGTGGTAGCCATGAACCGGTCGACGTGGTTGACCTGCCTTTTTACCGGAGGAGCATGTGAGCAGCATTCCCCAGGAGCTCAGCTACACCAAGGAGCACGAGTGGGTGGCCGGTCTCGACGACGGCCTCACCGTGACCGTGGGCATCACGGCGTACGCCGCCGAGGCGCTGGGTGACGTGGTGTACGTCCAACTGCCGGAGACGGGGGCGACCATCGAATCCGGGGACGCCATCGGCGAGGTCGAGTCCACCAAGTCGGTGAGCGACATTTTCGCGCCGGTCGCCGGCGAGGTCGTGGAGGTCAACCAGACCGTCGTGGACGACCCCTCACTGGTCAACTCCGACCCGTACGGCGAGGGCTGGCTTTTCCGTGTACGGATCGAGGGCACCCCCGAAGAGCTGCTCACCCCCGAGGAGTACATCACCGTCACCTCGGCCGAGTCCTGACGCCCCACCTCCTCACCCGGCCATCCCGGCCGTCCGCCACGAGCGCACCACCGCCCTGGTCATGACCTGATGGTCCGGCCCGCCACCTCGGCCGAGGCCGGCGGTCCCGGACCGTACGGGCTGACCAGAACCCCGGCGAGCCACCCGCGCTCGCCGGGGCCCCGCACAACCTGTTCCGAAGGGCCGAGATCAATGGCGATCAGCGTCTTCGATCTGTTCAAGATAGGCATCGGGCCGTCGAGCTCGCACACGGGCGGACCCATGGCGGCGGCGCACAGGTTCGCCCGGGGGCTCGACGGCGACGGGCTACTGGATAAGACGGCCCGGGTGGAGGTCATCCTCTACGGCTCGCTCGGCCTGACCGGCAAGGGCCACGGCAGTGACAAGGCCGTCCTGCTCGGGCTGTCGGGCGAGAAGCCCGAGCTGGTGGACGTCGACACCGTCGACGACCGGGTCGCGGAGATGCGCGCGTCCGGCACCGTGAACCTGTACGGCACGCGCGAGATCCCCTTCGTCATCGGCGAGGACCTGATCTTCGAGCGCAAGATCTCGCTCCCGCACCACCCCAACGGCATGCGCTTCACCGCTTTCTCCCCTGAAGGCCTGCCCGTCCGGGAGAAGGTCTACTACTCCGTGGGCGGGGGGTTCGTCGTGGACGAGAACGCCACCGGAGCCGACCGGATCAAGGTGGACGACACCGAGCTCCCGCACCCGTTCACCACGGCGGCCGAGCTTCTCCGGCACTGCGCCGACACCGGGCTGTCGATCTCCGGGCTGATGCTCGAGAATGAGCAGGCCTTCGGCCGCACGGAGGCGGAGATCCGGGCGGAGCTGCTCAAGCTCTGGCAGGTGATGTGCGAGTGCGTGCGACGGGGCACCGCCAAGGAGGGCGTGCTCCCGGGCGGCCTCAAGGTCAAGCGGCGGGCCAACCAGCTCCACAGGCGCCTGCAGAGCGAGTCTCCGGAGAAGGACCCTCTCCAGACCATGGACTGGGTCACGCTGTTCGCCCTCGCCGTGAACGAGGAGAACGCCGCGGGCGGCCGCATCGTGACCGCGCCCACCAACGGCGCCGCCGGCATCGTCCCGGCGGTGCTGACGTACTACCACCGGTTCACCCCGCAGTCCGACGACGAAGGTGTCATTCGCTTCCTGCTCACGGCCGGGGCGATCGGCGTGCTCTTCAAGGAGAACGCCTCGATCTCCGGGGCCGAGGTCGGCTGCCAGGGCGAGGTCGGCTCGGCCTGCTCCATGGCCGCCGCCGGCCTCACCGAGGTCCTCGGCGGCACGCCCGAGCAAGTCGAGAACGCCGCCGAGATCGGCATCGAGCACAACCTCGGCCTGACGTGCGACCCGATCGGCGGCCTGGTGCAGATCCCGTGCATCGAACGCAACGCGGTCGCCTCGATCAAGGCCATCGCGGCGGCCCGCATCGCCCTTCGCGGCGACGGGCGTCACTTCGTCGCCCTGGACAAGGCCATCAAGACCATGCGCGACACCGGCCGCGACATGCTCGACAAGTACAAGGAGACCAGCCGCGGCGGCCTGGCGGTCAACGTCATCGAGTGCTGATCCCGAAGTCCGTCGCACGACCGGTGCGCAACTGGGCCGTGAGGAGTACCTCGATCTCGTCACTCATACCCGCGACGCCCTTCCCTGATCTTGACGGTCACCATCGGACGGGGCCGTTGTCGTCGAAGAAGCCGCCGGTGGGCCCGTCAGGGCCCAGGGTGGCCAGCCGCACCACGATCGCGGCGCCTTCGGCTGCGGTACGAGTGATGGTGAGCCCCATGTAGTGGTCCGGATCGGTCATGTCGCCCATCGACCCCACCCCGCTGGAGACGTTGACGATGTGACCCGCAGGCGAACGTTTCAGCAGAGGCAGCATGGCATTGATCACCCGGAGGACGCCGAAGACGTTGGTGTCGAACACCTCCCGGACGATCTCCAGGTCGGCGGCACTGGGCGGGTGGAGGGCGCCGCCGGAGATCCCGGTGTTGTTCACGAGCACGTCCAGGCGGCCGGTCCGCTCGGCCACCTGCTCGGCCGCCGCGCGGATGGTGGCCGGATCGGTGACGTCAAGGATGATCGGATGCACGTCGAGGTCAGCGGCTCGCAGGACGACAGCCGCCTCGTCGCAGCGCCGCTGATCCCTGGCGGCGAGCAGCACGGTCATCCCCAGGTCGGCGAGTTGCCGCGCGGCCTCGAAGCCGATGCCTTTGTTCGCACCGGTGACCAGGGCGATCGTACGGTTGTCGGTCATGGGTGAAGCTCACCATCGCACCGCGCCCGACACCAGGATCGGTTCGGTCGCGGCCGATCTACGGGTATGGATACGTTGGAGACTCGCCAGCTGCACTACTTCGTGGCAGTGGCC
>JAOPYI010000195.1 GCA_025964675.1 Sphaerisporangium sp. | reverse complement strand
GGGCCACGCCGTCCTTCGACGGGCCGGTTCCCCGGGAGCAGGCCCGGGACGCGCACTGGGTGGAGCCGGTGCTCGTCGGAGAGGTGCAGTACGGGGAGTGGACACCCGATGGCAGGCTGCGTCACCCCTCCTGGCGGGGCCTGCGCGACGACAAGGAACCTCACGACGTCACGCGGGAGGACCCCGAGCCGCCGCAGAAGGCAGGCTGAGCGTGACATCCAACCGGCATGCGCATGTGTGCTGGAGATGCGATTTCCCGGACCAATCCCCGATGTCAGGTTCACACTGGCCGAACATCCCATGGCGGTTACGCGCGGATACCTGCCGGGCATCAGCCCTGGTGACACCCATTGGGAAGAGGGGAACCCATCACGTCGCAACAGCCTGCAAGCCTGGTCAAGGACAAGAACTATGACTTGGGCTTGATGTAGATCTCACCACGTCAGTCACATCATGTGGTGATGCCGGGTCACCACACCGGCCCCTACTTTCGGGTCATCCGCAGCGCCCGCCACGGACACTCGGAAACCAGGGAGCCGGACATGACCATCACCACCAGCCAGCTCACCCGCGCGGCCGGCCTGTGCGCCGTCGCCGCTGGCCTGCTGTTCATCGGCGTCCAGATCAACCACCCCCACTTGGACGTCACCTTCGTCACCACGACCGAATGGACGGTGCGCCAAACCGTGAAGGTGCTCATGGCCGCTCTGTCGCTCACCGGTATCACCGGTATGTACCTGCGCCATGTGAAGCAGATCGGAGTGCTCGGCCTGCTCGGGTGCGTCCTGTTCGGCGTCGGCTATCTCATCATGATGAGCATCGAAGTCGTTGGTGCGGTTGTCCTCCCATCCCTCGCTCACAGTGCACCCGGCTACGTCAACGACGTCCTCGCCGTGGCCACCGGCGGCCACGCGACCGGCGACATCGGCCTGATGCAGCCCCTCAACCTGGTCTCCGGCATCACATATTTGGGCGGCGGCCTCATCTTCGGCATCGCACTCTTCCGCGCCAACATCCTGGCCCGGTGGGCTGCAGTACTCCTCGCCAGTGGCACCCTCGCCACCATCGCTATCCCCCTGCTGCCGCAGATCAACGAAAGGCTGTTCGCCCTGCCCACGGGCGTCGCCCTGGTCGGCCTCGGATACTCGTTGTGGCGCGAGCAGCGCATCCCGGCCGCTCGGCCCATGCCCAGCCCGGTCAGCTCGCAGCTCGACCCGGCAGGCACCCAGTGACCATCCACGCGGCAGCCCGCCCCACCCGGTCGACCCGGTCGACCGGGTGGGTGCCATTCGCACTGGTCGCCCTCGTCCTGGTCCCTGCCATAGCCGGCTCTCTGCGTCTGGTCGAGCTTGCCGGTGGTCCGCACCTCCTGCCGGCGAACCCCCGCATCAGCACCTCGCCCGTGCCCGTGGTCGTACACATCGTCTGCGCGGTCGGGTACGCCATCGTTGGCGCCTTCCAGTTCTCCGCCGCGCTGCGGCGCCGTCAGCCCGGCTGGCACCGGGTGGCCGGACGGGTCGTGGTGGTGCTGGGATTGGCGGTGGCGGTCTCGGCGCTGTGGATGACACAGTTCTACCCCCGCCAGCCCGGCACCGGGGAGCTGGCGTACGCGTTCCGGCTCGGGTTCGGGTCGGCAATGGCCGCCAGCATCATCCTCGGGTTCACCGCGATCCGCCGCAGCGACGTCGCCCGCCACCGGGCCTGGATGACCCGCGCCTACGCCCTGGCCCTCGGCGCCGGCACCCAGGTGTTCACCCAAGGCATCGGAACCGCGGTCTTCGGCACCAGCGAACTCACCACCGACCTGAGCCTAGGCGCGGGCTGGGCCATCAACCTCGCCGTCGCCGAGTACGTCATCCGCCGGCGGATCAGCAGCCGCCGAACCAGCAGGGCGAGGACGAAGGTGGCGGCCTGATGGCCCAGTCACCCAGAGAACAGCCGCCGGCTTGCTACCAGCTTCGGGTCGGCGGGCACCTCGACCACCACTGGTCGGCCTGGTTCGACGACCTCACCCTGACCCACGAAGCGACGGCACGACCAGCCTCAGCGGTCTCGTCTCGGACCAAGCACAGCTGCACAGGCTGCTCATGAAGGTCCGCGACCTGGGCGTCACCCTGGTATCCGTGGCGGTACATGAGCGAGCTGCTTCGTGAACGCAATGATCTTGATGCCGCCCTGCTGCTGACGAGCAATGAGCTGGGGGAGCATGCTGGCCTACCGCAGAACCAGTATCGCTAGGGCGCGTCGCGATGGCTCGGATACGGCAGGCGGAAGGCGATCTCGGCGGCGCTTTCGACCTTCTCGACAAGGCGGAGCGCCTGTACAACAGCGACTTCAGGCTCAGCGTGGCCGATCCCATCCCCCTTGCCTGCCGTGATGGCCCAGCCCGAGCTCGCTGAACGGATGTTCACGGCCGGAAAGGCTTTTGGACCACTGCCGTGCCTCTCTCCTCCCTCGCCGTGTCCCGGTCGCCACCTCCCCACAGCAATCCCCACATGTGGTGATGCTCAGTCATCACATCTCCTTCTAGCTTTCGATCAGACCAACGAACGTCCGCAGCGCAGGCGGAGATCCATCCAGGCAAGCCAGTGCCGAAGGAGGGGCCATGAGCGAGATATCGACCGGCAGTCCTCATCAGCCCGGACGGTACGAAATCCGCCTCAAGGGACACCTCGATGCCCGATGGGCGGCCTGGTTCGACGGACTGACCCTCACCAACTCCAGCGACGGCACCACCACCATCCACGGCCCGGTCGTCGACCAGGCAGCCCTTCATGGCTTGCTCCAGAAAGTGCGGGACTTAGGCCTGCCATTGGTCTCGCTCACCCATGTCGACTCCGATCAGCCCGATGAGCCCCCCATCGAGCCTCGATAACGCCAACCCACAAAGGGAGACCGTCATGACGATCACCGCCCAAACTTCAGCAACCAACCGAGCCACAGCAACGAAACGAGCCCCGATGACCTCACTGAGGAAGACCGCGCTCATCGCCGGCGGCTTCTACGTGCTTACCTTCATCGCCTCGATCCCTCCCGTGCTCTTCCTACTCGGCCCCGTCTTGGACAATCCGAACTACATCGTCAGCTCCGGCGCCGACACCCAGGTGCTCTGGGGCCTCTTCCTCGACGTGATCACTGCCCTCGCCGGTATCGGCACCGCCGTCGCGCTGTTCCCGGTGGTCAAACGGCAGAGCCAAGCCGCCGCGCTGGGCTTCGTCACCACTCGTGTCCTGGAAGCCGCCATCATCGTCATCGGCGTCGTCAGCCTCCTTTCGGTCGTGACCCTGCGGCAGGACGCGGCCGGAACTCCCGGAGCAGATGCGACCTCGCTGGTCACCACCGGCCATGCGCTCGTCGCGATCCGCGACTGGACATTCCTGCTCGGCCCCAGCCTCATGGCGGGCCTGAACGCACTACTGCTGGGCTCCCTGATGTTCCGGTCCGGCCTCGTGCCCCGTGTCATCCCCGTACTGGGACTCATCGGAGCCCCGCTGCTCCTCGTTTCCGTAGCCACAACCATGTTCGGCATGAACAGCTTGACTTCCGTGTGGCACGGGATCGCGACCGCCCCGATCTTCGTGTGGGAGCTGTCGCTTGGCGTCTACCTGGTCGTCAAGGGCTTCAAGCCGTCCCCCATCACAGCGGGAATGACCGCTGCCGGCAGCCCGCCCGCCTACGGCGACGTGGAGGCCTGACCGTTGAGGACACGGCTGGGTCCGCCAAGGGCCCGGCCGTTGTCGGCGCAGGCCGACGGGCCGGGCCGGCGTAGGCGACCGGCTCCGGAGTCCATCGGCCGCCACCCACGCACACGATGCCGTTGATCACTGCCGCGGCTGCTGTGTCCTACCCGAAGGAGCGTGAAACACGGCACGTCAGAGCACCGCTCCCCGCTCACACATAAACAATCGAATGAGGTGCCACGAGTCATGACCAGCCCACTCCTGCCCTGGTGGGTCGCGCTTCATCGATGTGGGTGCTCATCGGACACGCTTCACGGGCAGGATGGCGACGGCTCCGATGATCGCGCAGACCCCGGCGACCGCGTACAGCACGCCGTAGCTGCCGCTGCCGATCGCCAGGATGGTCGGCGCGATCGCCGGCGCGATGGAGGAGGGAAGAGCGCCGGCGATGTTGAACACGCCGAGATCCTTGGCGGCGTTGTCTTTGTCCGGCAGCACGTCGGCAACGAGCGCGAGGTCGACGGCCATGTACATGCCGAAGCCGAATCCGCTGATGGCCATGCCGACGAGGAAGCCGTTGAAGTCGCTGGCGATGGCGACGACGAACATCGCCAGTCCGTACAGGATCGACGCGGTGAGGACGAAGATCTTCCGTCGGCCGATCCGGTCAGACAGCTTGCCACCGATGAGGGAAGCGGCGACGACGACGACGGACTGGGCGAGTGTGCCGAGGAATATCTGTTGCGGCACATCGGCCTCGTCGCTGCCGATCTTGTCCAGCAGGTAGTAGGCCTGGTAGGTAGTCAGGAAGGCGTAGGCCAGAACGAACATGAAGCGGCTGGCGAAAGCCCAGGCGAAGTCTGGGCTCTTCCGCGGATTGACGTAGAACGTGCTGGCGAATTCATGCAGCGACCAGGTCGGTTTGTCCGCCTTGGCAAGCCGGCGATCTTTCAGCGTGACGGCGAAGAGCAGGATGAAGAAGCCGCCGATCGCGCACGGGGCCAGGAACATGGCGACCGGGCTGCCGGTGAACAGTTTGACCAAGAAAGTGCCGCTCACCGACGCGATGGGCACACTGACACCCAGGACACCGGCGACTAGGCCGCGTTGAGCGGCCGGAACCTGGTCTGGCAGCACCGCCACCTGGGCGGCGAGCAAGGCGTTGAAGAACAGCTGAGCGATGCACCATCCGACGAGGACGAGCGGGATGTTGGGTGCCAACGCGACGATGAGGATGCCGAGGGAACCGCCTAGCAGGCCGATGACCATCCATGGCCGTCGCATGCCCAGCTTCGACGAAGTGCGGTCGCTCATCTTGCCGAAGAACGGATTACCGAACATTGCCAACAGAGCGCCGATCCCGGCGACAAGCGCCAAGCTGTTCGGTGCCTGTTCGATCCCCACGAGCGAGTTGACCTTCAATGCCAAGGTGACCAGCAAGGGTGCGAGGAACACCAGGCAGGTGCTCATGTACGCCAACGTGTACAGCGAGATGAAACCCCAGCCGACCCGGTGTGCCATGGGCGACTCAGGCTCCAGCGCAGCCTCGGCTGCGGTTCGGTACTTCAATCCGTCCAGCCCGGCGGTGGGAGGCAGATGCGGGTGGGCGGTGGGGGTGCTACCCCCGGGACCGGAAACGTCGGGCACTGCGGTCTCCCCAAGGCGGTTTGGAGCCAGGCGACCAACGGGAGGCGCAAACGCTCGTTACTTGCAGGTGTACGTAGGGTATAGGCGAGGGCCC
>JAOPYI010000193.1 GCA_025964675.1 Sphaerisporangium sp. | reverse complement strand
GTAGCGGCCCATGAAGTTGATGTGCCGGTCCTTCAGCGGGGAGATGCGGGCCACGTCCTCATCCTTGAGGTCGTGGCCCTCGGCGCGGAGCTGGACGACGGCGGCGTCCAGGTAGCGGGTGTTCCAGAGCGTATCTGGGGCGGCCGGGTGGGCGAGTGCCGTTTGTGCAGGTAGATCGGGCCACACACCCGCCGCTGGGGCCGTGCCCGTGCCAGAGGCCGATGCGGAGCCCGGCCACCCCGCTGGCCGAGGAACTGTTCACGCGGCTCCACCGGGTCGCGCACCCGGTGTACGCGGGAGCGCTGGCCGCTGCTGTGATCACCGGACTGGACATCGACCGCCTCGCGCAGATCCGCGGTGTCGATCTCGACGAACACGCCTGCGTACTGAAAACCCACGGCCGCACCTCCCACCGCGCCTGCCGGATCCACCCCGTACCCGGCTTGGCCCGCCCCCTCCTCGGGGCCGCGGCAGCCCACCACCAACTGAGTGCCCGCCCCGTCGGCGCAGCACTGTTCCCCATGATCACTATGCGCGGCGGTAGCGAACTCACCACCCACGCCGACGCCTGTGGAGTGAACCTGGCCGGCCGGGCCAAACACCCCGCGCACACGGCAGCCAAGTCGCTGAGCCCCCACCGGTAGCCACCGGAGCCCGCCCACCAGGAGATCAGACAGCCGTCTCCCCGCCCCGGCCCCTCTATCGACCTGCGGCGTTACCGGCCCCTCCGTTGCAGTCTCCACCAAACCGACATGGCACTCCGTCAAAAACGAGAGTCCGGAATCGTCAACATATGAGAGTCCCATCTACGGAAGACCCACAGCTCGAACCCCCGACATTCCACTCCCAACACGATCACGATCCACCACTCCCAAACACCCGCGGATCATCAGCGAGGGTCAGCCACGCCACTGCCGCGACGACCTCAGCCGGGACAGAGCGCGGGCGTCCCGGCGTGCGGCGGCGCTGCCGATCCGGCCCTGCCATGGCGGCCCCGCGTGGATCGTGCACCGCGGCGACTGCCGCGCGGTCCGCGACGTCTCCCGGGCCTGCCGGCACCGAGCAGGCCCGCACCTTACTCGAGGACCCCGAAGCCGTGCCCTGCCCCGTCTGCCGTCCCAACCGGCCGCGGGTCTGACACGAATATAGGAGAATCTGTGCTGGTCAGGAGGTTGTGATGGGGTCGAAGCGAACGGTGAGACCGAGGCTGTTGGCTTCCTTGATCATGCGGCGGATGGTGCGTTGGGGATCGCGCTTGGCGAAGTAGTCGGCGCCGAGTTCGCGGTAGGGGACTTTGTCGTGCAAGACGTGCCAGATGGCAATGACCAGCTTGTACATGACGGCGACCAGGGCTCGCTGGCTTCCTCTTCGTGCGGATATGCGGCGATAGAAGACTGCCAGGTAGGAGTTCTTGTTCCTGATCGCGGCCATAGCCGAGACGCCGAGCAGGCGTTTGAGGTTGCTGTTTCCCGGACGCGTGGGCCCGGATCTGCTTACTCCTGCCGATTCGTTCTGGCCGGGACAGACTCCCACCCAGGACGCCAGGTGGTGGGCCGTAGCGAACTGGGCCATGTCCCCGCCGGTCTCGGCCATGATGATCTCGGCGGCGAGAGTCCGCCACCTTCTGATCGGTGTTGCTGGTCTTGAGCTGGAGCGTGGTCCTTCCCGGACTTAATGACGCCGCACGGCCTTGCCACCGCCGTGCGCCTCGCCGGACACGACATGCTGCGCATCGGCCGGGGCGGGAGTGGGACCGACGGTTCCGAGGCCCTCGTCGGATATATGGATAACGTCGACCGCGTCACCGGACCCCGCAGGTCGGCATCGGCCTCTGACAAGGGTCCAGCGGAAACAGATACGGAGAGCTACATAACCGATACGGTTTGTATATGACTAGTTGGAGCTAGTCAAACCAGGGCTACCCGAACGACGTGCTGCGGATTGAGAGCACCGTTGTCACTCCGGATCCGCCATTTGCTGGCGCCCGGCTGAAGGCCACCATCGAGGCGACCGCCCAGGAGGAGATCCTTGATGGTGCCTTTCTGGACGTCACGGTCAAGGGGGGCCTGACCGGGCTGAAGCAGGTGAGGTACGACCTGTTCAAGAAGCTGAGTGGGGACAGGTCCGACGGCTGGAGCCTGTCGCTTGACGCGGGCAGCGGCGGTGAGCCCATCAAGCGGGGCAAGGTGGGACTGACCTTCGCCTGGGATCTTCCGCACCAGCTCCCGCCCGACAAGTTCGGCATCAAGGTCAGCGGCTTCAATGCCGACGGGGCGAGTCTGGCCGCCCTTGACTTCAAGTTCGACTTCGAGCCGCGCTGAACACGGGCTAGTCGCCCACCGGACAGGCCGCTATCAGGGCCCGCTAACGGTTAGCGGGCGGGCCGCTATCGGCAGCGGCCGTTCCCGACGTCGTCGCCCCCGCCCCCCGCCCGTCCATCCACCACACGCGGGATCAGGGCAGGGGCGGCTACGGAGGAAGGTCAGCGGGGTCGCGCCGGCAGAAGGGCATCACATGCTACGCCGGCCGGGGAGGGGTGAGCATGCCGCCCGTGCGCCGGGTGCTGCTCAAGGAAGCCGCCGGCGCCGGCAGGGCCTCTACAAAATCCGGTTGCGCTCACGTGCATGCGGGGCGGCGGGCCGGGTCCGACGGTGGTCGGGCCCTGGAGTTTCACCCACTCCCCTCTTGCGCGCGGCAGGGGGCGGAACCGGTTCTGCGGCCCGGTCTCCGGCGTGTCCTGCCGTCGCCTGCTGCGTTGACCCGGGCATGGACGTCCTCTGCGATGATTCGCTGGCCTCGCTTCATCCGCGCGTCGTCGTCGTTGAGCTGCGGGGGCCGATGGAGGAAGTCATCGCGGTGCAGGCCTGGATCGCGGGCCGGGCCCTGTACTGCGACACGACGATCCTGGGCGTGTTCGGCGACAAGGTCAGCTGCCGCATGAACGTCGTCGTCGGCGAGGAGTAGGGATGCACCGGTTCTGTGGTCGAAGTTCGCACGCTTCGGGTTCGCGGCCGGCTTGGTCCGTCCCGAGTCCTGCTCACCGCGATCTTCTGGGAGTCCGAGGCGGCGCGCGGCCTTTCACGTCCGTGTGTACTCGTGGCCTTGGCCACAATTGCATTGGTAGATGCCGCTTTCGGGCACCTTCTGGCCGGGGCGATAGGACTCCCGGTCGTTCACGATGCCTGTGTGTAACCCCGCTCGCTGTACCGCGCGACCGGAAGACTGGCAGGGAACCGGTGCCTCCCGGCCTGGAGAGACCCCGACGGCCGAAGGCCGACTCCCGCCTCCACCCGCTCCATCCCCAGGCCGCGGCGGAACTGCGTTTCGACGACGATGCCATGGACGACATCCACCGCAGCACCTTCCAGCACACGACCGACGATGCATGGCCCAAAGGCATGGAGGCCGCCGTGGACCTGACGCTGCTCAACCGGTACTACGAGCGCTTCGCTGACCACGCCGTGAAGGTCGCCAACCGAGTCATCTTCCTGGCCACCGGGACCGACGTCGGCACCTGATCCGCGGAACGGTCCCTTCGCACCTTGCCAGCGGTCCACGTCGGTGCGAGAAACGCTTGCTCCGGGATCACGCGGCGCAGGCCCGTGCGGGCGACGGCGAGGTCGGCTTCGAGCAGAACTCGCCCGTCTGGACGATGATCCGGGACCGACGTGGCCCGCGGCCCTCGTGATCCCCGGCGGCGCCGTCCTGCTCGATCGATAGACTGGGTTCACGCCCGGTCAGGCAGCCCTGCCTATCGGAGGAGATCCATGATCGTCATCACGGCGAAATTCCGGGCACTGCCGGAGTACGCGGACCAGTGGCCGCAGATTTCTCACGACTTCACGCAGGCGACCCGCGCCGAGCCGGGGTGTAAGTGGTACGACTGGTCGCGCAGCCTGGAGGACCCCACGGAGTACGTGCTGGTCGAGGCGTTCCGCGACGAGCAGGCGGGGGTCGCCCACGTGCAGTCCGAGCACTTCAAGACAGCCCAGCAGACGCTGCCGCGCTATCTAGCGGAGACGCCCAAGATCATCAACGCCACCGTGCCCCAGGACGACTGGTCGCTGCTGGGCGAGCTGGCTGTGCCGCCGCGAGCCTGATCCGCGTCGCATCGCGCGCCAGGTCCAGCCGCTGCTCACCCGACTGCGGCCGCAATCGGTTCTCGGGGCCTGTGCCGCATGCGGCCCTCACGCCAGTCCACTGAGTCTCAGTGGGCCCGACAGGTCACCGCCGGGCCGCAGCCGGGCCAGAGCCCGTATCAGCGCGGCCCGGGACAGGTCCGCTACCTGCTCGCGCAGCACGGCGGGCGCGCCGACGAGTACTCCGCGGATCTGGTTCATCGCCTGGGTACGGGCCTTGACCGCGCTGCGGCGTGCGACGCGCAGGACACGCACAGCCTCCACTGTGCCTGTGCGGCTCTTCAGGCTGCCGATGGCTCGCCCCCGAGGCGACCGCTGTCGCGGCGGCGCTGCGGCGTTCGCTGGGAGGGCCCTTGCACTACGCGCGATCGAATTGGCATAGCCCCAGCTCAGCCCGAGCCACATCCCGGCCGATGAGCGGGAGCGGAGCCAGGCCGCGGAGCACGCGCTGTGCTTCCGATTCGGCCCCCCGTCATGGCTGCGGCAACCGGCAACCGGCGACATCGACCCGTAGCTGGGCACTCGGCCGCGAGGCGTTACGCGGCCTGCTCGCCCGCCGCGATGTCACCTTCCAGCGCACCAAGACCTGGAAGGAATCTCCCGACCCTGACCGCGAGGCGAAGCTGGACCGGATCGAGAAGGTCCTGGACCGCTTCCCGGACCGGGTGTTCGCCTTCGACGAGTTTGGCCCGCTCGGAATCCGGCCCACCGCAGGCTCGTGCTGGGCCGAGCGGAAGCACCCCGACCGAGTGCCCGCCACCTACCACCGCACCCACGGAGTGCGCTACTTCCACGGCTGCTACTCGGTCGGCGACGACCGCCTGTGGGGTGTCAACCGCCGCAGAAAAGGTGCCGCGAACACGCTGGCCGCGCTGAAGTCGAGCCGCGCCGCCCGGCCCGACGGCGCACCGATCTACGTGATCATGGACAACCTGTCCGCCCACAAGGGCACCGCTATCCGGCGCTGAGCGAAGAAGAACAAGGTCGAGTTGTGCTTCACCCCAACCTACGCCTCGTGGGCGAACCCGATCGAGGCGCACTTCGAACCGCCGAGGCAGTTCACCATCGCCAATTCCAACCACCCCAACCACACCGTGCAGACCCGGGCCTTGCACGCCTACCTGCGTTGGCGCAACGCCAACGCCCGTCACCGCGACGTCCTGGCTGCCGAACGCAAGGAACGCGCTCGCATCCGAAGCGAGAAGGGCATTCGCTGGGGCGGACGCCAACGGGCAAGGCATTCGCCGGGAAGACCAACCGCTCGTCGTCATGGCCTCATTCTGGCGACTTGAGCATCTCCAGAAGGATGCGCTGCAGATCGGTGCGGTCCTGCGGGGTAATCCTCGCCAGCCTGCGGTCGAACTCCGCCGCGAGCGCTGAGAGCGCGCGGTCCCGCGCCGCCTCGCCCTCGGCAGTCAGTATGAGCCGATGCCGCCGCAGGTCCTCGTCGTCGATCTCGCGCCGTATGAACCCCTTTGCGACGAGGTTGCGGACGTAGACCGTCACGCTCGCTTTAGGGATCATCAGCGCCGCCGCGAGTTCGGCAGGGTACGGCGACGCGGCCACCTCGGCCAGCACGAAGAACTCCTTCGTCTCCAGCCCAAGCTCGGCCAGTTCAGCGCTGCAGGCATCCATCACGACGCTCAGCAGACGCTGGTTCAGTGTCCACAGTTGCGCCCCGTCAACCGCCACGCAAGCCCCTCCATCGGTCCAGGTGGTACAGTTCTGAATTAGTTCCAAATTGTACCAGAGGGTGTTTCGTACTGGACAGCTGTGGAACAAACACCGACGCGAAAGGCGCCATCAGATGCTTCAGCACATCACGATCCCGCGCGGACCGATCGATCTCGCGGCCGGCCTCTACCTGCCCGACAGCATCGACGATGCGGCGCCGCTGCGCGCCGTGGTGCTCTCCACGCCCGGCAGCAGCGTGAAGGAGCAGATCGGGGAGAACTACGCATCCCGTCTCGCCGCCCGCGGCGTCGCGGCGCTCGTGTTCGACCCCGCCCATCAAGGTCAGAGCGGCGGAAAGCCCCGCGACCTCGAAGACCCCTACCGCCGCGGTGAGGACATCTCCTACGCGATCGACGCGCTCAGCACGATCCCCGGCATCGACCCGGAGCGCATCGGCGTCCTCGGCATCTGCGCCGGCGGAGGCTACGCAGTGCACACCGCCCGCACGGACCATCGCATCAAGGCGGTCGGCACGGTCGTCCCAGGCAACATGGGCACGTCGTTCCGCAGCTTCCAGCCGGATGGCGCGGCGGCCGCACTCGACACCATGGCCGACGCGCGCATCGAAGAGACCCGCTCCGGCGAGCTGACCCGCGTGAACTGGCTGCCCGACACCTTGGAGGAAGCCACAGCAGTCGGGCTGACCGATATCGACACGACCCAGGCAATCACCTACTACCGCACCGAGCGGGGCAGGAACGAACACTCCACGAACCGCCGTCTCGCGCGCGGCGACTCGCTGCTGCTGGGCTACGACGCGTATCACCTGGTCGACCAGCTCATGACCCAGCCGCTGCAGCTCATCCTCGCCGGACGCATAGGCAACACCGGCTCCTACGAGTCCGGCATGCAGTTGTGGAAGCTGGCACCCAACCCGGTCGACCTCATGGTGATCGACGGCGCCGGCCACTACGAGATGTACGACGAGCCCGAGTACGTCGACGCCGCCGTCGACCGGCTCGTCAACTTTTACTTGAACAACCTGTAAATCATCCAACCCGGTGAACCTATGCGGTCACAGCACTAGGCAAGCGCAAGGGTCCCACAGGCGGCAGTCAATCCGAAGTGCTCAACCTGTCGGCTTCCGTGACATGTGACAGGAAGGCGTGCAGCCACTTCTCCGTGTGAGCGACGTGGGCCGACGCCGCGGCGGCGGCGGCGACAGGGTCGCGATTGGCGATCGCGGTGGCGATCGCCCGGTGGTCCTCGTCGCTGGCGCGCTTAATGTGAGGGCCTTCGGGAAGGGTGAACACCTGGTAGGCGCGGGAGCGTGCGCGGAAAACACCCAGCAGCGATTCCAGGGTGGGGTTTCCGCCGATCCGGGCGATCTCCGCGTGGAAACTGTGGTCGAGAGCGGACACGTTGGACGGGTCTTCGGTGGCCTCCATGGCTTCCATATGCTCAAAAATCACCCGCAGAGTTTCGGGAGTCAAACGGGCGGCTGCTTGTGCTGCGGCGTGAGCTTCCAGCACGCGACGGAGTTCGTACATCTGCAACAGACCGGTCAGTGGGAGAAGGTCGACGGTGAGCGACAAGCTGCCGACGATGTCTTCCGGTCGCAGTTGGGATACGTAGGTACCCGATCCGTGGCGTGGTTCGATGACACGCAGGGCCGCGAGCATTCGCACTGCCTCGCGGAGGGAGCCCCGGGAGACGCCGAGTTCCTCGCACAGGTCCTTCTCCGGCGGAATCCGCTGCCCGGCGACGAGACGTCCTGTAGCGATCATGTGCCGTAGGCCGTGGAAGGCCTTGTCGACTGCGGACATTGTTTCCCCTCCGGGTAGCCAGGCAGCCTTGCCCGGCCGCAGGCTTTCAGCCTACAGAGTCATCGGACATCTCATCTGTCTGACCACAAGTCATTGGATGGCTCACAGGATGGATGCGGCTGGATGGTCACACGGGCGGGGCCGCCGTTAGGGTGGGAGTCGGCGATCCGCGATCGGTGACGACGGCCTGCGCGACGGTGCGACGGTGCACGTCGCTTCCATCTCCCCAGCTCAACCCTTGTCTGAGGGATCAGTGCGGTAAGCGCCACCCGGTCTGCCGATCATCGATAGGTCGTCAAGGTGGCGGGCGGAGACTATTGCTCTCGCTGTGAGCGGCGTGCCAGGATGCACAAGTCATCATACCTATTGTGGCGACTGTCTGATGTGATCGAAGTGATTTCGAGGATCACGGGAGATATTGACACGTGAGCGAGACCGACATCACCACAGCACCGCGCCCCCTGCTCCTCGCGGACGGCCGGCCGGTCGCGGAAGCGTGGTCCCTGGACCCCGCGCAAAAACACCTCAATCACGGATCATTCGGGGCGGTTCCGGTCGTGGCACAGCGCGAGCAGAACCGACTGCGCATGGAGATGGACCGGTCTCCGGGAGTGTGGTTTCCGGCGCTTCCGGCCCAGGTCGCGGCTGCCCGGGCCTCGATCGCCGCGTTTCTGCGTATCGGTGTGGAAGATCTCGCTCTTGTACCGAATGCAAGTGGCGGCGCGAGCGTCGTCTATTCAAATGTGCCTGTCAGACGCGGCGGCGAAATCATCGTGACCGACCATGGTTACGGAGCCGTGACCATGGGAGCCGAACGCCTCGCGAGACGGTGGGGCGGCACTGTCCGCACGGTGAAGGTCCCTCTTGATGCGGACGCGGACCAGGCATATGCCGCTGTGGTGGCCGAACTCAGCGCTGCGACGGGTCTGATTGTCCTGGACCATATCACCTCGACAACCGCACGTTGGATGCCTGTGGAGCGGATCGGCGCGGAAGCGCAGTACCGAGGCATTCCGATACTCGTGGACGGGGCACACGTTCCCGGCCTGGTCGAAGATCCCCTCTCGGGGCTGGAGTGCGATTTCTGGATCGGCAATCTCCACAAGTTCGGCTGCGCACCGCGCGGCACTTCGGCCCTAGTCGCCCGCACTGAATTGCGCGATGGGCTATACCCCTTGATCGACTCCTGGGGCGCTGCCGATCCGTTCCCCAACCGCTTCGACACCCAGGGGACAGTCGACGTCACGAGCTACTTGGCAGCGCCGACTTCTCTCGATTTTATCGAGAGCACCTGGGGTTGGGAGGCGGCGCGCACGTACATGCGGAGCCTGGCCGACTACGCGGAGCGCATTGTCGGCGACGCCTTCGCCGAGCTAACGGGTGAGAGCGCCGCCGTCGACGTCGGTATGCCGGTCAACGCCCTGCGTCTGGTGCGGCTCCCCGACGGTCTGGGTGCAAGCCATGCCGATGCCGACGCGCTGCGCGATCGGGTCGCGCAGGAGTTGGGCGTTGAAGCCGCCTTCACCAGTTTCAACGGCGTCGGTTACTTCCGCCCGTCGACGCACGTGTACAACACGGCCGCCGACTTCGAATACTTCGCCGAGCGCTGTGTCCCGGTGCTCGTGGAATGGGCACGCACGCCGAACGTCGCACCATAGCGACGCGCACCACAAGTTCCTGATCCAGACGCTCCTGATAGCGCACCCATACCCATGGAAGAGGACAGCGATGAGAAGAAGGAAGGCAACATTCGCCCTCGGCCTTGCCACCGCGATGGCACTGACGGGATGTGCCGCTGGCGTGAGCGACGGCACCGTCACCATTCATATGGTGGAGAGCCTCACGAACCCCACTCGCACAGCAGTCCTGAAGACCCTCATCGCACAGTTCGAGAAGCAGAACCCCAAGATCAAGGTTGATCTCATCTCGCCGCCGACCGACCAGGCCGATCAGAAGATCCAGCAGATGCTCCAATCCGGCACCGGCATCGACGCCCTGGAAGTGCGGGACATCACCGCCGGTCCGTGGTCGACCAACGGCTGGCTGTACGACATGAGCAAGGAACTGCAGAGCTGGAGCGGCTGGAAGAACCTGACCGAGAACGCCATCAAGTACTCCAAGGACGCCAAGGGAAGGACCGACTACATCCCGTACGGCTTCTACGGCCTGAGCCTGTTCTACCGCACCGACCTGGTCGCCAAGAAGGGCTTCAAGAACCCGCCCGCCAGCTGGGACGATCTCTTGACGCAGGCCACCGCGATCCAGGACCCGTCAAATCACCAATACGGTTACGCCTTCCGGGGCGGAACCAACGCCAACAGCAACGCGGTCGCGGTCATCGAGGCATACGTCGCCGACAAGATAGACCTCGACAACGGGTTCAAGCTCACCGATGGCCGCACGATCTTCTCCGCGCCGGAGGCCCTCAACGCTCTGAACACGTATTTCAAGCTGTTCAAGCAGGCGTCGCCGCCATCGTCCGTCGCCTGGGGATATCCGGAAATGGTTGAGGGCTTCTCGAATGGCTCGACGGCTTTTCTGCTGCAGGACCCCGAGGTGATAGCAACGGTGGGACAATCGCAGGTGATCAATAAGAGCCAGTGGGCCACGGCTCCCTTGCTTACCGGTCCCAGTGGCAAGGCCATCCAGCCGGTGGCAACCGCCGGCTGGGGGACCGCTGCCAGCAGCAAGCACAAGGCGGAGACCGCCAAGCTGATCGAATTCCTTTCGCAGGGTGAAGCCTCGACCACCTTTACCAAGGAGAACAGCCTGGTACCGATCCTCCAGGGCGCGAGCGAGGACACGTTCTACAAGACCGGCCCGTGGGCGAGCTATCTGACGATGACCGAGAACCCGAGCAAGTACATCACCGTCACGCAGCCACGTAGTTCGTCCTGGTGGACCGAGTGGATTCAGAAGTCCGATGCCGAGGTACAGAAGGTGCTGCTCGGCAAGATGACGCCCGAGGAACTGCTCGCCAGCTGGGACACGTACTGGACCGAGAAGTGGAAAGGCCAATAGGAAGGCAGGAAGTGACCCGATCAACTTCCGAGCGGGTGGAGCGTCCCTCCCGACTGGGGAGCGCTCCACCCGCCAACATGGCAGACACGCGTCCGCGCAAGCCCGCGTTCACCACTCGCCGGGGCCTCGGTATCGCCGCTTTCATGGCTCCGGCCGTGCTGTTTGTCGTGGTCTTCATCTACTACCCGATGATCTCGGGCAGTCAGATGGCCTTTCGCAACTGGAACCTCACGGACCTCACCGACACGTCATGGGTGGGTTTCAAGAACTTCCAGGCGATGTTCGCGGACCCAGTGTTCTACACCGTCCTCGGCCACACCGCAGTCTGGGTGGCCGGCTCCATCGTGCCCCAGTTCGTAATCGGCTTCGCCATCGCTCTGTGGTTGCGCCGCCATTTCCGTTTCCGCGGTCTCTACCAAGCGTTGATCTTCTTCCCTTGGGCCATCTCCGGATTCCTGATCGGCATCCTGTTCCGCTGGATGTTCAACAGTGAGTTCGGGGTCATCAACGACCTGTTGTCGAAAGCGGGACTGATCGACCAGCCGATCCCCTGGTTGGCGGATCCGAAAACGGCGATGATCGCCATCACCGTCGCCAATGTCTGGTACGGCGTCACCTTCTTCACCATCATGATCCTGGCCGCCCTGCAGTCGATCCCCGACGAACTATACGAAGCGGCCTCGCTCGACGGTGCCGGCAAGGCGCGAACGCTGTTTCAGATCACCGTTCCGTCCATCCGGGCGACGCTGTCGCTGACCGTGCTGCTCCGGGTCATCTGGATCTTCAACTTCCCGGACATCATCTTCGGGATGACCGGTGGCGGACCGTCCAACGAGACGCACATCGTGACCACTTGGATGATTTCGATCACCCAGCAGGGCGACTACGGGAAGGCTTCCGCGACCGGTCTCATCGTCGTCACGATGCTCCTCGTATTCTCCGTCTTCTACCTTATGGCCACACGCGAAAAGAAGGGAGCGAAGTCTTGATCAACAAGGAGTCCATTGCGGGACGTATCGTTAGAATCGCCTTCCTCGCGATGTGGCTGGTCATCACCGTCTTCCCGCTGTACTGGATCACCATCACATCATTGAAGATCCCCGGTGCGATCTTCAAATTCCCGATCGCCTACTGGCCTGATGAATTCTCGCTCCAAAACTACGCCGGACTGTTCAGCAAGGCGCAGTTCGGCGTTTACCTCGGCAACAGTCTGATCGTCGCGACGGTCGCGGGCACGGTGGCGACCGCGATCTCGATACTGTCGGCCTACGTGCTGGCACGCTTCGAGTTCCGGAGCAAAACTGCACTGCTGATGGCTGCCCTGGTCACGCAAATGATCCCCTCCTTTATCGCGCTCGGGCCTTTGTACATGATGATGACCCAACTGGGTCTGGTCGACAACCGTTTCGGACTCATCCTTGTGTACATCGCGGTCTGCATTCCATTTTGCACGGTAATGCTCCGGGGGTTTTTCGAGAATGTTCCGGACGCGCTGGAGGAAGCCGCCATGGTCGACGGATGCTCGCGATTCGGTGCCCTCTTCCGAGTGCTGCTTCCGGTGATGAGGCCGGGGATCGTCGCCGCGTTCATCTTTAACTTTGTGAACTGCTGGAACGAGCTCTTCTTGTCGGTCACGCTCATGAACAGTGACACGAACAAAACCATTCCCACAGCGTTGAACGGCTTCATCTCTAGTTTCAACATCGACTGGGGTTCGATGTCAGCGGCGGCCGTGCTGACGATTGTGCCCACCATGGCGCTGTTCGCTTTCGCCAGCCGCTACATCGTCCAGGGGCTTACCTCGGGCGCGGTGAAGGGGTAGCTCCGCCACAGCAATCACCACGTGACCGCAGGGTGAGCGCATTCTCGCAGCGTGAGACCGAGGGCGATCAGCGGTGCTCGACATCGTCCCCAGCGGGGCCCTTCGGCGACGTCGGTGGAGCCGAGCAGGCGTAGCGCGCCGATGACGACACGTCCTGCAGCTCCAATTAGTAGACCAGGGCAACCATCCAGCAGCGTCGGCCGTCTTCACTACTGTTATGTCCCCCACGTGAGGATTCCCCTGTGCGTGCTCGTTTCCTGCTGTCAGCTGCGGTCGCGGCTGGCGCCCTGCTCGTCGTCTCTCAGCCGGCTCTGGCGGCCGGCCCGGCGATCCAGATCACAAAGATCTACTACGACAGTCCCGGCAAGGACACCCGTTCGAACGGGAGCCTCAACGCCGAGTACGTGTGGATCAAGAACACGTCCAAGTCGGCGGTCAGCGTCAAGGGGTGGACGCTCGCCGATGAGTCCAACCACCGGTACGTGTTCCCCACGTTATCCATCCCCGCCGGGAAGACCATCACCGTGCGGACCGGCTCAGGCAAGAGCGGCACCAGCACCCGGTACTGGGGCAGCGGCAACTACATCTGGAACAACGACAAGGACACCGCCTACCTGCGCAACGCGTCGGGGAAACTGGTGGACTCCTGCTCGTACAACTCGACAAGGGCCGACTACAAGATCTGCTGATCGCCTTGGTGCGGCTGGCGCGTTCCGGGGGACCGGCGGGGCGGGCCGAGGCCGCAGGCAACCCGCCGGTCCTGGCCCATCGAGAAGGGGACCACTACTACGAGGTCCTGAAACAACAACGCCCGCACAATCAGCATCATGCTTGCCGCCAGGACGGCTTTGTCGGATCGACCAGCCGCATGCCGACCGGTCCGACACCGAAGACGGCAATGACCGCGGGAGCGGTTTGACCCCTCGGCACGCCGTCGTAATGAGGGGTACGGGCTGTTCGCTTCACGTAGCCGCCGGCTCCAACAGGCGTTGCATCCTGGGGCGCGAAATTGTTCCCGCTGTTCACCCACCAAGTGCCAAACACCACGACCTGAATACGATCGGTCGCATACGTGTGGGGTGCGCTGAACCAGCCTGGATTCCACTTCATCATGACTAGGTACGGACCAGGTTTGTCGAAGTCACCATAGAGCCTGGCCATCTCGCCACTGTGCGGTGGCAAATCCCCCCAAGCCTCGAACGTGATCTTGTCATACGGCAACACGAATGTCTCGTTGGGATCTGGAGGTGCGTTGAGATCGGAAGGGCTCCCCCGCCACCCAAAGATCGCCATCAGCGGTGGCGCTATCAATATGGCGCGCCGGTCCAGATCAATGTGGTCCATCAAACCCCCCTCTTACATGAACCTTTGGTTGGCCCCTTGGCTAGGTCCATTCTCATCGGGCCCTTCATGAGGTCGCATTGGCATGGTCGCCGCTGACGAGGCGGCCGGCAGACGGAGGACGAAGCGTGCGCCGCGTGGACTGTCCTCGATCCGGAGGGTCCCCTCGCTGGCTTCGGCGATCTGCCTGGCGATCGGCAGGCCCAGTCCGGTGCCTCCTGCGTCCTTGTTGCGGGCGGCGTCCAGCCGGATGAACCGCTGGAACACCAGTTCACGCTTGTCCGGATCGATGCCGTCGCCGTCGTCGAGTACCTCCAGTACGGCGACACCGTGCGGGAAGCGTTGATCGCCGGACTCGTCGCTCGGCTCGCGCCGCAGAGTGATGGTGATCATGGTTTCCGTATGCCGTTCGGCGTTGTCGACAAGGTTGGTGAGCAGCCGGCGCAGCCGTAACAGGTCGCCGATCACCACCACGCCGAACTCAAGCGAGCATTCGACCCTCTTTGCCGAAGTGCGGCGGACCTGGCACTCCGCGGTAACGAGTTCGGCCAGGTCGATCCGCTCGCGTGCGCCAGGCATCCCCTCGTCCAGCCGTGCGAGGATCAGCAGATCGCGCGCGATCGCCTGCAGCCGGTCCAGGCTGTCGAGAACGGCGCGCCCGACCTTGGTCACACTGGTCTCCTGCGGTGCGACCAGAGCATCCTCTACCTCGGCCCGCATCGCGGCTATCGGACTGCGCAGATCGTGGGAGGCGTCGGAGACGTACTGGCGAAGCTGTTCTATCGCGGCGTGAAGCCGGTTCAGCGTGTTGTTGACGCTGTCCGCCAGATGGTGGATCTCGTCCTCGCTGGGTGGCACCGGTACCCGGCGGCCGAGTGAGGTCGCGTTGATCTCGTCGAGTTCGGCTCGCATAGCGTTCACCGGCCTGAGGGATGCCTTGGCGATCCGGTAGCCGAGATAGGTGGCGCCCGCGGCGAGCGCCACCGCGCCCCCTCCTGCCAGGCCGGCCAGCCGCGGATCGACCCACTGAGGGACTACCGGGGAGGCGCTGTAGACGATCCATCTCCCGCCGGCGTGGTTGGCCCACTTCGCGACCACGATGTCGCATTCGTCACGAGGGAAGACCCCGCCGCATACGACAGAGGTGGCGCTGTCCTCGACGCCGGGGGTGAACCTCGCCATTCGCGGCTTGCCCCGTAGATCCTCGGTCGAGGCGGCGACCCGACCCCGTGAGTCGACAATCTGCAGATTGCGGGCGTGATGGTGCGCAAGGGGGTACCCCAGTTGGCCTTGCTCCAGTTGGATGGCCACGCGGCCGGCGTTCGCGGCGAGTTCCTGGGTGAGCTTATCGGTGACGAAATTCCTCATGCCGATCATTAGCACCGTCGCAAGCAGCGCAGACAGCAGGGCCGCCACCACGCCGCCGAACAAAGCGATGCGCGTAGTAATCGACAAACGGTGCGCGCTCATCCCGCAAGCCCCCCTGCTAGTCGACCATATGAGCCGGGAGGCGCAGCAGCCCGGGGGCTCTGTAGGAAGGACTACGCAGCTACGCGCAGGCATCCGTTACGAGTGAAGGTCGGCAGGAGCAGCTCACCCTGGGCGGAGCTCGGCGATGTCAACCAAACCGATGGAGAGCTACCGCCAAGTCGGCCGTGATCAGGATCTGTCGGTTCAGCACCAACCTCACGGACTTTGGGGCGGTTCAGTTTCATTCGTACGGCGGTCCTGCCCCCACCTGCTGCGGGAAGACATGTCGCGTGCGGATGTGACACCCTGCGGATGCAGCAGGCGCTACCGGCTCATCAAGCGCGGTGGAGGGACGGCGAAGATGCCACGCTGGTTGAAGGTCACAATGGCCGCGGTCCTTCCCTTGGCAGCCGGGGCACTGGCCTGGTGGATCTGCGTGGCACGCGGGCTCAACCTGGACACCACAGGGATCATCGTGGGACTGGTCGTCTTGTTGCCCGGCACGCCGCTGGCCATCTGGGCCGGACAACTGGACCCGACCACGGGGGCGACCAACGCCGATCTCGCACAAGAGCACCCGCCGCGCCCGGTTCCCGGCGTGATCGGTGACGTGCCACGTGAGGCCAAGGCCTTCCAGCCGCGCGCCGGGCTGCTGAAGCGGGTCGAGGAGATCTACTCCGCGGGCCGCCCGGCGACGGTGTGTGCGCTGGCCGGAGCGAGGGGCGTGGGCAAGACCCACGTTGCCGCCGCCTACGCCAGGCACTGCCTTGATCAAAGAATCCCGGTGTCCTGGCTGCATGCCGAGACCATCGAGCAGCTCCATGGCTCGCTCGACCTGATGGCGACCGAGCTGGGGATACGAAGCGAGACCGACGACGCGACGGTCGTGATCAACAAGGTCAAGGCCTGGTTGCAGGAGCGACGCGAGCCGTACCTGGTGGTATTCGACAACGCTACGGACCCGGACACGCTGGCGCCCCTGCTGCCCTCCCACGGTCGGACACGTGTGCTGATCACCACCAACGACCATACGTTCGAGCGGCTCGCCGCGCTGGTGCCGGTGGACCGGTTCACCGCTCAGGAAGCGCTGGCCTATCTCGCCGAGCGCGTGGGGCCGGGTGACGCGGCCGGGCTCCTGGCCGAGGAGTTGGACCGCCTGCCGCTGGCCTTGTCTATTGCCGCCGCCGCACTGGTGGGACCGCCGCCCATTACCTACGAGGCGTATCTGGTGCGGCTGCGCGCCACCTCGATCGAGGTGGTGCTGGCCCGCCCGCGAGGCGAACCGTACCCGCGCGGGGTCGCCCAGGCGATCACGCTTTCGGCCGGGGAGACCAATCCGGCGGCGGTGCGGCTGCTCGGGGAGCTGTCGGTGCTCTCATCCGCTGGCGTGGGCCTCGACCTGCTCGGGCTGTCGATCGATGAGGCGCTGGCCGAACTGGCGTCCAAGTCGCTGGTGACTTTCGGCAGTGAAGGTTCCACAGCGCTGGTACACCGCCTGGTGCGCCGGGTCATACGGGATCGGGCGGAGCGTGACGGGACGCTCACCACGCTGATCGGGGACGCGGCCGGACGTCTCAAGGTGCTGGTCGAGAACATCGGCGACGAGGACACCTGGCGCATGCTGCCCGTCATCATGGCGGTGTCCGAACAGGCGAGCGCCCTGTGGGGGTGCCTCGAGCGGTTTCCCGACGGGGACCATGCGCTGGCCGAGCTCATACTCGGCGTCCGCCACGCTGTTGCCTCTCACCTCATCTATCTCAACGACGGCGCCCGGGCCGTCCCGATCGCCGAAGCCGTCGTCGACGGGCGGGAGAAGCTCCTGGGGGCCGACCACCCGGACACGCTCGAAGCTCTGCACGCCCTGGCTCAAGCTAATGAGTACGCCGGCCAGCCCACCAAGGCCATCGAACTGCACCAACGTACGGCAGCCCAGCGCGCCCGGGTACTGGGTGTCGATCACGCCGACACCCTGCGCTCCCGCGCAGGTCTGGCGTCGGCGTGCACCATGGCGGGCAGGGCGCTCGAGGCTATGGAGCTGCTGGAGCAGGTCACAGCCGATCAGGAACGGGTACTGAACCTCGACCACCCCACCCGGCTGGCCACGCGCTACTTCCAGGCCTATGCCCATGTGGAGGCGGGCCTGCCCCACAAGGCGGTCGACCTGTTCCAAGGGCTGGTGGCCGATCACAAGCGGCTCCACGGCACCGACCATCCCGAGACGCTGGTCATCCGCGGACGCCTGGCCTGGGCGTACGTAGCGGCGATGCGGGCCGACGAGGCGGTGCGGCTGTACGGACGAGTGCTATCCGATCAGGAACGGGTGTTGGGCGCCGACCATCCCGACACGCTGATCACGCAGCACGGGCTGGCCCGCGCCTATGAGACGGCGGGGCTGACCGCTGAAGCGCTCGCCCAGTTCGAGCTGGTGGCCGAGCGGTTCGAACGGGTGCTTGGGCCTGAACAGACCTTGACCAGAAACGCCCTCGAAGACGCGGAACGCCTCCGCCGGATCCGTAACAGCAAGGACGAAACCTGACGGATCCGCAGGTTGAGACGATGGCGCCGGCCCGCACCCGGACGTGGGCCAGGCCTTGCCACGGGGTGAGAGCGATCGGCCCCCTCCACCGGATGGCACGCTGATGAGAGGGTGGCAAGGTACGCGGCCCCAATGCAGAAAGTCGAGACATGGCTGTCATCCACCACACGACGCTGACGCCGAGCAAGCTGGAGCTTCTTACGCTATGGCTTCCTGCTCAGCCCTGGTATCTCGGTAAGGGACGCGAACCGGAACTGACCAAGGTTGGCGGTTTCCGGCTCGACGACCCGAAAGGCGAGGTCGGGATCGAGTTCATCGTGGTCACCGACGGGTCCGGCGACCAGCTGATCACCTACCACGTACTGCTCAGCTACCGTGGGGCACCGCTGGATGGAGCCGGTCACGCGCTCGTCGGCACCGCTGAGCACGGAGTGCTGGGACGACGGTGGATCTACGACGGAACCCACGACCCGCTTGTTGTCGGACAGCTCTTCGCTCTCATCCTCGGCGAGACCAAGGCGCAAGCCCAGAGCCTGAGCAACACCCCTGACCCGTCAGTCACCAGTTACTTCGCGGAGACCGGCCGTACCGCAGCGATCAAGTCCACGACCGTGAGCAACGGGCCAGACGGCACCGATCTCCTCGTACAGGTCACCGACGCACCTGGGCTGCGGACCAGGCAACTGACCATCCAAGTGCAGCGCGTTCTCCAACCTGACCGCGGCTCTTCATCTACTCATGCGACACAGTTCCTTGGACACATCACCGCCGGCTGGCTTCTGCCGGACGGCACCAAGGCGCGTGACATGTTCGCCGTCCTTCTCGACGCCGCGTTCGAGCCCGTAACCGAGTAATCCCGAAGGGCGCGACACCGATCGGTCTCTTGACAGGTTTGACGAGTCCCATCCAATGAACCGAGAACGCGGCCGCGCAGCGCGGCCGCCGGGAGCTTAAGTTCGATGTCTGATCGCCGCCAGCAGTACTTCGCGCGTTCAGAGGAGAGATGAGGCTGCTCGCGTACTGCATGGCGAGCTTCCACGACTCAGCACTGCGAAGGACGGAAGAATGCACAGAGTCGCGGAGCAGGTTCGCCGTCGTCTGGCCGCTGTTACCGAGGCCCAGCATGCAGGCCTCGCCCGAGTTCTTCGGCGGCGGACAGAACGTACATCCGTCGAAACTCGCCATGGGCTGGAACATGCCGCATCAGCTCCAGGAAGTGACCACCTAACCTGATCTTTAAAGCGCGGCACTCACCATTCCCGGTAAAGCTCCACACGGAGGCAGCGCTGTCAGGTCTTTTCTCCGAAGATGTCCTGCCATGCCTGGACGTAGTCCGGCTGCTTGAGGTACTCGATGAGTTCGGTGACGAAGTGGCGCTCCGCGTCCAGTAGGGCGAGGCGGTATTCCTCCTCGACGAGGAACACCCAGGGGACGCCGCCTTCGACGGTGGTACGTACGGTGGCGCGGATGTCATCCGTCTCTTCGGTCAACGCCGCAAGGCGCCGGCCGAGCAATTCGACCGACTCGGCCGGGGAGAGCACGCTCAGCAGCGACAGTCCGACCCCGAAATGCGGATACTCGTGCCGTGGCTTTCCGACCAGCTCGCGCATCCAGTCGTAGACCTCGTGCCGGCCTTCGGCGGTGACCGCGTAGACGGTGCGCTCCGGCCGTTGAGTGTCGCGCACGGTCTCCTGCTCGGTGACGAAACCGGCCTTCCTCAGCTGCTCCACCACCATGTACAGCGAGCCGCGGTTGTACTTGATGTTGCGGTCCTTGCCGTGCTCCTGCAGCCGCCGTCCCATCTCGTACGGGTGCATCGGCCCGGTCAGCAGCTCGGCGAGCACTGCCAACCCCAGCGGGTTGGCCACCTTGCGCCGCTTCTCCACGACGTTCTCATCTCTTTAGTGAGCATTCGATCGCTGTGACGCCCGCCACGTCGTGACGGCTCCCACAATCGACCAAGCCTGGCAGGTGAGCGGCCTGGAAGACGAATGCCGAACCGGGGCGGGTGATGAGAACTCGGCGATCCACCACTGAGACCGGCACGAGAATGGAGTAGGCCCATACGAGCCGTCGCGCCGAGAATCAGCAGCTCTGAGCGAGAAACGTCGTCCTCTACAGGACAGCCGGGACGGCGCGTCTACAAGGACGTTCGGTCCGTCACGGTCAGGCCTTCGTGTTCCTGCGCGCCTCGGGCGTGTGGGCGTCGCCGCGGGGACGACCGACCGGGTCGCACCCCGGAAGGAGGCGTTTCTCGGTCTGGACTTCGGCTGTCAGGTGGCCCGCGAGCTCGTCGAGTGTGGCCGCGCAGCGCACGTTCGACAGGCCGCGCTGGAGGAGGTCACGGGAGACACCATGGCGGCGTACGGCGTACCACCCGCCTCCCACCGCGTCGGAGACCAGCCAGTGCCTGCCGTACCGCGCCTTGAGCTCCACGATCGTCACCGGCATGATCGATCACCCTCTTCGGTCATGGTGCTGGGGTGAGAGGTGGAGCTGTCAGTGGCTTGGGGGGTAGCCATGCGTCAAGGCTAATCACTATTTCGTGATCAGGCAATCACTCAGAGTAGTCAGTGAGCAGGTTGGCCAACAGTGGCCATGTACCCCCGTGACGCGCGGGGCGTCACTCTGTACGTATGAACGGAAACCAGCCGGCGGCCACGCGGAGATCCCTTCACGCGGTCGCAGAGTTGATCATGGCAGGGCCGCAGCACCGGCGAAGCGGCACCATACGTCTCCGGGTCACGCCGGGAGGCTTCGCCACGGTCGCGGATCCCGACCTTCGGATAGAGGGGGACGAGCTGGTGGTGGGAAGCGAACGGATCCCCTTGGACGGAAGATCCATCCAGGAGCTTGGCACGGCGACGGGCGCGGGTGCCGAGGCCCCGGAGAAGCTGTACTCCGGCGGTTCCGGCGCCTCGCCGGACGACATCCTGAGCGTCGACGCCGCCGCGGCGGAGCAGCTGGCGGGGAGCCTTGCCCTGGGAGAGGAGGCGTTGCGCAGGCTTGCCCCCGATGCGACACCGGTGCTGTGGCCGGAGCATTTCGACCTGGGCATAACCCTCGACAAGGTCAACTACGGCGTCTCGCTGGGTGACAGTTATCTCGATGTGCCCTATGCGTACGTCGGGCCCTGGGAACCGAGGACCGGCGACTTCTGGAACGCATCCTTCGGCGCCGCTCACTCCCTCAGCGAGCTTCCCGACGTTTCGGCGTTCTTCGCCGAGGGCCGTGAACGAGCCCGTCAGTAGTCGACCGCCGCGTCGGTGATCCAGGCTGCGAGGTACCGGGCGAAGGACGCGCGGACGAGTACCCAGAGTTCGTCGTGCTCGCGGGCGATCAGGATGACCTGTGCCCGTGCCAGCGTGGTCTGCGCGCAACGGCCGGGGCCGAAGACCGATGGGTGCAGGTCGATGGCGCATCCGTGCGCCAGCAGGTCGCGTGCGCCCGGCCCGGCCACCAGCAGGGTCGTACGCTGCGCCGAGACATCGGTCACGGCGACGTCCTCGGAGCGTGGAAGGTCGACATCTCCGATCACCAGCCATTCGTCCGGCCCGAGCCACAGCACGTCGGTCTCGCCGGAGCTCAGCCACGTCCCCGGCGAGACCGGCAACCGCACCGGGAACGAGGACGGAAGCCGCCCGGGATCCACCCGGACGTTGGTCTGCCGCAGGAACGGGATCTCCCGCACGCGGAGCCGAGCGTCCGAAATGCCCTCGAACCCGGCCAGCGGGCTCAGTCGGTCAGCCATCGCGGCGGGTTCCCTCGGGGTCGTAGAGGACGTGGTGGGTGACCGTCACCGGTAGCAGGGCGTCGCCGATGGGCGCGTACAGGCGCTGGCCGATCCGGTCCCTGCCGCCGCTCACAAGGGCGAGGGCGAAGGTGCGGCCCAGCGCCGCGCTGCGGTAGCTGGAGGTCACGTAGCCCAGCATGGGTACCGGGGGCTCGGGAAGCCGGTCGCAGGCGACGAGCTGGGTGCCCTCGGGGACCAGCACCTCCGGGTCCTCGGGCAGCAGCCCTACCAGGTGACGGCGGTCGGGCCGGGCGGTGTCGGCGCGGGCGTAGGAACGTCTGCCGATGAAGTCGGCCTTCTTCTTGGAGACGATCCAGTCCATACCGAGGTCCGCGGGGGTGACCGTGCCATCGGTGTCCTGGCCGACGATGGGGTACCCCTTCTCGGCCCGGAGGACGTGCATGGTCTCGGTTCCGTACGGCGTGACGGCACCGGTCGCCAGGATCGCCTTCCACAGCGCGGGCCCGTGCCACCAGCTCACGTTGATCTCGTAGGCCAGCTCGCCGGAGAAGCTGATCCGGCAGACCCGTGCCGAAATGCCCGCCACTTCAGTGTCCCGCCAGGTCATGAACGGGAAGCTCTCCACGTCGACCGCCAGCTCAGGAGCGAGCCCGCCCAGCACGTCACGTGAGCCGGGGCCGGCCATCGCTACCGTCGCCCACTGCTCGGTGACCGAGGTGCAGCGGGCTCGCAGGTCGGGCCACTCGGTCTGGAGCCATTCCTCCATCCAGTCGAGTACGGCCGCCGCGTTGCCCGTGGTCGTGGTCACGAGGAAGCGGTCCGGTGCCAGGCGGATGACGGTGCCGTCGTCGAAGACCATCCCGTCGGGCCTGCACATCAGGCCGTAGCGGATCGCGCCCACCTTCAGCGTGCTCATCATGTTGGTGTAGAGGCGGTCGAGCAGCTCGGCCGCGTCGGGGCCCTGGACGTCGATCTTTCCCAGGGTGGATGCGTCCATGGCGCCCGTGGCCTGCCGTACGGCCCGGCACTCGCGCAGGACCGCGGCCTCCATGTCCTCCCCCGGTCTCGGGTAGTACCAGGCTCTTTTCCACTGTCCGACGTTCTCGAAGAGGGCGCCGTGGGACGCGTGCCAGTCGTGCGTCGCGGTGACCCGTACGGGGTCGTGCAGGGCGCCCCGATCGCGTCCCGCCAGGGCGGCGAAGGACACCGGGACGTACGGCGCCCGGAACGTGGTCGTGCCGAGCTCGGCGATGCCGACCCCGAGCAGCCGGGCGACGACGGCGCTGGTCAGCACGCCGGAGGTCTTGCCCTGGTCGTGCGCCGTGCCGGCCGTGGTGTACCGCTTGATGTGCTCGACCGAGCGGAGCCCTGCCCCGGTGGCCCGCTGGAGGTCGGCCACGGTGACGTCCCGCTGGAGGTCCACGAAGTGGCTCGTGTAGTCGTCGGAGGGGACGACCCACAGGTCCTGTGAACGGGTGCCGGTCTCCTCCGATGGAAGCGCGGGCAGTGGCGAGCCGGACCCGGCGGCCTCGCCGTCGGCCAGGCACCCCGCCAGAGTGAACACCCCCCGCGCCGCCCCCGCCACCTCGACCGCCTGAGCGGAATGTCCGGGAACGAACGTGGTGAGGGTCTCGTCGTAGCGGAGTTCGCCTCCGGACTGGCTGAACAGGTTGACGAGGGGGTTCCAGCCGCCGGAGACCAGGAGGAGGTCGGCTTCGACCTCGCGGGAGCCGATCACGACCGCGCGCACACCCTGGTCCTCCGCGCCGCCGGCGACACCCGTGACGAGCCCGCCCTTCCGGGCGTCGGCGATCTCCACGATCTCCACACCCGCCTCGGCGAGGTCGTGGGCGGCGTCGTACGCGCTGTCGCCCGTGGTGAAGACGACCGCCCGGCGGCCGGGCAGCACGCCGTACCGGTTCGCGTAGGCCCGTGCGGCGGACGCCAGCATCACCCCGGGAAGGTCGTTGCCCGCGAAGGCGATCGGCCGCTCGTGCGCCCCCGTCGCGAGCACGACCCTGCGGGCCCGGATGCGCCAGACCCGCTCCCGTGTCACCGCGTCCTCGCCCCGGCGCTCGACGGCGACGAGGTAGTTGTGGTCGTAGTACCCGATGACGCTCGTACGGCACAGCACTCGCACGTCAGGCAAGGCTTCCAGTTCGGCGGCCACGGCGAGCGCCCATTCGGCGCCGGGGCGGCCGTCGACGGTCTCCGCGGTGTCCGGCAGGCCGCCTCCGGGCGAGGGCCGGTCGTCGGCGAGGATGACCCTGGCGCCGGTACGCGCGGCGGCCCGCGCCGCGGAAAGCCCCGCGGGGCCCGCCCCCACCACGAGGACGTCGCAGTGCGCGTGCGTGGCGTCGTAGCGAGCCGGATCGGGCTCCGGCGACAGCCTTCCCCGGCCTGCGACGCTGGATGCGACGAGCCCCTCGTACAGCGGGATCGTGGTGGCCTGGACCATGGGCTCGGGGAAGGGCCGCTCGATCTGGACGACGGCGTTCGGCTCCTCGGTCCACGCGCCGAAGACCCCGCGCGGGCGGCCGAGCGTGACGCTGGTCCCGACCCGCCGCACGCCGTTGGCAAGCAGGGCGGCGGCCAGCGTGTCGCCTCGGTATCCCTCATAGGCCCGGCCGTCGAAGGTGAACCGCAGCACCTCGCCCGCGTACCCGGCACGGCGGCCCGTCATCGCGAACCCCCGCCGGTCGCCACGGTCCCGGTCCCTGGCCGGGCCCCGGCCGAGGTGGTGGGCCATATCTCGTTGGTGGCCGTGTCCCGGGTGAGGTTGAACCAGCGGCGGCAGCCGGAGGTGTGGTTCCACCGTTCCTCGAACGGGCCCTTGGGGTTGTCGCGGAAGAAGAGGTAGTGCGCCCACTCCTCGTCGGTGAGGGCGCCCGGGTCGCCTGGGTACGCGACGTGGGCCTGCCCGCCGTACCGGAACTCGGCCTCGTCGCGCGGCCCGCACCACGGACAGGGGATCAGCAGCATCGGTCGGGCTCCTTCAGTGGGCCACGGCGGCCGCGCCGTGCTCGTCCACGAGCGCGCCGGTGGTGAATCGTTCGAGGGTGAACGGCGCGTTGAGCGGATGCGGCTCGTCGTGAGCGATCGTGTGGGCGTAGCACCATCCGACGCCGGGAGTCGCCTTGAACCCGCCCGTGCCCCAGCCGCAGTTGACGTACATGCCGCCGACCGGGGTGAGCCCGACGATCGGCGACGCGTCGGGCGTGACGTCGACCACCCCGCCCCAGGTACGCAGGACGTGCGCGCGGGCGAAGATCGGGAACAGCTCCAGCGCCGCCGCCATCTGCTGCTCGATGATGTGGAAGGCCCCGCGCTGGCGATAGGAGTTGTACGTGTCGATGCCCGCGCCCATGACCAGCTCCCCCTTGTGCGCCTGGCTGACGTAGACGTGCACGGCGTTGGACATGACGACGGTCGGGTGTACGGGTTCGAGGAGCTCGGAGACCAGTGCCTGGAGCGGGTGGCTCTGCACCGGCAGCCGCAGCCCGGCCATCCCGGCGACGACCGACGAGTGGCCTGCCGCCGAGAGCGCCACACGGCCCGCCGCGATCCGTCCGCGTGTGGTGTGCACGGCTCGCACCCGGCCGTCCACCACCTCGATGCCGGTGACCTCGCAGTGCTCGATGAAGTGGACGCCCATCGCGGAGGCCGCCCTGGCGTACCCCCAGGCGACGTAGTCGTGCTTGGCGATGCCCGCACGGGGCTGGTAGGTGGCGCCGAGCACCGGGTAACGGGAGTCCTGCCTGATGTCGACGATCGGGCAGACCTCCTTGACCTGCGCCGGGTCCAGCCATTCGGCGTCCACGCCGTTGAGCCGGTTGGCGTTGACGCGCCGCACGCTGTCACGCACGTCCTGGAGGCTGTGGGCGAGGTTGAGCACGCCGCGCTGGCTGAAGAGCACGTCGTAGCCGAGGTCTTCCTCCAGCCCCTCCCACAGCTTCAGCGCGTGCTCGTAGATGCCCGCGCTCTCGTCCCACAGGTAGTTGGACCGGATGATGGTGGTGTTGCGCGCCATGTTGCCGCCGGCCAGCCAGCCCTTCTCCAGCACGGCGACGTTGGTGATCCCGTGGTTCTTCGCCAGGTAGTAGGCGGTGGCGATGCCGTGCCCTCCCCCACCGACGATCACGACGTCGTAGGAGCTCTCGGGCTCGGGGCTGTCCCACAGCCGGTCCGGGTCGGTCATGGTGCTCCCATCCGCCGCGATCCGTACGTCATGCGCGCAGCCGCTTCATCGCGGGGTCGAAGAGCGGTTCCTCCGCCACGACGGCGGCGACTCGCTCGCCGAAGTAGCCGATGTGGACCACCTGCCCCGGGGCCGACAGCCCGGCGGGCAGCCAGGCATAGGCGATGGCCTTGCCGACGGTGTAGCCGTACGCGGCACTCGTGACATACCCCACGCAGGCGTCACCGTCGTAGACCGGCTCCTTGCCCATCACCACGCCGGAGGGGTCGTCGATCGTCAGGCAGGTCAGGCGGCGGCTGACCGAGGCTCTGCGCTCCTGCAGCGCGGCCCTGCCGGTGAAGTCGCCCTTGTCCATCTTCACGGCGAACCCGAGGCCCGCCTCGTAGGGGTCGTGCTCGTAGGTCATGTCGGTGCCGAAGGAGCGGTAGCCCTTCTCCAGGCGCAGGCTGTTGAACGCGCCGCGCCCACCGGCGACGATCCCGTACGCCTGCCCGGCCTCCCACAGCGTGTCCCACAGTTTGAGACCCATGTCCGCGGTCGTGTAGAGCTCCCAGCCGAGCTCGCCGATGTACGAGAGGCGCAGGGCGGTGACCGGCACAGATCCGATGTACGCCCGCTTCGCGCGGAAGTAGCGGAAGCCCTGGGCCGAGAAGTCGTCCTCGGTGAGCGGCGCGACGAGGTCACGGGCGCGCGGGCCCCAGACGCCGACACAGCAGGTGCCGGGCGTGATGTCCCTGACCGACACCGACGGGGGGCTGCGCCGGGCCAGCCAGTCGAGGTCGAGGTTGCCGTTGGCCCCGATCTGGAACAGGTCGCGGCCGAGCCGGGCGACCGTGATGTCGCTGCGGATGCCGCCGTCGTCGTCGAGCAGCAGGCAGTACGTCACCGAGCCGACTGACTTCTCCACGTCACCGGTCGAGACCCGTTGCAGGAACGCCGCCGCGCCCGGCCCGCTGACCTCGAGCCGCTTGAGCGCCGTCATGTCGTACAGCGCGACGCCCTCCCGGGACGCCTGCGCCTCGGCGCCGACGATGGGCGACCAGTAGCGCGCCGCCCAATCGCCGGGCGAGGGGACGTCACGGCCGTCGGCCAGCCCGGCGTTTGCGCCGTACCACTGGGGGCGTTCCCACCCGGACGCCTCCAGGGGGAAGGCGTCCAGCTCGCGCTGGCGCGGGTGGAAGGGGCTCACCCGCAGCGGGCGGAGGTTCTCCGGCGGCTGGAGCGGATGGATGATGTCGTAGACCTCGACGAAGTTCTGGCAGTCGCGCGTGAGGACGTACTCCGGGGAGAGCTGGTGCGGCTCGAAGCGGTTCACGTCACACTCGTGCAGGTCGAACGACGAGCAGTGCCCGTCGACCAGCCACTCCGCCATGGCCCGCGCCACGCCCGCCGAGTGGGTCACCCACACCGCCTCGGCGACCCAGAACCCCTTGACCTCGGAAGACTCGCCGAGCAGAGGCATGTTGTCGGTGGTGAACGAGAAGAGTCCGTTGATGCCCTCCTCGACCTTGGCGTCCCTGGCCGGGGGCAGCAGGGAGAGGGTCTCGTTCCACGCGTCGGCGAAGTCGCCGGGGGTGAACGGCGTCACCGACGGCATCACCTCGGCCGCGTCCACCGAAAGGATGTCCTCGGGCCGCACCGGCATCGGGCGGTGACCGTAGTAGCCGACGGCCAGCCGGTCGTACCGCTCGCGGTAGTACAGGTCGGCGTCCTGGTGGCGCAGGATCGGGTGGGTCGCCTCCTCCGACTGCCCGCTCAGCGCGGGCACCGGGCCGGTCCAGGCGAGCTGGTGGGCGAGCGGCGTGAGCGGGAGCGCCATCCCCACCATGCCGGCCACCTTGGGCCCCCAGATGCCGGCGCAGCACACGACGACGTCGGCGGGGATCTCCCCCTGGTCGGTGACGACGGCGGTCACGCGATCGTCCTCGACGCGGATGTCCAGCACCTCGTGGCGGTCGAGTACGCGCACGCCGCGCTCGCGGGCGAGCCGGAGCTGCGCCTCGACGGCGCGTACGGCCTTGGCGATGCCGTCGGTCGGGACGTACAGGCCGCCGAGCACCCGGTCGGGGTCGAGCAGCGAGTGGCGTTCCACGCACTCCTCGGTGGTCAGCAGCCGTGCCTCGACGCCCCACGCGGTGGCCCAGCCGTGCCGCCTGCGCAGCTCCGCGTACCTCTCGGGGGTCGTGGCGACCTCCAAGCCGCCGACCTGCAGGAAGCATTCGAGCGCCATGAGCTTCTCGACGGTGTAGCGGGCCATCTCGGTCATGGTCTTGGACGGGTTGGTCTGGAAGACCAGGCCGGGCGCGTGTGTGGACGATCCGCCGGGCGCCGGGACCTCGCCCTGGTCGACCACGGTGATGTCGTCCCAGCCTCTGGCCGAGAGCTCCTCGGCGAGCGCCGCGCCCACCACACCCGCTCCGATGACGACGACCCGGGGGCCTGCCATCCGCCACCTCCGTTGCGCATGATGAACCGTAGTGCGCTTGCCGCAACAAGCGTGACCCGCCGGGGAGGGGGTGTCAAGACCGTGACGGGTCACGACCTCGACCACCACGTGTGTGGAGGAGGCTGGAGAAAGCGGGTCGGGGCATGGCGACGCCGCGCCCGCGGACGATGTGCGGGCGCGGCGTGTCGCGGTGCGTCTCAGCTCGTGGGAAGCCAGGCCTTCACCTTGTCGGGGTTGTCGGTGACCCACTTCTTGGCGGCGTCATCGGCCGTCATCTTGTCCTCGGAGATGTACTTCGCCACGAGGTTCTGGTCGTCGTTGGTCCACGTGAAGTTCTTGACCAGGCCGTACGCCGGGCTGCCCGAGTCGGCGAACTTCTTGCTCACGATCTTGTCCAGCGCGTACGGCGGGTAGTCGCACGCCACCTTCGCGGCGTCGGTGTCGCACCCATCGGTGTACGCGGGCAGGTTGACCTTGACCAGCTTGATCTCGGACAGGAACCACTGCGGCTCGTAGAAGTATCCGATCATCGGCTTCTTCTGGGCCTCGGCCTGCCGGAACCCGGTGATCAGCGCCGCCTCACTCCCGGCGTACACCACCTTGTAGTTCAGGTTGAGGTTCTTCACCAGGGCGGCGTCGTTGGTGACGAAGGACGGGTCGCCGTCGAGGATCTGCCCCTTGCCGCCGGACTCGGAGGTCTTGAACAGGCCGGCGTACTTGTCGAGGTTCTTCCAGTCGGTGATGTCGGGGTACTTCTCGGCCATCCACGGCGGCACGTACCAGCCGATGACGCCCTTGTTCCCGGTCGTGCCGAGCTCTACCGCGACTTTCTGGTCCTCGATGTACTTCTTCTTCAGGTCGGCGTGGCCCCAGTTCTCCACGACCGCGTCGACCTCACCGGTCGCGAACCCCTGCCAGGCGACCTCCTCCTTGAGGTCCTTCTTCGTGACCTGGCAGCCCAGTTCCTTCTCGGCGACGTACGCGATGACCGCCGCGTTGGCCTCGTACCCGACCCAGGGGTTGATCGCGATGTTGACGGCGCCGCATGCCTTCTTCGCGGGTGCTGCCGCTCCCGACCCGGACGGGCTGTCTCCCACCTTCGCGCCACCGCACGCGGAGACGAGGAGGCCGACGGCCGCCACGAGCACGACGGCCCGGGGCCGCGCGATCCTCGAAACTCTCACAAAGGTCCTCCTGAATCGAAAGCCGCCGAAGACGGCGGATGTGCATAGGCGTTTGTGAAATCCCCGATGCTCTCCCGCACGATCAACTCCGCCCGTGGGCGGCGGCGTCGGCGCGCCTCGCCGCCGCCTTGGTGAGCGCGGCCAGCATGGTGCCGAGCACCACGATCGCGAGGCCCGCGGCCAGTCCTTTGCCGCGTAGCTGGAGCTGGGAGAAGCCAGAAACCACGTCGTAGCCGAGCGCGCCCGCGCCCACCAGGCCGCCCACCACGACCATGGCCAGCACGTAGCACAGCCCCTGGCTCGCGGCGAGGGTGACCGCGCTGCGCGCCATCGGCACCTGCACCTTGGAGATGGTCTGCCACGTGCTCGACCCGGCGGCCGTGGCGGCCTCGACCGCGCTCGCGGAGACGCCCCTGATGCCGTCCGCGACGAGCTTGGTGGCCACGGGCGCGGCGTAGACGACGGCCGCGATGATGGCCGTGAACCGGGTCGCGCCGAACAGGCCGAGGATCGGTACGAGGTACACGAAGGCGGGCATGGTCTGGCCGGCGTCCAGCACCGGGCGTATCACCCGGTCGGCACGGTCGTCGCGCCCCATCCACACCCCTACCGCGATGCCCAGCGCCATCACGAGCACGGTGGCCACGAGCGTCGCCGCCAGCGTCACCATGCTGTCCTGCCAGAGCCCGAGCACCACGAGAAGGGCGAGGCACACGGCGCACACTACGGCGACCCGTACGGTGGCGAGCACGAGCGCGGTCACGGTCACCACCAGCAGCACGAGCCACCACGGCGACCCGGTGAGCACCGCTTCGAACGGGTTGAGCAGGCCGTAGGTGACAAGGTTCTTGAAGCCGTTGGTGTAGGTGTACAGGTTGGTCTGCGCCCACTGGCTCGCCGCGTCGGCCGCCCTGCGGACGTACGAGCCCGCGTCCGCCTCGCCGGGGAACTCCGCGGCCCACACGTAGACGTACGACAGGTACACGAGCACCGCCATGACGGCGAGGACCACGGCCACCTGGACGCGCCGCCAGAGCGGCCCCCGGGCGCGTCCGGCACGGTGTGCCGTCTCGACACGGCGACCGGCCGCCGAGGTGACCCGGTCGAGCACGATGGCCATGATCACGATGGCCAGACCCGCGTTGAACGAGGTGCCGACGTCGAGCGTCTCCAGGGCCTTGAGCACGGTCTTGCCGAGCCCGGGCGCGTCGATGAGCGCGGCGATCGTCGCCATGGAAAGCGCGGCCATGATGGTCTGGTTGACGCCGACGACGATGGTCCGCTTGGCCAGCGGGAGCCGCACCTTGCTGAGGAGCTGCCACGGAGTCGACCCGAGCGAGGTGCCCGCCTCCACGGTCGCCCCCGGCACCTCCCTGATCGCGTGCGCGGTGATGCGGATCGCGGGCGGGATCGCGTAGATCATCGTCGCCACGGTGGCGCTCGCCGGGCCGATGAGGAAGAACAGCGTGAGCGGCGCCAGGTACACGAACGTCGGCATCGTCTGCATGAAGTCGAGCACCGGGTTGACCAGCCGGTTGAACCGGTCGCTCAGCCCCGCCCAGACGCCGAGCGGGATGCCGACGGCGAGCGACAGCACGACGGCCGACAGCGTCAGCGCCAGCGTGTCCATGCTCTCCTGCCACAGGCCGAGCAGCCCGAAGGAGACGAACCCGGCCAGGGTCAGCAGCGCGACCCTGAGGTTCCCGTAGAGCCAGGCGACGGCCGTGGCGATGCCGACCACGCCCAGCCAGCCGATCACGGGGACCGGGCGGCCGAAGGACGGCCGGCTGATCATCGACTGGACCAACGTCACGAACTCGTCGATGAAGAGGCGGATGTAGTTGATGAAGTACAGGAAGAAGGGATTGGAGTTCCGGCTGTCGTCGATGGCGTTCGCGGCCTGGCTGATCCGCTCGTGCAGCGGGGTGAGCTCAGCGCCGCCGAGCGGCAGGGTGGCCTGGCCGCGGAAGGCGATCCACAGCAGCACCCAGGCGGCGAGGATCCCGCCGAGCAGGTACGGGCGTGACCATGCGGGCCGGCGCACCGCCACGGTGGCGGTCACGTGACGGTCACCCCTTCGAAGGTCGCCGTCATTCCGCGATCACCGCGAGGATCTCGGCGCTTCCGACCACGCCGAGAAGCTCGCCGTCCGACACGACCCGCACGGGACGGTCGGCGTGCAGGACGGTGTGCACGGCGTCCTTGATGACGACGTCGGGCCCCAGCTCCGGCCCGTCCAGCACGTCGTCGGCGACGGGCGGCCTCATGATCCACCGGAGGGTGAGGACGTGGGAGCGGGAGACGTCGCGCACGAAGTCCCGTACGTAGTCGTCGGCCGGGGCGCCCACCACCTCGTCCGGGGTCCCGGTCTGGACGATCCGGCCGTCGCGCATGACCAGGATGCGGTCACCGAGCTTCAGCGCCTCGCTGAGGTCGTGCGTGATGAAGATCATCGTCTTGCCGACCTCGTGGTGCAGCCGGATTACCTCGTTCTGCATGTCACGGCGGATCAGCGGGTCGAGGGCCGAGAAGGGCTCGTCGAAGAACAGCACCTCGGGGTCGACCGCCAGGGCGCGGGCCAGGCCCACCCGCTGCTGCATGCCGCCGGAGAGCTGGTCGGGGTAGGAGTCGGCGTATCCGGACAGCCCGACGAGGTCGAGCATCTCGGTGGACCGCCGGTAGCGGGACTCCTTGTTCATGCCCTGGATCTCGAGGCCGTAGGCGATGTTGTCCAGCACCCTCCGGTGCGGCAGTAGGCCGAAGTGCTGGAACACCATCGCGAACCGGTGGCGGCGCAGCTCGCGTAGCTGCTTGTCGCCGGCCCCGCGTATGTCCTGCCCGTCCAGCAGCACCTCGCCCGCGGTCGGCTCGACCAGCCGCGTCAGGCAGCGGACGAGGGTCGACTTGCCGGAGCCCGACAGGCCCATGACGACGAACACCTCACCACGCCGTACGGAGAACGACGCGTCGCGCACGGCGGCGACGCAGCCGGTGCGCTCCTTCAGCTCGGCCGGGGAGAGCTCGGCGAGTGGCGTGCCGGCCACCCGGTCGGCCCGGGGACCGAAGACCTTCCACAGGCCGCGCACGTCGAGGATCACAGGCTCCTCGGCCGTGGAGGGCTGCGAGAGCTCGGCCGGCGACGTCGCCGTCATGGTCACCTCGCGGTTCGAGGGGGATGGAGGCTGGTCACACCCTCCAGTTGCCACCGGGGCAGGAATCTGCCTCGGACCTCTCCAGTTGCGTATCACGCACCACAATGCTTAACGAGGAACAGAATCGACCCCTGGCGTGAGCCCCGTCAAGACTTGTCGCGTTTCCCTTGCTGACCGAAACGCGCACGGCCGTACCACCCGAGACGTGAAGAAATCTCCACGGCGGCGGCCATGACCTGATCCGCCACGGCGGGAAGCCGCTCTGCGGCAAGCCGGAACGTCGGCCCCGAGGCGCTGAGCGAGGCGACCACCCTGCCGTCGGCGCCGAAGACCGGCGCGGCGACGGCGGTCAGGCCCACCTCCAGCTCGTCGACGGCCGTGGCGTAGCCGCGCTCGCGCACGGCGTCGAGCTCCTCGCGGAGCCGGGCGGCGTCGGTGACGGTGCGGTCTGTGTACCGGGCGAGCCGCCCGGCCGTCACCTCCTCGAACCGCCCTTCGGGAGCATGGGCGAGCAGCACCTTGCCGTTGGAGGTGGCGTGCAGCGCGATGCGCCGGCCCGTCCAGTTGTGGGCCTGGAGAGCCGAGGTGCCGGCCATCTGGTCGAGGTAGAGCGCCTCGTCGCGGTCGAGGATGGCGATGTTGACGGTCTCGCCGACCTCCGCGGCGAGCCGGCTGCCGACCGGGCGCCCCTCCTGCACGACGTCGAGCCTCGCGGTGGTCGCGCCCGCGAGCCGCAGCACGCCGACCCCGAGCCGGTAGCGCCCGCGATCGCCGTTCTGGTGGACGAGGTCGTGGTTCTCCAGGGTGGCGACGAGCCGGAACGCCGTGGAGCGGTGCACACCGAGCTCGGCGGCCAGCTCGCTGACGCCGAGCTCGCCGTGGCGGGCAAGCAGTTTGAGAACCGACAGCGCGCGGTCGACGGACTGCACGCCACCGCCCTCACGCTCCACCTCGTTGCCCATGGCACAACCCTATTCAGAGGTCTGACCGACTACTCGGTGATCGCGGAGGACCGTCCTGGATGCCGGTAGAACTCGACCCGCTCCGGCGGCAGAGGAGTGTTGCCGAGGATGAGGTCGGCGGACTTCTCGGCGACCATCATCACGGGCGCGTAGATGTTGCCGTTGGTGACGTACGGCATGACCGAGGCGTCGACCACGCGTAGACCCCGGAGCCCGTGCACGCGCATGCTGGCCGGGTCCACCACGGAGTCCTCGCCCACGCCCATCCGGGCCGTGCACGAAGGATGCAGGGCGGTCTCGCCGTCGCGCGCCACCCAGTCGAGGATCTCCTTGTCGGTCTGAACCGACGGCCCGGGCGAAAGCTCGCCCGCGTTGAAGGCTTCCATGGCCGGCTGGTTGAGGATGTCGCGCGCGACGCGTACGGCCTCCACCCATTCGCGGCGGTCCTGGTCGGTGGACAGGTAGTTGAAGCGCAGCGCCGGGCGCACCCCGGGGTCGGCGCTGCGGATCTTCACCGAGCCTCGCGCGTCGGAGTACATCGGGCCGATGTGCACCTGGTAGCCGTGCCCGCCCGCCGGAGCCGAGCCGTCGTAGCGCACGGCGACGGGCAGGAAGTGGAACATCAGGTTCGGGTAGGCGACGTCCTCGTTGCTCCGGGTGAAGCCGCCCGCCTCGAAGTGGTTGGTGGCCCCCGGTCCCCTGCGCAGGAACAGCCACTGCGCCCCGACCCACGGGCGGTTGCGCCACTTCATCGCGGGCTGCATCGACACCGGCTGCTTGCACCCGTACTGGACGTAGACCTCCAGGTGATCCTGGAGGTTCTCTCCCACGGCTGGCAGGTCGTGGACGGGCTGGACGCCCACGGCCTTCAGCTCCGCGGCGTCGCCCACCCCGGAGAGCTGGAGGAGCTGCGGCGAGTTGATCGACCCGCCGCACAGGATCACCTCGCCGGCCCGAACGGTCCGGCCGTTGTACTCGACGCCGACGGCACGCTTCCCCTCGAAGAGGATCTTCGTCACGAACGCCCGCGTCCTGATCTCCAGGTTGGGGCGCCGCTTGACCGGATGCAGGTACGCGCGGGCGGCCGACAGGCGGCGCCCCCGGCGGATGTTCCGGTCGAACGCCGCGAAGCCCTCCTGGCGGAAGCCGTTGACGTCGTCGGTCAGGGGGTACCCCGCCTGTTGCACGGCCTCGAAGAACGCGCCGAACAGCGGGCCGGACGCGGGCCCCCGCTCCAGTACGAGAGGCCCGTCGTGGCCTCGGAAGGCAGTGCCCGGGTCAGCCGTGGCGTTCTCCATGCGCTTGAAGTACGGCAGGCAGTGCGCGTAGTCCCAGGTCTCCATGCCGGGGTCGGCGCCCCAGCGCTCGTAGTCGAGGGGGTTGCCACGCTGGAAGATCATGCCGTTGATGCTGCTCGACCCGCCCAGCACCTTGCCGCGCGCGTGGTAGATGCGGCGGCCGTTCATGTGGGGCTCCGGCTCGGACTCGTACTTCCAGTCGTAGAACCGGCTGCCGATCGGGAACATCAGCGCGGCGGGCATGTGGATGAAGACGTCCCACGGGAAGTCCGAGCGCCCGGCCTCCAGGACCAGCACCCGGACGGAAGGGTCGGCGGACAGCCGGTTCGCCAGAGCGCTCCCGGCCGATCCACCACCGACGATGACGAAGTCGTACATTTCTTCCTCGTCTCGCTCTCGTCTCGCTCACGCGGAGGGGTAGCGTGCATTCGTTGGTAGCGATTGACGCACAACGTTGCATTCTCCGCAACCATCGCCGATCACCTGGAACCGGTCGTGCACATGGACGCCGCCATGCCGACCCCCTACAGTCCCGAGCTATGGGCAACGATTCCTCGGCCGGCGTGCAGTCGGTCGACCGGGCCATCAGCGTGCTGGAGATCCTCTCCCAGCGCGGCGAGGCCGGCGTCAGCGAGATCGCTGCGGAGATCGGCGTCCACAAGTCGACGGCCTTCCGGCTCCTCGGCGCCCTGGAGGCCAGGAACCTGGTCGAGCAGGCCGAGGACCGGGGGAAGTACCGGCTCGGCTTCGGGGTGATCCGACTCGCAGGCGGTGTCGCCTCCCGCCTCGACCTCACCCAGCAGGGGCGCCCGGTCTGCCGCCGCCTTGCGGGGGAGCTCGGCGAGACCGTGAACATCGCCGTCGTCCGCTCCCACTACGCCGTCAACCTCGACCAGGTGCGCGGCCCGTCGGCGGTCACGGCGCACAACTGGGTCGGGCAGCTCACCCCGCTCCACGCCACCTCCAGCGGCAAGGTCCTGCTGGCCCACCTCGACGACCGGCACCGCGACCAGCTCCTGTCCGCCGCGGGGCTCGCCCGCTTCACCCCCGCGACGATCACCTCGGCCGACGAGCTGCGGCCACAGCTCGACGAGGCGAGGACGCGGGGGTACGCCGTCACGCTGGAGGAGTACGAGATCGGGCTGAACGCCGTGGCCGCCGCCGTCCGCTCCTACGACGGTGAGGTGGTGGCGGCCGTCAGCGCCTCCGGACCGGCCTACCGCTTCAGCGAGAAGCGCATGCACGAGCTCGCTCCCGTCCTGGTCGGCGGCGCCGCCGACATCAGCCACCGCCTGGGGTTCGCCGGCTGAGCGCCTCCCCGGTCACCGGCTCAGGCCGAGCCGGCCCGCGACCCAGTCGTGGAAGCCCGCGATGTGGTGCTCGCTCGGCACCAGCACGCCGCCGTTCGCGTACGCCCGGGAGCTCATCGCCGGCTGGCAGCGCTCGCACGCGTCGAAGTCCTGCGCGTTGACCTTGTGGAACAGCTCGACGGACGGGCCGAGGTCCTTGCCGCTCGCCACGACCTCCGGCAGGAAAAGCCAGTCGCACTCCACGACCGTGCGATCGGCCGCCATGGGGAACATCCGGTGCACGATCGCGTGGTCGGGCACGAGGTTGATGAAGACCTGCGGCTTGATGGTGATCGCGTAGTAGCGCCGGTCCTGGTCCTCGCTGAGGCCCGGGATGCGGTCGACCCCCGGCGAGCCGTCGAGGGTGAAGCCCTCGACGCCGTTGCCGAAGGCGGCGCCGTGGCCGACGAAGTACTGCGCGGCGTACCCGTCGGCGAACTCGGGTAGCACCTCGGTCAGCTCGGGGTGGATCGTCGCGCAGTGGTAGCACTCCATGAAGTTCTCGACGATCAGCTTCCAGTTGGCCTTGACGTCGTAGACGATCCTGCGGCCGACCTGGAGGTTCTCGATGCCGTAGTTGTCGATGGAGGCGAGGTCGCCGAGCCGGGTCACGACCGCGCCTAGCACGTCCTCCTCGAAGGAGGGAGGCTCGTCGGCCAGGCACACCCAGACGTAACCGATCCACTCGCGCACGTGCACGTTGACCAGCCCGTACTCCACCCGGTCGACGTCGGGCATCTTCGTGAGGTTCGGCGCCGCGATGAGCTTGCCCTCGAGGTCGTACGTCCAGGCGTGGTAGGCGCACTGGAAGGCCCGCCGGACCTCGCCGGACTCCTCCGTGCACAGACGGGCGCCGCGGTGGCGGCAGACGTTGAGGAACGCGCGGATCGAGCCGTCCCTGGCCCGGCTCACGATGACGCTCTCACGCCCGACCTGGACGGTGCGGAAGGCCCCGGGCTTCGGCAGGTCGCCTGCCCTGGCCACGCAGAACCACATCGACTCGAAGATGCGCTGCTGTTCGAGGGCGAAGACCTTCTCGTCGGTGTAAAGACCGCCGGAAAGGGTGGCGAGCAGGCTGCTCACGAGTCACTCCTCGGTCGCCCCGCCGTGACGCCAGGCGGGAGGTTGGGGGGCGCGCCGGACGGCACGACGTAGACCATGCCGTCCTGAACCACGACGCCATGGGTACGCACGGCGAGCTTGGCGGGCGGGCTGTCCACCTGGCCGGTCCGCAGGTCGAAGCGGCTGGAGTGCAGGGGGCACTCGATCTCGCAGCCTTCCAGCCACCCGTCGGAGAGTGATGCGTCCTGGTGCGTGCAGGTGTCGTCGACGGCGTAGATCTCGCCGTCGTCGGTGTGGAAGACGGCGACGGGTGGATCGATGTCGAGCCGGTAGGCCTCGCCCCGCGGCAGAGCCGCGAGAGGACACGCTGGAATCACCGCGACTACCCCTCAGTTGTGAATGACGGAACGGGACTCGCCATGCGCAACAGATTGCGTCCCAGGTGAGGCCCCTGTCAATACACCTCGAGGGCAGGCGGCGGAGCGAGCGGCCTTCCTCCAGAGCCAGCTTCCTGTCACCTGCGCAGGCCGGGATTTCTTCCCGGCGACAGAACGCCATCCGGAAAGATGTCCGCCATGCGGCTCGAATGGCATCTTTGGGGATATATCGTCCTCGCCACATTTCTGTGCCTGCCTGCCGCGCTTCTCGCGGCGCGCCCGCTGGCCGGACGGCGTGCCAGGCGGGGCCGTCCGCACCCGGCTCGCACGGCTTACGCCGACGTGTTCATCGTCGCCGGCACCGTCCCCTGGCTGTGGATGATCCTCACTCCCGGAGCGGCGCCGGGCGTCAGCCTCGTACCCCTGCGCGATCTCGCCGAGCTGGTGAAGGGACCGGCCGGGGCGGCGTTCGCGCAGGTCGGAGGCAACCTTCTGGTGTTCGCCGCGCTGGGCGCGCTGCTGCCGATCCGCTCGCCGCGCTTCACCCGCCTCTGGCGCGTCGCCCTACTCGCCGCCTCCCTCTCGGTCACGGTGGAGGCGCTGCAGTACGGCCTGAGCCTCGGACGCGTGTCGTCGAGCGACGATGTGCTCCTCAACGCGGCGGGAGCCGTACTGGCGAGCCTGGTCACCAGGCCCTGGCATGCCACCCCGGCGCCGGCTGGGACCGGTCCACAGTAACGAAGTACGAAAAGCCCGAAGATCACCACATGGGTACGATCCACTCAAAAGAAGCACGGGACCAACCTGAGTATCTGTGCGATCGTGGACAAGGCGGGGCAAGTTCTCTGGAGACGCGGACCGCTTTCGTGACTGAGGGTGATAGAGCGTGATGGAATCCCCTATACCTCACGAACCCCCGATCTATCGCCGGATCGCCGATCGCCTGCGCCAGGCGATCCTGGCCGGCGAGTTCCGTGATGGGGACCGGCTGCCGGGCGAGAACGCCATCATGAGCGAGTACGGCATAGCCCGCGCCACGGCGCGGCAGGCGCTGGCCGTCCTCATCAACGAGGGCGTGGCCGTGCCCAGGCGCGGGTCAGGGGTCTACGTACGGCAGTTCAGGCCGATCCGGCGGCACGGCTCCCGCCGCCTGTCACGGGAGCAGTGGGGCAGCGGCAGGGCCATCTGGGACTCCGACACGACCGGCCGGCCGTACGCCGTGGACGACGTCACCATCACGCTGGAGACGGCCGCCGAGGACGCGGCGCGGGTGCTGTCCTGCGACGAGGTCTGGGTGCGGCGGCGGCGCTACTCGGTCGACGGCCGTCCGGTGCAGCTCTCGGCCTCCCACTTTCCGGCCGATCTCGTGGCCGGGTCACCGATCACGGCGGCCGACACCGGCCCCGGCGGCGTCTACGCCCGGCTCCGCGACCTCGGGCACGCGCCCGTGCACTTCACCGAAGAGGTCCGTGCCAGGATGCCCACGCCCGAGGAAGCCGCCAGGCTCGACCTGCCGGCGGGCACCCCGGTGATCCTGGTGTGCCGGTCGGCCTTCGCCTCGGCAGGCATGGCGGTCGAGCTCAACACCATGATCATGGATGCCGCGTCGTACGTACTTCAGTACGACTTCGACGCCTGAGTCAAGCCACGACATCAAGCGTTAGGTTGACCTGTCTACCTCGAACATTGATTTCTCTAGAGATGTCCCTCAACGTGAGGGGGAACGGTACAAACCTGGCCCTCGTCGCGGGAAGGGTGGACGGGATGTCGTTTGACCGGCACCTCGCCGAAATCGCCCGGGAGTTCCCCGATTGGACGATCTGGAGGAGCGACGCGGGGCGATGGTGGGCCACCCGTCATCACCTGCTCACCGAAAAGGAACGCGACGCGGGTGGCGCGATGACGATCGACGCCGATGATCCGGAGGGGTTGCGCGAAAGGCTGCTGGAGCAGCAGGAGTGCATCTCCTCAATCGACCGCGAGACGTGATCGGCGGGCGACGCCGGCGACAGGGGCGCGGAAACCTCCGACCCGATCGGGGGCGGAGGTTTCCGCCAGGCGACGCCGCCTGGGTGATCGTCTACTGCCGGTGGGCGGGCAGCCCGTCACCGGCGGCGGGGTCCGGCGCCTGGGTCACGTGGACCTCGCTGTCCTCGAAAAAACCACGGATCCGGCCCTTCGCGGGCACCTCGTGGTCGTTCCCATGGTGGTCGTCACGGTCCCTGACCTCGATGGTGTCCTGCGGCCCCTGAAGCTCATGGGCGTCGTGCAGGACATGCGGGGCGTAGGGATCCTCGTCCGCGTCGTCGTGGGGCTGATGGACGTCGTTCCCCGCGCGCACGCCGTCGGCGAGGTGGACATCGTCGGCGGAGCCGTACTCGTCGTCGTCCGCGTCGTCGAGGACCACACGCACCGACTCGAGCTCCTCGGCCGCGGGCCCCTCACCCTGGCGCAGGTCGTCGACAGAGCCGACCTCGGGGCGGATGGGCAGCACGGCGGACTCGTCGATCAGCGCCCCTGCCGTGCCCTCGCGGTGCAGCAGGTCGGTGAGCACGGAGCCCATCTCGCTGAGGCGGCGCATGACCTCGGTATGGGTGTCGGTGAGGAACGTCACCCGGCGGCCGGTGTGCTCGTCCAGCGACACGGCGCGCTCCTGCGCGGCGGTCAGCGCGTCGGTGGCCTCGGCCCTCGCGACCTTCAGCGTCGCCTCGGACTCGGTCCTGGCGGACTCCAGGGTCGCCTCGGCGTGGGCGTTGGCCTCGGCCATCAGCCGCTCGGCCTCGTTCTGGGCGGCGGTGAGTGCCCTGTCGGCCTCGGCGCGGGCGTTGCGCAGCGTGTCGTCCGACTCGGCACGCGCGGCGCCGAGCGTCTCCTCGGCGTCGGAGCCCGCCTGCGCCAGCAGGCGCTCGGCATCGGCGGTCGCCTCGCGGACCAAACGCTCCGCCTCGCCCTGAGCGGCCGCGAGGATGCGTTCACACTCGGCGGCGGCGTCCTCACGGGTCTTGGCCGCATCAATGTCGGCGGTCTCGCGCTTGGAGATCGCCTCCTCCTCGGCGAGCTTGAGGATCTGGCTCAGCCGCTGGCCCAGCTCGTCGTAGTCCTGGGGTGCCTCGGCCAGGCGGCGGCGGGCCTCCGAGAGCTCGACGCGACCCTGCTCGGCCTGATCGATGGCCCGCGCCAGCCGTTCCTCTAGGTCACGGATCTGGTTACGAGTTCGGACCATGTGATCGTGGACCTGGCGGCGGCTGTATCCACGCATCACCACCTCGAAACCGAGGTCCTCGTGCATCATGTCGGGAAAGCTGTCGTGCTGGTTCGTCATGGCTGAGCCCTGGGGGTCTGGATTCGAGTGGGGGTAGTGCTTTGGTAACGACACGTCAGGACACGACTTTCCTGCCATCTGCCGAAGTCCGCAACCCGAACGCCTGACCTCTTCCGGTCGGATGAGTGCCTACCAGTAGTAAGGCCGGGAAACCGGCGGAGGCCCCGTGAGATCATCGATGACATGAGCGAGCCGACCTTCCCGGGCCCCGCGGCCTCGCCGTATATCGCGGCGCTGGACGAGTGCGTGCCGTCCATCCATCCCGAAGCCTACGTGGCGCCGACCGCCGTCGTGGTGGGCCGGGTGCGCCTCGGGCGGGCCACGAGCGTCTGGTACGGCTCGGTGCTGCGCGGCGACGACGAGGCCATCGAGGTCGACGAGGAGTGCAACATCCAGGATCTGTGCTGCCTGCACTCCGACCCCGGCCTGCCCGCCGTGCTGGAGAGCCGGGTGAGCCTCGGCCACCGTGCCATGGTGCACGGCGCCCACATCGAGAGCGGCGTGCTGGTCGGCATCGGCGCCATCGTGCTGAACGGCGCCAGGATCGGCGCGGGCTCGCTGGTCGCGGCCGGATGCGTGGTCACCCCGGGAAAGAAGATCCCGGCCGGGGTGCTGGTGGCCGGGGTCCCCGGCACGATCGTCCGCGAGCTGACCGACCGCGACCGCGCGACGTTCGCCCGCACGCCGGACAACTACATGGCGAAGGCCGCGCTCCACCGCGCCGCCTCGCCGCTGCCCGCCGCCTGATCGCCCCCGCGAGCGCACGGGTCCTTGCCTTCGGTACCGGATGTGTGGCGCCGGTGGGACATGCCGGAACCCGTGGGGTCCCACCAGTAGCATGGCGGCCGTGCAGTGGGACCCTTTCGACGCGATCGAGCGGGATGTCCGCGCCATGGTCGCGGACCCGCGCTGGGCCGACGTGTCCGCACCCACTCAGGCCCAGGCCATGGCGGCCCGCCTTCTGCTGACCCCGGACGGCGGATGCTGGCTGTACGGCTCGCACGCCCGCTGGCACCGCCACGACCGGGCGGACGGGGAGTGGCATCTGTCGGCCCCGCCCGCCGACCCCCGCGCACGGGCCGCCGCGCGTCCCGTCCATCCGGCGCCGCCGGTCCCCGCACATCTGCTTCCCACGGCCGCCGACTTGGCCTACGACCGCGGATCCACCCAGGCCTTCGTCGGCCCGGACGTGCCCCGCCAGGTCACCGAGCAGATACGGGCGCTGCTGCACGCCAACCGCGTCCCTGAGCCGGAGTTCGCCTTTGTGGTGGGGCCGCTCAGCACACTCTTCTACTCGGACGTCACGGCGACGGTGGCGGCGGTGTGGGGCACCATCATGTGGTGCGCCTACGCCCCGGCGTTCGACGGCAACGAGGTGCTGCTGTCGATGTTCGGGGAGTTCCTCGCGCGCCCGCTGCCCGGGGACGAGTGGGTGCGGTGGCTGCCGCCGACGCCGCTGGAGGCGCTGATCGCCCTCTACACCGAGCGGCTGGGGCGGGGAGCGCAGGGCGCCGCGCTGCGCCTGGCCGGGCTGGTGGCCGACACGGCCCGCGTGCTGCTCGCCGATCCCCGGTTCGGGCCCCGCGCCGCCGCCCTGCTCGCGATGGTGGAGCCCCTCCGGGCCCGGCCGTGGCTCGACCACCCCGCCTGGGACGCCCCGGCCATCCGGCAGGCCTGGCTCGCGCGCTGCCCGGCCCACCTCAGGGCCGCCCTGCTGGCTGAGACCTCCGCGGGCGAGCACTTCCGGCACACGGTCTACGACCTGGTGGGGGCGCTGTCGTTCGTGACCGCCCAGGGCGCCGATCCCCGGGCGGTGGCCGCGTCGCTGCTCGCCGCCGACGTCCACGACGTGGCGCCCGAGGTCGCGACACAGCTCTACCCGTGGCTCGACTTCGAGTTGCGGCAGACGTACTACGTGACCCTCGCCGAGCCCCGCCACCCGCTGCGCGGCTGCTGGCCGCGGGCCGGCGAGCCGCCGGACGCGCTCCGGCCGCCCGACCGGGGCTCGGCGGCGGCGCTGCTGGGGGCGGGCTACGCGACGGGCCTCGCCTGGTGCGCCCTGACGGGTACGGCGCCGCCTCCCCGCGGCTTCCCCACGTCCGCGGCGACGGTGAGCTGCTTGATCCACGAGCGCGACGACCCACTGCCTGGAGTCCCAGGTACCTCATCGGAATGGATTCGTCACACCTGACCAAGGTGCCATGATCTAAACGCTTTATTGGGTTATTCCATACTTACTTCGCGTATATCATTCCCGGTCCAGCCTTATGGGGATTTGGCTGAATTGTGATCTCGGAACGGGGAAATGGTTCCACGGGGACACGGATTGCCCTCGCGAATGGTCCCGATGGGCCATGTCATCGCAGGCAACCCGGTCGTAACCTCGAAGTGGGTGTGGGCTGCGGAAGGAAGGACGACGCGGTGGGGCACGATTACCTGGACTCACGGGTCCATGACCGTGTCGCGTTGGACGAGATCGCGCTCTACGCGGAGGTGCTCAGCGCCGTCGCTGTCAGCGAGCAACAGCTGACCTTGGATGAGCTCGACAACGCGCTCGGATTACGAACGTCGATGAGTCGATGAAGAAGCTCGCGGAACTGGTCCCGGACTCCTCCCGGGTTCGGGACGGTTTTGCGAAACGACTCCTGGCCGATCTCAGGGACTAGTCCGGCCGGGCCGGTAAAGCGTGGAAAACCGCTACGAGCGCACTAGCCTCGCTATGGCCGCCGAGGCCTCCTTGACCTTCTCCTCGGCCTCCGGCCCGCCGGTGTTGATCGCGTCCGCCACGCAGTGGCCGATGTGGTCTTCCAAGAGCCCGAGCGCCACGGCCTGCAGGGCGCGCGTGGCGGCCGACACCTGGGTGAGGATATCGATGCAGTACGAATCCTCCTCGACCATGCGCTGCAGACCTCGGATCTGTCCCTCGATCCGCCGAAGCCTGGTTAGATAAGCCTGCTTGTCTCCGCTGTACCCATGCATAATGTCTACGATACCTCTTCGGGGTATCCCTCGATGGGACGCCGCATCTCAGCTCCCGGACGTCGGCCCGCGCCTCAGATCCCCGGACGCAGTGTTTCGACCAGCCTCTCCCAGCGGGCGGCGACGGCGGGCGCGGCATGCCCGGCGGCCGACTCCAGCGCGCCGGCGGCCAGCACCATACGGCGGCGCTCGTCGTCTATCAGCCCGAGCAGCGCCGACGCGTACAACTCGATCTCGTGCTCCCCCTGCGGCACCAGCACGCTGTCATGGCCCGGCGTCACGAACTCGCCCGGCCCGCGCGACCCCTCGAACCCGACCACGGGGACGCCGCACCCGAGCGCCTCGATCACCGTCATGCCGGGCGTCTCGGCGTGCGAGGTGACTGCCACGAGAGACGCCTTGGCGAACTCCCCTTGCAGGTCCGGTGTGGTGCCCATGAAGTACACGTTGTTGTGGAGGTTCAGCTCGCCGACCAGCGCCCGCAGCCGCTTCTCCTCCGGACCGCCGCCGTACAGGCGAAGCCCCCAGTCGGGGCGCTTGTCCGCCACGACGGCGAAGGCGTGGATGAGCCGGTCGAACGCCTTGCCGGGCAGCCACCGGCCTCCCGCCGAGACGATGCGGTTGTCCATGCGGGAGCGCGGCCACGGCTCCGGGGGAAGGGCGTCGGGGATGACCTCCACGGGCGGCTTGCCCGCGCCCTCGAGGAGCCGGGCGAACTCCTCCCTGGTGGTCTCCGTGGAGGTGACGACCGCGTCCAGCTTGGGATAGAACCGGCGGACGGGCCCGGGCACGGACGGGCGGCTCCAGTCGCGCGCGATGCGCACGATCTCGCGGGGTACGTGCCTGGCGGCCTGGACGCTGAGACCCGGCCTGGTGGTGACCAGCACGTCGCAGCGCAGCCCGCGCAGGGTGCGCCAGAGGGCCACTTCTGTGCGTATCTGGCCGCGGGGCAGCAGGTGACGGACACCAGGCCTCGCGTCGATCAGCCAGCGCAGCGAGATCCTCGGGTCCACAGGGAAGAACGGGGTCTCACGCACCCTCCTGACGCTGACGATCTCGACCTCGTGCCGGGACGCCAGCTCCGTGGCGAGGTTGAGCACGGCGCGCGTGTCGCCACGCATGCCGTACGCCGAGGGGATCAGGAAGCAGAACTTCATCCACCCACCTCAAGACGCAGCTCGTCGTCCACGGTGTAGCACGGGCGGACCGGCACGCCGTCCACCTTGGTGTCGGGGTACTGCACCCGGCGCCGCTTACCGTCGACGTCGTCGATCCGCGCGCCGAGGGGCAGCGGCACGTCGATGCCGTCGACCTCCAGTGACGGCTCCCACAGCCCTTCGTACTCCGGCGTCGCGGCGATCACGTCGCACAGGGACAGGGCGGCGTGGAACCGCACCCCGTTCACGGTCGCGGCCGCCGTCACCGCCGTCTCCGGGCCCGCCGTACGGCGCAGGGCGAGGCGGGCCGCGTGGTGGGAGTCGTCGTCGTCGAACCCGGTGTAGGCCAGCAGTCCGGTGACCTCGAAGCGGCCCTCGCGGAACCACACCGCCCGGACGTCGGCCACGGGCTCCGCGCCGGAGATCTTGACGGCGAGGTAGCCGTTGAGCGTGCGGTAGGCCCGGTAGGCGAGGGTGCGCCGGCTCAGCGCGTAGGCGTCGAGCCGGTCGAGGGAGAAGCCGGGATCGACGCACTGGATGCGGGTGCGCGTGCCGCTCTCACCGTGCTGGAGGTAGGCGTCCCAGCGGCCGGGGCTGAGCCCGAGCGGTGCCAGCGACACCGCGACGGAGGCCTCGCGAACCTCCGCGCCCGGAGTGCCCAGCACCACCTTGCTCTCGGTGCCGACGCCCCGCTGCCGCAGGATGAGCCGCGTGCCCTCCGCCAAGGGCTCCTCGATGGCCAGGCGGAGCGAGAGGACATCGGCCAAAGTGACCTCGGCATCGGTCACGACAACGCGCACCGCGCCCCCTCCCCGTCGAATGAGCCCCGCGACGTTGAGGTTACCGTGATTTTCCTGTTATGTGGAGAAACGTTTTCGGGCCTTGCCTATCACCGGTTAGGCAAGGCCTTCGCTGGTCGCGCGTCAGACCTTGACGGGCCGGCCCTTCACCGAGGTGATGAGGAGCTGCGCGACGTCCACGACCTCAAGCGACTCCTTGGCCTGGCCGCTGTTCTTCTTCTCGTTGATGGCGTCCCCGAGCATGACCAGGCAGAACGGGCAGGCGGTGGAGACGGTGTCCGGGTCGGTGGTCAGGGCCTCGTCCACGCGCTCGGTGTTGATGCGCTTGCCGATGCGTTCCTCCATCCACATGCGCGCGCCGCCCGCTCCGCAGCAGAAGCCCCGATCCTTGCAGCGGTGCATCTCCTGGGTCTGGACCCCGGGGACCTTCGCCATGATGTCCCGCGGCTGGGCGTACACCTTGTTGTGGCGGCCGAGGAAGCACGGGTCGTGGTAGGTGATCTTCTCCTCGATGGGGGTGATCGGGGTGAGCCTGCCCTCCTCGACCAGCTTGGCCAGGAGCTGGGTGTGGTGCACCACCTCGAACATGCCGCCGAGCTGAGGGTATTCGTTGGCGAGGGTGTTGAAGCAGTGGGGGCAGGTGGCCACGATCTTCTTGACCCCGGCCTCGTTGAGCGTCTCGATGTTCTGCTGGGCGAGCATGTTGAACAGGAACTCCATGCCCAGACGGCGTGCGGGGTCACCCGTGCACGCCTCCATCGGCCCGAGCACCCCGAACTTCACACCGGCGATGTCGAGCAGCTCGGCGACGGCCTTGGTGGTCTTCTTCGCGCGGTCCTCCAGGGCGCCCGCGCAGCCGACCCAGAAGAGGTATTCGAGGTCGTCGGGGACCTTCTCGTCGATGACCTGGACCTCGATCGGGTCGACCTCACGCGAGGCCAGCTCCTCGATCCACTCGGCCCGCTTCATCTCGGACACACCCCACGGGTTGCCCTTGTTCTCGAGGTTCTTGAGCATGACGCCCGCCTCGGAAGGGAAGTTCGACTCGATCATGACCTGGTAGCGGCGCATGTCGATGATGTGGTCGATGTGCTCGATGTCGACCGGGCACTGCTCGACGCACGCGCCGCAGTTGGTGCAGGACCACAGCACGTCGGGGTGGATGACGCCGTTCTCGCCGACCAGGGGCTTGCCCGCCAGCGCGAGGACGTCCTCGGGCAGGTTGGCCCGCTCTTCCTCGCTGGCGAGCAGGTAGGGCGCGATGGCCATGGCGTGGTCGCGCTGGTCGAGGATGAGCATCTTGGGCGACAGCGGCTTGTCGGTGTTCCAGGCGGGGCACTGCGACTGGCACCGGCCGCACTCCGTGCAGGTGTAGAAGTCGAGGAAGCCCTTCCAGGTCGTGTCCTCGATCTTGCCCCGGCCGAAGACGTCGGTGTCGGGGTCGGCCTCCTCGAAGTCGAGCACCTTGCCGTTGCTGCGCATCTCCGGCACCGCGCCCAGGCCGTCGGGCCGGCGCGAGAACATGACGTTCAGGGGCGCCGTGAAGATGTGCAGGTGCTTGGAGTTCACCACGATCACGAGGAACACCAGCATGACGCCGAGGTGCAGCAGCAGGCCGACCTTCTCGAGGGCCTCGTTGACGGAGGCGCCGAGGGGGCGCAGCAGCGCGGCGGCGGCCTCGGACCCGAAGGCGCCGGAGCCGTACGGGAAGTTGCCGGTGTTGACCGCCGCGCCGCGGAACAGGAACAGCGACCAGATCACGTTGAAGATCATGAACAGGATCAGCCAGGCGCCGCCCAGGTGCGAGCCCGCGAAGCGGGACTCCCGTCCCAGCTTCTTCGGCGAGTTCGCGATGCGGATGGCCGCGAAGGACGCCAGGCCGAGGACGCAAGCGATGGCGATGAAATCCTGGAGGAACCCGAGAACGGGCCAGGTGCCGACGAGAGGGATGTGGAAGTCGGGCTTCCCTGTGACCGCCCCCTGGATCAGCGAGCCGTACGCCTCCAGGTAGACCGTCGCCAGGATCACGAAGGCCCAGAACACCACGAAGTGCGCGACACCCGAGGGTGTCCACTTCAGCAGCTTCTTCTGCGCGAACACCTCGACGAGCTGCGCCTTGAGCTCTGCGCCGATGTTCTCCTTGGCGTACCGCACCCGTTCGGGAGCGGGCTGGCCGCTGGTGGCCAGGCTGTAAAGCCAGAGCACGCGACGACCCGCGAGCGCGAGCGCCACGGCGGTCATCACGAGCCCGATGATCGCTACAAGGAGCACGGGTCCTCCAAACTATGGCGTTGGCTGCCCAGCGTAGACACACCGGTCATCCACGGTGACGGCTAGACCACTCCGAATAGTACCCGCCGGTAACTTACCGGCGTACACGGGATGGCCCCTCATCGGTCGGACTGATGCTAGAACAATGCTCTGGCCAAAGCTCGTCCGCGTCGGTCAATTGCCGCCGATATAGCGCTGGATGGTGGGGGCCAGGATATCCACCAGCTCCTCGACCTCGACGGACGCCAGCGGCTCCAGGCGGAGGACGTACCGCACGAGGATCACGCCGAACATCTGCGCGAACGCGATCTCCATGCGGATCGGCGGGATGCCGAGCCCCTCCACCACCCTGTCCAGCACCGCCCTGGTGAGGAACTCACGGATCATCGTGACGATCTGCTCGTTGGTCATCGCGCTGCGCATCAGGGCGATGATCGGCTCGCGGGCCTGCGGATCGGCCGTCATGGTCAGCACGAACCGCACCAGGCGCTCGCCGACCTCATCCCGCGGCCCCTCGATGATGGCGGGGATCGCCTTGCCAGGGTCCACCGGCAGCCGCAGCGCCGCGACGAAGATGCCCTCTTTGGTGTCGAAGTAATGGTGGACCAGTGCCGGGTCGACCCCGGCCTCGCGGGCGATGCCCCGGATCGTGGCCTTGTCGAAGCCCTTCTCGGAGAAGATCTTGCGAGCGGCGGTGATGATGTCGCCACGCGTGTCGGCCGACCCCGGCCGCCGGCCCGGACGTCGCCGCTCGGTCCTCACCCCTCCGTCTTCGCCGCCGCCGTTCCCCGTGGTGCTCACCCGTCCGCCTTCCGGGCGATGGCGAGATATACGCGCATCGGCACCGTGAGCTCACCGTCGGCGAAGACCTTCAGCAACTGGGTGCGCTCCCGCCGCAGCAGGCGTTCCACAGCACCGTCGTCCAGCGACGCGACGAAGGAATGGGATCGCAGGTCGAGCAGGAACTCGTCGACGCTCACGTCGCGGGTCCAGGGGATCCACGCCTCGCGGACCTCCAGCCCCTCATCGGTCATCACCGCCGCGACCGGAGGGATGCTCCAGTGGGGCAGGGCCGGCCCCCAGTAGCCGGGGCAGGTCTCGGCGAGCCGCACTTCGTAGGCCACCAGCCAGTCGGCGGCGCTCGTGGACGCGGTCGTGCCGAGGTCGACGCTGTTCCACCAGGCCGCGACGGCGCCGCCCGGGCGCACGACCCGGAGCGCCTCCTTGAACGACTCCTCGGGACGCAGCCAGTGCCACGCCTGCGCGTAGCAGACCATGTCGGCGACCCCGGAACGCAGCGGCAGGGCGTTACCGTCACCCACGACCACGCCGGCCGAAGCCGTGCGGGCCACGAGGCGGGCCAGCATGCGCTCGCCGGGATCCACCGCGACGACACGGGCGCCCCTGGACAGCAGGCCGCGCGTCGAGATGCCCGTGCCCGCTCCCACGTCGACGACCGTCGCACCGGCCAGCGAGATGGAGGAAAGAGTGGAGAGCGCGTCGTAGAGACCTTCGGGATATCCCGGCCGCGCCGCGTCGTAGGCCTCGGCGACCCGGTTGAACACCTCGTGGCTCATGGCGTCGATTGGATCATGTCGTGGACGAGGCGGCGAAGTGCAGCCGGGCGAACGCCAGGCCTTCGGCCAGGTCGTCGATCCGCTCGGTGCGCCCGGCGGCCTTGCGCGTGTTGATCTCGAGCACGATGAGGCCACCGTATCCGGCGGTGGCCAGACGCTCAAGGATGCGCGCGCAGGGCTGGCCGCCCCGGCCGGGCACGAGGTGCTCGTCCTTGTTCGTGGTGCCGACACCGTCGGCGAGATGCAGGTGGGCGAGCCGGTCGCCGAGCTTCTCCGCCATCTCAAGCGCGTCGGAACCCGAGACGGCGGTGTGCGACAGGTCGAGCGTGACCTGCGGGAAGTCCTCGTCGACGGGGTCCCACCCCGGGGCGTACGGCACGACCTCGGCGCCCCGGGCGCGCAGCGGGAACATGTTCTCCACCGCGAATGTCACGTCGGTCTCGTCGCGCATGCGGGCGAGCCCGGTCTCGAAGTCACGGGCGTAGTCGCGCTGCCAGCGGAAGGGGGGGTGCACCACCACGGTGCGCGCGCCGAGCCGCTCGGCGGCCTTCTGCGCCTTGACCAGCTTGGCCCAGGGGTCACGGCCCCAAACCCGCTGGGTGACGAGGAGGCACGGAGCGTGCACGGCCAGCACCGGAAGCTGGTAGTGGTCGGAAAGGCGCTCCAGCACGTCGATGTCCTGGCTCACGGGGTCGGCGCCGACCATGACCTCGACGCCGTCGTAGCCGAGGCGCGCGGCCAGCTCGAAGGCGTCCGGAGTGCGCTCTGGATACACCGACGCGGTTGACAACGCGATCTTGGCGTTCGGGACTCGGATGACGTCGGTCACATCTGCCAGCCTAAGCCGGGTCACGGCCAGGTGGCGCTCCGCAACCCGGATGCAACAAAGATCACAACCGTCCGGTACGCATTCTGGCTGGTTTAGCGTGTGTCCCATGGCGCGGATCGTGGACGGGGCAATCCCCAGTCCGAACATCTGGAACTCCCCCCGGACCTACGAGCTGGAGAACCGGGCCGTCGATCCCGACGGGGTCGTGGACGCCGCCATCTCGGCGATCCGGCCATGGACGGGGGGCGTCGTCCTCGACATCGGCTGCGGCACCGGCTTCCACCTGCCCGCCTTCGCCGCCACGGCCCGCGAGGTCGTGGGCGTCGAGCCGCACTCGGGTCTGGCCGCGCTCGCCGCCGACCGCTGCCGAGGGCTCCCCGGCGTCACGGTGCGCACGGCCACCGCCCAGGCACTCCCGGTACCCGACGCCTCCGTGGACGTCGCGGTGGCCCGGTGGGCCTACTTCTTCGGCCCCGGCTGCGAGCCCGGCCTGCGCGAGCTGTCCCGGGTCGTACGGCGAGGCGGCGCCGCTTTCGTCGTCGACCTGGACGCGGCCCGGGGGGCGTTCGGCGGCTGGTTCAGCCGCACGGTGCCCGCCTACTCCGCGCCGGCCGTGGAGGCGTTCTGGTCGCGGCAAGGATGGCAGCGCCGCGAGCTGGACCTGCGCATGGTCTTCTCCTCCCGGGCCGATCTGGAGGACGTCCTTCGCATCGAGTTCGTCCCCGCCGTGGCCGAGGAGGCGATCGAGCGCACCCGGGGACTCGAGCTCGACTATCCCAACGTCCTGCGCTGGCGCCACTTTTGACCCTTCCCCCTATCTCAGGGACACATCGGCTTGACCTTGACGTTGACGTCAAGGGTTAGCGTGAGCTCGTACCAGGGAGGGCCGATGCGGATCGGAGAGCTCGCCAGGCGGGCGGGGGTGAGCACCCGGGCGCTGCGCTACTACGAGCAGCAAGGGCTGCTCTCGGCCCGGCGGTCGACGAACGGCTACCGGGAGTACGACGAGTCCGATGTCAGGCTGGTCACCGAGATCCGCTCTCTTCTCACGGTGGGCTTCACGCTTGAGGACGCCCGGCCGTTCGTGGACTGCCTGCGGGCCGGCAACCACGCCGGAAACGCCTGCCCCGAATCGGTCGAGGTCTACCGGCGCAAGCTGGCCCAGATCGACGAGCAGGTCCGCACCCTGCTCCACCGCCGGGCCGAGGTCGAGGCGCAGCTCGCCGACGCCTGCCCGGGATGCGTGCTGAGAACCGGAGGAACGAAATGATCATACTGACCGAGGAGAACTTCGCCGAGCGGGTCCTGGCGAGCGACAAGCCCGTGCTCGTGGACTTCTGGACCGAGTGGTGCCCCCCCTGCCGCATGGTGGCGCCGATCCTGGAAGAGATCGCCGCCGAGTACGTCCAGCGCCTGACGGTCGCCAAGCTGAACGCCGATGACTACCCGCAGATCGCGGCCCGCTACGGGGTGATGGGCTTCCCCACCCTCAACCTCTACCGGGACGGCGAGGTCGTCCGCCAGGTCATCGGCGCCAAGCCCAAGCGCCTGCTCCTCGCGGAGCTGGAGGGCCAGTTCTAAGGCGGGCGATGAAGTTTGTCGGCTCGGGCCGATAACGTGCCCCGCATGACCAAGACGCAGAAGCTCGGTTACCGCTGTGCCGAGTGCGGGTGGCGGGCCGCCAAATGGGTGGGCCGCTGCGGCGAGTGCCAGGCGTGGGGCACGGTCGACGAGGAGGGCGCCCGCGCGGGGGTCCACGTGGTCCAGGGCGGCGCGGTCTCCTCGCCCGCGCTGCCGATCGGCCAGGTCAAGGCCGAGTTCGCCCGGGCGCGCACCACCGGCGTGGGCGAGCTCGACCGGGTGCTCGGGGGCGGCCTCGTGCCCGGCGCCGTCGTCCTGCTGGCCGGGGAGCCGGGCATCGGCAAGTCCACGCTGCTGCTGGAGGCCGCCGCCAGCATGGCGCGTCACGACACGGTGCTCTATGTCACGGGTGAGGAGTCGACCGCCCAGGTGCGTATGCGCGCCGACCGCATCGGCGCCATCCAGGACCAGCTCTACCTCGCCGCGGAGACCGACCTCGCCGCGCTGGTCAGCCACGTCGAGAAGGTGCAGCCCCGGCTCCTCATCGTCGACTCGGTGCAGACCATCGGCTCCTCCGCCGCCACAGGGGTGCCGGGCGGGGTCACGCAGGTGCGCGAGGTCACGGGCAACCTCGTACGCCTGGCCAAGGAGCGCGGCATGTCCACCGTCCTGGTGGGCCACGTGACGAAGGACGGCTCGATCGCCGGCCCCCGCGTCCTCGAGCATCTGGTCGACGTGGTGCTGCACTTCGAGGGCGACCGCCACTCCCGGCTGCGCATGGTCAGGTCCATCAAGAACCGCTACGGCCCCACTGAGGAGGTCGGCTGCTTCGACCTCAACGAGAGCGGCATCGTGGGGCTGCCCGACCCGAGCGGGCTGTTCCTCTCGAGGCGCTCGGAGCCCGTGCCAGGCACGTGCGTCACCGTCACGGTCGAGGGCACCCGCCCGCTCCCCGCCGAGGTGCAGGCGCTCGTCGGCCCGACCGAGGCCCAGCAGCCGCGCCGCTCGTCCTCCGGCCTCGACCCCTTCCGCGTCACGATGATCCTCGCGGTGCTGGAGCGCCGGCTGAACGCCCGGCTGAGCGGGTGCGACGTCTTCACCGCCACCGTGGGCGGCATCCGGCTGGGCGACCCGGCGGTCGACCTCGCGGTGATGCTCGCCGTGGCGAGCGCGGCGGGCGACCGGCCGCTGCCACCCGGCCTGGTCGTGCTCGGCGAGGTGGGCCTGGCCGGAGAGCTGCGCCCGGTCAGAGACGTCCGGCGGCGGGTGGCCGAGGCCGCCAGGCTGGGCTTCACCCACGCGCTGGTCCCCGCCGGCTCCCTCGACCAGGATCCGTCCGCATTGGCGGGCGCCGGCGGGCGCGACGACCATCATCCGGTGCCGGTGAGCAGGTCGTCCATCCACACCACGAACTTTTCCCAGGGTTTCGACGTCACAGAGGCTGAGAACGTCTGGGACGCGCTCACGCACGTCACCTGAGCACTGTCCGGGTCCGGTCGCCACTTCGCCGGTAAACTGGGCGACGTCAGCGACCAGCGGGGGCCATGTGGCAAACACCAGCAAGGGGATCGACGAGCGGCGAAGATCCACCCTTGCCACGCTCGCTCCGGGCACCGAGCTGCGTGACGGCCTGGAGCGCATTCTCCGTGGGCACACCGGCGCCCTGATCGTCCTCGGCTATGACGAGAGGGTGGAGGAGGTCTGCACGGGCGGGTTCATGCTCGACGTGGAGTTCTCCGCGACGCGCCTTCGCGAGCTGGCCAAGATGGACGGCGCCATCGTGCTGGCCCACCCCATCAACAAGATCGTGCGAGCGGCGGTCCATCTGGTCCCCGACTCCAGCATCCCCACGAACGAGTCCGGCACCCGCCACCGCACCGCCCAGCGGGTGGCACGCCAGACCGGCTTCCCGGTGATCTCGATCAGCAAGTCCATGCGCATCATCGCGCTCTACCTCGACGGCGTCCGCTACGTCATGGAGGAGTCGGCGGCGATCCTGTCCAAGGCCAACCAGGCCCTCGCGACCCTCGAGCGCTACAAGATGCGTCTCGACGAGGTCTCCGGCACGCTGTCGGCCCTCGAGATCGAGGACCTGGTCACCGCGCGGGACGTCGCCGTCGTGGTGCAGCGGCTCGAGATGGTGCGCCGCATCGCCGGCGAGATAGAGGGCTACGTCGTCGAGCTCGGTACCGACGGCCGGCTGCTCTCGCTGCAGCTGGCGGAGCTGGTCGCCGGCGTCGAGGAGGACCGCGACCTGATCATGCGTGACTACCTGCCGGCCGCCCCCGGCCGCCGGCCTCGCAGGGTGGCCGAGTCGCTCGCGGAGCTCGACCGCCTGTCCCCCGGCGACCTGCTCGATCTGATGGCCGTCGCGCGTGTCCTCGGCCACGCGGGAGCGGAGGCTCTGGACGGGCCGGTGAGCCCCCGGGGGTTCCGGCTGCTGGCCAAGGTGCCCCGGCTCCCCGGCAGCGTCGTCGACCGCCTTGTCGACCATTTCGGAGGCCTCCAGAAGCTCCTGGCGGCGAGCACCGACGACCTCCAGTCGGTGGGCGGCGTCGGCGAGTCCCGGGCGCGCAACGTGCGGGAGGGCCTGTCCCGCCTCGCCGAGGCGTCCATCCTGGAGCGGTATGTCTGAGCGGCGCGCCGCGCCGGCCCGTCAGCGTAGGTGGAAGACCACCTTGGAGCTCTTCGCGGCGCCCAGGCGTGCCATGGCGACGTAGGTGCCGTCATGGGCCTTCGGACGGGCGGCCCGGCAGTCGGGCGCCGACCGGCGCCGGTCCCAGTTGACCATTCTCACGTGGGGCACCCCGCGTGCCATCCGCCGGACGTCGGTGCCGTCACCGCTCACGCAGTCGGCGGTCGACCAGACCCGGTCGTCCCCTGAGGTGATGCGCACCTCCACCGCACGGGGCCCGACGTCCACCGTGCAGTCGACGCGGCCGAGGTTGACGATGGTCAGCAGGAACCTCGGCGCTCCCTTGCTGGAGTAGACCTCGGACTCGCCCCGGAGGCTGACGACGAGGTCGGCCTTCTCACAGGGGTCGCCTGGGCGCCTCGTGCGGCTGGGAGCCGGCGAGGGCGTCAGGGTCACCGGAGGCCGCGAGGCCACCGACTTCCCCGTCGTGGTGGAGGTCGCGGTGGGTGTCTGCGACGTCGAGGGTGTCGCGCTCGCGTGGGAGCCCGGGTCCTTCGACCCCACGGGCGCGTGGTGCCCTCCGGGGCTCGGCCCCGACCCCCCGGACGCGCTCGTGCAGGCCCATGCCACGACGGCGACCACGACAAGGGCGCCGGTCAGCACCGACACCCTGCGGCGCCAATAGACGTCCGGCCCCTCTACGCCGACGTCGCCACGGAACGTGTCCGGATCCATACCCACAGTATGGAGAGTTGTGGCCCCCCCAGAGTGTCGACCCGCCGATCGCGGAGAACGTGCTGGTCAACGAGATCCGACAGATCCGGACAGACCCCTCGACATTTATGCGTAACCCGAGCCTCGTACAACTCGCGGCCCGTCACGCGGGCAGGGCGGCTCGCCTACCATCGAGGCATGACACGCGTGCTGGTCGTCGAGGACGATCCGGCCATCGGCTCCGAGCTGGTCGAGGCGCTCGCGAGCAACGGATACCAGGCCGTCCTCGCGACGACCGGTGGCGAGGCGCTCGAGCGGGTGCGCGACGGCGTTCCCGACCTGGTCCTGCTCGACCTCGGGCTGCCCGACATCGACGGCGTGACGGTCTGCCGGCGGCTACGCACAACCCTGCCGTTCACCGTGATCGTCGTGCTGACCGCCCGCTCCCAGGAGTTCGAGGTCGTGGTCGCCCTGGACGCCGGCGCCGACGACTACCTCACCAAGCCCTTCAGGCTCACCGAGCTGCTCGCCAGGCTGCGCGCGCATCTTCGCCGCCAGACCTCGCCACAGGAGGAGCGCAGCCTGTCCGTCGGCCTCCTGCGCCTCGACCTTCCCGCACGCAGGGCGTATGTCGCGGGCGAGGAGCTGGCGCTTCGTCCGAAGGAGTTCGACCTGCTCGCGGCGCTGGCGTCCCACGCCGGAGAGGTCGTGACGCGCGAGCAGCTGATGGACGACGTGTGGGACGCCAACTGGTTCGGGCCGACGAAGACCCTCGACGTGCATGTCTTCGCCCTGCGCCGCAAGCTGACCGAGCACGGCGAGGATCCCCAGCGCATCACCACCCTCAGGGGCCGCGGCTACCGGTACGAGATCGACGTGTAGCGGGTCAGGCGGTCGGGAGCAGGAGGCTGAAGACCGGGGGCGAGGGGCGGCGGAGGATGAGGCGGCCGCCTTCCGCCTCGGCGAGCGACCGGGCAAGCGCCAGGCCGATCCCGTGTCCCTCCTCGTTCCCGGAGCGGCGCGTGAACACGTCGAGCCCCTCGGGGATGCCCACGCCCTGGTCGGCCACCTCGATCGCGATCCCGTCGCCGAGGTCGGCCACGTCCACAGTGATCTCTCCCTTTCCGTGCGCGACGGCGTTGTCCAGAAGCACCTGGAGGATCTGCCGGAGCGCCGCCGGTGACGCGGCGACGGAGGGAAGCTGGTCGGGCAGGTTGAGGCTCAGGAAACGTCCCTGCGCGGCCAGACCTCCGTACCACTCGCCGCGGAGCTCGTCGAGGAACGTGCGCACGTCCAGGCACAGGCTCTGGTCCCCGCTCTCCCGCGAGAGCCGTACGAGATCTTCGATGACCGTGCGGAGTTGCTCGCCTCGGGCGAGCGCCGTACGGATCGCGTCTTCGCGGTGCGCGTCCGGGCGGGCGAGCGCGGACTCAAGACCGAGCAGCATGCCGGTGAGGCGGGTGCGGAGCTGGTGGGAGACGTCGGCGCTGAAGGCCCGCTCGCGTTCGAGCACCTCGCCGAGCCTGCGGGCGGTCGACTCCAGGGCGAGCCCGGCGACGTCGGCCTCGCGTACGTCCGAACGGGGGGCGCGGATCGAGAAGTCACCCGCGCCGAGGCTCAGGGCCGCCCGCGTCAGATGCTCGAGCGGCGCGGCGAGACGGCTGCTCTGGCGCAGAGCGAGCCCGACCGCCAGGCTGACGACGACCACCGAGAGGCCGGCCATGAGCAGCCATGCATCGTGCACCCGGTCGGAGACCTCGTCGTACGGCGTGGCCACCCGCACCAGACCCTTGCGCGACTCGTCGGAGGGGATCGGCGCGGAGACCGCCAGGAAACCGTTCTCGACGGCCTCGTGTACGTGACCGTCGCGGGAGTGGACGGCGAGGTCCGATCGCTTCGGTCCGTCGCCGAACAGCAGCGCGCCGTCGGTGGTGTAGACGCCGACGCGCAGGCCCGAGGGCACCCCCTTGGGCAGGGACACCGACGCCGGGCCCTTCTTCATCACGTCGTCGGGGATGGCGGCGGCGATCCAGGCGGCGTCGCGGCTCAGGGCCCCGGCGGTCTCGTCGTGGTAGAGCCGCTCGACGGACAGCGCGAGCGGGACCGCGAACAGCGCCACGGCGAGCGCGGCGATGCCCACGATCGCGACGAGGACCCTGCGGCGCAGTGAGGTGCCGTGAGGCTCACGCGCGGCACTCCTCATCGGCCCACGCCTGGAGGGCGGGGGGACGCGGCGGGCTTCATCGGGCCAGGCTCGCAGAGCCCGGGTAAGCGTGCCGCTAACCCGCCGCTGCGTCACCACTCACTCACCCTTCGTAATGTTGTCATCACTATGAGTGACAATATATGGAGGCAGTGGCGGACCTTCGACGGTCGTGTTCGCCTCATGTTGGTCAACCAATTCACCATCAAAATGGGCTTTAACCTGCTCATACCGTACCTGGCCGGGCACCTCAGTCAGGGCCTTGGCATGGCGGCCTGGGCGCTCGGTCTGGTCCTCGGGGTTCGCAACGTCAGCCAGCGGGGCATGTGCCTGGTCGGCGGCTACCTCACCGACCGCCTGGGCTGCCGTACCGCCGTGGTGGCCGGGTGCGCCCTGCGCACGGGGGGCTTCGCCCTGCTCGGCTTCGCCACCGACCTGCCCGCCCTCGTGGTGGCGGCAGCGGCGACCGGTTTCGCTGGAGCGCTGTTCGACCCGGGGGTACGCGTGCTGCTCTCGAACGCCGCCGGGGAGCGACGGGTCGAGGCTTTCGCGCTATTCAACGTCGCCGGGCAGGCGGGCCTGCTGATCGGCCCACTCCTCGGCCTCGCCCTGTCCGGCCTGAACTTCCCCGCGGTGGCCATGACGGCGGCGGGGGTCTTCGCGGTGCTCACCGTCCTGCAGGCGGTGGCCCTGCCCCGCACGGCGGACGCGGCCGTGGAGGCCCTCCGCGGCTGGGGTCCCCTGCTGCGCGACAAGCCGTTCATCTGCTTCTCGGTGGCGATGGCCGGGTCGTACATCCTGTCGTTCCAGGTGTACCTCGCGCTTCCCCTCGTGATGGGGCATGCCCTCGGGCCCGAACAGAACATCGGCATGGGAGAGATGTTCGCCATGTCGGCGGTGCTGGTGATCTTGTTCCAGAGCCGGGTCGCCACCTGGGCGCGGCGCCGGTGGTCGGCGGTGCAGTCGATGGTGCGGGGTCTGGTCGTCATGGCCCTGGCATTCGCGCCGCTGGTGGTGATCTCCGCTCCCACGCCGCCCATCATGGCGTCCGAGGAGCTCGCCGAGCACGTCGCCATCCTGCCGATGCTGGCCGCCGCCGCGCTGCTGGCGCTGGGCAGCATGCTCATCTGCCCCTTCGAGATGGATGTGATAGTCCGGCTCTCGGGCGGCCACCTCGTCGCCACGCACTACGGCCTGTACGCCACGGTCTCCGGCGTCGCGATCACGGTCGGCAGCCTGGTGACCGGCACGATCTGGGACGCCGCGGCCCGCGCGGGGCTGACGTGGCTCCCATGGGCGGGTCTGGCGCTCGTGGGCGCGTGCTGCGCGCTCGCGGTCATGCTGCTGGACCGGATGAACCTGCTGGCGGGAGCGGGACCAGGGGGAGGGCGCGGAAAAAAGGTAAGGGTCACGATAACCAGGGATTGAGCCGACACTCACGACCCCCTCTCTACGGTGACGCACATGGCGGTAAGCGTGACATCACAGACAGGCGCGATCCTGCGGGCCGAGGAGCTCTACCGGTTTCACCGCTCGGGAGATGAGGAGGTCCGCGCCCTGCGCGGAGTGTCCCTAGAGGTGTCGGCCGGCGAGGTCGTCGCGGTCACTGGGCCGTCCGGGTCCGGCAAGTCGACGCTACTCGCCTGCCTGGCCGGGCTGGACGAGCCGGACGGCGGGGCCGTCCGCGTGGCCGGCGACCGCATCAGCCACCGGCCCGAGCCGGAACGGGCGGCGCTGCGCGCCCGCCTGGTCGGCGTCCTGTTCCAGTCGAACAACCTCATCGAGCACCTCACCGTGCGGCAGAACGTCGACATGGCCCAGCGGCTGGCGAGGCACGCCGACACCCGCTGGCGTGATCACATTCTCGCGCTGGTGGGCCTGACCTCGCGGGCCGGGGCCAGGCCGAGCACCCTGTCCGGCGGCGAGGCCGCGCGGGCCGGCCTCGCCGTGGCCCTGGCGAACCGCCCGGCCGTCCTGCTCGCGGACGAGCCCACCGGCGAGCTGGACCGCGTCACCGAGGCGACCGTGCTGCAGCTGCTGCGCGACCGGGCATCGGAGCACATGGCAGTCGTCGTGGCCTCCCACAGCCCCGCCGTACGCCGCTTCGCCGACCGAGTGATCACCCTCAAGGACGGGCGGACGACATGACCACCCCACTGATAGAGAGCGTGGGCGAACTCGTGCGGTGCGTCGACGTGGCGCGCACCTACGGGCAGGGACAGGACGCCGTCGTGGCCGTCCACGGGGTGACCTGCACGGTCGGTGAAGGCGACCAGATCGCCCTCACCGGATCGTCCGGCTCCGGAAAGACCACCCTGCTTCACCTGCTCGCCGGGCTCGACCGGCCGACCACCGGAAAGATCCACCGGGGGGCGGCCACGATCGGGATCGTCTTCCAGGGCCCAAGCCTGCTCCCGCCGCTGGACGTCACAGAGAACGTCGCCCTGCCGCTGCTGATAGCCGGACGCGACGACGCCCAAGCCAGGAGCGAGGCACTGCTGGCGCTGGAGGCGGTAGGCATAGCCGACCTCGCCGACCGGCTCCCCGAGGAGCTGTCAGGCGGTCAGGCCCAGCGCGTGGCCCTCGCCCGCGTCCTCGCCGCCAAACCCCGCCTGATCATCGCCGACGAGCCGACGGGACAGCTCGACTCCGTCCAGGCGGACCACGTGATCGACCTGCTCATCGGCCTCGCGTCCGATCTCGGCGCGGGGCTGGTGGTCGCCACCCATGACCGATCCATCGCCGACCGGTTCCCCCGGCGCTGGGATATGCGCGACGGCGTAGTACGGAGTCAGACATGATGATCTGGTTGCGCGGCCTGCTGGCCCGCCGCTCTGGGCGGCTGTCGGCCTCGGCCGGAGGCGTCGCCGTGGCGGTCGCCCTGCTTGCCTCGCTCGGCGCCTTCCTCGCCGCGGCAAAGTCGACCATGACCGACCGCTCGGTGCAGCGGGTCCCCGTGGACTGGCAGGTGGAGGTCCAGAACGGTGCCGACCCGGCCCAGGTGGCGCAGGCCATACAGCGCGTTCCCCGGCTCGCCATGTCCCGTGAGGTCGACTTCGGCACCGTGACGGGCTTCGAGTCCAGCACGGGCGGCCAGGTGCTCACCACGGGTCCCGGGCAGGTGCTCGGCATCCCCGCCGACTACGCCACGGCCTTCCCCGGCGAGCTGAGGTTCCTGACCGGCACCTCGCAGGGCGTGCTCATCGCCCAGCAGACGGCGGCGAACCTGCACGCCGGGCCCGGTGACACGATCATCCTGCACCGTGCGGGGCTGCCGGACGCCTCCGTGCTGGTGGCGGGCGTGGCCGACCTTCCCGAGGCGGACTCGCTATTCCAGAAGGTGGGCGCCCCGCCCGGCGCGCAGCCGCAGGCCCCGCCGGACAACCTGCTCCTGATGCCCACAGACCAGTGGAAGAAGCTGTACGGCGGCCAAGCCGCGCGCCTGCAGTTCCACGTGCGGTTCCAGCACCAGCTCCCTCCCGACCCGGCGGCTGCCTTCGAGCAGGTCACCGGGGCGGCCCGCAACTTCGAGGCACGGCTCTCCGGGGCGGCGCTGGTCGGCAACAACCTCGGCGCGGCCCTCGACGCCGCCCGGGGAGACTCGCTCTACGCCCAGATCCTCTTCCTGTTCCTGGGACTGCCGGGAGCCGCCCTCGCGGCGCTGCTCACCTCGTCCATCGCCGAGTCGGGGGCGAGCAGGCGCCGCTCCGAGCAGGCGCTGCTGCGCGCCCGGGGGGCGAGCACCGGGGTCCTGATCAGGCTGGCCCTGGCGGAGGCACTCGTGGTCGGGGTCGCGGGCGCGCTCGCCGGGCTGGCGCTCGCCGCGCTCACCGGCTGGCTCGCCTTCGGGTCGGCCCGCTTCGGCGCGACTGCGGCGACGGCGGCGGGCTGGGGTGTCACGGCAGCCGTCGCCGGGCTACTCATCGCGATCGCCACGATCCTCCTGCCGGCCGTACGCGACTCGCGCCGGCTCAGCGTCGTCTCCGCGCGCCGCGCCATCGGCGCGACCAAGTCTCCGTGGTGGATGCGCTACGGGCTGGACGTGTGGCTGATCGCCGGGTCGATCACGGTGTTCTGGATCTCCAGCCAGAACGGCTACCAGCTGGTCCTGGTCCCCGAGGGCGTCCCGCAGATCTCGGTGAACTACTGGGCCTTCGCCGGACCCGCGCTGTTGTGGGCGGGGGCGGGCCTGCTCATCTGGCGGATCATCTGGCTGTTCCTCGGCCCCGGGCGTCCGCTGGTCAGGCGGATGGCCCAGCCGCTGGCGACCGGGATGGCCTCCACCGTGGCCGCCACCCTGTCCCGGCAGCGGCGCCTGGTCAGCCGGGCGGTGGCGATCGCCGCGCTGGCCCTCGCGTTCGCCATCTCCACCGCCACCTTCAACTCGACATACGAGCAGCAGGGCCTTGCCGACGCGCAGCTCACCAACGGCGCCGACGTCACCGTGACCGAGTCCCCGGGCACGTACGTGCCGCCGTCGCAGGAGCGGTCGATCGCCGCCGTGCCCGGCGTCAAGGCGGTGGAGCCGCTCCAGCACCGGTTCGCGTACGTCGGCTCCGACCTGCAGGATCTGTACGGCGTGCGGCCGTCCACCCTGCTCGGCACGACACGCCTCCAGGACGCCTACTTCACCGGTGGCACGGCGCGGGCCATCGTGGACCGGCTCGCCCATCAGCCGGACGCGATCCTGGTCAGCCAGGAGACCGTGCACGACTTCCAGCTCCGCCCGGGGGACCTGCTCCGCCTGCGTCTCCAGGACGGCCGTACGAAACAGTTCCACACGGTGGCCTTCCACTACGCGGGCATCGTGGGGGAGTTCCCCACGGCGCCGAGGGACAGCTTCCTCGTGGCCAACGCGGCCTACGTCGCCCAGCAGACCGGCTCCGACACCGTCGGCGCGTTCCTCGTCTCCACCGACGGGACCGCCTCCCGGGCGGTAGCGGACCGGCTGCGGGCGCAGCTGGGCGCGCAGCCCCAGATCACCGACCTCGACACCACCCGCCGGGTCATCGGCACCAGCCTCACCGCCGTCGACCTCGGCGGGCTCACGAGGATCGAGCTGACCTTCGCCGTGGCGCTGGCCGTGGCCGCGACGGGACTGCTGCTGATCCTCGGGTTCACCGAGCGGCGCCGGACGTTCGCCCTGGCGAGCGTGCTCGGCGCCCGGCCACGCCAGCTCGGGGCCTTCGTGTGGACCGAGGTGATGGTGGTGGGGCTCGGTACGGCGATCTTCGGCACGCTGGCCGGGTGGGCGCTCTCCCAGATGCTCGTCTCGGTGCTGACCGGTGTCTTCGACCCACCGCCCAGCGCACTCAGCGTCCCGTGGGCCTACCTGGGCGTTCTCGCCGCTGTCGGGCTCCTCGCCCTCCTGCTGGCCGGCGCGGCCGCCGTACAGACGGCCAAGCGGCCTCCCCTCACCGTCCTGCGGGACCTGTGACCGCCGGACGAGCGCCTCACCTTCCCGCCTTCGGCGGGAAGGTGGCGCGAGTGGGCGGAACAGGCGGCGGACAGGATCTAGGCTCGACGTCGTGGGAACCGGACTTCATGCCCCCATCCTCGACTGGTACGCCGAGAAGGCCAGAGATCTTCCTTGGCGGCGGCCCGGCACAGGACCCTGGGCGATCCTGGTCAGCGAGATCATGCTGCAGCAGACCCCCGTGGTCCGCGTCCTGCCGGTCTGGACGGAGTGGATGGATCGCTGGCCGACACCCGAGGCACTCGCGGCCGAGCCCCCCGGCGAGGCCGTACGCCACTGGGGACGCCTCGGATACCCTCGACGTGCCCTCAACCTGCACGCGTGCGCCAGAGCCGTCACCACCGAGCACGCCGGTCAGGTGCCGTCGTCCTACGACCAGCTGCGGAAGCTTCCGGGCATCGGCGACTACACAGCGGCGGCGGTCGCGAGCTTCGCGTACGGCCGCAGCCACGCCGTGCTGGACACCAACGTCCGGCGGGTGCTGGCCCGCGCCGTGCGTGGCGAGGAGTACCCGCCGAAGGCCACCACGACGGCCGAGCGACGGCTCGCCGAGTCGCTGCTCCCCGCCCTGGACGCCCCCCGATGGGCGGTCGCCGTCATGGAGCTCGGGGCGCTCGTCTGCACGGCTCGCACGCCCCGCTGCGCCGACTGCCCCGTGGCATCCTCGTGCGCGTGGCGCCTGGCGGGCCGGCCTGCCTACGACGGCCCGGAGCGGCGCGGGCAGACGTACGCGGGCACTGACCGGCAGTGCAGGGGGCGGCTGCTCGCGGTGCTCAGGGAGGCCCACGGCGCGGTTCCCAAGGCCGCGCTCGACGCCGTCTGGGCCGATCCGATCCAGCGGGAGCGGGCACTCGACGGCCTGGTCGCCGACGGCCTCGCCGAAGCGCTGGACGAGGGCACCTACCGGCTCCCGGTCTGACCTATTACCTGCCCCGCCCGTGGTGGGGCGGCTCAGGCGGCAAGTTTGAGGCCGAGGGCGGTGAGATTGCGGCGGGTCCAGTCGAGCTCGTCGGCGAGCGCGGCCACGAGCGCGGCGGGGCCCTTGCCCTTGGCGGGAGTCGCCAGGCCGTGGGCCTCGACCTCGATGTGGGCGCCGCCGATCGTGGGGCCCGACATGATCGCGGCCAGGGTGTTCTCCAGGATCGACTCGGTGCCCGGGACCTCGCCGGTGTGGTTGTGCACGTGGCCCAGCTTGACCACGGAGGCCCCGGCGGCGGCCACGCCGCGCAGGGCGGCACCGGGCTCCTCGACGCCGCAGGTCAGGTGGCAGGCGTCCAGGCAGACCCCGAGATACTCCGAGTCGATGCCGCACACGCGCTCCACGGCCTGCTGGGTGGTCTCCAGCACGCAGCCGGGCCACGGCTGGAAGCCCACCCTGATGGTCTTGCCGGTCACGCTGTGCAGGCCGCGCAGCTCGCGCGAGAGCCGGTCGAGCCGCCGGGACGCGATGGCGTGCAGGTCGGACGGCCAGTCACGCCGCCAGCCGATGGGGATCGTGGAGATGCTGCCGAACCGGACGTCCTCGGGGAGCAGGAAGGCGAGGATCTTCGCCAGGGCCATCGTGTAGCGGTAACGCTCGGGCTTGGCCCAGTCGGGGCCGGGGCTGTCCTGCCCCATTCCCCGGCCGCCCGCGCCGTTCAGGCTGACGACCTCCAGGCCGCGCTCCTCCAGGGAGCGGCGCAGCCTTACCAGCTCGATGCGGTCGGCGGTGAGGTGGTCGGCGACGGAGGGAGCCAGCCAGAGACCGATGCCGAGCCGGTCGACGCCGAGCCGCTTGCGAACGGGAACGGCGTAGCGCGTCAGATGGGCGATGAGGTTCTCCAGGTCCTCGGCGGGGTGCACGCCCGCGTTGTAGGACAGGTGGACGAGCGTGCCGTCCTCATGAGACAGGCGCATTGGGTCCCTCCAGGCGTACTCCGCTTCGAACCTCATGACTTCACATGGCCAGTGGCGGTCACATGAGGCAGGAGGTCCCCTCCCTGCCGGGAATCCGGCCTGGCCCGCCCGAGTCTGCCCGGTGCGCACCGACTCCCGCGTCCACCCTGCAGCGGATCCCCCGCTACACCGGCGGGAGGACGTCGATGATGTTCACCGTACTAAGTGGAGTTTGTGGAACCACTTGGTCGAGACTTGGCCTGATTCGCTCTACGGAGTGTAGTACTACCTACGGTGGTGGCATAGCGAATCCGGCGAAAGTGATCTCACAAAATACGAAGGACCCCTCGTGAGGTGCTCTCACGAGGGGTCCTTCCGAACCTTGCCGGCACGGATCCTTGCGGACGGCCGGTGCGTGCCCTTACGGGCGGGTGCGGTCCACCGGGCCGGCACCCGCGGCGGCGCGGGTGCTCGCGTCCTCCACGATGGCCGCCGCGGAGTCCGGGATCTCCGGCTGTGCCCTCTGCTCACCGACGAAGGTGAACGTGGCCTCTTCGCCCGTGCCCTCGATCGCGATCTTGACGATCTGACCCGGACGCAGGTCGCCGTACAGGATCTTCTCCGACAGCGAGTCCTCCAGCTCACGCTGGATGGTGCGACGGAGGGGCCTGGCGCCGAGGACCGGGTCGTAGCCACGGTCGGCCAGCACCTGCTTGGCCTCCGGCGTGAGCTCCATACTCATGTCGCGGTCCTTCAGACGCTGGTCCACCTGCGCGAGCATCAGATCGACGATCTTGATGATCTCGGCCGGGGTCAGCTGGTGGAAGACCACGGTGTCGTCGACACGGTTGAGGAACTCGGGCCGGAAGTGCTGCTTGAGCTCCTCCTGGACCTTCGACTTCATCCGGTCGTAGTTGCCCTCGACGTCGTTGGACTTCGCGAACCCGACCCCGATGCCCTTGGAGATGTCGCGGGTGCCGAGGTTGGTCGTCATGATGATGACGGTGTTCTTGAAGTCGACGACCCGGCCCTGGGCGTCGGTCAGGCGACCGTCCTCCAGGATCTGCAGCAGCGAGTTGAAGATGTCCGGGTGGGCCTTCTCGATCTCGTCGAACAGGACCACGGAGAACGGCTTGCGCCGCACCTTCTCGGTGAGCTGGCCGCCCTCTTCGTACCCGACGTAGCCGGGCGGGGAGCCGAACAGCCGGGAGACGGTGTGCTTCTCCATGAACTCGGACATGTCCAGCATGATCAGCGCGTCCTCGTCCCCGAACAGGAACTCGGCGAGCGCCTTGGACAGCTCGGTCTTACCGACACCGGACGGACCGGCGAAGATGAACGAGCCACCCGGACGACGCGGGTCCTTCAGGCCCGCACGCGTGCGGCGGATCGCGCGGGACAGACCCTTGATGGCGTCGTCCTGGCCGATGATCCGCTTGTGCAGCTCGTCCTCCATGCGGAGCAGCCGCTGGGACTCCTCCTCGGTCAGCTTGAAGACCGGGATGCCGGTGGCCGTCGCGAGGACCTCGGCGATGAGCTCCTCGGTGACCTCGGCGACGACATCCATGTCGCCGGCCTTCCACTCCTTCTCGCGCCGGTCGCGCTTGAGCTGGAGCTGCTTCTCCTGGTCACGCAGAGCCGCGGCCTTCTCGAAGTCCTGCGCGTCGATCGCGGACTCCTTGTCGCGGCGCACCTGCGCGATCTTCTCGTCGAACTCGCGGAGGTCCGGCGGAGCGGTCATGCGACGGATGCGCATGCGCGAGCCGGCCTCGTCGATGAGGTCGATCGCCTTGTCCGGCAGGAACCGGTCGCTGATGTAGCGGTCGGCCAGCTGGGCGGCGGCCACGAGGGCCGCGTCGGTGATCGTCACGCGGTGGTGGGCCTCGTAGCGGTCGCGCAGGCCCTTGAGGATCTCGATCGTGTGGCTGAGCGAGGGCTCGGCCACCTGGATCGGCTGGAACCGGCGCTCGAGCGCGGCGTCCTTCTCCAGGTGCTTGCGGTACTCGTCGAGCGTGGTCGCCCCGATGGTCTGCAGCTCGCCGCGGGCCAGCATGGGCTTCAGGATGCTGGCGGCGTCGATCGCGCCCTCGGCGGCACCCGCACCGACCAGCGTGTGCAGCTCGTCGATGAACAGGATGATGTCGCCGCGCGTGCGGATCTCCTTGAGCACCTTCTTGAGGCGCTCCTCGAAGTCTCCGCGGTAGCGGGAACCGGCGACCAGCGCGCCGAGGTCGAGGGTGTAGAGCTGCTTGTCCTTGAGCGTCTCGGGCACCTCACCCTTGACGATCTTCTGGGACAGGCCCTCCACCACGGCGGTCTTGCCGACGCCGGGCTCGCCGACCAGAACGGGGTTGTTCTTGGTCCTGCGGGACAGGACCTGCATGACCCGCTCGATCTCCTTGTCACGCCCGATCACCGGGTCGAGCTTGCCCTCGCGGGCCGCCTGGGTGAGGTTGCGGCCAAACTGGTCCAGCACAAGCGAGGTCGACGGAGCCGACTCCTGCGGGCCTCCGGCCGCCGCGGGCTCCTTGCCCTGGTAGCCGTGGAGCAACTGGATGACCTGCTGCCGTACCCGGTTGAGATCGGCGCCAAGCTTCACCAGCACCTGGGCGGCCACGCCCTCGCCCTCACGGATGAGGCCGAGCAGGATGTGCTCCGTGCCGATGTAGTTGTGCCCGAGCTGCAAGGCCTCGCGGAGCGACAGCTCAAGGACCTTCTTGGCTCGCGGGGTGAACGGAATGTGCCCCGACGGTGCCGACTGCCCCTGGCCGATGATCTCCTCGACCTGCTGGCGCACACCTTCAAGACTGATGCCGAGGCTCTCAAGTGCCTTGGCGGCAACGCCTTCACCCTCATGGATCAAGCCAAGAAGAATGTGCTCAGTGCCGATGTAGTTGTGGTTGAGCATCCGGGCCTCTTCTTGGGCCAGGACGACAACCCGCCGTGCGCGGTCAGTGAACCTTTCGAACATCTCGTCGCTCCTCACAGAGCGGTCAGGCAGCTCGGGATATCCGGGCCCGCCGCATCCGCATGCTAGCCCCGACCGGTGACCGCTCTATACAGGAGACGTTCCCCGAGAGCAGGGCGTTCACGCTCCATCCAACTACTGTTGGGGGGTCACATGTTCCCGCTACGCCGCAAGCGAACGACGTTTAACTTCGCCGCTTTCCGTGAACCCCCCGGCCGCGCCCGGGACGATCACGCTCGGATAACACGATCATGCGGCTATGGCGGCGATTGATGGGCCCGTCGCCGCCATAGCCAGGTGATCACAAAGGGGCGTCAGTGTGCCGCTTCGTACTGCTCGACCACGGAGGAGGCAATACGACCGCGCTCGCTGACGGAGATCCCGTGAGCCTTCGCCCAAGCCCGGATCTCCGAGCTCTTTTCGCGGGACGGGCGCTGGCCACCGCCGCGCTTACGGCCCCGGCTGGGTGCACCCTCGGCCCTACGGGCATTGGAGACGAAAGAGGACAGCGCCTCGCGCAGCGCCTTGGCGTTGTCGCCGCTCAGGTCAATCTCGTAAGCCGAGCCATCAATCGCGAAGGTGACAGTCTCATTGGCCTCGCCACCATCGAGGTCGTCGATGAGTATCTTCTGGATCTGCGTGGCCATCTGGCAATCCTTTCGCAGAGCATTGTTCGATTCGCCAGCTAAACATATACCCGGCACCCCTGGCTGACAATTCAAGGAACCTGTGGAATCAAGGGCGACGCGGCACCGGACCTGCCCGGTCAGTCGGAAGAAGCCTCAGATGACTTCTCCGAGGCTTCAGCCTCCTGCCGACGGCCCGCCGCTTCGGAACGCATCAGCTTGACGACCGCCGTGATGACCACCGCGGCCACAACCGCCGGTGGTATCAAGGCGGACAATACATCGCTCATTGATCCTCGCTCCACGCGGGGGTGGCATTCACCGGACCCCGCGTTAATTGTCACACGAGACTCCCTGAGTGTGTACCACGGTTGCCTGATCCGGGAGTCAGGATCCGACTCTATCCCCACAGGAGGTCAGCACGTGTTGCGGGGCGGTGGCCAAACCCGTCCGAAGGACCGTTCCAGAGCATTGTCCGTCTCTCCAGGCTCCTTACCGGATGGCCCAGGAAAGGTGATCCCCCGGAAAACACGGACGGGGCGGCCGCCGCGCGACCGCCCCGCCGATAAAGCTGATCTCAGCGTGGCGCCTTCACCACAACGGTGCCGGCGAGCTTGTCGTGCAGGCCCTGCCGTAGCGGCTTGTCGACCAGGATTAGCACGCCCAGCACGAGGACGAAGATGGAGGAGAGCCATCCGAGGATGGGAATGCCGTAGAGAACCATCACGCCCGGGAAGATAGCGGAACGCTTCATCACGCTGGACGAATCAGGGACGGCGCCGCCGAGCCCGGCAAGACGGATCTTCATGACCTTCTTGCCGAGGGTCTGGCCGTCCTTGGAATGCAGCACATAGTCGTATGCGGCATACGCGGCGTACGCAATGACGCCCGCAAGCAGGGCGGGCAGGATGGCGGCGAGGATCGCGTAGATGATGCCGAAGATGACACCGTCGATGATGCGGGCGACGAGACGCTCCCACCACTCGGCGAGCGGGGCGGGCGCTCCCGGGGGAAGCGGCGCGCCCTGCGGAGCGCCGTACGGGTTGCCGTATCCCCCGCCCTGAGGGTTGTCATAGGGCTGGCCGGGAGGCGGCTGAGGCTGGTAGGGGTTGCCGGGGGGTGGTTCTGCCGTCATGTGATCACCTTTCGCGACAGGCGTAGGAAGCTGCGGGTTGATGCAAGGTCCTATCGCATGTAGAGGTATGTCCGTTACCCTTTCGCCGATCTCGCGGCGTGGGTTGGGAGATCGCCGTGCTGCCCCCGGGCAAGCCGTCCGGGGTTTCACGGAGGGGCCGCCCGAGCGTCTCACGGACGGTCTGGCCCCAGGGTCCCACCTGAGGGTCTCACGGACGGTCTCCAGAGGGTCTCAGATCGGTACGTCCGGTATGTCTTGGTGTGGCCCCATGGAGAAAGCAGACGGGGCCGGAGGATGGCATCCCCCGGCCCCGCCACACGGCTTTACTTGATCTTGACGACGAGCGTGTTCGCCACCTTGTCATGAAGGCACTGCTGGAGCGGCTTGTCCCAGAACAGCCACAGGACGTTCACGAGGGTGAAGATGCTGGGGAGCCAGCCCACGATCGGCACCCACCGGAGGAGCTGCGGGCCGTAGAGCACTCCCGCGCGCTTGCCCGCCACCTCGGTGGACAGCCCGCCGGCGTCCAAGGTGCCGCCCACCGGGACCACCTTGATGCCCATGACGATCTTGCCGACCGTCTGGCCGCGCTGCTTGAGCATCAGGAACTCGTAGACCACGTAGATGGCGCCGAGAATTACCCCGCTGACCAGGCCGGAGGCGAAGATCCAGCTCGGCTGGGTCATCACGCCGGTGCTCATGTCATAGCTGGTCACGTAGAAGGCGGCCAGCGCGATCGTGAGGATGATCGTCGGGACGGCCAGGATCACGCCGTCGATGATGCGGGCGACCAGGCGCTGCCACCACTCGGCCAGGGGCGCCGGGGCGCCCGGAGGCTGCACGCCCGGGGCGCCGAACGGCTGCTGGTAGCCGACCTGGCCGTAGCCCGGCTGGCCGTACCCGGGCTGGCCGTAGCCCGGCTGGCCGTACTGCGGCTGGCCGTACTGGGGCTGGCCGTACTGGGGCTGCTGGCCGTAGCCGGGCTGGGCGCCCTGCTGGCCGTACTGCGGCTGCTGACCGTAACCCTGGTCGCCGTAGCCGGGTTGCGCGCCCTGCTGCTGGCCATACTGCGGCTGCTGGCCGTAACCCTGCTGGCCGTACGCCTGCTGCTGGTCGTAGCCCTGCTGCTGGCCGTAGCTCTGGCCCTGCTGGGCCTGCTGCCCGTACTGCGGCTGCTGGCCGTAGCCGGGTTGCCCGCCCTGCTGCTGGCCGTACTGCGGCTGCTGGCCGTAACCCTGGTCGCCGTAGCCGGGTTGCGCGCCCTGCTGCTGGCCATACTGCGGCTGCTGACCGTAACCCTGCTGGCCGTAGGGCTGCTGGCCGTACGCCTGGCCGGTGCTCGGCTGGGACTCCTGCTGGCCGTACGGCTGCTGGCCAGGTGTCTGGGCCTGCTGGGGGTAACCCTGCCCGTACGCGCCCGTGCCGCCCTGCTGGCCGTAGGCCCCCTGCTGGCCGTACGGCTGCTGCTGCCCGTAGGGCTGCTGGGGGTGCTCTGATGTCGGCTGGGGACGGTGAACGATCGTCACCTCCGGATCGGCGCCCGGGGCGGGCCGATCGCTCTGCTGCCCATATTGCGGAGATCCGGATGACGGTTGACCGTCGTCCGGCTCTTCCCGTGGGTACGGCGGCTGTCCGGTGCTCACCGTGTCACCTCACTTCGGCTTCGCATGCGGCATATGTCAGACACACATGCTGGTGTTGCCCAACGTAGCGACAGTGGCATCAACAGTCACCTTTCCATCGCGTCATCGCGGGGGTCAAGATCGCGACATCAAATGCAGAAGCATGCGCTCGTTACCGAGAGTGTTCGGCTTGACGTGTTCCAGGTCGAGGAACTCGGCCACGCCCTCATCGTAGGAGTCCAGCAACTCGGCGTACACCTCTGGTGACACGGGAGTCCCCTGGATGGTCGCGAAACCGTGCTTGGCGAAGAAGTCCACCTCGAAGGTCAGGCAGAAGACCCGTTGAACCGCCAGCTCGCGCGCGGCGTCGATGAGGGCTGCGACGATCTCGTGGCCGATGCCGAGGCCGCGGCAGCTCACGTCGACGGCGACGGTGCGGATCTCCGCCAGGTCCTCCCAGAGCACGTGCAGCGCGCCGCAGCCCACCACGACACCGTCCTTCTCGGCGACCCAGAACTCCTGGACGTCCTCGTAGAGCGTGACGGTGGCTTTCCGCAGCAGGCGCGGGCCGTCGCCCGAGTAGGTGTCGACGAGCCGTCTGATGGTGCGGACGTCAGGGGTGCGGGCTCGCCTGACGACGAGCGTGCTGCCGGCGGGTACGGGGTCCACGACCTGCTCCATGACCGGCCAGCGTATCCGGCCGGTGGCAGTTGATCTCTCCCGGCGTGGATGGTTTACCGCTGGTAACGGTCGGGCCCAAATAGCCTTCCGCTCGCCTCACCCGTCGCGGTGCGTAGGCGATTGACAGCACGCTGTTGACATCTCCCAGCGTTGGCGACATTTCACATTCTGCCGGGGCACGGACCTGCGGTTTCCCGCCCCAAGAGACTCCCAAAACCACGTCAACGCAGCGTAATACGGGTGCATGGCCAGGTCGGTCGTGATCTTCCCGTGACGCGCCGGTTGTGGAACCTCAACAGAATTAGCAGTTCTGGTTGAGCAGGAACCTCGACTGCACTAGTGTCCAGCGTCAATGTCGGTCATCGCGCGACGGTGGCCGAACCGCCTAATCCCCGTCACGTCCCAATCGGCGGGGAACCGGGGACCCAACGGTGGGAGACAGGGGACCATTCCCCAGCGAACCACCACCCCTGGGGTGAATCCGAGAGCGAGGCATCGCGATCCGCCATGGTCACGTGCTCGGTAGGGCTGCTCCGGCCCGAACCCGACAGCTAACCCGGTAGGCGTCCGAGGAGAGGAGCTCGTTGGTGCAGCCTAGGCGCACGCCTGGAAAGAGCGCGGGCAGGCATGCCCGCTCCCGAGAGCGGAGCCCGCGTGCCTGGTTCAGTGGAGCCATGGGAGCGTCCCTGCGCGTCCCACGCCGGATCGCACTCGTCACCGCGACCCTGACGGCCATGACGTTCGGTTCGCCACTGATGGCGGCGACCGCCGATCCCAAGCCCAGCCTGAACCAGCTCAAGACCCAGGTCGAGCACCTCTACAACCAGATCGAGTCGCTCACCGAGCAGTACAACGGCCAGAAGGAGCGCCTCAAGCAGGCGCAGCGCTCGGCCGACCTGGCCAAGAAGACCGTCGCCAAGAGCCAGACCGACCTCCAGGACAAGCGCCGCAAGGCCGGGCTGTACGCCCAGGACGCCTACATGACAGGTGGCATCGGCTCCTCGCTGGCCCTCGCCATGTCCGGTGACCCGGAGGGCTACCTCGACCGGGCGGCCACGACCAACGCCCTCCAGATGCAGCAGGGCGAGGAGGTCTCGCAGATCACCAAGGCGATGGACAGCGCCGAGCGTGCGAAGGCGAGCGCCAAGGCCCGCGAGATCGAGGTCAGGAAACTCGTCTCCGACCTGTCGTCCCAGCGCGACAAGATCCGTACCCTGGTCACCAGGACCGAGAGCAGCCTCTACAAGCGGGCTCTCTCGCAGGCGGGCCAGTCGTTCGGCAGAGCCACCAGAATCGACATTCCGATCGCCGGCACCGGCAAGGCGGCCGAGGCCGTCAGGTGGGCGCTGACGCAGCAGCTCAAGCCGTATGTCTGGGGCGCCGCGGGGCCGAGCACCTACGACTGTTCCGGCCTCGTCCTGTGGGCCTACCAGAAGGTCGGCATCAGCCTTCCGCACTACACCGGCGACCAGTGGACCGCCGGCACCCACGTGTCCCGGCAGGACCTTCGCCCTGGCGACCTGGTCTTCTTCTACAGCGACCTTCACCATGTCGGCATCTACATCGGCGGCGGCATGATGGTGCACGCGCCCCACACGGGCGACGTCGTGCGGGTGGCCCCGATGGGCAACCGGCCGTTCGTCGGCGGTGTGCGCATCGCCGACTGACGGGGGCGGTCACCGGCCCGCGGGCTTGCCGAAGCCGGCGGCACGCGGGCACGGGTCTCGAGAGACCCCCTCGGACGAGCGGCCCTTGAAGGAGCCGCCCCTCCGGCGAGCCGGCCGCTAGATGAGCCTGCGGCGTGCCGCCCAGGCCACCGCTTCGATGGCGGTGGCGACGCCGATGCGGTCGCAGATGCCGCGGAGTCGGCGCCGCACCGTACGGCCGCTCACGTCCAGCCGCCGACCTACCCGGTCGACGGTCACGCCCTTGGCCAGCTCGGCGAGCAAGAGAAGATCATCGTCGCTCAATCCCACGCCGTCTGATCCCGGGGGAATGTCATTCCCTCGGGAAACCAGATCCGGATACGCCATCGGGTGTCCTTCCCCACGACGAACTCGGCAACATACTGAATGCTTCAGCCCGCCCGTCAGGAACGGTAAACGCCACGCGGAAAGGTCGTCAAGCACTGGCCTCGATACACGTTACGTTCGCGATTGACATACCAGCCCATATGTGAACTACTCATGACATGTCCGCGAGCCCATAGGCGGGACTGACGCCGACTGAGACCGGAGGGTGCGCCCGGTCCCGGCCACGGCGGGGCTCGGCCTGGCTCCTGTGGACCGAGGATTCCACGGCCCCGGCCGTCTGGATCGCCTCCTGGGGGATATATGATCGGCGCTCCATGTGCCTAATTCCCCGGGAAATAAAGCCATTTATGACCTTTTTTCGCCACCGGAACGCACCCCCGAGGCGAGGATTGGCCGTTATGGATCACATCTGGCGTCGTGATCGGCGCGGGCCGGCACCACATCTTCGATATGGATCTCCGCCCACCCCTTGATCGCCGACATGCGCGGCCGGGCCTGTGCCTTCCGCGCGGGCGGCGCGGCGGCGAGGCGTCTCAGCCGGTGTTGCGGTTGTAGATGAGGCGCAGTCCGATGAGGGTGAGCCATGGCTCGTGGATGTCGATGGAGCGCGCCTCGTTCACCACCAGCGAGGCGAGGGACCCGGTGGCCACGACGGTCACGTCGTCGGGATCGGCGGCGAGCTCGGGGGCCATCCGCTCGACGATGCCGTCCACCTGGCCGGCGAAGCCGTAGATGATGCCGGCCTGAAGCGCTTCTACGGTGTTCTTCGCGATCACCGAACGCGGGCGCACCAGCTCGACCTTGTGAAGTTGGGCGCCGGCCGCCGCAAGCGCGTCCACCGAGATCTCGATGCCCGGCGCGGTCACCGCGCCGACGTACTCCCCCTTCGCCGAGACCGCGTCGAACGACGTCGCCGTGCCGAAGTCGACGATCACGCACGGACCGCCGTACAGGGTGATGGCGGCGAGCGCGTTGACGATGCGGTCGCTGCCGACCTCCTTGGGGTTGTCCATGCGCACCGGCACCCCGGTGCGGACGCCGGGCTCCACGATGACGGCGGTCACGTCGCCGTAGTACCGGCGGCACATCTCACGCATCTCGTTCAGCACGGACGGAACGGTGGAGCAGATGGCTATGCCGCTGATGTCGGCACCCTTCAGCAGGGGGCTCTGCCCGAGCAGCCCCTGGAGGACGACCGCGATCTCGTCGGCGGTGCGCCGTGCGTCGGTGGCGAGGCGCCAGTGCTCTATGACCTCCTCGCCCTCGAACAGTCCGAGCACGGTGTGAGTGTTGCCGACGTCGATCGTTAGCAGCATCAAGCCCCCCGAAGGTCCAGAGCGATGTCGAGTGCGGGCGCCGAGTGGGTCAGCGCACCCACAGCAAGGTAGTCAACACCGGTTTCGGCGACCTCACGCGCCGATTCCAGAGTGAGCCCTCCGCTGGACTCCAGCCGGGCCCTGCCGTTCACCAGGCGCACGGCGCGTGACAGCTCCTCCACGGTGAAGTTGTCCAGCAAGATCTCCTCCGCCCCCTCGGTGAGCACCGGCTCGAGCTGGTCGATCCGGTCGACCTCCACCTCGATCGGCAGGCCGGGGTAGGCCTGTCGTACCGCGCGGAACGCCTCGGCGACCCCGCCGGCCGCCAGCACGTGATTGTCCTTGATCAAGGCCGCGTCGGAAAGGGACATCCGATGGTTGACGCCCCCGCCGCACCGCACGGCGTACTTCGCGAGGGCCCGGAGGCCGGGGACGGTCTTGCGGCTGTCACGTATCCGTGCCCGCGTGCCCGCCACCGCCTGGACCCAGCGGTCGGTCAGAGTGGCGATCCCGGACAGGTGGGTGAGGAAGTTCAGGACGGTGCGCTCGGCGGTGAGGAGATCGCGCACGGGCCCGGCCACCGTCATCAGCACATCGCCGCGCGCCACCCGCTCGCCGTCCTTCACGTGGCGCTCGACGGTCAGGCGCCCGCCGGAGGAGTGCGAGAACACGGCCTCGGCCACCGCGAGCCCGGCGACCACGCCGCCGGCGCGTGCCACGACATCGCCGGCCGCCGCCTGGTCTGACGGGATCGTTGCGATGGTGGTCACGTCGCCTTCCTGGTCGAGGTCCTCGGCCAGCGCGGCGCCGATCAGGGTCATGATCGCCGCCGGATCGAGGCCGGCGCCCACCAGTTCGGCCTCCACGTGGTGGGGAAGCATCGTGGTGCGGTCCTCGTCGTGCTGCCGGTACGTCATGGACAGTCCCTCCTCCGCCAGGGTCACGTCGAGGTGCCCCAGCCACCAGGCATCATTTCGCTGTGGAAAGTCGTCGCGCCAGTGAGATCCGCGGGTCTCCTCCCGCGCCTGGGCCGCCGTGACGAGCACGGTCGCCACGGTGAGCAGGTTCGTGGCCTCCCACGACTCCGTGCACGGCTCGACGGCCACCGGGGTCCAGCGGGCGTCCAGCAGGCCACGGCGCACCTCGGACAGGCTCCGCCCGCTCCGAAGCACGCCCGCGCCGGCGCTCATCCGGCCCTGGACGCGCGCGCGTGCCCGAGGGTCGACCAGCCCGGCGGCGCGTCCGTCGCCGACCGGCTCACCCGGCCCGAGCCGTACGGAACCCTCACCTGGCCCGAGCCGTACGGAGTCCTCGTCCGCCTCGATCGGCGTGGGTCGTACGGAACCCCGCGCGGGGTGTAAGGAGGCGAGGTCGGCCGCGATGCGCTCGGCGAAGACGAGGCCTTCGAGCAGGGAGTTGGACGCGAGACGGTTCGCCCCGTGCACGCCCGTGCAGGCCACCTCGCCACAGGCGTACAGGCCGGCCACGCTCGTACGGCCCCGCAGGTCGGTGCGGACGCCGCCGCTGGCGTAGTGCGCGGCGGGGGCCACGGGGATCGGCTCGCGCACCGGGTCGATGCCGTGCTCCAGGCACGTCGAGTAGATCGTGGGGAAGCGGGAGCGCCACTTTTCCTCGCCGAAGTGCCGGGCGTCGAGGTAGACGTGGTCGGTGCCGGACTCCAGCATCCGCCGCATGATCGCCTTGGCGACGACATCGCGTGGCGCGAGCTCGGCCAGCTCGTGCACGCCGGTCATGAACCGCTCTCCCGCGCCGTCCACGAGGAGGGCGCCCTCCCCGCGTACCGCCTCGGAGATGAGCGGCTGCTGGCCGGTCGCCCCTTCTCCAAGCCACAGGACCGTCGGGTGGAACTGTACGAACTCGAGGTCCCGCACGACGGCCCCTGCCCGCAGCGCCAGGGCCACCCCGTCACCGGTGGAGACCAGGGGGTTGGTCGTGGCCGCGTACACCTGCCCCATGCCGCCTGTGGCCAGCACGACGGCGCCCGCGCGCACCGCGCCGACGCCGTCACGCGCGCCCTCGCCCATCACGTGCAGGGTGATGCCGCAGGCGGCCCCGGAGGCGTCCTGGAGCAGGTCCAGCACCAGCGCGTGCTCGATGACCTCGATTCGCGTGGACGGGCCCGCGGTGACGGCCTCGACCAGGGCACGCTGGACCTCGGCGCCGGTCGCGTCGCCGCCCGCGTGCACGATGCGGTCGCGGCGGTGGCCTCCCTCGCGGGTGAGCTGCAGCTCACCGTCCGGCTCGCGGTCGAAGCGGGCCCCGTGGTCGATGAGCCGTCGCAGCGCGGCCGGGCCCTCCGTCACGAGGGTCCGCACGGCGTCCTCGTCGCAGAGGCCGACCCCGGCGATGAGCGTGTCGCTGAGGTGCTCGGCCGAGGAGTCGGCCGGATCGAGCACGGCTGCGATCCCACCCTGTGCCCAGCGCGTGGACCCCGCCGACAGCACGTCCTTGGTGACGACCAGCACGCGGGCGTCGGGGGCCAGCTCGGCGTACCGGAGTGCCACGGTGAGCCCGGCGATGCCGGACCCCACGACGACGACATCGGCGTGGACGGTCCAACCGGGCTCCGGCGCGGTCAGCCGCCGTGGGATGGGCGGGTGAGTCATGGTCGCTCCCTCATTTCGTCACTATGACGATAGGGCATGCGCGAGTGCCCCCCGTTTCAGGGGTGAGCGTCCGTCCGGACCGGTGAGGGGGTGTTACGGGGTGAGCGTCAGGACGACGTTGTCGATCAACCTCGTGGCGCCCACCTTGGCGGCTATCGTCAGCACGGCCTCGCCCCGGTGGTCCTCCGTGACGGCGGTGAACGTCGCGGGGTGCACCAGGCTCAGGTAGTCGAGCACCAGCGGCGGGTCGGCCCGGGCGGCCTCGTCCAGGACGGCGTGGGCGGCGTGCAGGATGTCCTTGGGCCGGGTCTGGCGCGCGCCCTCGCGGAGCGCCGCCGACAGCGCCAGGGCGGTCACCCGGTCGGCGGCCGAGAGGTAGCGGTTGCGGCTGGAGAGCGCCAGCCCGTCCGGCTCGCGGATCGTGGGGGCGCCGATGATCGTGATCGGGAGGTTGAGATCGGCGACCATGCGGCGGATCAGCGCGATCTGCTGGGCGTCCTTCTGGCCGAAGACGGCGGCGTCCGGCTGGACGAGGTTGAAGAGCTTCAGAACGACGGTCAGCACGCCGTCGAAGTGCCCGGGCCGGAACGCGCCCTCGACGACCGTGCCCATCTGGCCGGACGAGACGCCGACCTGGCGATCGGGAAGGTACATCACCTCGGCCGCCGGAGCGAACACCATGCTGACGCCCTCGGCCTCGCACACCTCCAGGTCGGCGTCGAATGTGCGGGGATAGCGTGAGAAATCTTCGTTCGGACCGAACTGCAGCGGGTTGACGAAGATGCTGACCGCGACGTGATCGGCGTGCTCGCGTGCGAGACGGATCAGCGAGCGATGCCCCTCGTGGAGTGCTCCCATCGTGGGGACCAGGGCGAGCGCGCCGCCGTCGGCGCCGTACCGGCCGGCACGGCCGATGCCCAGCCCGGCGCGCGCCGCGAGCAGCTCAGACCGGTCTCGGGCGACGATCAGGTCCACGAGTTCCCTCCTAGGGCGTCGAGCAGGCGCTCCGCGGCCTCGGGCTTGAGCAGACCGGCGGCCAGGGCGCGGTCGGCGGTGAGCCTGGCAAGTGCGACGTACGCGTCCGCGGCCTCGGGTGCGGCGAGGATGAGCGCGTCCACGTGCTTGCGCACGGTCAGCGCGTCGCCGCGTACGACGGGGCCGGTCAGCCCGGCGAGGCCGAGGCGCAGCGCGTTGTCGAGTGCGGCTCCGAGCAGCGGCCCGAGCATGCGGCCGGGGTGCTCGACCCCGATCTTCTTCAGCAACTCCTGCGACTCGGCGATCAGGGTGACCATGTGGTTGGCGGCGCTCGCGAGGGCGGCGTGGTAGAGCGCGCGGCCCTCCTCGGCGATCCAGACCGGCTCGCCTCCCATCTCGATGACCAGGGCCTCGGCCACCGGCCGGAGCGGCTCGGGCGCCGTGACGCCGAACGAGCAGCCGGCGATGCGGCGAAGGTCGTCGTCCCTGCCGGTGAAGGTCATCACGGGGTGCAGCGCGAACGGCAGCGCGCCCGCGGCCGTGGCGGGATCCAGCACGCCCAGGCCGTACGCGCCGCTGGTGTGCACGAGCATCTTGCCCCGCAGGTCCACGCCTGCCGCGGCGAGCCCGGAGACCAGGCCGGGCAGCACGTCGTCGGGCACGGTGAGCAGGATGAGGTCGGCTCGCCGGATGACGTCGTCGGGCTGGGAGATGCCCACGCCGAGTCGCTCGCCGGCCCGGCGGCGCGAGGCGTTGGAGACCCCGGCGGCGGCCACGATGTGGTGCCCTGCCTGCGCGAGTGCCGCGCCGAGGACGGAGCCCACTCGCCCGGCTCCGAGGACCCCGACCGTGAGACGCCCCGGGCGCTCGCTTATCTCCATCATATTCCTGTCCACTTTCGACGAACCAGGCCCAGTTGACCAGGGTAACGGTCGCGCCTCGACCGGCCGGTGTCCGGCTCTGATGGAGTGCTTTCGCGCCTTTACGGGAAAGGCACAGTAAAGACAGACACGTATTTATAGGGATATATCTGCTTATACGTGCTCGAAGGATGCGGGGTTTTTCTCGTGAGAACGGCGGGTTGACAATGCGGTGCTAGCGCGACGGGCATAAGCCGGGGGCATCCTTGGTAACGTCCCGTCACGTGTGGGTCACGTGGCGGGACGCGATGCGGCGAGCGCTCTACGGCGAGGACGGGTTCTACATACGGGAGCGCCCGTCGGGCCACTTCCGCACCTCGGTGGGCGCCTCGCCCGCGTTCGCCGAGGCGGTGCTGCGCCTGCTCGGCACAGTCGACGACGCGCTCGAGCGTCCCGGCCGGCTCGACCTGGTGGACGTCGGCTCCGGCGACGGGCTGCTCGTGACCCAGGTGCTCCACACCGCGGAGCCCGAGCTGGTCGAACGGCTGCGCGTCACGGCCGTCGACCTCTCACCGCCTCCGGAGGGCCTGCACCAGCAGATCACCTGGACCGGCGCCCTTCCCGAAAAGATCACTGGACTCGTGATCGCCAACGAGTGGCTGGACAACGTGCCCCTCGACGTGGCCGAGCAGACGCCGGAAGGTCCCCGGCTGGTCCTCGTCGATCCGGAGACCGGCGATGAGAGCCTCGGCGACGCCCCAGGTGAGGACGACCTGCGGTGGCTGGAGCGGTGGTGGCCCCTCGGGTCGACGGGCCTGCGAGCCGAGATCGGCCGGCCGCGCGACGAGGCCTGGGCGTCGGTCGTCGTACGGCTGGCGGGAGGCCTCGCGGTGGCCATCGATTATGCACACCCTGTGGATAACCGGCCCCGATTCGGCACCTTGACGGGATATCGGGACGGTGCCTGCGTACCGGCCGTACCCGATGGATCCTGCGATATCACCGCGCACGTCGCGCTTGACGCGTGTGCGCGGGCCGGCGAACGGGCCGGGGGGATATCCACAACGTTGACCACGCAACGACACGCTTTACGAGGTCTCGGTGTGAGCGGAGCCCGTCCTCCGCTGAGCCTCGCGAGCGTGGATCCCGGCGGTTACCTACGGGGGCTCGCCCGGGCGTCCGAGGAGGCCGAGCTGATCGACCCGTCGGGCCTGGGCGGCTTCGGCTGGCTCAGCCAGTGGAAGCGCTGAGCCCGCTCGCACGAGATCAGAGCGGACCGCGGACCGTTAGTCGCACAGGCTCCGGTTCGTCAAGCGGTGGTGACCTTCAGCGACTCCAGGCCGCGGATGACGTAGTTCGCCTTCCACGCCGGTTCCTCGGCGAGTTCCATGTTGGGGGCGGCCTTCAGCAGCGCTCCGAACGACTCGACGAGCTCCACCCGGGCCAGCGGGGCGCCCAGGCAGAAGTGGATACCCGCTCCGAATGAGATGTGCGGGTTGTCCTGCCTGCCCACGTCGAGCCGGTCGGGGTCCTCGAAGACCTCCGGGTCACGATTGGCCGAGCCGAACAGCAGGGCCACCTCCACGCCCTTCGGGAGCTCCACCCCTCCGATGGTGATGTCCTCCAGCACCCAGCGCTCGAACATCTGGAGCGGGGTGTCCCACCGCATCAGCTCCTCGACGGCGCCGGGCAGCAGCGACAGATCGCCACGCAGCCGTTCCAGCTCGCCGGGATTGCGGAACAGCGACCACCAGCCGTTGCCCGTGACGTTCACGGTGGCCTCGTGACCGGCGTTGAGCAGCAGCACACAGGTGCCGATCAGCTCGTCCTCGGTCAGCGTGTCCCCCTCGTCGGCCACTTGGGCCAGCGCGCTGATCAGATCGTTCCCCGGGTCGCTCCGGCGCTTGGCGGCAAGCCGGCGCAGGTACTCCGCGAACTCCGACGCGGCGCGGACGGCCGTGCGCTGCGCCTCGGCCGACGGGCTGAGCTCGTACATGCCACAGATGTCGGCCGACCAGGGCCGCAGCAGGCACCGGTCGCTCTCGGGCACGCCCAGCATCTCGGCGATGACCGTGACCGGCAGCGGCTCCGCCACCTCGGCGAGCAGGTCGCCGCCCCCGCGCTCGACGAAGCCGTCCACCAGCTCCCCGGCGATCCGCCGTACCCGGGGACGGAGCTCCTCCACCATGCGTGGGGTGAAGGCCTTGGAGACCAGCCGGCGCAGCCGGGTGTGGATCGGCGGCTCGAGGTCGAGCATCCCGGCGCGGATCACCCGCCAGAACGGCTCCTGGAAGCCGGGCTCGGGCTCCCGGCCGAACTCCTGGTGGGAGGCCACGTGCAGGTAGGAGCGGCCGACGCGGCGATCACGCAGCGCCGCGTTGACGTCCTGGTGCCTCGCCACGAGCCACTGGCCGGTCGGCTCGAAGAAGCTGACCGGCTCGGTGTCGCGGAGCTCTCGGTAGACGTCGTACGGATGAGCGACGAAGTCAGGATTCCACGGATCAAATCGCACAAAGTCATCGTAAATGGGATTACCAGGCAGGGCACATGGCCCGGTTCCAGGATGCCTGAGCGCCGCCGGGCTCGGGGGACTCCTCGTAGCGTCTCCCGCTCACGCACCCCAGCCCCCCCTCGTGTGGTTGCGGAGGCGAGGGAGATCTGAGTTATAGTCACTCGTAGGTCATGAGTGCCAGCGCCAAGCCCCGGCTCGCTGGCCGGCAACCCTCGCGCTCGCGGCGGGGTGCCCCGGGTGAGGACCAGGTCCGGCACGAGGTGTGCCGGGCAAGCGCGGGCTCCGTCACACCAACGCCATGGCCGGGGTCCATGACCCTAGGAGGCCGGCGTTGTCTGCTCTCACTGTCCTGAACAACCCTTCCTCGGCTGTTTCCGGCCGGGTTTCGGACGCTTCCACGGCTTCCGGCCTCCGCCGGGTGCCCGGGCTCGGCGCGGGCGCGCCCCAGGGCCGTACCGCCATTCCCGCCGTTCTCGGTGAGGACCTGGAGGTTCCGGTCAAGGGTGGCAGGCTGGTGTCATACGCCAACCTCGACTACGCGGCCAGCGCGCCCTGTCTGGAGCCGGTGAACGCCGCCGTCGCCGCGGCGCTCCCGGCCTATTCCAGCGTGCACCGGGGTGCCGGGTACGCCTCACAGCTCACCACCGCCCGCTACGAGCAGGCCCGGCACACCGTACGGGCGTTCGCCGGCGCCCGGCCCGGTGACGCCGTCGTGTTCACCCGCAACACCACGGACGCGGCCAACCTCCTGGCCCGGTGCCTGCCCGAGGGCACCACCGTCGTCGTCTTCGAGACCGAGCACCACGCGTCCCTCCTGCCCTGGACCGACGCCGTACGACTGACGCCCCCCGCGTTCCCCGGCGAGGCGGTCCGCGCGGCCGACGAGACGCTGGCGGCCATCGACGGGCCCAAGCTCCTGGTCGTCACCGCCGCCTCGAACGTCACCGGCGAGCTGTGGCCGATCGCCGCCCTGGCCCACATCGCCCACCGGCACGGCGCGCGGATCCTCGTCGACGCCGCGCAGCTCGTCCCCCATCGCCCGCTCAACCTGACCGCCCTCGACCTCGACTACGTGGCGTTCTCCGGGCACAAGCTCTACGCGCCGTTCGGAGCGGGCGCCCTGATCGGCCGGGCCGACTGGCTCGCCCAGGCCGAGCCGTACCTGCGCGGCGGCGGCGCGTCGAAGTCCGTCACCGGAGGCGCGGGGGAAGGGCTACCGCTGGACGCCGAGTGGTCCGACGACCCCGAGCAGCGGCACGAGGCGGGCACTCCGAACGTCCTCGGCGCCATCGCGCTGGCCGCCGCCTGCGACGCCCTCTCGGCCACCGGCTGGACGGCGCTGGTGAAGGAGGAGGAGCGCCTCATCGCGCTGCTGCGCGACGGGCTCACGTCGATCGCGGGCGTCCATGAGCTTTCGCTGTGGGGGCCCTCCCATCCGCGCGTCGGCATCGTGTCCTTCGTCGTCGAAGGCTGGACCGCCCGTCAGGTGGCCGAGGTGCTGTCAGCCGAGTACGGCATCGGGGTGCGCGACGGCAAGTTCTGCGCCCACCCCTTCGTCAGGCACCTGCTCAACGGCGTCGGCCAGGTCGCCGACGGCAACTGCACGGACGGCACGGCCGGCGCCGTACGGGCGTCCATCGGCATCGGCACGACGGAAGAGCACGTCCAGCGCCTTGTCAGCGCTCTGTCCGAACTTGTCTCCCGCCGCTGACGTGACAGCATGGGCCTCATGACCGAACCTCCCGTCCAGCGCACCGAACGGGTCGTGGGGATCGGGGCCGGGGCCAAGGAGCTGGCCACCGAGGACATGATCCTCAACATCGGGCCCCAGCACCCCTCGACCCACGGTGTCCTGCGCCTGCGGCTCACCGTGGACGGCGAGCGCATCCACTCGGCCGAGCCGATCGTCGGCTACATGCACCGCGGTGCGGAGAAGCTGTTCGAGGTCCGCGACTACCGGCAGATCATCGTGCTCGCCAACCGGCACGACTGGCTGTCGGCGTTCGCCAACGAGCTGGGCGTGGTCCTCGCCGTGGAACGCATGCTGGGTATGGAGGTCCCCCTCAGGGCGGTGTGGGCTCGCACGCTTCTCGCCGAGCTGAACCGCGTGCTCAACCACCTGATGTTCCTGGGGTCGTATCCCCTGGAGCTGGGCGCCATCACGCCGGTCTTCTATGCCTTCCGCGAGCGCGAGACGTTGCAGGCGGTCATGGAGGAGATCTCCGGCGGGCGCATGCACTACATGTTCAACAGGGTAGGCGGGCTGAAGGAGGACCTCCCGTACGGCTGGCTCGACCGGGTCACGCAGGCGGTCGCCGACGTGCGCAGGCGGCTGCCCGACATCGAGAAACTGATCTACGGCAACGAGATCTTCATCGCGCGCACCCGCGGGGTCGGGGTGCTCGACCGCGAGACGATCATGCAGTACGGCGTCAGCGGGCCGATCGCGCGGGCCTCCGGGGTCGATCTCGACCTTCGCCGCGACGAGCCTTACCTCGCCTACGCCGAGCTTCCCGTCAAGGTGGTCACGCGATCGGCGGGTGACTGCCACGCCCGCTTCGAGGTGCTGCTCGACCAGGCGAAGGCGTCACTCGACCTGGCGGACGCGTGCGTGGAACGGCTCCGGGCGCTGCCCGCGGGCCCGATCAACCAGAGGCTGCCGAAGGTGCTGAAGGTGCCAGAGGGCCACACCTACGCCTGGACCGAGAACCCTCTCGGGATCAACGGCTACTACCTGGTGTCGCGTGGCGAGAAGACACCGTGGCGGCTCAAGCTGCGCAGCGCGTCGTACAACAACGTCCAGGTGCTGAGGGAGATGCTCCCGGGCCACCTGATCTCGGACATGGTGGCCATCCTCGGCTCCATGTTCTTCGTCGTCGGCGACATCGACAAATGATCTGCGACGACAAATCCCACGAGATACGTTTAACCCCCTCAATCTCGTAAAGGAACACCCATGCGTAAAGGGACAGGGATTCAGGGATAAAGGGTGGCTCCTTGCAGCGCGGGGTCCGGCCTAGGCCGGGCCCCGCTGGTGTGTTCAGGGGTTGGGCTCGTTGTCGGGCCGTTTCGGCACCCTGCAGCAGTGCTCGAGGAACAGGGCCGCGCAGACCAGCACCACACCCGCGATCAGCGAGCCACCGGCGAGGAAGAAGTCGCGCCGGGGAGTCTCCTGGTCGAGCAGCGGGACGACGTGGAGGACCAAGCCCGCGAACACCCCCGCGAAGGCTGCTCCCACGTAGGCCGACGCCTTGGCGAGGGCGGCCAGCCGGGCCACCGCCAGCGGCTCCACCGGCTTGGTGTCGGGCCTGCGCTCGATCCTGGCGCGGGTCATCCACCCGCTGTACGCCTCGCCGACCGCCAGCAGGAGCACGGTCGGGATGGCCGTCCACGGGACCGTGGGCAGGTCGGAGTAGAACTGCTGCAGCAGGGCCCACGTCATGACCGCGAAAGCGACCACCAGCAGGACGAGCACGCCGGGACGGCTCGGTTTCACACGATCCTCCTTGTCGTTCTCACCGCCAACCGGCCCCACTCACCCGAGCCGCTCAATACCCCCAAAGCGGCCTCACCACGCCCGAGCCGCCCAACACTCCCCAAATCGCCCCAGCCCGGCTCGTACCCCCCCGCCGTTGCTCTCCGGCGCCTCACGGGTCATCAGCAGCGCGGGTCAATGGGGCCGATCCCCGGAGGGCTCGCCTCAGCCCGGCGGTTGCAGGGCCACGTCGGATCGCAGGCGTATGCCCCGCTGGTCGAGGTCGGCGAGCAGGCCGGCCACCGACCCTCGGCCCGGCAGCGTCGCACCCGGATCGGCCTGGGACCACGGCACCAGCACGAAGGCCCGCTCGTGCGCGAGAGGATGTGGAAGCGTCAACTCGGGATCGTCGGACATCAGATCACCGACCATGATCAGGTCGACGTCGAGGGTGCGCGGCCCCCAGGGCTCCGTGCGGATCCGGCCGAACGCGGTCTCCACCCCGAGCGCGCGCTCCAGCAGAGCCCGCGGGCCCAGCGTCATCGTGCGCCCGATCACCACCGCGTTGAAATAGGGACGCTGGTCAGGCGGGCCACCGACCGGATCGGTCTCGTACACCGGCGACACCGCCACGAAATCAAGCCCGGGGGCGTCGAAAAGCGCGTCGATGGCACCTTGAAGCGTGTCGAAGCGGCGACCGACGTTGCTGCCGAGCGCCAGAACGACCTTCATTCCCGCCTCCTCCTGACTGTGACCACCACGTCGCCGAAGGGGAGCGGGATCGGCGCGGCGGGCTTGTGCACCTTCACCTCGACCTCCTCGACCAGCTCGTCGGCGAGGCACGCGCCGGCCAGGCGCTCCGCCAGCGTCTCGATGAGGTTGACCGGCTCACCCTCGACGATGCCGGCCAGCCGGACGGCCAGCTCGCCGTAGTCGACGGTCTTGGACAGATCGTCACCGGCCGCGGCCGGAGCCGTGTCGAGAAAGAGCGTGACGTCGACGACGAACTCCTGGCCGAGCTCCCGCTCGGCCGGCAGGCAGCCATGCCGCCCACGCGCCCGCAGCCCCACCAGGCTCACACTGTCGCCACTCAACACCCTCACTTCGCCCGCCTGCGGTTCCGGCGCTCTTGGGGTTGGGCGGCCACGTCATCGCTCGTCGGCGCGGGCCACGGAGACGCCTCGTGGGAAGCGGTCACTCTTCCGTCTCCTCGTCGTCGTCCTCGCCTTGGAGGACCGGGGAGCCGTGGTGGAACCACAGCCGCCAGCCCGCCGGGGTCCTGACGAAGGTGTTGGTGGCGACCACACGGCCCGCGGCGAAGGTGGCGTCCTCGGTGTCGGCGGCGGTGAGGATGTTCTCCGCGCAGGTGAGCACCGCCACATCGCCTATCACGGTGGTGCGGACGTCGGTCAGCACGAACTGGATATAGGGCGTGTTGGCCATGATCAGCGCCCAGGAGCGGAGGACCTCGGAACGCCCGCTCAGCATGGGCCAGCCGGGATGGACGCACATCGCCACCCGGCCATCTTCGTCGTCGGACCAGATCTCGGTCATCCGGTCGAGGTCGCCACTCTCGATCGCGGTGTAGAACGCCTCGTTGAGCTTCTCGATCTCCGCTGCCGTGGTGCTCATCGAACCCCCTCCCCCCTCTGCCAGGCCGCCGCGACGCGGACGGCGTCGGCGTTGGGACGCACGTGGTGCACCCGCACGCACCAGGCGCCGGCGTGGGCGGCCAGCGCGGTGACAGCGAGCGTGGCGTCGTCGGATCGGCTGAACGGCCGTGGCGTGCCCTCGGCGTCGGCCAGCAGGCGGCCGAGGAAGCGCTTGCGCGACGCTCCGATGATGACCGGGTAACCCAGCTCGTTGAGCCTGCCGATGCCGGCGAGCAGGGCCCAGTCGTGCTCCGCCCGCTTGGCGAAGCCGAGACCCGGATCGACGAGGATCTGGCTCTCGGCCACACCCTCGGCGAGCACGTTGTCGACCCGCTTGCGCAGCTCCTCGGCCACCTCGGTCAGCACATCGGAATAGATCGCCCGGGTCTCCATGTCGTGGCTGTGGCCGCGCCAGTGCATCACGACGTACGGAACACCGGCCTCGGCCACCAGGCGGGACATCGCCGGGTCGGCCAGGCCGCCGCTGACGTCGTTGACCAGGCTCGCTCCGGCCAGCACGGCCACCTGCGCCACCTCGGCCCGCATCGTGTCGACACTGACCGTCACGCCCTCCTGCGAGAGGGCGCGGATCACCGGCTCGACCCGCCGCAGCTCCTCGGCCAGGGACACCCGGGCAGCGCCCGGGCGGGTGGACTCGCCACCCACGTCGACGATGTCGGCCCCCTGCTCGACCAGCTCGAGGCCGTGACGCACGGCTTCATCGGGGTCGAACCACTGCCCGCCGTCGGAGAAGGAGTCAGGGGTGACGTTGACCACGCCCATGACCAGGCAGCGCTCCTTGTCGGGCACACCCGGCACCGTCCATGTGGTCATGGCGTCAAGCCTAGGTGCTCCCCCATGGCGATCTGTGCCATGGGTCCGGCTTGTGGATAACGAATCGGCTCGGCCCTCCCATGGTGTTCAGCCCGGGAGGAACCGCTCCACGCACAGGCCTGCGCCATGGCTCAGTGGCGGCCAAGGATCAGCGCCATCGCCTCGGCACGGGTCCTGTCGCTGTCGCGGAAGCTGCCACGGACGGCGGACGTGATCGTCTTGGCACCGGGCTTGCGGACCCCCCGCATGGTCATGCAGAGGTGCTCGGCCTCTACCACGACGATGACGCCGCGAGGCACCAGCACCCCCATGAGAGCGTCGGCGATCTGCGACGTCATGCGCTCTTGGACCTGCGGGCGCCTGGCGAAGACGTCCACCAGCCTGGCCAGCTTGGACAGGCCGGTGATCTGCCCCTTTTCGTTCGGCACGTAGCCGACGTGGGCGACGCCGTGGAAGGGCACGAGGTGGTGCTCGCAGGTGGAGAACACCTCGATGTCCTTCACGAGCACCATCTCGTCATGGTCGGCGTCGAAGATGGTCGTCAGGACGTCCTGCGGGGTCTGCCCCAGCCCGGCGAACTGCTCGGCGTACGCGCGAGCGACCCGGGCGGGGGTGTCGACCAAGCCGTCACGGTCCGGATCTTCACCGATCGCGAGAAGGATCTCGCGAACGGCCTTCTCGATCCGGGCCGAGTCGACCTTGAGCGGTTTGACGCTCACCCGTCAGACCTCGTCCTGAGGTGACGGGTGGTGGTGCTCGTTGCTCAGCAGGGAGCCGGAAGCGGCCTGGTTGCCCGCCGGAAGCGCGACACCGTTGCCGTTGCCCGCGACCTCCTTGGGCGTCAGGATGGGCGGCCGGTCGGAGGGGAGCCGCTTGCCGTACCCGGAGTAGGACGGCCGCTTCTCCTTGACCACCACCGACGCGAAGATCTCCACCACCTGCTGGCGGGAGAGGGTCTCCTTCTCCATGAGCTCCAGCACGAGGTTGTCGAGGACGTCGCGGTACTGGACGAGGACCTCCCAGGCCTGGTCGTGGCCGGCCTCGATCAGGCGGCGGACCTCCTCGTCGATCGTGGAGGCGATCTTCTCGGAGTAGTCACGCTCGTGGCCCATGTCGCGGCCGAGGAAGACCTCGCTGTTGCCCGTGCCGAACTTGCGGGCACCGAGGTGCTCGCTCATGCCGTACTCGGTGACCATGCGGCGGGCGATGGTGGTGGCCTTCTCGATGTCGTTGGCCGCGCCCGTCGTCGGCTCGTGGAAGACCAGCTCCTCGGCGGTGCGCCCGCCGAGCAGCATCGCCAGCTGGTCGAGCATCTCCGACCGGGTGGCGAGGAACTTGTCCTCCATGGGGAGCGTCATGGTGTAGCCCAGCGCACGGCCCCGGGACAGGATCGTGATCTTGTGCACCGGGTCGGAGTTGGGCAGGGCGTGGGCGACCAGCGCGTGCCCGCCCTCGTGGTAGGCGATGATCTTCTTTTCCTGGTCGGACATGACCCGGCTCTTGCGCTCAGGACCCGCCATCACACGGTCGATGGACTCCTCGAGGGTGCTCATCGTGATGAGCTTCTCGTCCTGGCGGGCGGTCAGCAGCGCCGCCTCGTTGATCACGTTGGCCAGGTCGGCGCCCGTGAACCCAGGAGTGCGGCGCGCGATGACGTCGAGCTCGACGTCCTCCGCGAAGGGCTTGCCCCTCCCGTGGACGCGGAGGATGCCCTTGCGGCCCTCCAGGTCGGGCCGGTCGATGACGACCTGACGGTCGAAGCGGCCGGGACGCAGCAGCGCCGGGTCGAGGATGTCGGGCCGGTTGGTCGCCGCGATCAGGATCACGCCGCCCTTGACGTCGAAGCCGTCCATCTCGACGAGCAGCTGGTTAAGCGTCTGCTCGCGCTCGTCGTGACCGCCGCCGAGGCCCGCGCCGCGGTGCCGGCCGACGGCGTCGATCTCGTCGATGAAGATGATCGCCGGAGCGTTCGCCTTGGCCTGCTCGAACAGGTCGCGCACCCGGGAGGCGCCGACACCGACGAACATCTCGACGAAGTCGGAACCGGAGATCGAGTAGAACGGCACACCCGCCTCGCCCGCGACCGCGCGGGCCAGCAGGGTCTTGCCTGTGCCGGGCGGGCCGTACAGCAGCACGCCCTTCGGGATCTTCGCGCCGATCGCCTGGAACTTGGCCGGGGCCTGGAGGAACTCCTTGATCTCCTGGAGCTCCTCGATGGCCTCGTCGGCGCCCGCGACGTCGCCGAATGTGGTCTTGGGGGTGTCCTTGGTGATGAGCTTGGCCTTGGACTTCCCGAAGTTCATGACCCGAGAGCCGCCGCCCTGCATCTGGTTCATGATGAACAAGAAGATGAGGACGATGATGACGATCGGGAGGAAGCTCACCAGCAGGCCGACGAGGAAGTTCTCCGTCGGCACGGTGACCTTGTATCCGTGGGGCAGCTTGCCCGCGTCCGCCTGAGTCTGGAGCTGCTTCTGAAGCTCGACACCCTGGCCCGTGACCCAGGACGAGTAGAACCGGTCCTCGCCGTTGATCTTCTGAAGAGTCTTGATCTCTATGCGCTGGTCTTTGTCAACGATCACCGCGTTGTCGACATTGCCCTTTTGGATCTGGCTGATGACGAACGAGGTGTCCTTCTGGGCATAGTTGCTGTTGCCGCTCCAGAACGTGGAGGCGAGGAGGAGCAGCACGACGATGCCCAGGATCCACAGCAGTGGCCCACGTGTAAATCGCTTGAGATCCATCCGATGCGGAACCCCTGCGGGCCCGTCCCTTCCTGAACGCGGCCTGACGCCCCGGGCGAGCCCGGGGTTAGCGGCATCCCAAACCGCTCCTACTGACTACCCGGAGGCAATCGCACCTCCGAGACATCCGAAGGTACACCGGGCCGCGGCGCAGGGTCACTGCCCCGGCGACACCGGCTTTGTCCTACCAACGTACGTCAGGCGGTCCCGTGTTCCCCACGACCAGACCGAATAACGCTGTATCGCACCAGTTGAAGACCTGGAACTTCGCTCAGGGCTTACTCCGCACCGTATACGTGGCGTGCCAGCGTGCCGATGAACGGAAGATTCCGGTAGCGCTCGGCGTAGTCGAGCCCGTACCCGATCACGAATTCGTTCGGGATGTCGAACCCCACGTACTTCACATCAATCGGCACCTTCACGGCATCCGGTTTGCGGAGCAGGGTGCAGATCTCCACGGAGGCGGGGTCGCGTGACCGCAGGTTGTGGATCAACCATGACAGCGTCAACCCGGAGTCGATGATGTCCTCCACCACGAGGACGTGCCGCCCGGCGATGTCGGTGTCGAGGTCCTTGAGGGTGCGGACGACACCCGAAGACTTGGTGCCCGCGCCGTAGGACGAGACGGCCATCCAATCCATGTGGACCTCGATGTGCAGCGCTCGCGCCAGATCGGCCATGATCATGACCGCACCCTTGAGAACCCCGACGATCAATAGGTTCTTGCCCGCGTAGTCCGCGTCGATCTGCCCGGCGAGCTCCTTGATCTTCGCCTGAAGTTCTTCCTCGGGAATGAGGACCTTTTCCAGGTCCATGCCCATGTCGGCTGCGTCCACCTGGGGTTTTCCTTCATGAGAGGGTGCTGGCGAATATCAGGGTGCCATATCGCCGGACCACTCCCACCCCCCCGGGTAGCTCGACGACCCGCTGCCCCCGCCACTCGGTGATCAGGCGGTCGACCTGCTCGATGTGGACGGCCGCCAGCGCCGACGCCGTCGCGCCCGCCGCGAGGGCCGCCCGCTGGATCACCCGGCGCCGCACCGCGCCGGGCAGGTCCTTCAGCCCCGCGACGGTGAGGTCGGCCCCGATCCACCTGAACTGGGCGTAGACCTCGTCGGCCCACTGGTCGAGGGCGTCGGCGTCGTCCCTGCACAGGTTCGCCGTACGGGCGAGCGCGTCCGTCACCCCAGGCCCGAGCGCCCGTTCGAGCACCGGCAGCACGTCGTGCCTGACGCGCACTCGGGAGTAGGCAGGGTCGATGTTGTGAGGGTCGTCCCACGGCACGAGGCCGAGCGCCTCGCACGCGGCCAGGGTCGTCTCGCGGGCGACGCCGAGCAGGGGACGCCGGTAGATGCCGGAGGTTCCCGGCATGCCGGCGAGTGACCGGGTGCCGCTCCCCCGCGCGAGCCGCAGCAGCACGGTCTCGGCCTGGTCGTCGCGCGTGTGCCCCAGCAGCACGGCCGACGCGCCGAGCCGTTTCGCGGCCACAGAAAGCGCCTCATACCTGGCGTCCCGGGCGGCAGCCTCCGGACCGCCGGCCCTTCCCACCGTGACGGTGAGGGCCTCCGCGGGCTCGAGGCCGAAGTCCGCGGCAAGCCCCACGACGTCGTGGGCGCGCTCGCGCGAGCCTTCCTGGAGGCCGTGGTCGACGGTCAGGAGCCCGGCCCGCAGGCCCTGCCGGGGCGCGGTGAACCCCAGGCAGGCCGCGAGCGCGAGCGAGTCGCCCCCGCCGCTGCACGCGACCAGGACGAGCGCGCCGTGCGTCACATCGGCGAGCGAGAGCCGTACGGCACGGCGGATCTCCGCCACTGCGGGATGCGGTCCCATGCTCCCTAGTGTGGTGGGGCTTCGGAGCCCGTGACGCTAGACGTGCCCGTTGGCCGACGGAAGCTCGCCCGTGCGGACCACTCGGGAGATCCACCGCTCGGGGTTCTGGATCTCGGTGTGGCTCGGCAGCGTCTCGGGCGAGCCCCAGACGCGGTTGAACCCGCCGACGCCGACCTCGTCGACGACCTTGCGCACGAAGGCCGACCCTTCGGCGTACTGCTTCATCTTCAGATCGACTCCGAGCAGGCGCCTGATGGTCCTGTCGAACCGGGAGCCGCCCTCTCTGCGGTGCTGGAACTTCGAGCGGATGTCGGCGACGGACGGCACGACCGCGGGCCCGACGGCGTCCATGACGTAGTCACCGTGGCCCTCGACCAGCGTCATCACAGCCGTCAGCCGGTCGAGGATCTCCTTCTGCTCCGGCGTCTGGATCGCGTCGATGAGGTTGCCCTCGCCGCCCTTGATCGCGTCGGCCACGGCGTCGGAGGCGGCGCGCACGCGCTCGAGCATGGTGCCGAGATCGAGGTCGGAGGCGAGCAGGAACTCCGTCATCTGCGCCCTGACGTACTCGCGCAGCCATGACACGCCGGTGAACTGCACCCGGTGGGTCTCCTCGTGGAGGCAGACCCAGAGCCGGAAGTCACGGGGGTTGACCCCGAGCTCGCGCTCGGTCTGCACGATGTTGGGCGCGACCAAGGTGAGCCGCCCCGTGGGCGCCCGGCCGCTCGGGTCGGGCGGGAGGAACAGCTCGTACTGCCCGAGCACGCGCGTGGCGAGGAACGCCAGCACGGCCCCCACCTCGACCCCCGTCACACGGGAGCCGACGGCGCCCACTATGGCGGGAATCTGCGTGCGCCTTTGGTTCATGCGCTCGGTCAGCGGCTCGAGGACGACCCGGAAACCCTCGACGTTGGCGCGGATCCACCCGGGGCGGTCCACGACCGTGGCCTCCACGGGGGCCGCCGCCCCGTCGATCCGGGCGAACTCCTGCACGTGCGCTTCGGCTTCGCGCGACAGCCGCCTGAGCTCGGTGACGGCATGTCTCGCCTCCTCCCGGCTCACCTGAGGCCCAGGACGGACAAGGCGGACGCCGGTAGTTACGGCCAGATCCCAGTCGATCACCTGCATGTTCACCACCGTACGTCGTGCGGTCGAGTTATGAGCAACCGCACCTGGAGACGAGTGCGGCCAGCCGGTCGAGCGCCGCCACGGCACCGTCCGGATCCGAGACGTTGTCGGCCATGAAAGCGAAGGACACCAAACGACCGTCAGCGGTCCTGGCGAGACCCGTCAGGGTGTTCACCCCGTTCAACGTGCCCGTTTTAGCCCTCACCACTCCGGCTGCACCCTTTGTCTCTTCCTTGTCGTACCTGCGGCCGAGCGTGCCGGTGAACCCGGCGATGGGCAGACCGCTGATCAGGGCGTGCAGCCGCGGGTTGGACGGCGAGGCCGACAGCGCGATCAGGCGGGCCAGCGCGGCGGGGGTGATGCGGTTGCGGGTCGACAGCCCGCTCCCGTCGTAGACCACGACGCCGTCGCCCACGCCGAGCTTCATCAGCGTGCCCCGCACGGCCTCAGCGACCCCCGTGAAGGTGCCGGGCCTGCCCTCCTTGACCGCGACGAGGTGGGCGAGCGCCTCGGCGAGGTCGTTGTCGCTCAACGTCAGCATGTGCTCGACCAGCTCGTACACGGGTGGCGACTCCACCCTGGCGATCTCCTTGTCGGTGACCGCCGTCCGCGCCGGCCTGATCGACCTGCCCACCTTGACGCCGTACCGGCCGAGCAGTGAGGCGAACGCCGCGGCCGTCGACCTCGGCGGGTCCTCGTACCGCGCGGAGGTTCTCGGGTCCTGGCGCCCCTCGTCGATCGTCAGAGCCGTCACGGGGGCGACGCTGCCCTCGGGGACGTACCCCGGCTTCCAGCCTGGCGCCGTACGAGCGCCAGAGAAGAGGGTGTCGTCGTAGCTGAGGCCGACCGAGGTGACGCCCGCGGCCTTGAGCGCCTGGGCCGTACGGAAGGCCAGCGCGACGAGCGAGGCCGACCGGGGATAGGAGGATCTCCCGGCCTTCGGCCCGGCGAGCGTCGGGTCGCCGCCGCCCACGATGGTGATCGCGCCGCCCTTGGGCTGGACGACCCGCGTGGCCAGCCGGGTGTCAGGACCGAGGGAGGTCAGCGCGGCCACGGCCGTGGCGACCTTGGTGGTGGAGGCGGGTGTGATGCCGGTGTCGGCCCTGCTGCCGAAGAGCACGGTGCCTGCGGCGACGTCGATCACAACGGCGCCGACGTTGCCGCCCAGCGCCGAGTCGCCGAGCGCGCGGGCGAGCCGGGCCGCCAAAGTAGTCTTTCCTGGGGGAGACCCGTCAGGAGCGAGCGCCAGCACCGGTCCCGCGGTCACCAGGGCGACGGCGGACGGCGCCGGCGAGGCGGTCCTGCTGGGCGGCTTCGCGGCCAGACCGCTCAGCCCGCCCCCTGCGAGGACGTACGCGCCCACAGCGCAGACGAACACCTGGAGCAGGGCGAGGGTCGCCACCGCCGCCAAGCGCTCGCGCCGCACCACCTCACTGACCTCTTTCCGGCATGCGTCATCCTGGATATACGCCTACGAGACATTAACGCCCGGCCGGATCTCCCGGTGGGGCTTGAGCGGAGGAACCGCAGTGGAGTTCGACGTTGTCGTTGAGATTCCGAAAGGACAACGCAACAAGTACGAGGTTGATCACAAGACGGGCCGGATCCGCCTGGACCGCCTTCTTTTCACCTCCACGCAGTACCCCGCCGACTACGGCTTCATCGAAGACACCCTGGGCGAGGACGGCGACCCCCTCGACGCGCTCGTGCTCCTCCAGGAGCCCACGTTCCCCGGCTGCCTGATCAGTTGCCGGGCGGTCGGGATGTTCCGGATGACCGACGAGAAGGGCGGCGACGACAAGGTCCTGTGCGTGCCGGCCACGGATCCCCGCATGGAGCACATCCGCGACATCCACCACGTCCCGGAGTTCGACCGGCTGGAGATCCAGCACTTCTTCGAGGTCTACAAGGATCTCGAGCCGGGCAAGTCGGTCGAGGGCGCCAACTGGGTCGGCCGCGTCGAGGCCGAGCTGGAGATCCATCGTTCCATCAAGCGCCATCTCGATCACATCGATCTGACCGACGGGGAGGGGCACCCGGGCAGGGGCGAGCAGCACTGACCATCGCAGGGCGCCTTCAGCCGGCCGGGGTCCCCGGCCGGCAGGAGCCCCTTCAGGCACCGTACGACCGCTCCCGCGGGCAGGCTCCTGAGGAAGGGCCACCCGCCGGGGGAGGCCGACACGACACACGCGAAGCACCACGCGCCCGTGCTCACGCGGCGACCCGGTTGCCCGGCCGCACCACGCCGACCAGGTGCGGGCGCCAGATGGAGGCGATGCGCACCACGTCCCCTGTTTTGGGGGCGTGGACCATCTGACCTCCGCCGATGTAGATGCCGACGTGGCGGATGGTGCCGGGATCGCCGGTGTAGCGCCCGAAGAACAGCAGGTCACCGCGGCGCAGGGAGGCCAGGGCAACCTGCGGGCCCGAGCTCCACTGGGTGCCGGTCCAGTGGGGCAGGCCGATCCCGGCCCGCTGCCACGCCCGCATGGTCAGGCCCGAGCAGTCGTACGCCCGGGGCCCGGCGGCAGCCCAGACGTAGGGCTTGCCGAGCTGGGTCAGGGCCCAGTTGGCCGCCAGGTCGCCGAGCCGCGTGCCCATCCCCTTGCGCGCGGCCCACGGGCCGCCCCACTCATGCGTGACCGGACCGGGTGTCCAGTCGTTCCCGCCGGTGGGGCGGGGGCCGGTCTCGGCCCACACCGCGCATTCCTGGGTTCCTACGAGGCCGCAGGCGAAAAGGATCACCACAGCGGCCGTACGGCGACGCACATCCAGTGGCATGCGCACCCCTCTCGACTCGCCAAGCTGAAAGTCTCGCGTGGGCGTCGGGGGTGACATCGCACCACATCCACAGGTTTCCCTGCGGTCACATTCCGCACACGCTGTCCGTCACTTTCTGTGATCAGACGAGACGGAGCAGGCGCGATATCCAGGGCCGGATGCCGGCCAAGGAGGGAAACGGGCCCCTGGGATAGGTGAAGACCGGGGCCTCACGGTGGTACGCGGCGCACAGCTCGGCCGCCTTGCACCAGTCGGCTGTCGTGCGGCTCGCCGCCCAGGCGGCGCCCAGCGCGGGCCGCGCCTCGGCGTGCCGCTCCCAGATGCGCATCAGCGTCACGGTCGCCTGCGCGGCGGTGTACCCGTCGTCGGGATAGGCGGTGCCGGCGAGGTAGGGGGCCGTGACTTGGCCCGCGAAACGGGTGTCGAGCACCCAGGTCCAGTTGGAGACCACGAGGCCGAGCGCGGCGTCGGGGATCGCGGCGGCGGCCTCGTACATCAGGTGCTGCCTGGGCCCGGTGAGGCGGCATCCCGGCCAGAGCCAGGCGACGTCATCGGGCACCTCGCCCTCCGACAGCCAGGAGAGCACGGCGAGACCGCGAGCGGTCTGCAGGCGGCACAGTTCGAGCACGTCGCGCAGCATCCTCGGCCCCGGGTCGAGCCAGACCGGCCAGTCGGCGCGGTGGATGCGGGGCACCAGACGGGTCAGCTCAGGTGCGACCGGGCGCGGGAACACCCTGCGACCGAGATGCGGGTCGTCACGGAAGGTGAACACGGTCGAGAGTGGCGATCACTCGACGTGGTGGAATTCGCCCGGGCGTCCAAGCCACCGCGACCGGTGACCCCACTCCCGCCGGGGCGGGGGCGGGTAGCCCCCGGAGGCGTGCCGCGCGTGGCCGTGCGACGGCGCCAGAGTCGAGGACGGGTCGCCCGCCCTCGAAGGCGAGGGAGTGGCCGGCGGGGTGCGCCGGGGCTTGGAGGGACAGGGCGTGGGCGCGGGGTCGTGCTGATGACTCGCCGTCGGCGTCGGCTCGCCCGAGGGCTCCCCGGGCGGCTCAGTGGGCGTGGCGGGAGGTGTGGGCGGGACGACGGTCGGGCTGTCTGTCGGCGGAGCCGGAGGAGGTGTCGGAAGAGGAGAGGACGACGGCGCCGGCCTCGGGGTCCCGGCGTGCGTGGAGCGTGACGGGGAGGGCGTCGCCACGAGCGCCGGCGGGATCGGCACGCCGGTGCCCAGGCGTATCACGGCGATGGGCGGCACCACGGATCCGGGAGAGGCCGCGGGGACGGACGGCGTGCCGCCGGCGACGGGCGTCAGCGCCGCGGGATGCCTGGTGGGATCGGCGCCGGCCGGCGTCCCCCCCGCGGGCGACGCCGGCGGCGCGGGCAAGGCGCCGTACCCGCTACGTGGGAGCGGGTCGTCCGCCGCGCGCAGGGCGCTGTAGAGGACTATGGCGCCGAGGACCATAGCGACCGCCGCCACAGCGCCCGCAAGACCCTGAGGCCAGCGCCGATCCCCTTTGGTCCCGCGAACGGGAAACCCGTCGGAGTTGAGCAACCCCGTACGACGCGCGACGAACCGGCGGTACGGGACCAGCTCGGGGTCGATGAAACAGCTCATCACGCGCACGCGCAGGGTCTCTGGTAACAGGGGCTCGGGAAGCAGGTTGAAGACCTTGGCCGCCGAGACCTGGCGCTCGAGATGCGGGGCGCAGGCGGTGCAGTGCTCGAGGTGCTGGAGGAGCCGCTCGCGTGTCTCCTCATCGAGGTCGCCGGTGAAGCCAGAGATGATCTCCGCCCTGCCCGGGCAGTCGTGCGCGGCGTTTCGGGCCAGGATCTCGATGGTCACCAGGGCCTGCAGGCGCCCGCAGGCGTCCTGCCGGAGCCGGTCGGCCTCGGCCGCCGTGATGCCGAGCACGGTGGAGAGCTCGTGCTCGGGGATGGCGTGCCGGGTGAGGAGGTCGAGGATCTCCCTCTCGTCGCGCGGCAGGGCCCCGACGGCGTTCACGGCGACCAGCCGGAGGTCGCCGTCCGGAGCCTCCGGCACCGCCTGGCCGCCGGACGCGGTCTCCTCGCCGCCGGCCGACGGGACGACCGAGCGCCTGCGCACGCATTCCCCTCGCGCCAGCGCGTAGAGCCAGACACGCAGCCGCTCGGGGTCGGCCAGCGCGTGAACGTGCGCCTCTGCCGCGATCAACGTGTCGCGCAACGCGACCTGCGCGCTGTCGGGGCTCTCGAGGACGGCCCAGGCGTATCTGTAGACGCTGTCGGCGTGGCTGTCGTAGAGGGCAGCGAGGGCACCGGGATCGCGGGCGCGGAGTGCCTCGACCAGGACGCTGTCATTCATGTGACCGACAGTAAAGGCTTGGTAACTGCTCGCTCTACCGTTTCCCTGACATGACCAGCGTTGTATTAATACCGTGATGAAACAGAGCAAGATTGTTTGGCGCGGCCTAGGTCCGATATGGCCATCAAATTCGACATATCACCATTAGCGGGTTTGGCTGGAGGAAGCGCAGGTCCTGGCGGGTGGCGGTGTCGAACCTTTCGTGACCTTAAGACCCCGCTTTTCGTACGACCATATCTCCTGCGCACCAAGTATTTCGCATGACATGGCCGCTCATCGGCGCGACGGTGTCAAATGATCACGGCTCTGCGCGCAGCCCCGCCTCCGCGCAACCCCGCGTGAGGGTCTCCAGGCCGAACGCCTCCACCGGCCCCACGGCTCCTTGCGCGGTCACGCCTCCGGTGGCGGCGGTGGTGGCGGCCCACGCCAGAGCGCGCGCGGTGAAGTCGTAAGGGTCGCCGCCCCGCAGTTCCACCGAGGAGAGCCGCCTGCCGCCCTGGTCGTAGGCTTCGGCGACGATCTGCGATGAGATGCCGTCGCCGGACGCCGCCGAGTCGTCCCGGTTCGCCGACTGGATCACCCGGTCGGCGACGGCTTCTGTGACCCGCTTGACACCGGGGATCGCCGCGATGAAGGGGGTGGCCCTGGACAGCACCCCGGCGGCCCTGGTGAGCCCGCCGAGCCAGCCCAGGTAGACGTTCACCTCGCGGAGGCCGGAATGCGTGCGCGGCAGGGCGAAATGCTCGGAGGCGCCCACGGACAGTCCATGCCTCCGGCGGCCGTTTACGGAGAAAGTCCGGGTGCGCCCGTGTTCGCGAAGAATGCGGCCATGGCGAAAGCCGTACATCGGTTCGAGGACCATTCCAAGGGCGGACGCCCGCGTGCCTGCGCTGGTTCGGCGCGCCATATTGCCTTGGACGAAATAGCCTATATCGACCCGGACTGCTTCTGATCCCGCCTTCTGCAAGGCAAGAGAGGCCGCGAGATTTCCCGGAACGTAGTCGTATCCGAACGCCGTGAGCAGCGTGGTCCCTGAGGCGGCGGCCGCGGGGCCGTACCGCTGGAAGATCCGCCGGATGAACGTCGGTTCGCCGGTGGAGTCGAGGTAGACGCCACCCGCCTCGATCGCGGCCTCGACCGCGGGCTCCCCCCACCGGGCGAACGGCCCCACAGTGGAGATGACCACATTCCCCGGCTCGATGATCCTGCGTAGCGTGGCCGGCCGGTTCACGTCGGCGACCGCGGTCGGCAGTTCGACCGGCAGCGAGGAGGCGAGCGCCTCCAACCTTGCCGGGTCCCTTCCTGCCAGCAGGGGGTGGGCACCGCGGGCCAGGAGCGCCTCGACGGTGAGCCGGCCGGTGAACCCGGTGGCACCGAACAGGACTATCCGGGGGGAAGTCATGTAACTACCGTAACCCGCCGGTGATTTCAAGATCCATAGTGGGGGCGGCCGCTCGCCACCGGACGTGGGCATCGTCAGCCCGGCGCTCACGGCCGTCGGTCGACCGGCATCGCCTGGTACCCGCGGTCCCTGGCGAACGGCGGTGTCTTCGGCTTGACCGTGCTGGGCGGCACCGCGCCGCTCATGGCCAGTTCCTCGTACGGCCGCCCGCTCGACCCCCAGGTCCTGGCGCTGATGTCCGTACGCGCCACCGGCCCGACGCCGTTCAGACTGTCGATGGTCAGGACGAACCGGCGAGGAGCCTCCGCGTGCACGTCGTCCACGTACGTGCTGGCCCCGCCGACGAGCTTGCCGTCCTTGTCCCTCAGCAGCGCGGTCACCACGAGGCTGGTCGCCGCCTTCTGGTACGGGTTCCCGACCGCGCCGGTCACGAGGTACGAGCCGTTGCCGAGCTTCTCGGTCCTGGACGCCGAGATCGGGAACGTCACGAACGCCGAGGGGATCCGTGCCGCCTGCCGCCACTGGGCCGGCTTGTACGCCACCCTCACGTCCACCGGCTTGGCGGACGCCATGGCCTGGCCGGTGAACTTGAGCGATCCCGCCGGAGGCACGGCGTCCAGAGGCTGCTCCATGCGGACGACCTCCTTGCCGGCCGCGTCGCGCCCCACCACGGTGGCGGCGACGTTCTCGCCGAAGTGCCACCGGTTCGGGTTGCTGATGACGCCCGCCCAGGTCACCACGTAGCCACCGGTCCCCTGGGTGACCGATGACGTCTGCTCCTTGATGACGAGCGGCTTGAGCGGCTGCTTACGCCGCGGCTCGTCGCGGCCACACCCGGCGAGAAGCGTCGCTGCCGCCACTACCCCGAGTCCGAGTACGAGTGCTGTCGTGTTTCGACTACGCTGGGTCACAAGGCCGTCATAGCCCGGTTAGTCGGGCGTGACTCCCGCGACACGCGCAAGCCGTACGGATTCTTTAACGGCCCCACACCTCCCGCCGGGCGCGGCGCGCCTCAGCGATCCCGCACCACCCGGGCCTCGTCCCAGACCGGCTCAGGCGACTCGTACACCTGTCCGTCGGCGCCGAACACCAGGTAGCGGTCGAAGTCGGCGGCGAACCAGCGGTCGTGGGTGACGGCGAGCACGGTCCCCTGGAACTGGTCCAGGCCCTCCTGCAGGGCTTCGGCGCTCGCGAGGTCGAGGTTGTCGGTCGGCTCGTCCAGCAGGAGCAGCGTCGTGCCGGACAGCTCCAGCAAGAGGATCTGCAGCCTGGCCTGCTGGCCGCCCGACAGCGTCTCGAAGCGCTGCTCGGCGATGGTGCCCGCCAGCTCGTAGCGCGCAAGCGCCTTCATCGCCTCGTTCTTCAGCCTGGCGTGCTCGGTCATGACGATCTCGCAGGGGGTCCTGCCCTGGAGCTCGGGCCGGGTGTGCGTCTGGGCGAAGTGGCCGGGGACGACCCTCGCCCCGAGCCGCGCGACGCCGGTGTGCCGGATCTCCTCCCCCGCGACGAGGCGGAGGAAGTGGGACTTGCCCGAGCCGTTGGAGCCGAGCACCGCCACCCGCTCGCCGTACCAGACCTCCAGGTCGAACGGCCGCATGAGACCGGTCAGCTCCAGACCCTCGCAGATCACCGCCCGCTTGCCCGTGCGCCCGCCGCGCAGGCGCATGGTGATCATCTGGTCCTTGGGCGCCTCCTCGGGCGGCCCGGCCTCCTCGAACCGCCGGAGGCGGGTCTGTGCCGCGTGGTAGGCCGGGGCCATGCCGTCGTTGTACATGGCCTTCTGCTTCAGCATGGTGACCAGGCGCTTGATCTTCGCGTACTCCTCGTCCCAGCGGCGGCGCAGCTCGTCGAGACGCTCGTTGCGCTCCTTGCGGGCCGCGGCGTAGGTGATGAAGCCGCCGCCGTGGATCCACACGTTGCCGGACTCAACGGTGACGATGCGGTCGGCGGCGTTCGCCAGCAGCTGCCGGTCGTGGGAGACGAGCAGGACGGTCTTCGGCGTCTCCCTGAGAGCCTGCTCGAGCCAGAGCTTGCCCGGAACGTCGAGGTAGTTGTCGGGCTCGTCGAGAAGCAGGGTCTGGTCGGGGCCACGGAGGAGCGCCTCCAGCACCAGCCGCTTCTGCTCACCGCCCGACAGGGTGCTGACCTCGCGGTACTTCACGTTGTCGTACGGCGCGCCGAGGGCGGCGATCGTGCAGGTGTCCCAGAGCACCTCGATGTCGTAGCCGCCGGCGTCGGTGTGGTCCGTGATCGCCTGGGCGTAGCGCATCTGGGTCTTCTCGTCGTCGCGGTCCATCATGACGAGCTCGGCCTCGTCGAGCTTGCGCGCCGACTCGCGCACGCGCTCGGGAGCCACTGACAGCAGCAGCTCCTGCACGGTGCGGCCGTCGCGGATGCTCCCGATGAACTGCCGCATGATGCCGAGGCCACCAGAGCTGGCGACGCTCCCCTCGACCGCCCGCAGGTCGCCCGCGATCAGCCGCATCAAAGTGGTCTTGCCCGCGCCGTTCGGCCCCACCAGCGCCGCCTTGACGCCCTCGCCGATCCGGAAGGAGACCTCGTTCAGCAACGGGCGCCCATCCGGCAGTACATACGTCAGACGGCCGACCTCGACATGCGCCACGACGATCCCTCCCCAACCTTCTCGCGGAGGTTACCTAGCGCGGGCGACTCCACGCACCTCGATATCGGCGCGCGCCGATGACCGCCGCGGAGTCCCGCCCCGAGGAACGCATGGCGGAGGGGGCACGGCGACGATCACCCCGATGGCGGGCTTCAGCGCGGAGGGCGCGCTGGGGCCGCGGCGCACGGGGAGGCGTCCGCACGAAGAATGACGGCTTCGGAGGCGTTCACGGCCCGCGCACCGGGCATTTCGCCTGTACATGTTCACTCAGCAATTTCGCGTCCCGTACGGTGTTCCCCGGTACGGGCACGCACACTTTGGGAGAAGTCACGGTGGAAGAGGATGATTACGTCCCGGTGGGCGAGGCTCTGGCGGGGCTCGTCGTGTCCCCGCTCCCCGAGGGCTGGACGGCCCTGGGCGCGATCATCCTGGTCAAGTGCTTCGACGACGAGGGCCGCTCTTCGTGGGCTTTCAGAAGGACCGACGGCCTGAACGACGAGGAGCTCCTAGGCGCGCTGATGGTCCGCACCGATCTCCTCCGCCGCGAGCTCTACGAGGCGTACACCGAGGAAGAGGAGTGACGGCCTACTCTGGCGGTTCAGTCTGCGCCCGCCTTGGCGCTGCGGCGTTCGAGCAGGACGACGTCGCGCCAGCGGCCATGGTGACGGCCTATGTGGTGCCGGGTGCCCACGGTGCGGAAACCCGCCTTCTCGTGCAGGTGGAGGCTGGCGGTGTTCTCGGGGAAGATGCCGGATTGGATGGTCCAGATGCCGGCGGCCTCGGTTGATTCGATGAGGGCGTTCAGGAGCGCGGCCCCGATGCCGCGGCCGTGGTTGCCTGGAGCGACGTAGATCGAGTGCTCGACGACCCCCGCGTAGACGCATCGGTCTGAGACGGCGGTGGCGGCGACCCAGCCGAGCAGGTGGCCGGTGACGGCGTCGACGGCGACGTGCCGATGAAGGGGAAGCTTGGCGGCGTCGAAGGCCTGCCATGTGGGTGCGGTGGTCTCGAAGCTGGCGTCGCCACCGTCGAGCCCGGCCTGGTAGATGCCGAGGACCTCGTCAGCGTCGGCGGCTCGCATGGGCCGGATGATCACGGTGGATATCTCTTTCACGGGAGGCGGGCTTACGTCAGCTCCGCGAGCAGCTCTCTGACTCGATGGTCGATCTCATCGCGTATGGGGCGTATCTCGTCGATTGTCTTGCCCGCCGGATCGGGCAGTTGCCAGTCCAGGTAGCGCTTGCCCGAGAAGATCGGGCAGGCGTCCCCGCAGCCCATGGTGATGACCACGTCGGCGGATCGTACCGCCTCGCTGGTCAGGGGCTTGGGGAACTCCTTGGCCAGATCCAGGCCGAGCTCGTCCATGGCGGTGACGACGGCGGGGTTGATCGAGTCGGCGGGGGCGGAGCCGGCCGAGCGGACGCGGATACGCCCGGCGGCGTGGTGGTCCAGCAGGGCGGCGGCCATCTGGGAGCGCCCGGCATTGTGGACGCAGACGAACAGCACTTCGGGAACGTCGGACACGAGTTACTCCTTGAACGCGGGAGCGCCTTCCAGTGACAGGTCTGTCAGGTGGCAGAGACGTGGGTGGCCTCGGGCGAGGCGGCTACAACAAGGGGGGTGATACGGCGGCGCAACGCCAGGGACACGTAGACCAGCCCGACCAGGACCGGCACCTCGATAAGCGGGCCCACCACGCCGGCCAAGGCCTGGCCTGAGGTGACGCCGAAGGTGGCGATGGCGACCGCGATGGCCAGCTCGAAGTTGTTGCCGGCCGCGGTGAACGCCAGCGTCGCCGTCCGCTCGTACCCCAGCCCGACCAGCCGGCCCACGGCGAACGAACCAGCCCACATGACTGCGAAGTAGACAAGCAGTGGCAGCGCGATGCGGGCGACGTCCCACGGCTTGGAGCTGATGGCATCGCCTTGCAGGGCGAACAGGATCACGATGGTGAACAGCAACCCCCACAGAGCGGCCGGGCCGATCTTGGGCAGGAACCGCGTTTCGTACCACTCCCGGCCTCGAGCCTTCTCGCCCAACCGGCGGGTGAGGTAGCCGGCGACCAGCGGGATGCCCAGGAAAATGACGACAGATCGGGCGATGCCCCAGGCCGAGACATCCAGCGTGGTCTGGGACAGGCCGAGCCACCCCGGCAGCACGCTCAGGTAGAACCAGCCCAGCAACGCGAACGCCACCACCTGGAACACGCTGTTCAGCGCGACCAGGACGGCGGCGGCCTCCCGATCGCCGCATGCCAGATCGTTCCAGATGATCACCATGGCGATGCAGCGGGCCAGCCCCACGATGATCAGTCCGGTGCGGTAGGCGGGCAGGTCGGGCAGGAAGATCCACGCCAGGGCGAACATCAGGGCAGGGCCGGCCACCCAGTTCAGCACCAGGGACGGGATCAGCAGCCGCCGGTCACGCGTCACCGTATCCAGCCGGTCGTAGCGGACCTTGGCCAGCACCGGATACATCATCACCAGCAGGCCGAGCGCGATGGGCAGCGAGATGCCGTCCACCTTCACCGTGTCCAGGCCCGCGCCGAGGCCGGGGACCATCCGGCCGGCCACCAGGCCCACGATCATCGCGGCGGCGATCCAGACCGGCAGCAACCGGTCCAGCACCGAGAGCCGCCGCTCCGGGGGCGTCATGCCGTCGCCATCGCGTGGGGGCCGAGAATCGCCGACAGCCGCTCCAGCATGCCGGGGTTCACCCAGTAGTAGACCCACGTTCCCCGCCGCTCCGAGTCGATCAGCCTGGCCTGCTTCAGCACCTTCAGGTGATGACTGATGGTCGGCGCCGTCAGGTCGAACGCCCCGGTCAGGTCACACACGCAGGCCTCCCCACCCTCGTGGCAGGCGATCAGCGACAGCAGCCGCAGCCGTACGGGATCGGCGACCGCTTTGAACAACGACGCCAGCTCCTCGGCCTCGGCCGTGCTCAGAGGCTCACAGACCAGCGGGGGGCAGCACGCCCCCGCGGCCTGATCGGTCCCGGCGAGGGCGATGATCGGGAAGTCCTGCTTCGACATACATCTAATTTGACAGATATCTATGCAGCAGTGCAAGCTGGCGTCCTGCCCTGATTAGATGCCCATCTAATCAGGGGTTACTGAGGGTCTTTGAGTACCTTCACCTCTCGACCTGCGACCTCGCCCATCCGTCCGTCCATCCGAGGAGGAACCCATGTCCCGTGTCCAGCTGGCCCTGCGCGTCGCCGACCTGGAGGGCTCGATCGCCTTCTACTCCAAGCTGTTCGGCGTCGAGCCCGCCAAGCGCCGCCCCGGTTACGCGAACTTCGCCATCACTGAGCCTCCGCTGAAGCTGGTGCTGCTCGAGGGCGAGGCCGGAGAGGCGACCCGGATGGATCACCTCGGCGTCGAGGTCGAGGAGGCCGACCAGGTGACCGCCGCGACCCAGCGTCTGAAGGACGCCGGCCTCGCCACCTTCGAGGAGAACGACACCTCCTGCTGCTACGCCCTCCAGGACAAGGTCTGGGTCCACGGCCCCGGCGACGAACCGTGGGAGGTCTATGTCGTCAAGGCCGACGCCGACACCCTCGGCAAGTCCGCCATCGCCGACCAGGACGTCTCGCGGGAACAGGCCTGCCGCACGCCTGCCACCGCCGGCACCGGCGCGCAGGGCTGCTGCTGAGGATCGGTTCGACCCGGACGGTGACCGCCGCCGCGCCGGCCGAAAGCGGCCGCTCGAGCGGACCCACGACCACCGATACCTCCTGTCCGGCATCCACACCGACGATCTCGTCATGTTCGGAACGCAACGCGGACAGCCTGGCCGGCAGGCGTGCGATCTGTACGGGAAGGATGGCCGCGTCACGTACGTCATCCAGCAGATCCTCGGCCTGCCCGGAGCCGCGTTCTGAGGATGCGGTGCTCCCACCTATCCCGACGGCAACGGCAACCTGTCACCCCTGACCTGCACCGTCTCCTGAGACGGCCCCTCCCCGAGCCTCTGCACGCCACGCCGCGCGCAGAGGCTCGGCCATGTCCGTAGAACACCTCAGCAGAGCATCGGCTGAGCGGCCCTGGGGACCGGCCGTTCAGATCAGTCCGGCGCCGTTCTCGGTTTTCCGCCCCGGTATGACAACCGTGCACCGAAGTCGACGGCTACTGGCCCACTCTTCCGTCCTGGAGCGTCTGGTGTCCCCGGCCACGGGGTTCGACGGCAAGCGGTTCGGACAGGTGTGGGCCATTTCCTGTGGACACCAAGCGTGGCACGATAGGGAACCACGCGGAGCTTTCTGAAGCAGAAGAAAATCTTGTGGTGAACCTGGTCGACCCGGCACACGATGGATCGCACAGCGCCTTTGCGATCGTTGATCGTACCGATCGCATCAGTTCTATGACCCGTGGAAAGGGTGCCGACCTGTGCCACCTGCAATTGTTGGGCGTGAAGGTCCTCTTACTGGACAACGGTTTCCGATCAGCGACACACCCATCACCTTCGGTCGCAGGGACGATAACAGTGTGGTGATCGCCAGCGCGAGAGCCTCGCGCTTTCACGCGGAGGTGCGCCCCGAGGCCGGCGGCTACGTACTGTACGACCGGGGTAGCGGCAACGGGACGCTGGTCAATGGGAACCGCGTCACATCGCACGTGCTCCGGCCAGGCGATCTGATCACGATCGGTGATGAAACATTTTGTTTCGAGGCATCCGATGAAATGAAGACGATCATGGATGCCAACCCGGTGCTTCAGTCATTCATCAAATCTGCTGCGCGTGTTGAACCGGGGCCAGTACTCAATGTCACGATTTCGGGTGGCGGCCCTGTCGGGCTGAGTTTTGCCTTGCTACTCGAACACCTCATGGGTCGGCGAGTGGCCATCACGTTGTATGACGGTCGCTGGATTGAGGACGGGTCACGGATCGTATGGAAAAACGACGCACAGGGTAACATCCGGCGGCAGCAGGTCGTGACGGTCCAGAGTCGCCAATACCTGAATCTCCCCGAGGAGGTCCAAGGGCGGCTGTTCAGCACCGGATCGTACTCCGAGATGTGGCCGACCGGCCCCGATTCGATTCGCGGCTACAGTCCGCGGAATATCCGGATCGCTTATGTCGAAGACAAGCTGCTTGAAATAGCGAACGAAAAATCCGACCGTATCCGACTCATTCCCACCAGCTTCTACCCGACCGAGCACCATGAGACTGTGGTCAAGGACCATGTCCTCGCCATCTGCGAGGGCGGGCGCTCGCGAACGCGGGAGTATTTCACCGACAAGTTTGGCAACGCCGACAAGTCGATCTACTCACTGGATGGTGAGCACGTACAAGATGTCGTGCTCGGCTTGCGGGTGAAGTCCGACCTGTCGGACCCCATGACGGTCTTGCTGACCGTGGCCCAGAATCGTTTTCTCTTGAACGCCATGCGCGGCGAAGGCTTTCTGAACATGCGCCTCACCGATGCCGAGGCCAAGGAAGTCATCGGGATCGATCCCGTCCGGCACGTGTTCGAAGACTGTATCGCCTCCCGCCCATGCCTGATGGGACGGACAGACGACGGTGACTTTCACTGCTCGACCCACAGCACGCTGTTCCTTCCCGCCTTGGTCAAAAGCTCGGCATTGTGGAAACGGGTGATGGAAGGGCTGGTGCTCTTCGGCGTTACGGAAGAGAACCTGAGCGCCGTCACCGCATTTCGGCTGGACATGGTCCAGCGGCCACGATTCACCGCCCAACTGTATTCCGCAACGTCTACCACCCCTGGAACCTATGGGTTCCTACTCGGGGACGCCGCCAACGCTATCCACTTCTGGCCGGGGCGTGGGCTCAACAGTGGACTGGCCTCGGCCATCTCGCTGGCGCGGACTCTCAACCACAGCTGGCGCGGAAGAGCCTTCCGTGATGCCGACTTCCTCCGCCATGAGGCGGCGATGTCGATGCTCCAATACCGGCACAAGAGCCGTGCATGGAAAGCAATGGTGACCACCGACGAGCACGGGGTCACTTGTGCGATCAAAGACAAAATCGCCCAGGGCATTGAGGAAGGCAGTGAGGGTTCGGATAAGGATGCGGATATCGACGCGCTCATGGAGCAACTGCGACAGATCCGGAGTCGCCTGTCACCCCGCATTCCCGGCATGCCCGATGAGACAACCCTCAACGACCATGTCCGAAAACTAAAGAGTGAGACGGTGCGAACCCTGCTGGTGAGCGGAGCATGGGAAACACTGATCGTCGGAGGCGAAGAGGTCGATATCGATATCTTCGACCGACAGGACTCACCACGTGCGCCCGCACAGGAAACACTCCGAGTCGGGGCGCAGGTCGAAGAACTACCCCAACACACCAGGATGATCGCAAGGGGATCGAGCGATTCGATATCGCCAGGATGACACTGGCCGGCATGAACCAAAACGGATCGCGACGCCCCTGAGAGCGACGCGGAGCTTTCGACAGAAGACGTCTCACCACAAGATCTTCTTTTGCCGCAGAAAGCTCCGCGTGGTCCCCTATCGTGCCGCGCTTGGTGCCCACAGGAAATGGTCCATACCTGCGCGCCTTCGGCTCAGGTAGTGCGAATCAGCACGACCCCACGCGGACGTACCAGGCCAACCAGCGCTGCCAGTCCTGAGAGGCTGCCCGTCCCGGCCCCCGGGCGTCAGTCCGCGTAGAACAGCCTTCCGGGCGAGTCGACGAGGATCTGGTGGCGGTCGGCCTCGTTGGGCGCCCAGTCCGCCAGCAGGTTCAGCAGTTCGCCGGTGTCGCGCTGTCCGTCGGTCAGGTGCGGCCAGTCCGAGCCCCAGAAAAGGCGATCGGGCCGGGCCGCCACGAGGGCTCGGCCGAGCGGCTCCACGGAGGACAGGGGCTTGTCCTTGGCGATGCGGTACGGGCCGGAGAGCTTGATGTAGCAGCTTCCTTGGTGGAGCACCCGCACCAGGCGGTCGAAGTCGCCCTGCGTCAGCCCGTCCGACTCCTTCATATATCCCATGTGGTCGATGACGAAGGTGTCCTCGAGATCGCCGAGGAAGGGGAGCAGATCCCGCACGACGGTGCCCGGCGTGTAGAACTGAAGGTGCCAGCCGCGCGGGCGGGCACGGGCGGCCATCGAGCGGACGTAGGCGATGATGTCCTCGGTCGGCCAGGAGGCGCGGGCGAACAGATCAAGGCGGATAGCGCGCACGCCCAGCTCGTGGTAGCGGTCGAGTTCCCGCTCGGGGGTGTCCTCCTCGATGCGCACCACGCCACGGCAGCGTGGGCCGACCTTCCGCAGGACGTCGACCAGCAGACTGTTGTCGGTGCCGTAGTAGGTGGGCTGCACCAGGACCATGCGGTCGATGCCCAGCCATTCCGTCATGCGCAGATACTGCTGGAGCGTTCCGTCGGGAAACGAGTACAGAGGGTTGGGCACGGCGGCAAAGCCGGGCTCGAACACATGGAAGTGTGTGTCACAGCTGTTGGAGGGCACCTGGAACGTGGGCCGCGTATTGCTCTCAGCGGCCCGCATTGGCAGCGGCTTGGGAAGTTCTGCAGTCATGATCCGTCCTGGTTCTTGGCGTCTTCACTCGACGTATTGGGCCATCGCCTGCTGTGCGTGGAGGCTGGCGGCCTCGAAGAGCAGGGCCGTGTCAGTGCCGGTGATGCGAAGGGGACACACGCCGAGCGGGACCAGTGCGTCCAGGATCGACCGGTCGTTGATGCCGCCAAGGACCATGAGCTTTCCGTGCCGGCGGCACGCGTCCGCGACCGCTGCGACGGCGTCACGCACGCGCGGGTCGTCGTAGCGTCCCGGCACGCCCAGTTCCGCGGTGAAGTCGTTCGCGCCGAGTGCGAGCATGTCCACGCCGTCCAGCTGGGCGATCGCGTCCGCGTTCGCGATGCCGGCCGGTGTCTCCAGGAGGATCTGCACGATGGCGGCGTCATCGAGCACCGGGTTGAGCTCCCGTGCGGGCGTGGGCCGCATGCCGAGCTGGGGCACCATGTTGGTCTGGGAGCGCTGCCCGCGCGGGGCGAAGCGGCATGCCCGGGCGATTTGCCGCGCCTCCTCGACCGTTTCGACGCGCGGCGCGATGATCCCGTGAGCGCCGCCGTCGAGGAGCCGGCCGATCATCCCGTACTCGCGCTCGGGGACCCGCACCAGCGCGGTGAGACCGAGGCCGTCAGCGGCGGCGCACAGGTGAGCGGCCACATCGGTCGACATGGTGGAGTGCTCCAGGTCGACCATGATGCTGTGATGGCCTGTTGAACGCGCGATGTGGACGACGTCCATGGTGCGGCTGCTGCGGATGGCCAGCATGAGGGTGAGATCGCCGGCTTGCAGGCGGTGCAAGAAGGCGCCGCTGTGCGGGCGTTGTGGCATCGCGTGGTCCCTTCCAGTGGTGGGCTGCTGAGGGATGTGCCGTCAGGCTGCTGCGGGAGTGGTGCCGTAGGCGGGGTAAGGCTCGGCGTCGAGGCCGGGGACGGTGACGGCGAGGGGGTCGTTGTCGTGGATGATGAGCTGCTGGGCCGCGTAGTCGGTGACGGCGCCGGACAGGAGCTGACGCGGGTCTTCCATGACCAGGCGCAGCCGGGTGACGAGCGTGAACCAGTCCTCGGCCGAGCGGATGCGGGGCCTTTCTGTGATGACGTCGCCGGCCTGGGTGACGGTCTGGCCCTGGAGCTGGTCGGGGCGGTCGTCGCCCGGGGAGAACGCCGGATAGCCCTCGAACATCAAACCGCCGAGTTCCACCGTCGCCCTGGTCCCCGCCCACAGCTCACGCATGACCGGTTCCAGGGCCGCGACCTCGCTCAGGTCTCCGTCGACGGGTGTGGCGAAGCAGGGAGCGTGGGGGGCGATGTAGAGCCGGTTCAGCGGCAGCTCGTGCCGCGAGGCGGCGAGCACGCCGCTCGCGACGCTGCTGGTACGCCATGTGACCCCTGCTGTCGGCCGGCCCTGCTGGCCTGCGATGACCACCATCGTGCGAGCCCAGTCGATGCCCTGCTCGTCGCACCAGGCGATGAGCCGGTGGGAGTTGTCCATGCCGACCAGGAAGAAGGTGGCGACCATGATCCGGTTGAAGGAGACGGGGAGGTCGGGGTTGTCGTTGTCCTCAAGACAGTCCTCGCGCAGCGTTCGGTGGTTGAGATAGGAGGGGTCGGCGAGGGCGCGCAGAAGATAGCGCTCGGTGACGGCGCAGGAATAGTCGATCATCGTCGCGATGGCCTCTTCCCGGCCCCGGTAGGCGGGTGCGGCGATACGGTCACGCCACAGCGCGGTGCTGCTGGCCGCGCGGGAGCGGCGCACCTGGTCAAGAAGGCGTTCCGCGTCGGCTCGCCAGACGCCTTCGGCGTCGTGGCGGCGCAGCTCGATGAGCGAGGCGAGGGCGGGGCCCAGGTGCGATATGGCGGCCAGTTCCTTGAAGCCGCGTGTGGACAGGCGGAAGCCGAGCACGGTGGGCGGTCGCCCGTCGCCCGGGTAGAGCGCCATATCGGCGCTCGTCACGACGAGCAGGGGATCGCCCGCGCGCGCCTGCGCGGCGGACCGGCGCAGATGCGCGCCGATGGACTCGGGTCCCGCGGTGTACGCAGTGAACAGGTCGATGAGTTCGGGACTGTCGTGCGCGGGCATACGGAGCTCGCTTTCTGCAGTACTGACGTGAGGGCGGATCGACAGCGACGGCACGGAACGGGGCAGGTCAGTCCGTGAAGCGGTACACGATGGTCTCGGCGGCGAAACGCAGGTCGGCAGTGAGAGCGTTGGTCTGCACGATCAGCGGACCCTGCGCGCTGTCCATCACGGCGATGTCGGTGCCGCCCGTCGTCGGGAACTCCTCGACGACTACCAGGCGGCTCCCGTCCCATCGGTAAATTTGCGACATCAGTGCTGCCGTGGGGTCGGCGGGAGTGCCGTGGATGAAGTTGATCCGGATGATGTAGAGCCCGCGGTCGGTCTGTACGACGGCGAGTTCACGGGCGCCCGCCCCCTGCAGCCTCTGGTGTTCCACGAACCGCGCCGCCGCGGCATCCCAGCGCAGCACCCGCGAACTGTCCTCAATACAGGCCACCACCAGGTACGTGCCGCCGCCGGACGGATCGTCGAAGGTCGCGAACGCCCGGCCGGCGGCCGCGGCGAGCTGCTGGTGCGGGACGAACTGTGCCCCGTCCCACCGGTACAGCACGCTGGGAGCCACATGGTCGGCGTGCGCGAGGAAGATCTCGTCGTCCACGGTGAACGCGTGCCAGTTGTAGCCCCACTGGGAGGGGATGTCCTGGAAGTGGGCGAAGCGCCGGCCGTCCCAGGTGTAGATGACGGAGGGGCGGTTGTCCGAGGCGTGTCCCGGGATCGCCACTCCCTGCGCCAGTGCGAGGAAGTGCCTCTCGCCGACGGCGAAGTGCCGCCATTGCTTCGCGGCGAAGCCGTCGAAGGCCTGGAAGGGCACGAATCGCGTGCCGTCCCACTCGAACACCGTGGAGGGAATGGTGTAGTCGTACGGCCCGGCCCCCGTGCGGATGCTCGCCACGGCCAAGAACGCCCGATCTTCGATCGTGAAGAACTCGGCGTCTTCGCCGCCCGGAGCCGCCAGCTTCCCCCAGGGCTCGAAGCGGTCTCCGTCGCGCTGGAGCAACAGCACCTCCGTATCGCTGTCACCGCCGTTCATGTGCGCGGGCGCACCGGGGATGTCGTAGGCAAGCTGCGGGATCGCCAGCAGCCGCAGCCCATCGACCTGGATCGGCTGCGCGGCACGCGCCCCGGAGGTCGCAACCGCTTGGATGACGCTCAGGTATGTGCTGGTCATGGAAACCTTCCAGCGCTCCCGCTCCGCGCGGGAGCGCTCATGATGTCTCTTGCTGTTCGGGGGCGGCGCCGAAGAACAGCCGGCCCATGTCCGGGTCGGCGAGCAGGGCGTCCGCGGCGCCGGTGTGCAGGACCCGGCCGCCTTCCATGACCACGGCATGGTCGGCGAGGGTGAGGCCGAAGCGGACGTTCTGTTCGACCATGAGGACGGTGACCCCTTCCTTGTTCAGCGTGGTGATGGAGTCGGCGATCTGCTTGCAGGCCTTGGGGTCGAGGCCGAGGGTCGGCTCGTCCAGGAGGACGACCCGTGGGCGCAGCATCAGGGCGCGGGCGAACTCGACGGTGCGGCGCTGCCCGCCGGACAGGGACGCGGCCTTGTCGCCGGCCCGCTCGGCGATCAGCGGGAACACCTGGGCGATCTCTTCGTAGCGGCGCCGGTTGCGGTCTCGTTCCCTGCGGTTCACGAACGCGCCGAGCATGACGTTCTCGCGCACGGTCAGCGACGGGAACAGCCCGTGGTGCTGGGGCACCTGGACCACACCGCGGCGCAGAATCTCCGCCGGGGAGCGCCCGCCGATCTCCTCATCCCCGAGCAGTACCTGGCCGCCGCGCGGGCGCAGCAGTCCGCTGCACGCCTTGAGCACGGTCGACTTGCCTGCCCCGTTGGGGCCGACGATGCAGGTGATCGCGGATTCGGGGGCGGTGAAGTCGATGCCGCGCAGGATGTCTCCGGCACGTCCGTAGCCGGCCACCAGGTTCTTGAAGGTGATCACGCGGTGGCTCCCGACGGCGCCGGGTCGTTCCCCGGGCCCGGTGTGTGGTCGCCGAGGTAGGCGTCGAGCACGGCGGGGTCCCGTTCGATCTCGCCGGGCGGGCCGCTAGCGATGACGTGTCCCTGGGCCAGGACGTGGATGTGGTCGCACAGCGACAGCACCAGCGGCATGTTGTGCTCGACGATCACCACGGTCGTCGCGGCCTCGTTGAGCTTGCGGACGATGTCGGCGAGCCGCTCGACGAGCGTCGGGTTGATGCCGGCGGCCGGTTCGTCGAGCAGGAGCACCTCGGGTTCCAGCATCAGCGCCTGGGCGAGTTCGATGAGCTTTTGCTGCCCGTAGGACAGTCCGCCCGCGCGGTGCTCGGCATAGGCGTCCATGCCGACGAAGGCAAGCCACTCGTGGGCCCGGGCCGCCTCCTTGCCGCTGATGGCCGAGGCGGTCAGCCCGGCCGTGGAGAAGGAGCGGCTCGGCACGGCCAGGTTTTCGAGCGCGGTGAGCTGGGGGAAGACCCGGGTGGCCTGGAAGGTGCGGGCCAGGCCGGCGTGGGCCCGCTGCCAGCGCGCCAGGTGGTCGATGCGCCGCTCACCCAGGTAGATGCTGCCGCCGTCGGCCGCGAGGCTGCCGTCGAGGAGGTTGAACACCGTCGTCTTGCCGGACCCGTTGGGCCCGATCAGTCCGGTGATGGAGTTGCGCTCGACGGTGAACGCACACCCGTCGACCGCGTGCAGCCCACCGAACGCCTTGTTCAGGCCCTCTACGCGCAGCAGCGGCGCGCTCGCCGTCTGCGGGGTGCGGGACCGTATCACCGTAGGCCTCGGGAGCCGGTCCGGGACCGCGGTCAGGCGGGTGCCGGCCGTTGCCTGCGGCTCGGTGCGGCGGCGACGGGCCAGCCAGGCGGCGCCCTCCGTGAGCACGCCCTTGGGGAAGAACAGGACGATCGCCGCGAGCAGCGCACCGTAGATGATCAAGCGCCACGACCCGGCGTCGGGCCCGCTGAGGTTCTGGTTGGTGAACTGGTTGAGCGGCTCCAGCAGGAACGCGCCCAGCACCGGCCCCCACAGCGTGCCGACACCGCCCAGGTGCGCAGCGAGCACGATCTGCATGGCGATGACGATGTCGAACATCGACGCCGGTACGAGGAAGGCGATGTAGTACGCGTAGACGCCCCCCGCGATGCCGATCGGGAAGGCGCTCGCGGCGAAGGCGAGCATCTTGTAGCGGTCGGTGCGCACCCCCACGCCGTCCGCCTTCGACTCGTCGTCGCGGATGGCCATCAGCCCGATGCCGAGCTTGGAGCGGCGGATCGCCCACGAGCCCCAGACCGTCAGCGCCAGCAGCACCAGCAAGTAGTAGTAGAACGGCCAGTTGAGGTACGCGCGGTCCCAGGTGGGCAGCGGCAGCGCGAGCCCGTGGTTGCCGTTCGTCAGCGACGACCAGTTGGACACGAGGAGCGCCGTCAACTCCAAGAAGGCGAAGCTGACGATCACGAAGGCGATGCCCCGCGTACGCCGGCCCACCAGGCTGAGCACCAGCGCCGCCGCCGCCGCGACCACACCGCCCGCGGGAGCGGCCAGCAACGGGGAGACGCCGGTATGGATCGACAGCAGTGCGGTCGTGTATGCGCCGGCGCCGAGGAATGCGCTCTGCCCCAGAGAGACATAGCCGGTGTACCCGGAGATGATATTCCAGCCGGACGCCATGACGGCCAGCAGGAACACCATGATCGCCATGTTCTGCAGATATCCGTTGTCGGAGACGAGCGGGAGGCCGGCTAGCACCACGGCGGCGAGGCCGATCCCGCCCGCCCGGAGACGGTTGATGGTCATGCGCGGCTCATGTCCTCTCGCAGCCGGGCGCCCAACAGGCCCTGCGGTCGGGCGACGAGCACCAGGATGATCGCCAGGTAGGGGACCGCGGCGGCCCAGTCGGGGGAGACGTAGGTGGAGGTCAGGGATTCGGCGAGCGCGATGACCACAGCGCCGAGCACACTGCCGGGCAGGCTGCCCATGCCGCCGAGCACGATGATGGAGAGCATCAGGCCGATCCAGTGGTCGGCCGAGCTGGGCATGAAGGGGTACAGGACGCTCAGCAGCGACCCGCCCGCTCCGGCGGCTGCCACGCCAAGTGCGAACGCGGCCGCCCACGTGGACCGCACCTGGATGCCGATCAGCCGGGCGCCCTCCGAACTGGAGGCGGTGGCCCGGATGGACTGGCCCAGCCAGGTGTGGCGCAGGAGCAGGTACAGGCCGGTGAGCACGACGGCGGCGACGAGGCAGGCGTACACCTGGGCCTGCGGGAAGCGCAGCCCGAGGACGGAGAAGGACCGGTTGGCGTAGTCGGGGGTGACCGATCGCGGCTCATTGCCCCAGATCAGCGCGATGACGCCCTTCGTGACCAGGGTGAGACCGAAGGTCGTCACCAGCGCCATCGACGCATCGGTCGTCCGCGAACGCTCGATGAAGATGTAGTAGGTGGCCCAGCCGACGACCAGCAGACACGGCGTCGTGATGACCACGAGCAGCAGCGGATCGAGTCCAGTGGCCTCCCAGAGCGTGTACGTCAGATACGCGCTGAGGATCAGCATGCCGCCCTGGGCGAGGTTGACCACCTGCATCACCCCGAAGATGAGGTTCATCCCGGAGGCGACCAGGGCGTACACGCCACCGACGAGCAACCCCAGGATCAGAGCCTGGAGGAGTGTCCCCATCACGACCACCCGGGCTTGGGGTTGATCGCCTTCTGGACGGTCTTCTGGCTGTCGGGCAGAACGAACTCGAACCTCCCGTTCTGCCACTGAGCCAGCAGCATGTCGCCGTCGGGCACCCCGCGCTTGTCCCACTTCAGCGGGCCCACGATGGTCTGCACGGTGTGCGAGTGAAGCCAGTCGGCCAGCTTGCCCTGGTCCAGGCTGCCCACGGCCTTGACCGCGGCCTCAAGGACCTGACCGGCTGTGTAGGCGTTGGCGGCGTCGTCGCTGGGCGGTGAGCCGTAGGCCTTCGTGTACGCCTTCACGAACTCGGCGTTGCGCGGATAGTCGGAATTCGGGCTCCAGGCCGCCGAGGTGAAGATGCCTTCGGTGTTCTTCTCACCGATCGCCTGCGGGTAGGACTGGAGGAGGCTCGGGGCGTTGGTCTGGAACATCATTTTCGGGCTGAACTGCTGCTTCTGCAGCGCCTTGACGAGGCCGGCGCCGTCGTTGGCGGCGACCGCGCCATGGACCACCAGATCGGGCTTCGCACCGGCGATGGCGCTGGCGATGGAGTCGAAGTTCACCGTGTCGGGAGCGTACTTCTCGCTGTAGACCGCCTTCACCCCGAGCTGGGTGAGATCCTTGCGGAACTCGTTGATCGTTACGTCGGTGTTGGGGTCGTCCTGCGTGGGATACGCGGCGGTCTTCGGCCGCTGGTCGGCCGGCAACGACCCGATGTACCGCACGAACTGCTTCGGCAGGTCCAGTGAGGTGCTGGGCTGCGCGAAGAACAGATAGTTGTAGCCGCGCGTGAAGATCTCCTCGGCGCCGCCCGACGGCTCGACATAGAGCATCTTGTTGCGCTCGGCCACCGAGGACGCGGGCAGGTTCAGCTTGGACGAGAAGGTACCCAGCAGGAGGTCGGAGCGCTCCTGGCTGATGAGGCGGTTGTAGTTGGCGACGACGGCGTTCTGGTCGAAGCCGTCGTCGAGCACCTTCAACTCCACCTTGCGGCCCAGCAGCCCGCCGCCGGCGTTCACCTGGTCCAGCCAGATCTTGTAACCCTCGTAGGCGGGTTTGGAGGCATCGGCGACGGGGCCCGACAGCGGCAGCGATGCGCCGATCTTGATCGAGCCGCTGCCCGGCGTTGATCCGGAGTTGCACGCTGTGGCGACGAGCAGCATTGCTGCCGTCCCGCTGAGCAGGGCCGCGTACCGTCCGCTTCGGCCGAATCCTGGCATGACATTCACCTCGAGTTGGTGATCGTGATGGCGGTTCAGGTGGACAGCCCCTCGAGCCGGTGCCGTGCCTTGTGGCTCGGCCCGGAACCAAAGGCAGCGACCGGAAGCGGTGACGGCTCGTCAACGCCGGTTCCGGAGGCGACCGTTGGCACTTGTCCCTTGCGCGTGGAACGTCTCCCCGGGCGCGCAGGGCGCCCGCTTGTGTGGTGATGGCTGGGGCGCCAGTAAGCACTCAGCCGTTGATGTGCAATGTATACATTGAACATCAACGGTCTGACAAGGGATCAGACGGGGTTGTGCGAAAAGAGCCCTACTTGCCGGTAGCTCTATGTCGCGGCTGGGTGGCCGCCTTTTCGCGAGCTGAAAGGCTTCGACCTCGGCATGATGTCCGAGCTGATCAGGTCGGTCAGGGCATCGATCGCTGTCTCCCCCGCCGTCGGCCGGCGGCCCGGACAGGAGCTCGCTGTAGCACAAAGCCTTGAGCAAGCAGACGTCTCTGAGCCCGCCGGCTCACAGGGCGGACGGACCCGACCGCCGGTCCTGGTGACCTTCTCCGTACATCTCCGCCGCCTCCCGCACGTGCTCGGCCGCTGCGGCCTCCGCCCGTTGCGGATCGCCGTCGATGATGGCGCTGACGATCGCGTCATGCTGGCGGGGTGTCAGGTCCGTGCGGCGGCTGACGTTGCTGAGGCTGACGATCGCGAACCGGGCCCAGATACGGTCGAGGGCGTCCTCGAGCAGCGGGTTGCCCGACAGGCGGGCCAGCATCATGTGGAAGTCGAGGTTCGCACGCCAGGCCCCGGCCGCGTCACTGGTCTCAGCCCGTTCCTCCACATTGCGTGACGCCCTTTTGAGCGCCCCGAGCTGAGCGGGGGACAGCCGGCCCTCGTGCTGCGCGGTTGCGGCCAGCTTGGCGGCCAGCGCGTCCAGAGCGCCGTGCAGCTGCATGGCGTGCTGCATATCCTGCGGAGAGAGCGAGCTCACCACTACACCCCGGCCCGTCGAGGCGACCAGGCCGTCGCTCTGCAGCCGGCGCAGCGCTTCGCGGACCGGGGTCCGGCTCATGGCAAGGTCTTCGCAGATGCCGAGTTCGGTGAGCCGGTCACCGGGATTGTAGTGCCCATCCATCAGCCGTTCGCGCAGCCGCCGGTAGGCGAGTTCGGCCTGGTTGTGCATCCCTGGACGCTCTGTAGAACGGTCGCCGGATGAGAACATGCTTAACGTATACATTGCATCCAGTGTCGAGTGCAATTCCCGCGTCATACTCCTGACCGGGACCTGGCCGGGTGCTTACGTGCCCACGAGGCCTCGGCGCCGGTGGCGGACCGGAGTTCCTCAAAGCTTACGGCGGGCGCCGGTTCCACTGGAACGCCGCGGGAACGCGGCGCGATCTCGCACGGTCACCCCTTGACGGCGCCGACCAGGATGCCCTGCCACACCCCGGTGTACGGCCTGCATGGCGACTGTCTGCGGAAGAAGTCGTGCGCTATTTACAGGTCCGCGACGATTTCAGGCATCGACGGCAGCGGTGTCACGGTTGTCGCCTGGACGATGGCGGTCCCGGTCCGCTGTCCAGCCCGTGATCTGAGCACTTGCATGTGGTGACTGCTGACGGAGATTCTGTCGGACGCGCCTGCCAGCATCGGCCTCATGAGTGACACGCTGACAGGGAAGATCGCGCTGGTCGCGGGGGCGACGCGTGGTGCGGGCCGTGCTATCGCTACGGAGTTGGGCGCGGCGGGGGCGACGGTCTACGTGACGGGACGCAGCACCCGGGAGCAACGCTCGGAGATGGACCGGGCGGAAACGATCGAGGAGACCGCCGAACTGGTCACCGCGGCCGGCGGTCAGGGGATCGCGGTGCAGGTGGATCACCTGGAGCACGAGCAGGTGCATTCGCTGGTGCAGCGGATCGACCGGGAGCAAGGGAGGCTCGACCTCCTGGTCAACAACATCTGGGGCGGGGAGCTGATGTTCAGCTGGGACCAGAAGCTGTGGGAGCACTCGCTGGACAAGGGCCTGCGCATCCTGCGCCTGGCGATCGACACCCATATCATCACCAGCCACTTCGCCCTTCCATTGATCATCAGGAAGCCGGGTGGCCTGGTCGTCGAAATGACCGACGGCACCGCTGAGTACAACGCGGCCAACTACCGCATCTCCTTCTTCTACGACCTGGCCAAGACGTCGGTGAACCGCCTGGCATTCGCCCAGGCCAAGGAGCTCGCCTCCTACGGCGTCACCGCCGTGTCGCTGACTCCGGGGTGGATGCGTTCGGAGATCATGCTGGAACTGTTCGGCGTCACGGAGACGAACTGGCGCGACGCGCTCGGCAAGGAGCCGCATTTCGTCATCTCCGAGTCCGCGGCCTACGTTGGACGGGCGGTTGCGGCCCTTGCCGCAGACTCTGAGGTGGGACGGTGGAACGGACAGTCGTTGTCCAGCGGGCAGCTCGCCCAAGTCTACGGTTTCACCGATGTTGACGGCAGCCAGCCCGACGCCTGGCGGTACATCGTTGAGGTCCAGGACGCAGGGAAGCCCGCTGACGCGACGGGCTACCGCTGACACCGGTTCGCCCCACCGGGACGATGGGTAGTGCGTTCTCCAGCAGGCCGTACGGCTGTGATCGCACCCCTTTCTGCTGCCTGCCGCAAACCCTGTCCAGGTCGTGGCGGCCGACCGTCACATGATCGCCTCCTCTGCCGCCGCACGTGGAGAGCCACCGATGACCGATGCGTGGCCGACCGCGAGCGGATCTTTCACCGTTTCGTCCGGTTGGACACCGCCCGCAGCCGGCACCGCGGAGACACCGGTCTCGGCCTGGCCATCGCGCGTGACCCGCGGTCAGCGGGGGCGGCTCCACTG